>CAYRJM010000001.1:0-184569 GCA_964424665.1 uncultured Chitinophagaceae bacterium
CTGCTATCACGAATCATCAAAAAGCGACTTGATAGTAGCGATGTCTTTAACCGGGAAAATGAAACTTTTCCGCAGGAAGAACGGCTTTTAGAAAATGAATACTCCATCAATCTGCCAGCCCAGTACCGGTTGAAGAAAAAGCTTCGCAGGAGCTGGATTAATATCATTAATCCGTTTCGGGCACTAATGGTTTTGGGGACACCGGGATCAGGTAAATCCTACTTTATCATACGCCATGTGATTACCCAGCATATTAAAAAGGGCTTTACCATGTTCGTATACGATTTTAAGTTCGATGACCTTTCCCGAATCACCTATAATACCTGGTTGAAATACCGACATCAATATCCAAAGCCTCCGGCATTTTACATCATCAATTTTGATGACTTAAACCGCAGTCATCGATGTAATCCCTTGTACCCTTCAGCTATGACGGATATCACTGATGCTGCGGAATCCGCCCGCACCATCCTGATGGGATTAAACAGGCAATGGATCCGCCGGCAGGGAGACTTTTTCGTCGAATCGCCTATAAATTTGTTGACCGCGATCATCTGGTATTTGCGTAAACATAGAGCAGGCATATATTGCACCCTACCACACGTAATCGAACTGATGCAGGTTGACTATAACGAGCTTTTTACCATACTTAGGACAGAAAAAGAAATTGAAGTGCTGATCAACCCTTTTGTAAATGCCTATCTGAATGATGTCGCGGAACAACTGGAAGGACAAATTGCCGCTGCAAAGGTCACCCTGGCAAGGCTTTCCTCTCCGCAGCTCTATTATGTGCTTTCCGGCAACGACTTCACTTTGGATATTAACAACCCAGAGGAGCCAAAGATTGTATGCATGGGTAACAACCCGAGAAAAATACAGATATACGGAGCCGTTTTATCTCTTTTTATCAATCGTCTGATCAAGTTGGTGAATCAAAAAGGACAGCAGAAAAGTAGTTTGATTTTTGATGAATTCCCAACCGTTTATCTGAATAATATTGACAGCCTGATCGCTACCGCCAGGAGCAATAAAGTAGCTACCTGCTTAGCCATTCAGGATAATAGCCAGTTACGCAAGGATTATGGCAAAGAGCAGGCTGACGTGATCATGAATATCACCGGTAATATCATCGCCGGACAGGTTACCGGCGACACTGCAAAGCAACTTTCCGAGCGTTTTGGAAAAATAATGCAAGACCGGGAAAGCTACGCTATCAATAGTGGGGATACCTCTATTAGTCGTTCCAGACAGCTGGAGTCAGCTATTCCGCCTTCTAAAATAGCTGCACTTAGCTCCGGTGAATTTGTAGGAATGGTAGCCGATGTGCCAGAGCGTAAAATAGACCTAAAAGCCTTCCATTGTAAAATACTCAATAACCATAAGGCGCTGAATAAAGAAGAGAAGGCATATCAGGATATTGAAACCATCCGTAACCTGAACGCGGAAATGGTGCATCGGAACTATTTAAAGATAAAGCAGGATGTGCAAGATATTGTACAATCCGAAATGGCGAGAGTGATGAATGATCCCGCCCTCAGTCACTTGGCGGTAAAAAAAGGGTAATTGCGGCCCTATAAAATCATATCTTTTTAACCCCTAGTCCTGTTAAAAGTCCGAATATCTACGACAGTCGGCCCATCAATATCCATCCCGGTCAGCGCTCAGAGATATAGCGTTTGTGAACCGTTCAAAGATTAAAAGTGACCCGCCGGGAGCAAAGACTCGCCTGATAATAACGAGTCATTCGGTAAATTCCAATCCGACTCCTCTCATATACAAATACAAAAAACAGCGTCCGGCAGCACGGTACCAATAAACTAAAAACATATTCAACTTCTAGTACATAACCGCTTACCCCGATTTTTGGCTTTATTTTTCTGGAACTTCTGAGATTTTGCAATCAATAAACCGTATATTCCCGGTTAAAGCCCCTCCTATTTCCGTTTCCAGCTTATCTTCAGGCGTAGTAAAATGGACATTATTGAACAACACATTCCGCGCATTCAGCAGATCAACCTTATTGGTACCACTGTTTACATCGATATCTTTTAATGTAAGATTGGTCGCATCATGAATAACCAGCAATTTTCTGCTTTTGACCGTCGCCTTTTCGATACGCATATTATTTAAAGGGGACTCTGGTATACCCATAATCCGAACAAATTCCCTCGCACCCTCTACAATAATATTATGGATAAAAACATTGCTGTAGGCGGGGGTAAGGTTATCGGTCTTCCGCCCTGGTAACCTTGAAGCCAGCTTCCCTACATACATACTGCTACCCAACATATCGACAGCAATCGCTTCTTTTATCAGGTTCATGCGAAGCCTAGTATAATAAAGGTTCATTCCACCTCCGCCCCGCGGGCGGCGCGTTTTTAGACGAACACCTCTCATTGTACCATCAAATACACAATCATGAGCATACACATTCATAATCATTCCGGCTGTTTCACTACCGGTTGTAACACCTCCCATGCCTTCTTTAGCCAAGCAATATCGAATGACTACATTCTTGGTTGGCTTATTTACCCTAAGGCCATCGACTCCTCTCCCAGATTTCAGCGTAAAACAATCATCCCCGCTGCTAATGGTACAATATTCAATGAGCACATTTTTACTGGAAGAAATATCAATACCATCTCCACTGGGTATTCCAACTGAATTTATAGTGACGCCACGAATAATAACGCCGTCACAATAAATAGGCACAAGATTCCAAAAGGAAGAATTTTCCAATGATACTCCTTCAATATAAACGTTTTTGCAATTAATCGTAGATATAATAGGGGGTAAATAAATCTTCCGCCCTTCCTGACCGTCAAATATCCGTTCGGTAGCAGGCTTGTCTATTGGAACGACTTCTTCAATATGCCCATACGCAACAGAAAGACTTCTCAATTTTCCATCTGGGCCAGGGCCTACCAATTTTCCTTTGCCCGTAATGGCAATATTTTCCTGTCCGTTGGCATAAATGCATCCTCCAAGGGACATTCCTTCCACTCCGGCACTCCGGGTGAATACAACAGGTAGATAGTCCCCCACTTCATTACTAAAACGCAGTTCAGCTCCTTCCTCAATATGTAAATTAACGTTGCTCTTTAACACAATACGCCCCAGTCGCCATGACCCGGAAGGGACAATAACCGTTCCTCCACCTTTCTTATTCACTTCATCAATAGCTTTCTGCACGGCATTAGTCGCGGGCTTGCCCGACCTCGCGCCTTTATCAATAATATTTATTGTCAATGGAGGGAATCCGGGTTTATCAAATTCAGGCATCTTAAACGGTGTTTCTATTGGCGCAATTGTGTCCGGTAGCCTTTTGGCTCCCACTTCATCGACAGTCGGAATGGGAATAGAATCTTCAACAAAGGCATTTGCATCAACTTGAAATAACAGCACACCAATTATCGAAAGGAGCACGCCCAGAATTCGGTCAGTTTTGAGAGTAGTAATCGTTTCTCGAACCATTGTAAAATTTGTTTATTAATATATAAAAATTTATTTTCAATCAAGAGCTAAAGCGTCTTTGGAGATCACCATCCATAGCCAAAATAAACAGATGATTATCACACCGAAAGCGGTTCCTGTTAGATAACTCATCCAGGTATATTTCTTATACCCGCAGACCAACGTTCTACAAATACCGTTTAATCTTCAACGGTGTTTCCAAAAAATAATATAGATCCATATTAATACTGTTCAAACATACAAGCAATTCGAATGCGAGCATTCCAATATCTTAACATATCCTTACATCTATTAAACAAAAACGTGCTGTAGTAAAAATTGAACATCCCCTGCTGAAGCTATGACAGTTGCTTTTCACTCCCGAAATCACCCATATAAAGCGTGCACCTTAAACATACCATCAGGCATCTCGCTTATATTTTAGTTATCTAGTTCCCAACATGCTGCCATAGGTCATAATAAAAAAGGAACTACATAAAACAACCAAGGCGATGATCAACGTAAAATATGTTCTTCTGGAGCTGTTTTTCCATTCCTTCATAATCATTCCCACTACAAAACTGAAGAATATAAGCATTGTCATGTGGATTACCCAACTGGAAAACTGATAAGTACCCATTTTAACGTGTCCCAGCCCGTAAAAAAAGAATTGCATGCACCAGAGAATACCCCCAAATGCCGACCACAGGAAGTTTTTAATCAAAACAAAAAAGTCTAAGCGTACGCCTTTTGATTTACCGGCTAATTCTTTAAGATTATTTTGTTTTATTCCCAGGATAATAAACCAAATAAAGTTCACGACAAAACAGCCTGCGGTTGCGACAATAAGCTTAGCATTTCCCTCAAATATCCCCGCGCCTTTTTGGGCGGCAATATCGGCGATAGGCTGTCCGTATTCCAAAGCAATATTAAACACCCCGGACAATATCCCTGCAATTATAGTGAGTGCCAAGCCTACCCGCATATTAAAGTGGAGAGTATCTTCAATTTCCTTTTCCTTCCTAAATCCGGCCCATCCACACAGGCTCACTCCTGCTAAAGCCACAAACATTCCTACCAATATTACTTCACTTCCCGGTTGGCTAAAGTAATCAACCAGGCTTCCTTCTAATAATAAAGGAAATACTGTACCTAATATTGCTGATATTCCAATGGAAATGGTATAAGTCAAAGAGTATCCGATATACCTTGTCGCAAAACCAAAGGATAATCCTCCAAAGCCATAACAGGCTCCCAACAAAAATGTAATTATTAGTACATTTGAAGGGGCTAGACTAATAATTTCAAAGAAGTCAGGAACCGTGATTACAGCAATTGTCAGTGGGGCTATTATCCAGGCAAACAATGCCTGTACCAACCAATACGATGTCCAGGACCATCTTTTTGTCTTGTGAAAAGGCAGATAACAAGTAGAAGCAGAAGTAGCGCCCACAGCATGCAGACCTACTCCTTCAATCGGGCTAGGGAGCATTATCTTTTATTTTTAATCTCTGCTAATAAAATATGGTCGCAAACCATAACCAGCACGTCGCTTTGGTTAAATGCTTCCACATGTTCAACTATTTTTCCATATCCCGGTTTTTTATCTTTTGAAATTTCAGATATAGTCACCTTGGTATGCAAAGTATCTCCAATAAACACCGGTTTTATGAAGCGAATCCGGTCATATCCTTTTGAAAAAGCCTTGGGATTTATTTCCGTCGCTGTTTGCCCGATTACTACGCTGAAGATCAGTGTTCCGTGTGCAATTCTTTGTTTAAAAGGCTGTGTTTTGCACCACTCTGCATCCATATGATGTGGGAAAAAATCACCTGTTTGCCCCGCATGCAATACGATATCGGTTTCTGTTATCGTTCTGCCAATGGTTATCCGTTCCTCATTAAGAATATAATCTTCGAAATATCTGACTTTTGTTTGCATAACAAATAAATTATTCTGTTTCAATTGGGCGTATTCCACCCCTATCATCGCTCTTATATGCGCTCTCAACGACCTCCATCGTATGTAATACGTCTTGCACTCCTGTCAGCAGCCTAGTAGAACTACCTTCTGCATACCGCATGAGGCTGGCCATAGTACCAATAAAAGCATCTGGAAACCAGGTACCTTCAATGTTTACATTTTTCCACCGGGGCTTTACGTCTTCTTTCAGGATACAATATTCAAACTTATCAGGGAGCCCTTTGGGATAATCGAGAAGAAGCCCCATTCGGGCTTTTATAGCACCTTTTGTCCCTTCCCATTTTATAAAACTCTCCTGATGCTCTGGACCAAAATTATGATCGTGATTTGTATTGATTACTGCTCGCTTCGTTTTTCCATAATTCAATATCATCGTGGTTCTGGTAGAGGAAAAACTTTTTTGTGGATGCTTAAAAGAACTTGCCAGAACATTTTTGGGATTTCCCAAAAAAGAACGGATTAGATCGATATAATGAATGCTATGGTATAGTATCTCCAATCGTTCATGCACCGCTACTAAAGGAAATATCTCCCATGGCGTATACGTGGTCACCCTCACTTCCATGTCATAAACATCTCCGATCAGACCCTTCTCAATAATATCTCGAGCAGCACTAACGTATGGGGCAAATCGGAGCTGGCAATTAATTGCTGCTTTTAACGCCTTTCTCTCACAGATATGCAACAGTTCTCTTGCTTCCTTCAAATTATCCCCCATCGGCTTCTGGATCAATACCGGAGCGCCGCCCGGTAGCTTTTCCAACACTTCCTTATATTGAGCTGGCATGAGCGCAATATCATATACCGCGTTTTCAGGCGCTTGCTTAATCGCATCGGAAACGCTGTCAAAAACATTTGCTATATCAAAAGAGGCAGCTAAAGCCTCAGCTTTCGCCTTCGTACGGTTCACTATTCCCCAGACCGTAAATCCGGCTTTTTTATAAGCTGGCAAATGTGCGTCTCTTACAATTCCGCCAGCCCCTATAACCACAATAGGTAATGGGGATTCAGGATACAACGGTTTATAGTTAATTTCCATCAGCTACGATAATTTTATGAATGATTCTCTGCCCGGCTTTTAATATGTCAGGAATATTCTCCGAACTATGAATAGCTTTTTGCATGACATTATCAATGACGGCAGCCACATCCGGCCAATAGGATACGGAAGGGAGCGTCTTTGCATGCGTATGCAACCGTTCTAATTTATAATAATAAGGTACAATATCATTGATAGCGGTACTGTGACAAGTGGAGTGCCTACATCCAATCCCCCCTTCCAGGGTGAGTAATTTATCATTATCCCTATTGGTTGCAAATTTCACAAAATCAACGGCTACCTTTTTATTTTGGCTACCGGAACCAACCGAATACATCCAATAGGAGTTCAAAGAAACAGACTCCCCGCCTTTCCCAAAAGGAATCGGTGCCACATTCAATTTGCCTTTTACATTAGACGTTTCAGCAAATTCACATACAGAAGCAAACCCAAACCAATTGATCATCATGGCAATTTCGCCTTTTGCAAAAAGCTCGCCTGCTCCGACCGACTCAATGTCTGCGGATTGCGGGTGAAGGCAATTTTCCTTCCTAAATATTTGCCTGATAAAATTCAGTCCTTCCGCTGCTGCCGGTGAATCAATCTGCAGTCTACCCGCTTTGTCCGTCAGCACGCCTCCTCTCGTCCATACCTGAAGGCAAAAGTCAAATACCGCATTATGCCGGTCCGGATAAGCCGCAAATACGGAGCCATAAAGGTTCCTTTCGGGTTGATAAAAAAATGTGGCTGTGTTTATAAACTCCTCCCACGACGCTGGCGGGGCCAGCTCGCTTTTATATTGATTCCAATATCGATTTTTATTTTCACGGTCTTCAAATAAATCAGTCCTATAAATCAGACATTCCGGCCCGTCATGAAAAGGTATCCCAAGAACTTTGTGGTCAATTTTCTGCGCTTCAATTAACGCATTAGGCCAATCTGTAAAATAGTTTTTTTCCCTAATAAAAGGTATAAAGTCCTCGACAGCAGAGGAATTATAAGCTTCCTTTATCCAGTCACTACTCAAGTGAGCAATATCCCATTCTCCATTCTTTAATCCGCTGTTCTTTAACGTGCTTTGATGAAGTTCCGGTAAGTCCATCGGAACTGCCTCCAACCGCATTTCACAATGCGTTTCTTTACAATAAGCCTCCCATTGCTTTTGTATTGCTGATTCAAACGGACTAAACTTTCTAACCGCGATTCTTAAATATTTAGCTCTGTCCTGCATTTACTTCCTTAGACTTAATCATTTGTTCAATAATGCGTTTGGTGTCTTCTCCCAACTTCGGCGTACCTTTTTTGGCAAATAAAATTTGACGATCAATTTCTATGGGACAACGCGTAGTTTTAAAGGCATACCCATCTTTCATTATCGCGGTTTGAATCATATCCAACACGCGAAATCCTTCGTGCCGCATCAATTGCTCCCAGGAAAACACTTCGGCACACCAAATATCGCCAGGCTCAAGAATAGAAAGCCAGTAATTAGTTTTTTTGGTTTCAAGATGACCGGCCAAGATCGATTTAATCTCCTCTCGTTTTTCAAACCAGGTCTCCGGTGGATAGTTACTCAATGCTTCGCAATCGATCATCTTAGCCAATGTAGAAATAGGCGTCATCGCCAACGCCAAATAACCGTCTTTCGTTTTATATATGCCATACGGTGCCCCAAGATAAGCATTTGCATTGTTATTCAAACTTCTTTGCACCGGCTGACCACCATCATTATAAAAGGAGGTCAGCGATTCAAATTGAAGATCACAAGCAGATTCAAGCATATTCACCTCTACTCTGCCCCCTTCTCCCGTAATTCCTTTTCGGAAAAGACAAGCCAAGACACCCTGGACTAAATGCGCTCCCACCGTTATATCAACCACCGAGATCCCCATCGGAACCGGTCCCCGGTCCCCATTTCCACTTAAGGTACACAAACCTGAAATAGCCTGCAAAAGCAGGTCCTGGCCAGGCTTAGCCCTCCAGGGCCCTTCCGTCCCATAGCCACTGATTTCGCCATAAATAATATCTGGCTTTAGTTTTTTCACCGTCTGGTAATCCAAACCCAACCTGTCCATAACACCCGGTCGAAAATTATGTATTACTACGTCGGCTTTCTTAATTAACTCCTTTATATACGCTACGTCGTCTTGATTTTTCAGATCGGCTGTCAAACTTTCCTTATTTCTGTTAATGGCATGAAATATCGAAGAATCACCATTCATTATTACGTTGGAGATATACATCTTCCGGGAGATATCTCCGGACCCCGGGCGTTCAATCTTTATTACCCTGGCGCCCAGGTCCGCCAACCTCAAACTCGCAGACGGTCCGGATAAGAATTGACTAAAATCTATAATTAAAACATCTTCTAAAGGCTTACTCATCGTTGTAAATATAAAAAATAGGATTTAATAAATTGATGATAGCTAGATAGAAAGCAAATCAAATTCCTTGTCAATAGAATCGGTATGAGCGCCCAATACCGGCGCCCGCTTTTTGGCAAACAAACGCGCGCCATCAATACGAATAGGACAACGAGTCGTTTTCACTGATCTTCCGGATTCCAGTTGGATATCTTGTTCCATTTGTAATATTTTATAGGCTTCGGAATCTATCAATTTTTCATAGTCATATACACTAGAACACCATATATTGGCGGGCTCCAGAATCCGGAGCCATTCCCTTGTATTTTTCTGCCTGAGGGTTTTACTAAGGGAAGCGATAATTTCATCCCTATGCGCAAACCACTCTCTGGAATCTTTATATTTTATTATTTCCGTACAATCGATCAGAGCACCCAAAAAATCGACTTTTTCCATAGCTATTGCGATATACCCGTCCTTAGTTTCGTAAACACCGTAGGGCGCACTCAGATAGGCGTGGGCATTACTTTTTAACATTCTTACCGGATCCTGACCGCCATCATTTAGATAAGTTGTTATTACTTCAAATTGAAAGTCAATTAAGGAAGCCAGCAGATTTACTTCGATCAATGCACCAGTGTTTCGTTTATTTCTATTAATCAATGCAGCCAATATGCCCTGCGCCAAGTGCGTACCGCTCATTAAGTCGGCGATGGAAAGGCCAAAAGGAATAGGCGGATCTCCCCTGTCACCCGTCAGCCAGGTTAACCCGGAAAGGGACTGAATTAACAAATCTTGTCCGGGTTTCGTCCTCCAAGGACCTTTATTGCCATACCCCGTAATGACCGCATAGACGATCTTGGGGTTAATCTCTTTTACTGTTTCGTAGTCAAGTCCTAACTTTTCCATGACCCCGGGCCTGAAATTATGCGTTAGGATATCTGCTTTTTCAATCAGCTTTTTAACTTTTTTGATGTCGGCCGGAGACTTTAAATTGGCCGAATAGGATTCTTTGTTCCTGTTTATGGTGTGAAACAGAAGGCTGTCATCGTCTTCGTACAAATCCTTGATAGCCAATTTCCGACAATTGTCCCCCGTATCCGGTCTTTCTACCTTAATCACTCTGGCGCCTAAATCTGCTAACCGCAGGCCGGCAGAAGGTCCGGCTAAAAACTGGCAGAATTCTAAAACAATTATATTTTCTAGCGGCTTCATTATAGTGTATTCAAATAAAGTTCATTCAATTTTTCCAATACTTTACGCTCCTCTCCTCCATATTTGAGATAAGTTTGTACGACATCCCCTCCTTTATCCTGAAAATCAAGGTATCCGTTATACCGGGGGCGTAAATAGGCAGATGTCAATGTGGAAATAGTATCGACAAAAAAATTACCAGACCATGAATTAACATCCGAACTACGCCAGGCTGTATAGTGGGCCGGCTGCCCTCCCGCAGCAAAATAAAGGGTCTGCTGGCATTCCGAGGAAGCCACATATTCCACATATTTCACCGCTTCCTCTACCGCCTTGGTATTTGCTGAAATAGCTATACCCGTACCGCCGAGCGTGGATTTGAACCTCACCCCGTCCTTCAGCATGGTCAGATCAGTGAAACAGAGCTTTTTTTTTGCGTAGCCATCCCTGGCGTAATTAGCGTAGCCATAGGCAAACGGACAATAAATAAATTCATCGGTATTCGACATCCTTTCATATACCTTGAACGGATTCCACTCAAAACATCGTTTATCCAATGTATCTATCAACCTTTTTAACAATTTCAATGCTTCCTTTCCCAACTCGGGGCGTACCACTTCGTTTCGGGAACAAAAGGGGTCCTCACCCAGGGAACAACAAAACATATAAAAATGCATGAGCGAATCAATAGGTATCGCCGGCATCGCTACAACTCCTTTACCGGCCAGCTCCAACAAATCTTCGTATGTCTTTGGAAGAGACAGCCCACTATTGTTCAACAGATCTGCCCGATAAGAGGCTACAGGCGCCGCGGCATCTATAGGTAGGGCCCAGTGAACGCCATCATAGTAATAGCTTTCCAGCGACTTTCCTACATTATATTTTCTTAGTTCTTGTATAATATTATCATTAAGGTACAGGTTAAGCGGAAGGAGCGTTTTACCGGCGGCAGCAAACCCCACCCAGGGGTGGTCGATAACCAATAGGTCAAATCGTTGAGCGAGGGCCGCAATAGACTCATCCGCGAAACTTTGTAGAGTCCGCTTTTGCCAGGTAATCTCAACATCCGGATACAATTCACAAAATCGTTGTGCGGTAGCAACCATGGGCGAGTAACCTCTACTGTGATCCCACGTGATCCCCTTTAAAACGGTCTTTCCCATTAAGTATTTTTTAAATAATGACGGATGTAATTGAAGTTCAAATATAAATACAAAATTTACAAATAAAAAATTAATTTACCTTTGTGTAAAAAAAATTATAATATCACTACCTTTAGAGTTTAAAATAAACTATGAAAAATAACAACAACACCGTACCGGGAGAATCCAAATACCGGGCGCCTGCCTTGGAGAAAGGTTTAGACATACTGGAGTATATTTCGCTTAAGGCCAAGGCTTTGTCCCAATCAGAAATAGCCACCGGCATTAACAAGAGCCCAAATGAAATCTACCGGATGCTCATAAATCTCGAGCAAAGAGGATATTTACTCCGCGATGAAGTATCCGGTAAGTACCGGTTATCCCTGAAACTTTACAGTTTGTCTCACCGGCACTCTCCCATCGATGAACTTCACAGGGGAGCACGTTATCCAATGGATGACCTGTCGGAAACCACAAGGCAATCTTGCCATCTATCCGTTTTGTATCGTGGTAAACTTATTATCGTTTCTCAATCCCGCAGTCCCGGCGCTATTGCTTTATCCATTGAAGAAGGAAGCGTTTTTTCCCTCATCGAAACGGCTTCCGGAAAGGTCCTACTCGCTTTCATGAATGAAAGAGAACAAATGGAAATCCTCAATCGAAACAAATCCTTTTCAAACTATACGGAAAAAGAAAAACGAAGCTACCTTAAAATGTTAAAAAAAATCCGGGAAAACGGTTATTATATATCTGCCAGTGAGCAGGCCATGGGGGTGACAGATGTATCGGTACCCATCCGGAATAACGATGAAGCCATAGCTTCTTTAACCGTTTCCGTTCTTTCCCTGCAGCTGGACGAAAATATCATGCATACGGAAATACTGGAAGAAACACTGAAAACAGCAAACAAGATCGCGGTCAACCTGGGTTTCAAAGGTAAAGAACAGTAATGTCTTACCGCCTCAGATACCGGCGGATTAAATAATGTTCAATTCTGTAATTCGCCCGCTTCCGCCATTGTTTTACGACCAGCCTTTCGGGTTGACGCTTTCGCTTCTTTCCAGCCTTGATAAAGAAGACGCTTATCTACTTCTTTTTTGGGAAAAAGACCACTTGTTAGCCATCCGACCGCCACTATAATTAAATGCGTATACACGCCCAGCATAAGCTTATTTTGTTCGAAGTTTAAACCGCCTAAATCTAAAATAAGTCGTTGATCATTTTCAGGCCCCACTTTAGTAGAAGTTAAGACGGCATATCCGGTAAATACAATACACGTAATAACGGCAATCCATAGCCCTTGTTTATTCGCCCGGGGAACAAAAAATCCAAGCAGAAATATGCCCGCAATCCCACCGGAAAAAATAGCATACAGAATAAATACAACCCCCAATATGCTGGTACCTCCGGTCAACAGATATAAAGAACTGGTAAGTATGGCGATAAATCCGGCTACTACTACTAAAAACTTACTGGTCTTGAGGTAATGCCTATCGGAACGCGCCGGTCGCCAGCGTTTATAGAAGTCTGAGACAACTACAGCAACTAAAGAATTAAGCCCCGATACAACGGTTGAAATGGCGGCGGCTAGTAACGCGGCAATAACCAAACCGACAATGCCAACCGGTAATTCATTCATAATAAAATGAGGAAACACTCTGTCGGGACGGATATTCGCCGGCAAGACGTCCTCATGTATCTGATAAAATACAAATAACACGGTTCCGATAAACATGAACAGCATCCAAACAGGAACAGTAAGCAGGGCGCCCATTAAAGTTGCCCTGATCGCGGATTTATCCGTCTTAGCGGTCAGGTATCGTTGAACAATGGTTTGATCAGTGGCGTATTTTTGGATCGCGTAAAATATACCATTCAGGGCTATTACGATAAAAGTTAGCTTTGTAAAATCAAAATCATATGGGCCAAATCCCGTTTTGTGATTGGCCTCTGCTATTTTCCAGATTGTTGAAAAGCCTCCATCTATACTTGAAACAAGAATAAAAAGACAAACTATTCCACCGATTACCAATAAAAAGCCCTGCACAACGTCCAACCAGATAACCCCCTCCATGCCCCCTTTAAGGGTAATAAGAACGAAGGTTATGCCAATAATCCAAAGGATGAGAAAAGTGGAGATATTGGTCATCTCAGAAACAGCCAGCGCTAACAGGAACAGGGTTGTTGACATCCCGGTAAAAATATTCAATACAAAACCGACGGACCCGTAAAACCGGGCAAAGTAACCAAAACGCTGCTCAAAATATTCATATACACTTAACCCAATTACCTGCCTGTACAAAGGAACGATAAACCAAATGACCACAAGTAAAACTAACGGAACCATTAGTCCCTGAACCAATAGTATCCAGTTGGAAGAATAGCCGGCACCAGGATATGCCAAAAAAGTAATGCTACTGACCAACGTCGCCAAAATAGAAATTCCTATAGCCCAGGAAGGAATCTTTCCACCGGCTTTAAAATAACTGCCCGTTGAGTTTTGCTTTTTCGAAAATAGAAATCCAACCCCCAATGAAACCACCAGCGATAAACCGATGATGACATAATCAATAATATGTATGCTGTTATGTTCCATAGTCGCTTTTTATCAACTTTATTCGCCCGGCCACAGACCTGTTGGCCACGAGTAGCTTCCGGGTTTTAGCGTGATATGTAACTCCGGCCGCTCAGCCACCTTCATCCTGATTACGCCGCAAGCAAATGTCCTTTCCGGATAAAAGCCGCTACATCCCAGCTTTTGAAAAACAGCAAATGCCGTAGCTCCTCCTTCAATCAACAGTTCAGTCACGTCACAGGAATCTAATACCCGATCCACGACAATGGCCATATTTTTTTCAATAATTGAACCATTTTCTGGCAACAGCTCATCGGGATTCGTCGCTATAATAACCGTGTTGTTTTTTTTAAATAGGCCCACAATTTCCTCGGCCCATTGTTGAAACGCCGTTAACAAATGAACGCCCTCATTTCGTCCAATTATTTCCGCAGGCATCAGACTTACAGCCCTCCCGCTTTTAATTGCCGTCATGGTCAGTTCTCGGCTTAGCGCATGGGCACTTCCACAGACAAATAGCTTTTTAATATCCTGTTTAATCAAACGGGCGCGGCTTTTTTTTGACCGTTTCAATCCTCTTTCTTCGAGCACAGCGGAAAAAAATCCGGCGGCTCCCGACACAACCATATCATCATCTAACCTTTCGACCCATTTCTTCAGGTCTTTCTCCGTTACCGCCTCCCCTACGATTATTCCTTTATCAGGAATGACCTCCTGCGACTTATGCAAATGAACAGTGCGTTCATCATCGTCACCTGCCAACAAACGCTTTACTAATGACGAATTTACTACCAATTCAGGCGCACTGTTAAATCCGGTCTCGCTTAACCTTTTTTCATTTACATAATATACACCGTCTTTAATTATCCTTCCAAGATGGGGGTTAGCAGGCACAAGCAAAGCTTTCTCCTTACCTAGTCCCCCCATTAAGGCAGTTAATTCGGCTATAATATTGCCCCTTAATACTGAATCTACTTTGGCATAGATAAACTCCGGCTTCTTTTTTAACTGACGAAGCCTACGTGTTATGTCTTGCAGGATTTTGTTTATCTCGCGGGGCGGCTTAGACCGGATGTTTGTGGCAATGATGAGTAAATCAGCCCCGGTATTCAAGTTCTGAGCGGTCGTTATCTCCACTTTCATTTGAAACTGCAGACCAACTCCCCCAATTTCAGCAGCTCCCGTTAAATCATCGGCGATAACGAAAATCATTGTGCAGGTGATTTATTTAAAGCAAACTGAATGGCATAATCTATCGCGAGCAGCATGGCATCGGGGCTGGCGATACCTTTCCAGGCGATATCAAATGCAGTTCCATGATCTACAGAGGTACGAATAATCGGAAGGCCCAGCGTTATATTCACCCCTTTCACACTCTGCATCTTTTGGGTCTCGTTATCCCACTGGAACCCGGCCAGTTTGAACGGAATATGCCCTTGATCATGGTACATAGCCACACACCCGTCATAGTAACCCGTAACCGCTTTTGCAAACATAGTATCCGGCGGCACCGGACCTTCTACATTATATCCTGACTGAACGGCCTCATTGACGGCAGGAATAATTTCCGTTTCTTCTTCCTCCCCGAATAAACCAGAATCTCCCGCATGCGGATTAAGTCCCGCAATCCCTATTTTACCGCCTTTAATTCCCATTTGCTCCAGTCCGCCATCCAGCAGTCTGATCACTTCTAAAATCCTGTCCTTTTTCACCAGGTCGCAAGCTTCCCGCAAGGACACATGTGTAGACACATGAACGACCCTGAAATTTTCCTCCGCCAGCAACATAGCATACTCGCTGGTATGAGTGTATTCTGCATAAATCTCTGTATGTCCTGAATAATGATGCCCCGCTTCATGAATAGCCTTTTTATTGATCGGGCCTGTCACCGTGGCGTCTAGCTTGCCATCAAGTGCCAATTCAATATTTTTTGTCACCGCCTGGAATGCCGCTTCGCCGGCCATAGCGGAAATTTCTCCGGGCCGTAATTTTTCTATGTCTACATTCCCTAGGTCATAGACATCCAATGTTTTGTAGACAAACCGTGCTTCGGCAATGTTGTTCACTGAATGAATCTTTCCGTCCAACTGTAAAGCATCCATACACTTTTGCAACACCTCAGCATCACCAATGATGATCGGATTACATTTATCGTATACTTCTTCATTTAGCAATGCTTTCACGGCGATCTCCGGGCCAACACTTGCTGGATCGCCCATAGTAACACCAATTATAGGCTTGTGGTTAGGTATCTTATACATCCAATTCGTTTTTATGATTTGAATAATAGCGCTGAAATTGTTGAATAATTTCCGTTTCTTCTTCTTTGTTCATCCGGCGCAAAGGTGGCAGTACATAAGCATGACATAGCGCCAGTTCCTGCATAATGACCTTTAACGCAGACAATGAATCCGGCAACAAGCGGTCTTTTTGATAAAGTGATCCCAGCTCATCTGAAATCGTTTGCAGTTGGCTCGCCTTAAGATAATCCTGCACCTTCACTGCAGTTAATAATTTTTTGTATATGACCGGAAAGAGGTTCCCCGAGCTGGGCACAACACCATCAGCACCAAGCTTCAGCGCTTCATAGGATTTGGCCGCCCAGCCAATAAAGTAGCTGAAATCACTTCTGTTCTTCCATCTTAAAACCGCCTCTTTGAATCTGTTTTCATCTCTCTGTGAGTCCTTCAATCCGACGATATTCTCATGTCGGCTCAACTGTTCAACCACCTCCAACGGAATACGCATCCCTGTCGTCGAAGGAATGTTATACAGCATCACCGGACAAGGGCTCTGATCAGCCAGGTCTTCGAACCATTTTAGCATGGCGGCAGCAGATAACGGATACTGCGGTGGCAGATGCGCGACAAGGACATCTACACCGCTGTCTCCATATTTCTTTGCCAGGTCAATCATGTCGTCACGACAAACAGCCGATACCGATGCATAAAGCAGTACGTTTTTTCTTTTCCAGCGGACAAAACTGTCTATAACATCAAGTCTATTCGCTGTAGACAACGAAAGTCCTTCCCCGGTTGTTCCCATCACAAAAGCATGACAGCCTTGTACAACTACACGCTCAAGGATTTTCTCCAGATGAACACGGTCTATTTTTAGTTCCCGGGTAAAAGGTGTTACCAGGGGCACTATTACTCCTTCGTATTTTTTCATTTTCATCTTTAATAAGCCGATTGATAAATTTTTATTGCATCCTTCAACTGTACCGCTCTTACATTATTTTTCAATAACCTGGTAACCTTCATGGCGTCTGTTGCCATCTGTTCTATGGCATCTTCGGTGATGTTTAATGCTGATATGGTTAACGGCATATTACAATCCTTCATCAAGGTTTTAATTTTTTGAATTCCTGCCCGTGCAGTAGCTTCAGCAGTAGCTTTTCTGGGACATCCCATAGCCTCTGCTATCGCAGCATAGCGGTCAGGCGCAGCCGATAAATTAAAGTCCAGCACATGGGGAAGTAAAATGGCATTAGATAATCCGTGAGCAATATGAAAATGACTTCCCAAGGGATAAGATAACGCGTGCACAGCAGCCGTATTAACCGGACCCAAACAAATACCGCCAAACAGGCTTCCCCGCAACATCGCTGACCGCGCCTCCAGATCACGTCCATTCTGACAGGCCTGCACAATGTTAGCACTTATAAGCCGGATACCCTCAAGTGCATATACATCCACCAAGGGGTGTGCATATTCGTTCGCATATGCTTCAATACAGTGCGTAAGTGCATCTATTCCGGTAGCAGCGGTTACGGCGGGGGGAAGCGTAACCGTGAGCCCGGGATCCGCATAGACCACGTCCGGCATTAAAAACGGACTGATGATTCCTTTTTTCTGATCATCTTTTTCATCAAGAAAAATTGCATTTGGCGAAACTTCACTTCCAGTGCCCGACGTTGTTGGCATACAGACCAACAGTAAATCACGTCGCTTTAGTTTGTTAATCCCCACTATTTCCTCCAACGATTGTGTATTTTTCAGCTGTGCAGCCACTAATTTGGCTACATCCAGCACGCTACCGCCGCCTATTCCGATGATCCCGTCAGGATCTACTTCTTTGGCCATTTCCAATACGCGGTTGAAGTCCGCAAACGTGGGCTCTTTTTTGATGGAGGTATCAGTCGTTACCGCAATTCCGTTTATTTTTAATGTATTAAATAGCCTATCATCCAAAAGAGGGCAAACGTCAGATAACGTAACAACCAGAATTTTTTTTACATTCAGCGCATGTAAATCTTCTGCTAATTTCAGCATACATCCCGCACCAAAATTTAATTGGCGAGGTTGTGTAATCATTATTGAATCATTCATATCTCCTTCATTTTTTTCACTTGAGCATCAACCTGACATCTTTTTTCCTATGTTCAGGTATTACTGTTAACGATTCGATTTTCCCGTTTTTCAGGGTAGCCTCTACGGTAGTTTCAAAGGGGGCATGGAGTTTAAAATGCACATCTATGTCTTTAGGCCATGCGGGAAAGAGATAGATCTTTTTCCCCTTGGATTGTAACAGCATGGCTTGTAACCCTATCATCCCCGACCCGCCCCAGTTGTGATCAGGCACCCAATCGAATCCGGGTCCCCAAAAAGCCGGGAACCGTCTTCCGGAATCCTTAAGTTTTAGAAAAGTCAGCTTCGCCGCTTCCTCCGTCAGCCCGAGACAGGCAGCAAAAATATTATCCTGTTTCCAACCCACGTAGCCTCTGTGGTTAATCGCGTCGGTATCGTACTTCCAGGTATTTAGCGCAACCTGCAACCCCGGTCTGTCAATTCCATAAACATGCCAGGGAAAGACCGGATAAAGCTGGGGTGTTTCCGTATTATTGATCCGCTGCCATAATTCCGCCGGCGCAATCGTCTTATGTCCATTAAAATACCGAAAACTTAATGGGGGAATACGGTCTAACATCGTTTCCCACTTTTCTTTTTCTTCCTCAGTCAGATAGCTGTCAGGTAATGCCAACAGTTCTTTTAACACCGATCTTAATGCTACAACGGTCGTTGTAGCATTATAAGCCATTTTATAGGTTTCCGCTGAAGACCCCGGATATAAAACCAAGTCGCCGTCTCCGTCAAATGTCTTACGTCCTCTTTTTTCAGCCAGATACTGATAATGGGCGTTAAAAAAAGTGAGGCAACTTTCGATAAATGGGATGTATTTCGATATATCCGCACCGGAATATTGGTGCATTTTCAGCATCATGTGACAAAATTCTAAAGCGGTATCCCACTGATATTCCAGCCATGCATTGTATTGCATGCCCGGATCATAATCAGCCGGGCGCTCCCATCCGTACTCGCTGCAATTGGGCAGCCCGAAGTTTTCGAGTTGTTCGGTAAAACAGGCGCCTTGATGCCCCCAGTATACTTCGCTTCTTAACTCAGCGTTTTTTAAAATACGAAGATAAAAGTCAAAGGCTGCGCTCATCATATCAAAGTCACCACTCTTCAGCATGGGATAGTAAACGAGCCGTTGGTTTTGTTGCGTAAATGTTCCCCCGCCCCACCTTCTGAAGTCCGGGGTAAACGGCTTAGTCGAATCTACACATATCGGATCATAGGTAAACAGGCCTCCGTTAAATTTAGTCGGATACCTGCCATAGGCATTACATCCTAACATATACCTGAACAACTGATAATTACGTCCCGTTTGCCACGCAACAGCTTGCTTGTTTTGCTCATCTGATTCAATAAAAATAAAACTGCGGCTCCAGTACTGTCGCCACCATTCTTTGGTTCTATCCCATGATTCCTCCACATCGGATACCTCTGCTTTTTTTAGTATCCCCATTTTCCAGGCTTTCAAAGGTTTTGCCCGGGTCGTCGACAAGGTGATTGAAAGGTCAAAGGAACGGGCAGGACGTTCACTCTCCAGTTTCCAGCCCCGGTAAGGTGTATGCAAATAGGTTCCATGGTAAGTACCGGCGGCAGAGAAATTATTACCGTGCATGAAACCTCCAAAGGTGAGGTCTTTTAAGGGATTAAACAATTGCGGTTTTACTCCGTCCAGTTTTTGTTGATGCACCGTTACGTCAAAGATGGTATTCGGTTTATTGCGGTGATAAAACAATACTCCGTCATTTTTAAAATCAACCTCATCTTTGAATACCTTTACAACACCTTGAGGGGCAAACTTATAAGAGTTCTCATAGTTCTCTTTCCCTTTGACAATACGGTCCTTGTATCTCCAATTCTCATAGCCAATTTCCATACGGACAGCTTTGTTACTGTTCACTTCTAAATGAACAACAGGGCTAAAAACATCCACCCAAAGATGGACATCGACAGCATAATCTTTTTCTTTTCCGCTTATATAAACACTTCCGTCTGCTAAATTTAGCGTTTGTCTAAACTTACCATTATCAAACGGGTTGGGAAAAATACGCAACCGTACTCTTCCCAGCTTTAGCATCGCATTGTTTTCGTCAAAGGTTCCACTCCGTGCCAGGTAGAAGAAAACATTTCCGTCTTCCACCCAAACATTCAGGCCGACATCTCCGCCACCGCAGGGCATAGATTCGCCGGCGTCTTTGCTTTGGGAATGCCAAACAACATTGTTTTGGCTTAACGCTCCGGGATTCTGGGCGTGTACCTCTTGACGATGAAGCCCGCAGAATCCGGAAAGCAAAACAATAAATATGATGATGCTACTTTTCAAAGCCTATTCTTTAGTGACAATCATAATTCCGTTCATAGATAAATAGTGTCCCGGATAAGTACACAGGTAGGGATACTTCCCGGGTTTTTCTGGTGCTGTAAAATATATACTTTGCGCATGCCCGGGTTGTAAAAGACAGGTAGCTTGCAGCACTTCTTCTATATCCGGTACATACCCCTGATCCGGACCTGCCAACCCCATGTTTAACGCCGACTTGCCGATCTTATCTAACTGCCCGACCTGTCCGATAACCAGATTATGGAGCATATCATCCGTATTATTAAAAACAAGCTCTATATGGCTACCCGCCTTTACCTCAATTTTAGCTTTACTGAACCGAAGTCCGGGCTTGGTACCAATTGCGATCACTTTATCCGGTCCGTTTTTCCATTCCGGCGGCAGCACCGTAACCGTCTTTAATTCATCCGCCGCGCAGACATCCGCTTTTGTATCCGTACCGGCGGATAGTTGATGATGGCCATTCCCACGGTGTTGAACATACCCTTCAGGAATATTATTTAAAGTGTAATAAGCAAACGTGTGAAGCAACCTTACACCGGAGTTTGATTGAAGGTCATGAATTTTAACTTCATGAATATATCCAGCCCTTAGCCCGTCCACATATAACTTTACCGTTTTCCCGTCTTGCGACACCTCAACGTTTGTGACCGGGCATTCTTGCTTATTAATGATAGGGCTGCCATAGCCACTATGATAGATATAGGTAAACCCGGTCACCGCATAAGAAGAAATCTTGCCTGCCATTTCTCTATTTACCGGCAGTGTAAATGCTATTTCAAAACCATAAGGTGTGGCGTGAATCGTCTTCATTTCAAAAGGCACTTTTCCCGTCCAGGTTAATCGTTGCAAGCCATAGGGTTTACCGCCCATTGAAGGCCAGCCTCTGCTGGTCATGCCAATATAAAGATCAGAGTTTTTTCCCCAGGCCAGCCTGAGAATACCTGAGGAAAAGCCCTTGCGAAAAGGGAAACAAGCCCCCTGGTATTCCCCTTTCACCTTTTCAAGTGCCACACGCATAATTTTACTCTGCCCCTGATCACCGATAAGCAACTGATCCTTAAAAGGGCCAAAGTCCGCCGGTGCGATATTCAAAACAGCAGAGGTGGAAATCCCCATAATACCTTGTGGAAACCACACGGAGGGGAGTTTGAGCGACGGATGCTCTTTATTAAATGCATACATTGTCCCTACCGAATCAGCGAACATATTGCGGTTTAGGCCATGTACGGTTGAAGAGGGATCGTGACTCCATCTCAGTCCCATAGGATGTCCTGTAAAGTCTCCTTTTTCTATATGGGTAAGCCAACCGGATCCTATCCAATCGCCCTGGTTCTCCGTATAGAATAAATCGCCCTGCGCATTTAAGCCAAATCCCGCAGGAGAGCGCATGCCTGTCGCAACAGGAACCATTTTTCCTTCCGGCGAAATTTTCAGCATCCAGCCTCTCCACCTGGCCAGGCTTTCCATATGGCCGTGCGTCCATCCTAAGTTTAATGTGACGATCATGTCATCGTTAGGTAAGATCAATGGACCGTAGGAGTATTCATGATAATTGCCGGACAACGGCCAGGCATATACTGTTTGGAAAAAATCGGCTTTCCCATCCTGGTCAGTATCGGTAATTTTTGTGAGCTCGCCACGCTGAGCAGTATAATAGGCCCCCTCATAAAAGGCCAGCCCTAAGGGCTCATGCAACCCGGAGGCAAATAACGTGTATTCAGGGTGCTTACTGCCAGGATGATCTATCAACCAGATCTTCCCGTGGCGTGTAGCAACGGCCAACTGCCCATTTGCATTAAAAGCCATCCCTCCTACTTCTAATTTGACGGCATCCGGAACAGCAACGGTAGTTATCTTATAATAATCAGATTCTTCAGGCTGGTCGACGCCCTGACCATCTCCCGGGTAAAAAGCGCCCAGTAAAGCTAAAGTCAGGAACAACAGTCTGAATATCTTTTCCATTTTCAACCAATTTACCAGATAATATTATACTTGATACGCGCCACATTCCCCTGAGGTTTTAACGCAGCTACCAGTCTATAACCATTTTCAACTTTAACGACTTCCGGTCTGGCCCCCGCGAGGTCCGTCAGATAATAATTATAATTATCTACAGCATAACTGCTATCCGGCAGTTTATCAATAAGGGCTCCTTCTGCAAGCAATACACATAAGTTTTCAGTCGCATTGTTAAAGGTTAAAGTAAGTTCTCTTTGCAAGCCTTTGCTGTTATCAACAGGATGAATGTAATCGTTTACAGTGATATTTTTGTAGGTATAGGCAAACAGTGGCATCCCTTTGTCCGTCAGTCTATAGCTTCTGTTACGAAACACACCGGAATCAGCGGGAATATTTCGAGGCCATTCGTCTCCTTTATGCTGCATCATTTGAACTGTTGGTTTTCCTCCCAACACTGTAATTCCACCTAACGGAAGCGCCAACTGTTCTTCTCCCCTTGATCTCCACATGTCAGCAGCATCGATAAATCCCCCTCGCCAGACGCTAATAATATTATAATTATTCAGATTATATGCATAGTTTATCCCCCCGGGCAATCCAACGGCAATGACATGCGTGAGCTTCTCACCATCATGCATCATAAAACCGCGTTGAGTAACTGCTTTATCGGCCACCTCGACAATATAGGGTGCAGGAGCGGGCTTGGGAAATGCGGAAGAAGGCGTGCTAAGCAGGGTCTCCGGAATATGGGTCGCTTGATAACTCAATTTAAATTGTTGATATCTGTTATTATATACTAAAGCGAACAAATGATTCCCCTGATCTAAATGAACTTTCTCATAATGTGGTGTAAAATAATCTCCCGAGGTATCATTATCTACAACAAGCTGTGAATCTATCCACAACCAGGAAGGGCCACCGGCCTGAAGTTTAAAAATATATTCACCGTCAGCAGGGATGCTCATTGTTCCCTTATATACGCCTTGCTCATATTTATTGTAAGACAACTGAGATAGACTATCGGGTCGAAATATCCTAACTGGCTTAATCCGTTGTAATGTATCTAAGTTCGTATATAGGCTTTTATATACTTTAAGCGTCATGTCTTTTAAAGCGATTCTTTGAGGAATATACGTCCTGTACTTAATGTTCTTATACGCAACAGGACCGTGACTTCCTTGTATCTCCAGTGGACCCAAAGGCTGTTCATCTGAAAAATAGGATCCTAACGTGGGCAGGCTTGCTTCCACATTCTTTTGCACAAGGGCTCCATTTAAATACACATATACAAATTTGGCATTACTGATTTTCTTCCCTGAAGCATCAAAGCGGGGAGCCTGGAATCGAACTTTTAAATGTTGCCATAGTCCGGGGGCCTTACAGGCGTTAATCGCCGGAGCCTGCCCCTCGAAGCCCTGCCCATGAGCCATTCGTTCATAAATTCCGCCACAGTCTCCATATTGAAGGCTATCGTTTGGTTTCAGCCAACTATCAAAGATTTGCACCTCATATCTTCCCATAAAATAAATACCTGAGTTAGAACCTTTAGGCATCATAAAATCCAACTCAAGATCAATATCTCCGTGCTTGAATTTCGTAAGAAGTTCTGCACGATCAGTATCGGTAGGCTTGCTCACTAAAATACCCGTACCTGGGCTTGTCTGCAGGCTATGAACAATGTTGCGGTTGGCATATACGGTTCCCGCGACCGACCAATTGTCATGATGATCAGAGCTGTATCTGAAATCAGAAATACTTTTCAAACTCAAATGCTCAAACGGTATGGCCGGCACCTTAGGTTCCTGGGTCTTATTTTTATCCTCCTGGTTCTTACAGGAAGTAAAAACAAGAAATAAAAGCAATAAAAAACCTAAATGTTTTCTCATGAGCTTAATTAATTTTATTCCTGCAACAGTAAATCTCCATTAAGAACATATGTTTTATTTTTCCCGGTTTTAAAATTAACCATTTTATCGCCATATTTAATTATACATTTTTTCCCGGCCCTGGACAAAATTTTTACTTTTTGCAGTTGTCCCTCGTTCCACTTGACATTCAGAACGAAGCCTCCCCGTGCGCATATTCCTTTCACTTGACCTGCAGGCAACGCATCGGGAAGTGCTGGTAAAAGTTCTATTATACCGGTTTCGCTTTGAACCAACATATTGGCGATTCCGGTTGCTCCGCCAAAATTACCATCGATCTGGAATGGCGGGTGAGCATCGAAGAGATTATTGTAAGAGCCTCCCCTGTTTTTTCTGCCAGGCATTTGTGCAGGGCTTAACATCTCCTGCAATAATTTATAAGCATGATTGCCTTCTTTAAACATGGTCCATAAATTGATTTTCCATGCGAGGCTCCACCCGGTTCCTTCATCCCCCCGATAAATCAGGGACTGCCGCGCCGCCTTCATTAACGCTGTATCTTTCCAGGTAATGTCTGTACCGGGAAACACCCCCCACAAATGAGAGACATGCCTGTAATGGTCGGATGTATCGTCAATATCGGAAAGCCATTCCTGCAACTGGCCGTATTGTCCGATTTGATTAGGCGCTATCCGCTTATACTGCTGCTTCAAAGTATCGGCAAATGCGCTATCCACGCCCAATATTTCTGCAGCCTGGATACAATTTTTAAATAAATCCCGGATAATCTGGTGATCCATGGTCGGACCAGCGACCAGCCCCCCATGCTCGGGAGAATTCGATGGAGAGCTAATCAACCAGCCCGTTTTGGGGTCTTCAATTAAAAAACAACTAAAAAATTTTGCTGCTGATTTCATAATCGGATAAGCGGTGTCTTTCAGAAACACCTCCTCCTGTGTAAATTGATAATGTTGCCAAAGCTGATGGCAGAGCCAGGCGCCTCCCGTAGGCCAGATGCCATGATCAGCCTTGTCGATCGGGGCAGTTCCTAACCAAATATCTGTATTGTGATGCAAAACCCATCCGGGGCAACCATAATATTCTCTTGCTGTCTTTTTCCCCTTTTCAGCCAATCCCATCATCATGGTAAATAACGGCTCATGAAGCCGGGACAAATTAAGGACCTCAGCAGGCCAATAATTCATTTCTAAGTTGATATTGGTCGTATATTTACTGCCCCACGGCGGCCGCATTTGATCGTTCCAAATTCCCTGCAAGTTAGGCGGAAGGGTGCCCGGCCAGGATGAAGAAATCAATAAGTATCTTGCGTACTGCAGATATAAAGCGACTAGCGCGGGGTCCGTATCCGACATAAATCTCCGGATTCTTACATCGGTAGGTAATTTTGCATTTTTTGACTGTCCTAAATCTATGGAAAAGGTATTAAAGTATTTTTGATAGGCTTGAACATGATCGGTTCTTATCGTCTCATAACTTTTTCCATCAAGTGAGGCTAAAGCATTTACACAAGCCGTCGACGGATTACCATTTACCTGGTGATAATTAACAAAATTTGTTCCTGCCACAATATATAAAGTAGCTTCATCGGCATTTTTCACAGCAATCACGCTGGAGTCAATCGCCACTTCACCTCCTTTGATAATGACGCGTAACCTGCTTTCTCCTTTTAGAACCCCACCCTTTATCTTTAAAGTCTGAACAATAGTATGATCATCTAATTTTTTAACGTCGGACAACTTATGCTTACTGCTTAAGGACGCCTGAAAATTCAAAGCATTATTATGATCCGATGTCAGATGGACGACAATAGCCTGAGCGGGATGGCTGGCAAAGTATGTTCTTTTATAAGTAATACCACTACTTTTAAAAACCGTGCGGCTAATGGCATTTGAGATATCAAGGCTCCTTTTATAATGTGTGACAGAATCTAAACCGAAAAATTTCAGCCATAGGTCGGCAAAAGGCTGGTAGGAAGCCTCATAATGCGGAAAAGGCGGGGGATTGTCATTCTGGATTTTAAATTTCCAGGCCCGCTCAAGTGAAATGCCCTTTTCAGCGCTGGTTCCCTTAGGATAAATAGCCATCGTCTTTTTATCCTCCGTAAAATGATAGCCAGCCAATCCTCCTTTG
Organism: uncultured Chitinophagaceae bacterium; assembly: GCA_964424665.1. Taxonomy (GTDB): domain Bacteria; phylum Bacteroidota; class Bacteroidia; order Chitinophagales; family Chitinophagaceae; genus FW021-bin31. The sequence goes on from CAYRJM010000001.1 coordinate 26,424, forward strand.
TCGTCTGGATTGATTACCTGAATAGCAACTACATTCCCTTTTTCCCGCAGATAACCGGCGGGAATGGTATACTTCCTAAAATCCCACTTCGATTTATGACTTCCCAAAAAGTGGCCATTCACATACGTAAAGTCTATATCCCGCACATTCCCCAGATCCAGTATCAAAGGCTTCCCCTTCCAGCCGGCTTTTAAATCAAAACTTATTCTGAACCAGAAAGCTCCGTTTTCTCCTTCCATAGCGGGTACAACCCTTTCAAAACCATCTCCGGTGGGAATCTTCATCGTCTTCCACTTGCTGTCGTCATAAGCAGGATCTGCAGGTTCCAGGTTTTCGTCGGCTCTTACCTTATCCAACCAATGATTAAAGAGGCTGTCGTAAATATCCTCAAACCGCTCCGTTCCCATAAAATGCTTCTGCGCCAGGGCTTCTGCTTCATCTTGCCTTCCCTCAAATAACAGTTTTCTGATCCTTGGGAGGTATTGAAACGCGTTTTCCCTGTTATAATCTCTTGGACCCGCCGTCCAAAACGTTTCCTCATTTATCTGTATATGATCTTGTTTTACCCCACCGAAAATCATGGCACCAAGCCTCCCGTTTCCAATAGGCAAAGCATCAGTCCATTCAACAGCCGGTCGCGTGTACCACAATAGAAGACGGGAGGGTGGGTGTTCTTTTTTATTGCAACCTGTACAAAATAAGGCAATACCAACAATTACAATGATAGAAAGACCAACGATATTTCTATTATACCCCTTCATAAATTTGCATTAATCTATTCTTGTTAGCCGCAGGGCCATGTATGGCTTATTGGGGATCGGAATGCTTCTTCCTTGAGTATCAACAAATTTATAGTCATTCAGTCTTTTTATTTCAAACACCCCATCTACTGCTTTGATCGTCATATTCCAGGTGTCAATCAGCTCTGCCTTAAATTTCATACCATCTTCCAGCCCCTTATCCGGCAGCAAAAACCTCCATTGATCGGGCGTTTTCTTTCCGAAATATTTTAAATAATACTCCCCTATTTTACCTGCCATGTTCAAAATATAATACTGATCAATCGGATCTAAGGCCGGCGCGTCTTCAATAATTTTTTTGAGAAAAGCAATTCGCTCCGGACTTTTTCCAATCAATTTTCCACCTGTTGAAATCCATGGATTGTCTTCAAAAGCTTCGCCATGTGTAGCATAACCGCCACCAATGTAGGTGATCCAAAAGCGGTACGTCATTTCTTCACCCGTTAATTGCCCCCAACGCCTGTTGATATCCCCTTCATAATTAATTTCATCCAGAACAACAGGCTTTCTATAAATATCCCGTAAAAGTGGAACCACACCCGGAACATCAGCAGCATTGTAATACTGCATACTCACATGAGATACCCACGGTTTTGTATAGTTATAAATACGGCCGGCATTATGGATCGATATAAGATGATGATAAGGGTCCAATCGCTTAATCTCCTTAAAGAGCGCAGTCCATTCTTCATCCGTCATACTTTCGATAAAGCTGTTTTCATTGGCCAGGCTCCACCAAACATTTCGATAAGCAGCAAAACGAGCAACACAGTAACGGACAAAACGTTTTCGGGTTGCCATATCCATTCTTTCGAATCCCCATCCTTCGTCATAGGGATTGAAGATAATAACATCCGCCTGAACACCTATGTTCCTTAATTTCAGAATACAGTTTTCCACCTTTTGAAAAAAAATCGGATTAAAACGCGACAGGTTCCAGTTGGCTTTAGCTGTTCCTTCAAACGGAAGATTCGCCAATTTTCCAGGGCCCTTCAGGTACCTGTCATCGTAGGGAGGGATAACCAAAAAACGCGCCTTATTAAAAGGAGATTTTTTGAGGGTTTGAAGCGTTTGTTCAATCATTGTTTCGGATTGAAAATTCCATTGATAAATAGTAGTACCAAAAGGAATGTATTCAGAACTATCTGCAAAGGTGAAGTTATACATATCTTTTACACTCACCGGGCCATGGTTATCCGCTGAAGGGGCCGAGCAGATAAACTCCCCTTTAATATCATCCAGCGTATCCCTGTTACTATGGGTGACATAAGTCCACTTCCCTTCTGCGTTAGGCATAAACCTGATCTTGAATACACCGTTCCCATCATAAAACCCTTCGGGATTAAATACTTGGTCGCCGTGGCGAAACTCAGCAGACAGGTCAATTCCCACAAAAGGATTGCCTCCTTCCGGGCCATGAAGAGTCAGTTCAAAGACGTCCCATTTTTCAACTTTTTCCTGACTAAACGCTGCCTGAGCCATAAGCAAACAGGCCATAAGCAATAAACAATACCTTTTAATCTTCATCTGTATCGTATTTTCTTTTTCCAAAATAAAAAGTCATTTGATTTGTTATTTCTCCCGCTTTGTTCCAGTTCGTTGTAGCTCCATGAGCAAAAACACTCCACCATTTAGACCTGGTTTTCTTTTGTCCATTAGACCAATAGGTAGTGTAGAGGATGGTTGCATATGGCGTGTGCTCTCTCGTCCATTTTAACGTACCATCCTTACTCCAGTATTTTTCTGTACCGGTTCGATGACCGTTGACGTAATTGGTCACATATTGTTTTTGACCATTTTTATAGTACCACGTCTTTTGCCCGTTTAACAGAAAATTTCCATTGTTTCCTATCCATCCGCTGTAAGACAATTTAATCTGTCCATTGGGGTATTTTTCCTCGTAATGTTTAATATCCGCTTCGGCAGGGAAGCCCGGATTTTCATACATCGGGGAATCGTAGTCAGAGAGTATCCAAGCTTCATTAAACGCAAAATCAACAGCAGGATAACTTTTAGAGGAAACCAAATGGATCACCCCATTAGGCAGTTGGGCGACATCGCAGTAGCCAATCGTACCAAAACCTTGTTGAGGTTTACCTTCATCCACCACGCCTCTCCACTCATTATGCGGCGGTGTCAAAGGCAGTTTTTTAATTGTCCAGGTTTTCCCTTCGTCTTGCGACAAAGCCACAAATGCCCCTCTTTGTTTAATACTTTCGGGGGGTGGCCCCTCGTCGTACATTTTACTGCTCTGAAAATCCCCTGCGAAAAGCAGGTTGCCGCTTTGCAATCTCATGATGATATGGCGTTGATTGCTGCCTACGGCAGGGAACGGTGTTTCCATCGCCTGGGTCCAGGTTTTTCCCAAATCAGAAGAATAACACTTTGGCGTATAACCATTTACGCTAGTGTTTTTGCCTCCAATAGCCAGAATTCTTCCGTCCTTCAACAATTCAAAGGCCGAATGCCTCCCGACTGTCCGGCCACCCTGATCATGCCAAGTCTTTCCATCATCTTTGCTGGCCCACAAGAAAGACTGTGGTCCATCGCCATCCATCGCCATAAAGATAATACTATCGGGGCCTCTAAAAGCGTCGGAAATAGGTTGTGGGGTAATCGGACCGACAGCTCCTTTTACTACGGGGAAGGTCAGTTCACTCCAGGAAGCGCCATTATCTGATGAGGTTGTAAATCTAAAGGGAGCCCTGCCAAAACCTCTGCCTCCACCGAAAAACCACAGTTTTCCATTGTCGTTCCACAACAAAGCCGACTGATCATTTAATCCGGCCAAATCGTAAAATAAATTAGGCATATCCCATTCCTGAGAACCGTACCGCAACCGCGTTGCTACCATCGTGGTATTATTGGCAGATTCACTCTTGCCCAATTGAGAGGAAAAAGCAATATAAAGCAAGTCGCCATTAGCGCATGCGGCCAATCCGCCGCTATGTAACCTACCAACGACACCACCATCTAAGCCCACCGCCACGTCTTCATCCGGAAAAGTAAGGTCGGGAGGGCTGGAAATGAGCGGTCGGGCTTTAAAATAAGGCTTTTCGGGGTCAGGCCCGATACCGGGATCTGCCTTTTTCTGACTAATTCCCTCAAAAGAAAATCCTAACTGAAAATCCAGGGGCTTGGTTTCAGGCAATGGGCCCATTACTACTCTAAATCCTACGTAATGTGGCCGCGGTCCACTCCAGTTCTTATCCGGGTAAGCTGGTGGTAAGCTTGACCGGGTAAATGCAGTATAAAAAACTGAAGCAGTATCAGGCCGGTAAGTATCTGGTTTCCCATCGTCGATCTCCTTAATATCCAGCGGGCCGCCTCTCACCACTTTACTCCAGCTCTTGTCATAACCTACCGGATCTGTAACAGATGAATCCGGATAAGCGCCAAACCAATCGTAACACCATTCAGGCGCCTGAGAGGCCATGTTTTTTAATCCCCAGGGATTGACATCGTTGGCAGGCTGTCTATTGCCTGACCAAAAATAGGTAGCTGCTCCGGCCCTGGCGGCATATTCCCATTCCGCTTCTGTGGGCAAGCGATAAGGTTTACCTTCTTTTTTGCTCAGCCACGCACAAAAGGCCTGTGCCTCCTGCCAACTTACGCCCGTCACATAAGGTTCAAAATATCCGGTTCCTTCGTAGGCTGCTTTAAACTGCTTAAACTGTTCCACAGTTACTTCCTGAGTTCCCATGTAAAAGCCTTTACTAATCGTTACTTTATGCGTAGGGCCTTCACTCCAATAAGGAACATCTTTTGATCGATCCGTGAATTTTTGCAGCCGTAAGGAATCTTTTTTCGCCCCCATGATAAAACTACCCGAAGGAATATAAACCATTTTCATCCCGATAGAATTGGTAAAAGACTTACGGTCCTCCTGCCGCTTCGGTGCGCTGCAAGAAGTGAATAAGAAGACGACAAGGCAAAGCAGTACAATGATCTGATACCATCTTTTCAACATGGGTATTTTATTTTAACGGTTTACAACTATATTTTTCCGGTAACGCTTTTTAACTGATCGGAGTGAATCACTCTCTTTCCGTTCACAAATACATTAAGCCCTTTCCCTTCACCGTATTTTGCTCCGGTTTTATCCCAAATTATAGTCAGGACATGTCCGTGGTAGGATACGTTATCCAGGCAAAACCAGTCCCATTTTCCTTCCGGTATCAAAGGATGGACCTCAATAATATTATCCGGGCGGGGTTTCAAACCAACTAAACCGCTAATAACCAAGTCACAATAGCCCGAATGGTTATAAAACTTACTCCTGGGGCTATACCCTTTCAACCATTCCCCTGTTTTCCCATCCTGATATTCCCCGATAAAGGGCTTTCCATTTTTTTGCTGAGAATTGGAATACTGCTTAAACAATTTAAAATAATCCGCTTTAGTCATTCCATGGTTCTGATAATCAGTCAACAGATTAGCGAGCCCTTTTAGCGTCTGCGTAGTAGCAAAGGGCCAAATCGCACCATCCCATTCACAATCTCCTGTACCGTGTGTTCTGAAGTATGGACTTCTGCGTTCAGCAGTTGTAATGCCCCAGGGGGCTAAAAAGCCCTGAGGATCCATCAATTGCGTCCACGCTTTGCCAAATTCAGGGGTGTCTTCAGGAAGATTAAAATACCAGGGAATAAATCCGATTTCTTCCCTGGTACCGCATAGTTGCCCACTTTTGGCTTCCAATACCTCAAAAAAATGATCTTTTTTACTCCACAAATTCCGCTGGACCAGATCCTTGAGTTCAGCGGCTTTCTTCGTATATTTACGATACAGACTGTCTATATTGACGACAGCCGCCATCTTGGCCAAGGCTTTGGCATTCCCGTACATATAACTGTTGATGGTCGGTCTGGTGTTTTTCACATGGCGCCCGCCTCCAATAGACTCTTCCATCCCGTCTCTTACATCGTATTGCCAGAACATACCATTTTTCAATTGCTTTTCTTCTTCCCATTGCATAAAATCGTGGTCCAAGCTTGTAATCAACGGTGTTATAAATGCCGTATCCAGGTTAACAAGGAAACGATTATAAACAGCATCATCTATCCAACTGCTGTATTTATGAAATACGGGATGAGGTTCGTATTGATCATGAAACAACCAATACCAAATGGTTTGATCAACGTATTTTTTTTGATGAAGCCATCTTCCTTCATAAATATGATGGCCGAGCGCACAGCTAATAGAGTTATAAGCACCGGCATGGCCAACAGGCGTAAGAAATTCGGTAAAAAGAAAACCTTCAGGTGTCTTTACTAAGTGTTTACGGAAAGTCCACCAACGGTAATAATACATTTTTTCAATAACGGAATCCGGGCACTCAAACAATGGGATATTGTTGGATAGCCAGGAAAAAGACGCTGCATCCGAAACATAATTTACTACGGATTCCGTATCACCGCGATTAAATTCGACGACATAATTTTTCAGCTGATCGGTACTGAGCACGAGTGATTGAGGAACAAGGCTGTCTTGCGCGCGGACGAAAGTATTTCCTAAGCCCGCAAACAGGATGAGTCCTACTATAAGTAACCGGTAATTCATAAAGATAAAATGCTAAAATAATTGACTGATCCTACCCATTTTTTGCATTAAGAATGCGATAATTTACAATTCAAATATAAATACATATTTTACAAATAAAGAAAAAAACCGAAAATAGGATAATTTTATATAAAGTATTGAAAACATCTTAAAAAGAAGCGTGCATAATGAATCCTACTTTTGCTTAAACCGCAAATTGGATAATTCACCCTTTAATAGCAAAAATCATTTCCGTGCAAACCATAAAATATACCTGTCGTCTTTTTACCGGATTAATTCTTCTTTTCAACTGCGTTGAAGCATCCGCGCAAAATTCCTATAAATATGAACCGGACTGGCAATCGTTAGCACGACACCAATCGGTGCCGGAATGGATGCGAGACGCTAAATTTGGCATCTATGTACATTGGGGCGTTTATTCCGTACCAGCCTACGGGAACGAAAAATACATGAAACATATGTATAAAGATACCGGGTTCAGCATTTTTGGCACCTATAAAAGACATCTGGAGTTGTATGGTCCTTTATCAGAATTCGGATATGAAGATTTTATCCCGCAGTTCAAAGCCCAAAACTTCAATGCGGATAAATGGGCGCAACTATTCAAAGAAGCCGGTGCGCGCTTCGCTGGTTTGGTTGGAGAACACCATGATGGATTCGCCATGTGGGCCAGCAAATTAACTCCTTTTAATGCAAAAGACATGGGTCCGCACAGAGATATTGTAGGCGAGTTAGCGAAAGCTATACGTGCGCATAATATGCACTTGTTCGTCTCTCTGCATCACGGACATAATTATGACTATGTAACAAACATAAAGCCGTCATGGACCGCCGCTGACCCTCAGTATCAAAAGCTTTATGGCGCTACCATGCCCCGGAATCAATGGTTAAAGATGTGGTTAGGTAAATGTAATGAGGTGGTCGATAGGTATCATCCAGACATCATGTATTTTGACGCCTGGCTGAAAGACATACCCGATAGCCTGGTCAAACGTTATCTCGCCCATTACTTTAACACCGCGGAACAAAACGGGCAACAGGTTGCTGTAGCTTACAAAAATCACGACCTGCCTCCTTCGGTAGGTATGCTGGATTATGAAAACACCAATCCTGATTCCATTATGGATCAGCCCTTTCTTTGTGACTTTCCTATCGGCACAGGGCAATCTTATTCCTGGGGATACACCGCTGACATGAAGATAAGAAGTGCAGAAAATATCCTGCATACTTTAATCAGGGCAGTCAGTAAAAACGGCCAAATGCTATTGAATTTATCGCCAAAAGCCGACGGGACAATCCCTGAAGATCAAAAGAATACGGTATTAAGGGTGGGGCGCTGGTTGTGGACCTATGGAGAAGCGATTTATGGCACCCGGCCATTTAGTAGTTTTGGGGAAGTACTGGCCTCGGGCCTCCCCGTTTATTATACCCAAAAGGAGGAAGAACATAAGTTGTACGCCATTTTGCTGGGTTGGCCAGGTAAAAATTCGGCCATTCTGTTAAAAAAAGTAACGCCAAAGACGTTGGCGGGGCCAATAAAAAAAATAACCTTAGAGGGATTTAAAGAAGACGCAAACTGTCCTTTTAAAATGACCCAAAGTGGATTACTAATAGAAATTCCTGACGCACGCCTTCCAGATGATATTGCTGTTGTCTTAAGCATAGAAACCCGGTAAATTATGAAACGACCTTTGAAAAAGATGAAACGGACAATTTTTGTAGCTTTAATATTACTTGGTCTTACACGCTGCCACGCCAATGCGCAAAAAACCCCGACCACTCCCCCGTTATTTACTGTTGTTGGCGGAGAGAATTTACCGGTTATCCGTGAAGGAATGCCCGGGACCCGGGGCATACAGGGCGGATTTGAAGGAGGACGTTGTATAAAAATAGGGACTACCTATCATTTATTCCCTACAGAAAGAACCGGAGAAAAAGGAATTCCTTCCTATTATGACAGAGTAAAAACACGCATTGGCCACTGGATAAGTAAAGACGCTATCCATTGGGAGCGGGTCAACACCCTTTATCAGTCCAGCGGAACCTACGCGGTTTCCGATTACGACAATCCTGCCAACGATCGCAGAGCAGCCATATGGTCCTTCATGCCCATCTTTAGTAAAGCCGGAAACAGATGGCATGCCTTTTATGTAGCTTATACCGTCAGTAAAACAATAGCACCCAATCACTCCTTTGGAAGGATCTGGCATGCAATATCCCAAACACCGGGTATAACAGGTATCGGCGGTCCTTATATAGATCAACAGGTTGTCATAGAACCCGGTTTAAATTCTCAACTATGGGAAGGGCGCCAGGGCATACAGTCCTTTTTCCCTTTCAAAGTCAATGACGGATGGTATGCCTTTTATGGCGGCGCTTACCCCTGGCACAACTGGCGCGATTATCCATATAACGGCCATAAAGGTTGGAACGTCGGCCTGGCGACTTCCGACAGTTTAGGCGGACCCTGGCTCAGAATGGATACTTCCGTCAACCCTATTACCTCGATCCATCCTTCTTTCGTCGAAAACCCCATCGTCAGTAAACTGCCTAACGGGATCTACATCGCCATTTTTGATGGCGGACCCAATGCGTGGGGATTACACCTCCCCAATAAGATGGCATTTGCCCTTTCTAAAGACGGTTTGCACTGGAGCAAGGCGCGGTACATAGACTTTACAAAAAAAGTGGATAAATGGTGGGATATTATGCGTACGCCTTTGTGTCTAATCCCCGAAGGCAACGGCATTTACACCGTTTTGTACGCCGCGATAGTGGAGAAACAACGCTTCCACCCTATCGGAATGGTCAAGCTCAGACTCAATGAAGAAGTGTTAAAGGAAATGACAAGACAATTAAAAGATTAAAGGCAGCCTCCACAATGCGCAGTATCCATTTGATGGGTGTTAAAGGCTTGCCGTTCTGTAACAGATTTCGACTGGCAGACGACAATCCACCTGGAAATTAAACTGACTTAATTATAATTATGCGACCTCTGTATTTTATCGTGTTCGGTTTATTGCTTTTGAGCACAGCCTGTACACAAAAAACAATCACTATTGTTAAACCGAAAGACAGCAATGCACGGCTGGATTTCGGGGTGACCAAATTAAATCAAGCGCTGAGGGCAGCTGATTTTCAAGTTCAGATAACCGAACAACAAGCCTACGCCGGCCGGGAAAGTAAAAACAAGACCATCGTTGTAGGTCCTCTAAAAGGAGATTTAGTTCAGAATTATTTAAAGGCAAATACGATTACATTAGATAGCATCCCCGCCAAAGAAGGCTATGTGATCAAAAGCGTAAATAATACCATCGTTATCGGTGGAGCGGACTCATCCGGCACTTTATACGGATGTTTGGATCTTAAAGACAAAATCACAACAACGGGCCGGATCCCCTCCACACTTTCCATTAATGATCAACCGGAAATGGTGATAAGGGGGACGGCTATAGGCCTACAAAAGATGACGATCCTGCCCGGAAGAAAAGTTTATGAATATCCTATCAATGAAAAGAACTTCCCTTGGTTTTATAATAAAAAACTATGGATAAAATATTTAAATATGATGGTCAAAAACAGATACAATGCCTTGTATCTATGGAACGGTCACCCGTTCTCCTCTTTGGTGCGATTAGAAAAATACCCCTATGCAGTTGAAGTAGATAGCGCAACCTTTAGAAAAAACAAAGAGATGTACGCTTTTCTTACCCGGGAGGCCAACAAAAGAGGAATATGGGTGATACAAATGTTTTATAACATACTGGTGTCGAAGCCTTTCGCCGAAACACATCATATGGAGACCCAAGACAGAAAACGCCCTATCATCCCTGTTATCGCTGATTATACCCGGAGGTCTGTAGCTAAATTCGTGGAAAACTATCCCAACGTAGGTTTATTAGTATGCCTGGGAGAAGCGATCCACACGCTACAGGATGATATAGACTGGTTCACCAAAACGATCATCCCCGGTGTAAAGGACGGGCTGAAGGCACTGGGAAGAACAGATGAGCCTCCGGTCATTTTAAGGGGGCATGACACCCAGGCTCCGGCGGTAATGGAGGCCGCACTGCCGCTCTATCACAATTTATATACAATGGAAAAATACACCGGCGAATCGCTCACCACCTACGAACCGAGAGGCCCCTGGGCTAAAGTGCACCGCAAATTAGCAGCTATGGGAAGCACCCATATGGATAACGTACATATTCTTTCCAACCTGGAACCCTTTCGTTGGGGGTCCCCTGACTTTGTCCAAAAAGCAGTCCAAGCAATGCATCGTGTACATCATTCCAATGGACTTCATTTATATCCTCAGGCATCCTACTGGGATTGGCCGTACACGGCGGACAATGTAAAACCTCGCTTATTGGAAATTGAAAGAGATTGGATCTGGTATAAAACATGGGGAAGGTATGCATGGAACTGTCACCGAAGCAGAAAGGACGAAATTCAATACTGGTCGGCCGTCCTTGGAAAAAAGTTTGGTTGTAAAGATTATGGCAAAGCCATATTAAGGGCTTACGAAACTTCAGGGCGCATTTCGCCCATTATTATCAGACGGTTTGGGATTACTGAAGGAAACAGACAAACGATGTCTTTAGGAATGTTTATGAGTCAGTTGATTAGCCCCGACCGCTGGGGGGTTATCGCACTGCTGTATAATTCAGATGGACCGGAAGGGGAAACACTAACCCAATACGCCAAAAGAGAATGGCAGCATAAACCACACCAAGGAGAAACACCACTCTGGGCTATTAACGAAATCCTAAAGGAAGCGAAAGCAGCTGTTTCGGCCATTGAAAAGGCGGCACCACATGTAACACAAAACACCGCTGAATTTGACCGGCTCAAAAACGATATATACTGTTATCATGCAATGGCCCATTACTATGCACAAAAAGTACAGGCTGCCTTGCTGGTGTTGCGCTATCAATACTCCAACAACATCAACGATCTTGAAAAAGCTATTCCTTTTTTGGAAAAAAGCGTCGAATGGTTTTCAAAGCTAGCGGACTTAACCAAAGACAGTTATTTGTATGCAAACAGTATGCAAACAGGACAAAGAACAATTCCTATCAGTGGCGCTGAAGGAAAGAACAAAACCTGGGTGGAGTTACTTCCGCATTATAGAAAAGAGCTCGATAACTTTAAAAATAATATTTCTTTTTTAAAATCAGGAAAAACAAAGGCATTAGATGTAGAACCGCTTGCAGCTGCGACAGTAGACATCTTGAATAAAGATTTATCCACCTATACAGTAAAAAAAGGAGCAAAGCCTTTTAGCGATAAAAATTACACCATTAGAAACGTAGCGACCGAATTAAAAGGATTAACCGGATATCAGACGAATATGTCAAGGCAACAAATAGACGGTATCGCCACCAACATCCAATTTAAAAACGATGTACCGGTAAAACTAGTAGTCGGATTCTTTAACTCCGGAGACCGAGATTTTGTCGCTCCTTCTGCATTGGAAACCAATGCACACGCCAACAATAGAGGGCAGGCCAGTGTTCGCCTCCTCAATGCGGTCGATATTCCAGGCCTGCCTCCCGTGAACATACACACCTATTATTACAAGCCGGGAAAAAACCGGTTTAAGCTGGATCATGGAGCATGTCTTATTCTCGGGTTTATAAAAGGAGACGAAGTAATTAAAGAAAGAAATGCAGGCTTCAACGGTGGTGCGGTAAAAGATATTGGATTAGACTGGTTATTTTATTAATCTGCCAAAAAAACGAATTAAATATTAAAAACACATCCTATGAAAGCCATCTTATATAAGATCTTCTGTTTCTCCGGCATGTTATTGTATACGTTCACTACAATAGCTCAGTTAAAGGTAGATCATTTGCGTACTGAATACAAGGAAAATCCCATCGGCATAGACGTTACCCGTCCGAGATTAAGTTGGCAATTAACAGGTACCCACAATGGAACGCAACAAATAGCTTATCAGGTAAGGGCGTCAAATACCATTACCGGCCTGAACAATAAACAAAATTTACTTTGGAATTCAGGAAAGGTAACTTCTGATAAGAGCATTCAGGTTCCTTATTCCGGCCCGCATCCAAAGTCCGGAGAACGGATATACTGGCAGGTCCGGGTGTGGGACAAGCACGGCAATACATCCCCATGGAGTCAGGCAGCCTTTTTTGAAATGGGATTATTAAACCCAAAAGAATGGAAAGCACATTGGATTACAAGTGGTTTTACCATAGATACGCTTCGATCTAATCCAAGTCCCTATTTCAGAAATTCCTTTACACTTAATAAAAAAATAAAAGCCGCACGCATCTATGTTACTTCCCTGGGGTTGTATGATTTATTCCTGAATGGTGAAAAAGTCGGAGACCAGGTCTTTACCCCCGGATGGACGAGCTACAACAAGCGATTACAATATCAGACTTATGATGTAACCAATCAATTAAAACCCGGCGGAAATGCAATTGGTGCCATCTTGGGCGATGGTTGGTACAGGGGTCAAATAGGATGGGAAGATTACAACCGGAACAGATATGGCACCCGATTGGCACTTTTATTACAATTAGAGATCATTTTCATTGATGGAACCAAAAAGACCATTACAACAGATCCCTCCTGGAAGGTAAAAACCGGCGCCATAAGATCTTCTGATATTTATGCCGGAGAACAGTATGATGCGCGTTTGTTTTTTAATGGTTGGTCCACCTCATCTTTCGACGACAAGCGTTGGAAACCGGTAGAGATTCTCGACCATCCCACAAGCATGCTCGTCGCTTCCTGCGGTCCTCCTGTAAAACGAATTCAGGAGTTAAAACCCATAGAATTAATGACCACGTTAAAAGGGGAAAAAGTTTTTGACCTTGGGCAAATAATAACCGGTTGGGTTAGGTTAAAAATAAAGGGTACGAAAGGAGATACCATCACCCTTTCTTTCGCTGAGGTGTTGGACCAAAACGGGAATTTTTATACCGACAATTTAAGGAAGGCCAAGGCAGAGGACGTCTATATACTAAGCGGAAAAGGAACCGAAGTGTACGAACCGCATTTCACTTATCATGGTTTTCGTTATGTAAAAGTTGAAGGGGCTGAGGGTAAACTAACGCCCGACGCCATTACTGGCATTGTCATTCATTCTGATATTGCCCCAACGGGCCATTTCTCCTGTTCCGATTCTTTAATCAATCAACTCTGGCATAATATTGTCTGGAGCCAAAAAGGAAACTTTCTGGATGTGCCTACCGACTGCCCTCAACGAGACGAAAGGCTGGGCTGGACAGGAGACGCGCAGGTTTTCTCTCCCACTGCCTGTTATAATTTTAATTCCGCGGGCTTTTTTGAAAAATGGTTAAAAGATCTAAAGGCCGATCAATGGGACAATGGACTGGTTCCTGATGTTATTCCAGATATTCTAAACGTCAACCATCAACCGGCACTACATGGCAAGCCTTTTTGGGGCGCTTCGACAGGCTGGGCCGACGCAGCCATTATCATCCCGTGGAACCTTTATCGCTTTTATGCTGACAAAAGGGTACTCAAAGAACAATACGCCAGTATGAAAGCGTGGATTGAGTACATGAAAAACAGGGCAGGAAGTGATTATTTGTGGGATGGTGATAAGCATTATGGGGACTGGCTCTCCTTTAGCTCTAATGACTCTGGTTTCCCGGGGGCATATACTGACGTCGACCTGATAGCTACCGCTTATTATGCCCATTCATGCGATCTGATGTCAAAGATCGCCCGCATTTTAGGAAAACCGGAAGATGCCGGGGTTTATAAAGATTTATTCAATAATATAAAAGCAGCTTTTAATAAAACCTACGTTACTTCCGCCGGATATTTAATGTCAAATACGCAAACCGCCTATGCCATTGCGCTCAAATTTCACTTACTCCCTAAAAATAAGGTACCGCTAGCTTCCCAACATTTAGCCGACCGTATCACCGCCTTCGATCATATTACTACTGGCTTCTTAGGTACACCACTCCTCTGCCCGGTATTAACACAAACCGAGCGGGATAGCCTGGCATATTTGCTGTTAAACAGAAAAACTTACCCCTCCTGGCTGTATCCGGTAACCCGGGGAGCTACCACCATCTGGGAGCGTTGGGACGGCATTAAGCCCGACGGCACCTTCCAGACTACGGGAATGAATAGTTTCAACCACTATGCGTACGGAGCCATCGGTCAATGGTTGTACGGGACCGTCGCAGGAATAATGCCGGATGTGCACCAACCGGGATTCAAGCATATAATCTTAGCCCCGCACCCTGGCGGCGGCTTGTCTTCCGCGCAGGCCAGTTATCATTCCATGTATGGAAAAATCCTGTCGAAGTGGGAGATTTCAAACGGCAGGATGCGCTATACGGTTGTTATCCCTTCTAATACCACCGCGAACATTACACTTCCGGCAGCTGCTAATGTAGCTGTTTTAGTGAATGATAAAGACTTGCATCAGATCAAGTATATTTCCCAATTAACGCGGGAGCAGAATAATTTAATTTTCGAAGTAGAATCAGGTACATACACTTTTGAATACCCCATTAAAGACAAAAGCTTGTTATAACAATGAAGCGGAGCCTTTCCATAACGGTTTTTCTTTTTACACTTTGGTCTGCCTTACCGGCGGCCGCACAGCATCATCCATCTTCTATACGACTAGAAAAAAACCTGAATAACGGCTGGCGCACAATTGCGCATAGTACGAACCAACACATGTATGATAATTTTGTGCAAGCCGATTACAATGTAGTCACCTGGAAAACTGTGGATGTACCGCACAACTGGGACGACTATGGTGGATATCGCCGCTTACTGAATGGCAATCGCTACGGTTACGCCTGGTACAGGAGAACATTTTCCATAAAGAAGCTCAGGAAAAACCAGCGGTGTTTCTTATGGTTCGAAGGAGTTGGTTCCTACGCTACGGTATGGGTAAACGGGCAAAAAGTAGGTTACCATGCCGGAGGAAGGACGACCTTTACAATTGATATAACAGATGCTGTTCGCCCGGGCGCTTCGAACCTGCTTTGTGTCCGGGCAGATCATCCTAAGCACATAAGAGATCTCCCCTGGGTAAGCGGAGGAGATGCGAAGGAAATTGGTTTTTCTGAAGGCTCTCAACCTATGGGGATCTTCAGGCCGGTTCACTTATTTGTTACCAATCAAACGCGTATAGTACCATTTGGCGTACACATCTGGAATGACACCACGGTTTCCGGCAAGTCCGCCACCTTATATTTGGAAACTACACTTAAAAACTATAACATACGGGCAAAAACACAAACAGTAACTGTAAAAAATATCCTGAAAGATCATTCAGGCAAAACAGTAGCGCAGGTTCAATCCAAAGTTCCGCTGTCTCCGGGAAAGGCTAAAGCGGTGAAGCAACAGTTCAAGAATATTCGCAATCCTCGTTTATGGTCCCCCAAATCCCCCTATCGCTATAGCGTGATTACCCAAATAATAAAAAACGACCAATGTATCGATCAAACTACGACTCCCTACGGGATCAGATGGATTTCATGGCCCGTCAACCGGGTTGGGGAAAATAAACAGCTTCTCGTGAATGGCAAGCCGGTTTATCTCAATGGGGTTTGCGGTTATGAACATCTTTTTGGCCAAAGTCATGCGTTTAGTGCAGCGCAAATAAAAACAAGGGTCCGACAAGCGGAAGCAGCAGGATTTAACGCGTTTCGGGATGCTCATCAACCCCACAATTTACGATTTCAGAAACAGTGGGCAAAGGATGGTATTCTTTGGTGGCCTCAATTCGCAGCACATATCTGGTTTGACAATCCTAAATTTAAGGAACATTTTAAGCAGCTCCTGCATGATTGGGTTATAGAACGCAGAAACAATCCGGCCGTTATATTATGGGGCCTGGAAAATGAAAGTACCCTGCCTAGCGAGTTCGCAAAAGAATGTACCGAAATCATTCGAGAATTAGATCCCACAGCCTCCATCCAGCGACCGGTTACGACTTGTAACGGGGGAACCGGAACCGACTGGAACGTTCCTCAAAACTGGTCGGGGACTTATGGGGGTGACCCCTATAATTACGCTAATGAAGTGCAAAAGGAAAAGCTCATAGGAGAATACGGGGCGTGGCGAAGCATAGATTTGCACTCGGAAAAAGATTTCAAAGCAGATAATACTTCAAGCGAAAACCGCATGTCCCAGCTACTCGAGCTAAAAGTCCGGTTGGCTGATTCCGTCAAAGACAAGTTCTGTGGACAGTTTTTGTGGCTGTTACACTCTCACGATAATCCCGGAAGAGTCCAAAGTGGTGAAGGGCTGAGGGCTTTGGATCGGATTGGCCCTGTCAATTACAAAGGACTATTCACTATTTGGGGAGAACCGGTAGATGCCTTTTATATGTATCGCTCAAATTATGTCTCCAATAAGGAACATGCGATGGTATATATTGTTTCTCATACCTGGCCTGACCGATGGAAAGAACCAGGGATAAAAAGTAATATTACCATTTATTCTAACTGTGATAAAGTAGCATTATTTAACGATATCAACGCCGCTCCATTAGGAGTTAAAACAAGAAATGGCGTGGGCACTCATTTCCAATGGAATCAGGTAAATATCCGGTACAATGTTTTATATGCAGTGGGTTACGTCGATGGGAAGCCAGTTGCAACAGATTGCATCGTATTAAACCACCTGCCGGAAGCGCCACATTTTACCGCTTTAGTGGACTCCACAAATGTTTTGCACGACAGTGTGGGGCTAAACTACTTGTACCGCGTCAACTGCGGAGGAGGAAATTACAAGGATCATAGCGGAAATATATGGCAGGCAGACCGCCCGCTATCCCAAAAAAACACCTGGGGGTCGGTTTCCTGGACAACACATTATTCAGGTTTACCTCCGTTTTACGGGAGTCAAAGGCGGACATTCGACCCCATTAAAGGGACACCCGATTGGAACTTATTCCAGACCTACCGGTATGGCCGACACGATTTAAAGTATGTTTTCCCTGTACCGAATGGAGATTATATCGTAGAATTATATTTTATTGAACCCTGGTTTGGCATAGGCGGCGGAATCAATTGCCAGGGATGGCGCCTCTTCGACGTAGCAGTCAATAACAAGACGATGTTACGGAACCTGGACATCTGGAAAGAAGCAGGAACAAATCATGCCCTCAAAAAAACATTGAAGGTTCATGTCACAGCGGGTCAAATAGTCCTTTCCTTTCCCAAAGTGAATTCAGTGCAAGCCGTGATATCAGCTATTGCTGTTGCCACGGCAGATGAAACTATCCGGCCTGCCTCCCCTTCTCCTTTATTAATTAAAGATCTAACCGTGTCGGAAAAAGAACAAGCCGATAAATGGCATATCCGGACTTGGCTGGATACAGGCAAGCCCTTATATTCCGATGACAAAGCAACTATTTACTCACTACCCTCCGAACTCTACGGAAGCACGTGGATACAAGCGCCAAAAAGTATCACAACTATAAATAAAAAAAACTTAGCGAAATTTCAGGTATCCGCTGACGCCGATATCTACATAGGAGTAGACAGTCGCCAGAGCGGTAAGCCCGCTTGGTTAAGTGGTTATGATTCAACCGATACTTATATAGAAAATGACCGGGGGAAGCGGTTCGTCCTGTTTCACAAGCGCTATTCAAAAGGTGATATCGTCACCATCGGCAGTCCGGCACCCGATGAAAAAATAAATAGCTACTTTATCGCAGGGAAGTATGCTACAGATATGATGCCTACCTACGATTTAAAACCCACCACACACTATCCTGTTACCAAAGCCATATTGAAGGGTAAGCATCTACATCTTATGCACAAGGATGACAAAGAATACGTCATTTTTAGCCGGCCACAGGAAACCGATACGTTACAGTTTAAGGTAAAAATTGGCATTGCAGGAAAGTACGCTATTCGAGTCCGCTATTCCAACCCCCAAAAAGAAACAAAATATCTACAACTTCAAATAGCCTCCGAGGGAGGCATCCTGTTGCAAAGTACACGGTTAACTTTTCCTCCTACTGAACCAGGGAAGCGAAGGAATATAATGACCATGACGGACACCCCCATCAACGCCGGGAACTATAAAATCCACTTAATCCCAACCGACAAACCTGTAAATGGTTTAATGGTTTCAGAAATAGCGATACAATAATTAAATATATGAGAGCATTAATATGTAAACAGCCGGGCCAATTTGCCTACGAAAACATTCAAGAACCCATTCCCCGAAAAGGCACCTCAATCGTGAGAATTAAACGAATCGGAATCTGCGGGACCGACTTCCATGCTTTTAAAGGGACACAACCATTCTTTAAATATCCAAGAATCTTCGGTCACGAACTATCGGGGTACGTATACTCCTGCGATAACGCATCGGGTCTGAAAAAAGGAGATAAGGTAACTATCTTACCTTATCTCAGTTGTGGTACCTGTATAGCGTGCAGATCAGCCAAGCCCAATTGCTGCGACAAAATTAAGGTTTGTGGTGTACATATAGATGGCGGAATGGCTGAATATATACAGGTTCCAAACAGTTCAATAGTCAAAGGAGACGAACTGACCTACAACGAGTTAGCCTTGATAGAGCCGCTGTCGATAGGAGCACATGGCGTGAATAGAGCCAACATACACGCCGGGGAAACGGCCTTGGTTGTAGGGGCCGGCCCTATTGGATTAAGTATTATTCATTTTTTAAAAATACAGGGTGCGCAAGTTATTGTCTTGGATGTCAACAACAGTCGTCTTGCCTATTGCAAACAAACAGCCAAGGCGGATATCGTCATCAACGCAAACAGTGAAAACATAGCTACTCAAATAAAAGATCAGACCAATAACGATTTACCTACCGCACTTTTTGATGCTACGGGAAACAGAAAGGCTATTCTTGACACTTTTGAATTAATGGCGCATGGCGCAAGATATATTTTGGTCGGCCTGCAAAAAGGAGAAATCTGTTTTAGCCACCCGGAATTCCACAAAAGAGAAAGCACATTGATGAGCAGCAGAAACGCGACAAGGAAAGATTTTGAATATGTCATTAATTGTTTAAAAGAAAAGAAAATCAAAGCTTCTGACTTTATCACGCAGGAGATTCCGTTTAATGTGGTAAAAGACGAGTTCGGCCTTTTATCCCATCCGGAAAGTGACCAGATAAAAACAATTATAAGAATGGATTAAACAGGACTATTTTTAGACGGAATAATTTTTACTACTTTCCATTATCTGTCAAACGGCAACCAAACCGTCATGTCATACAATCCTCTGTTATCCCATGCATAATAGGGAATCATTTGAATAGGAATTTGTTTATATTTCATTGTTTTAACGGGTCGGTATAAATCACTATCCCAACTTTGTTCGGGAAGCACCGCTGCGTTCCCCGTCAGAGCTACTATTTCGCTGTTATCTATAACAACGGGTCTAAGCGCAAAGCGGATATCTGCCGGCAATACAACGTTAAACAGGTTTTGGTTTTTTAAAAGATCAGCCCCTTCCAAACAATAGACGATAGGACCGCGCTTTACGGCAACTTGATTTCGGGTGGCCTCTACTAACGGGTTAGCCTGGATTAATTGGACCTTTTCCGGTAATACCAGCCTAACCCGGTCACTTTTCTCCCAAACGCGGCTGATTTCAATATAGCTGCCAGCACTTAAATTATTTTTATACAAAGTCCCGTTGATAAATACGCTTGCTCCCTTACACCAGCCGGGAATGCGAAGGAATACAGAAAATTTTTCGTCAGGTGTATCTTCAAATTTAATATTCACCGTTCCATCCCATGGATAGGCTGTTTGTTGTGTTAACGTTACGGCTTGTCCATTCTTTAAGTGCGTTGCCAGTTTATTGCTGCCGTATAAGTTAAACCACAGTCCGCTATCTGAAAGGCTGTATACATAATCATTTACTTCAGCAATGGTTCGAACTACATTGGGTGGACAACAAAACGAAAGAGGAATGTAAGGTACCCGGTCCTTCGACCATCGCAGCGTGAAGGGTAATTGATGGTTATAGGCTAACGGGTTCGTATAGCAGTAGTTTTTCCCATTCAAGCTAATGCCTGATAAAACGCTGTTGTATAAGGTAAGTTCCAATATATCCATATATTTCGCGTCGCCGGTAATTTGAAACATTCGCCAATTCCACAGGACATTTCCGATATTCGCACATGTTTCATTATGGGCCGTAAGGTTTGGCAATTGATAATCGCTGCCATAAGCCTGATGAATCTGTTGGATTTCTCTGGGCTGATAAGAAGTCCCATTGGGTGAGACGCCGTCATATAAGGCACCACAAGCGCCCGTGATATACATTTTCCGGTGAACCACATCGTTCCAGATAAGTTTCAAAGGCTTTAACAATGTACTGTCGCCTGTTTCCATAAAGAGATCCGCAGCGCCTGCGTATAGATAATTGGCCCTGACTGCATGACCAACAGCCTTGGTTTGTTGCCTAAAAGGAATCCTGTCCTGGTTGTTATCCGTTCCGTTTTTTACTTCCTGCCTGATGTTAAATAACCGCTTAGCCATTTTCAAATATTTTGGATCCCGGGTAGTCCTGTACAGTTCTATCGTTCCCATATAATGCGAGGGACAGACAGCCGTCCTCGTCACTTCAGACGGTGCGTTTCGATAGAATTTACCCAAAAAATCCGCGGCTTGTTTGGCTATCTTAAGTAGAGACGTCTTCCCGGTCGCACGATAGTGAATACACGCTGCCGTCATTAGATGGCCAAAGTTATAAGCCTCAAAACTTAATTCATCCTGAAATTCAAAAACGGAATCTGGATAGTTTCGTTGAGCGATAATTACCGGCGTGTGTATATAGCCGTCAGGTCTTTGTGCCAACCCAATGACGTGAATAACAGAATCCATCAATTGATCTAGTTCAAAAGAACCCGTTACGCTATACACTGCAGCTACTGCTTCCAGCCATTTATAAACGTCACCATCCATAAATGGGGGACCTAGATGGCTTCCGGTATCCAGGCCTGCGGCTATCCTAAAATTCTCAAAAGCATGGCTTAGCTGATCGTTCTTAAAAAGCCTCCACATATTTGTTATCATAGAATCCCTGCATACATCAAAACGGTCTTTCCAAAAGCCTCCGATCCATGTTACCTCCCCCATACCGACACTACTTAATAATGCAAAAGGGCTTTGTGTGGTATTGGTAATCCCTTTATTCTGAGCCTGTACTTCCTCTAAACAGAAACCTCCCAGAATAAGTAATGAAATGAAGATATATTTTCTCATAGTTGATGATATAACAGGTAATTACTAATTTATTTCATGAGCTGTACAGGCCCCAATAGACCGGCAGATAACAGACCAACTCCCTCTAAACGATACTCGGCATTGGTATCAGTAGCTCTTTTTTCCGGTGGAAGTTCATGATCCCTCATTAATCTGTTGGCCCAGGTATTACTTACGTCAATTTCAATGTGATTTTCTCCTTTTTTCAAAGCCTTGGATATATCAACCCTGTAGGGATAAGTCCAGGCTACTCCACAATCAATCCCATTCACTTTTACCGCTGCTATATTAGCCACTTTTCCCAGTGACAACCATACTTTTTCCTTGTTGTCGGAACGCTGGTTCCAGGTAAAAGAAGTAGTATAGACCGCAGTACCTGCATAATATCTGATATCATTATCCGTACTTTTTGTCCAGTCTTTAAGTGTATCCCATTGAAAGCTTTTGTTCAGATCATCATACACAGAATTAAAGTGCACATTCCATGGCCCGGTTATGGTTTTCACTTTTGCAGGGGAGTCCCAATTCTTTCCTTTGGAACGGCTGCTTAAAGAAGTAGAGTCTTTTAAAATAATAAAAACAGATCCGTTTCTGGGCAGCTTAACGGGCAGTATAGTACGGCCATTTTTTATTTTCCACGTGCCGGCTGTCCACCGTTCATCTGTAACAGCATCGTAAAATTCAGGAACCTTACCGGAAATTCTCAGGGAAAGCTGAATAGTTTTGGTCTTCTCGGTTTGATTTGAGATAAAGTAGATGTCTTCATCCTTTGTTTTTCGATGTGTCCAGGCTATTTTTTCCGCATAATCTCCATCCGCTGCGCTGACAATCACATCTTTCTCTATACCCAACCCTTTGAAAGAAGCGGGAAGGTAAGGTCCCTTTACTACCCTGCCTTTGCCTACCTGTTTTACATAATAGCTTCCCGATTGTGTTTCTACCCTTTTAAAAGTGCCGCCAAAGAGTTTTTGGCCAAGGCTATACAATATTTTACTTTTCCTTTTAGAATTCTTTAGTCCGGGAACATATTCAGGTTGGTCTACCATCAAAATGGTAGCACCCGAGTTGACTAATGCCAGGAGCCGCTCAGCAACAGGTAACCTCATCATGTTTCCTTCGGGCAGTTGCCTACGTTTTCCAGGAATGATTAACAGGCGATAGCTGGCACCTCCCGGTAATTGAATCCGGTCATCTTCCACCTGAGATAATCTCAATAAGGCGTCTTCATTGAAGGAGTCGTAGTGATAACCACGGAGCGGATCAATCCAATCGATGGGTTTATAGATATTAGCAGAAGAAGTTACCCCTTTAGGGACTTCTTGTAAAGGTTGTCCGATATTGGCCAGTCTTGCTTTCTCCCGTTTAACTGCTTCCTCCCCAAATAGTCCCGGTATCACCGGGATAAGTCGGTCAGGCAAAAGCCCTCTTCTGGGTATTTCCCAACCATTAAAAACGGCAATATCTACTACTGGATGTCCTTTTTGCAGTAACTTCTGGCAACGTTTGGCATATTCCACCCAGGCCCTGCCAGCCTTCCACCAGGTTTGATCTCTTTGAAAGTATAAGCCGACCCCGTTCAAGGTCATTCCAGGTTTCCTGTCCAACCAGGGATTGTGTACGAACAGATGGTACACTATCCTGTTTATGCCCAATGCGTAATTCCGGT
This sequence comes from uncultured Chitinophagaceae bacterium, assembly GCA_964424665.1. GTDB lineage: Bacteria > Bacteroidota > Bacteroidia > Chitinophagales > Chitinophagaceae > FW021-bin31. Next base: position 49,693 of record CAYRJM010000001.1, read on the forward strand.
CTAATAATGTTTTTAACATCCCCGGATATTCATCCCAATCTATCCTTAATTCTGTAAAACCTTCCGCCTGTACAAACCTTTTTCCGTAAATGTGTGCACCTGAAACAGCGTCCCGAATGTCGTTGGGTTTGTCGTGGGTAGGGCTTCGTAACCAAAACTCTCCCATCGGCAGGTCGACCTGGCCAGCATGCTTTAAGTTGGCGCTGACCATGGTGGGAGCAATGCTTTCCGCACTGAACAGACAACCTTTTTCATGGGCCAGTTCGCTAAGGGTGCCGTAAAAGTTCTCGTTAATCAACTGAGCAATGGTATATCTTATATCGTAAAGGAACTGTTCTGATATCCTGGCACTTTGAACAGGGATTCCGGCCATTACCGGTAAGTATTCCAAAGGGTCATATCCGCAATATTGCATAAAGGCATCCCTGAAAACGGGAGACCAGTTTTGGCTACCGCATTCCCAACTGTCTACATGGAATATTTTTAACACATCAGAAGCAAGCGTGCTGTCAATCTTTTCAAAAACCTTTCCAAACCAATTGTTAAACTGCAGCGCTACCGCCTCGGGATTAAACTTATCACATTCCAGCCCTTTGCCACCACCTCCCGTCGCGTTTACCTGGCCGGTAGAGGTATGGCCCATTCTTAAGACGGTCCATTCACCCTCGGGAGCATCCCAGTTTAATATGCCGTTAGAATCCAAATAGTCGGTGATATTGATTAATTGGTCTTTAGGAACACAAAGGAAATTGGGAATTTGTTTCGAATCAGTACGTTCACTTATTCTCCATACCGATCCGTTTTTGCCTTCAATTTGGTCTATCTGTGGTTTACTGAATAAAGAAAGCCCAATTAATTTAAAAGTCGGCCGCCATTTCGCGCCATCCAGGTCCTCGGAGCCGGGTTCACTGCCAGCAGGGTCATAAACAAATCTAAAATAACGGGCAGTTACGGTGGGAATGCTAAAGGTAGCATAAGGCACTGCATAATCCTGCCAGCCGCTTCTGGCAGGTTTCAACCGCGTGATAGGTCGAAAATTTTCACCGTCATCACTCACTTCTATCAGTACCCGGTACGCCTGTACGGTCGGACCTCTCACGCGTATCTTTATAGACCGGCAGGTGAACGGTTTATCAAATCTATACTGTATCCAACAGGGATCGTGGCTAACAAAATGTTTTTGATTATCCTTTTCTATTAAAAAAGCCGCCGGATCACCATTGCTTGTAGTCACCTCCGGTATTTGAGTAAAAGTAGAAATCCCGGTGCCGTCTAAAGAAGGAAAGGCGTAGACAGCGATATCTTCATAGTAGTCTTTTACCGATTCGGGTTCAGGCAATTTCTCCCTGTATTTCTTTCCTCCTTCTAAGTGTACTTGCGACCAAACTATTTTTTGCATCGATAGTTCAGGCGTAATCCATGGTCCACCTGCCGTTGCAAAGCCATCGCAAACATCCATCGCCAATTTAATGCCCAGACTATCGGCTTTCCTCATCGCCAACGCTACCATTCGCCACCAGTAGGGTGATAACTGTGTTGCAGGGGGGTGAATAAGCGGAGGATCTTCAGGCCCCGAAATGGGCATCAGGTATGCTCCTGCAATTCCGGCGGCTTGCATGGCCTCCAAATCCGCACGTATTCCTTCCGGCGAGACGGCCGCGTTCATCCAATACCAAAACACCCAGGGAGCGGATGGATCTTCAAGGTGGAGTTGTTTGGCAGACTGGCCATACCCTTTCTGCCCGATCAAAAACAGGCTGCTGAGAAGGACCAATAAATAGAAAACGCCTTTCATTAATGTTTATTTAATACTTTATTTGCTCTTGATAAGCAAAGAATCTGAAATCAAACCATTTGAGCTTGCAATAATCTGAATAGTACCCGTCTGATTCTTAGCCTGAACAACAGCCAGGCAGCGCCCATTAAAGGCCTTATGTTCACTGGATTTAAAAGACGCAAGATCTGCCTGATACCCGTTATTAGTCCCGACTATGGCCCCAGTCTGACTGGCCTTAAACTGAAGGAGATTGTCAGCATGGGGAACGAGATTGCCATTTTTATCCAGAACCTTTGCCGTTACAAAGGCAAGGTCTGTTCCATTGGCCGCTATGGCTGTCCTGTCGGCTACAAGCTCAATTTTATAAGGAGTGCCCGCGGTATGTATCTCCCGGGTTAAAACGACTTCTCCTTTCTTTTTAGACACGGCTTTCAGCGTACCCGGTTTATATTTCAAACGCCACATTACATGCATATCATCGCCTTTTTTACGGCGAATACCCATTGATTTTCCATTTAAGAATAATTCTACCTCATCAGCATTATTATAATAAGCCCATACATCTATGGTTTGCCCCTCTTTCCAGTTCCAATGCGGAAAAATATGCAGGACCGGTTTGTCAGTCCATAAGCTTTGGTATAAATAATAGGCGTCTTTGGGAAACCCGGCGAGGTCAATGATGCCAAAATAGGAGCTTCTGGCGGGCCAGGGGTAGGGTAATGGTTCCCCCAGATAATCAAAACCACTCCAAACAAACAGCCCTGCAAGATGGGGCGCTTTTCTGAATGCTTTTAACGTTTCCTCATGAGTGGAGCCCCAATAGGCGGAAACATTATCATAAGCCGAAACCGTATAGTCAGGATTTCCCTCAAAAGGGGCATCGTAGCTTTTTGGCCATCGCATAATACTGTCTGACGGCATATCGTAATGACCTCTGGTTTCTAATGCTGACATGGTTTCTGTAGCAATATATTTTTGATCAGGAAACAAGTCAGGAAGGTCCTCATAAGATTCATGGTTGTAGTTAAAGCCCAGAACATCCAGCGCCTGTGCTTGATATACAAAGTTTTTTTCCGGATCCATCTCCGTTAGTGCACAGGTAACAGGTCTTGTCGCATCTAATGTTTTGACTATATGTACCAACTCCCGGGTTTTAGGAATACCGCTGCTATCAAATTGGGCTCTTATTTCATTGCCAATACTCCACATAATAATAGAAGGATGGTTCCTGTCCCGCTTAATGAGATCCTGTAAGTCTCTCCTATGCCATTTATTCCAAAAAATATGATAGTCGTAGTCTACCTTTTGCTTGGCCCATACATCAAAAGCCTCATCCATAACCAAAAAACCCATTTTATCACATAAATCCAAAAACACTTCTGCCGGAGGGTTATGGGCGGTCCGGATAGCATTACAACCCATCTCCTTCAATAGTAATAATCTTCTCTTTATAGCGCTTTTATTCACTGCCACACCGAGCGCACCCAAGTCTTCGTGCAGACAAACTCCATGAATACGCATAGGATGACCATTTAACGAAAAACCACTGCGTTTATCAAAATGAAAGAACCGTATTCCTAATGAGGTCAGGTAGGTATCCTTTAGCTTTCCATTAAGTAATATTTTTGTTTTGATCTGGTATAGATAAGGGTTGTTTATAGACCATAGTTCAGGGTCTTTCATTTCTATTTCCTGAGAAGTGCTCGTCAATGAATCTTTCAAAACGACCTCTTTTGAAGGGAAGACAGCCACTTCATTGCCGGATGAATCAAGGATACTTGTTTCTATAACAATATCTTTAGTACCGCCGGTAGCATTACTTATAGTAGTCTTCACGTGGATATCGGCCGAATTGCTATCTACATTTGAAGTAGTTACAAACGTTCCCCATTGCGCCACAGCGACTTTATTCGTTACTACAAGTTTAACATTTCTGTAAATACCCGACCCTGTATACCATCGGGAGTTAGGTTGTTCTGAATTATCGACCCGTACCGCAACTATATTCTTTTTTTCACCAAAATTTAAGTAAGGAGTCATGTCGTATCTGAAGGAAATGTGACCATTGGGGCGGGCTCCGATCAGCTGTCCGTTAATCCATACTTTACTGTGGCGGTAAATTCCGCCAAAGTAAATATAAACTTTTTTATTCTTGTAACCTGCAGGGAGCTTGAACGTTTTCCTATACCAGCCAATGCCCGCCGGCAAAGCCGCCTCTGCCGTCGTCCCTGGATTGTCCTCACTAAAATTACCCTCAATACTCCAGTCGTGAGGCAGATTTAACAGTCGCCATTGCGCATCATCATATCCCGTGCGCTTGGCCGCACTGTCATCTCCGAGAAAAAAACGCCAGTTGTGATTGAAATTCGTTATAATTCTAGCTTTCTGATCCTGCTGGGAACAAGCCATCAGCGAAAATAAAGCGAGCGTAACTATCCAAAGTTTTGATTTCATATTTACCTGAGTTTAACTTTATATCCTACTAAAATATTTACCTTTCGTGTCATAGAATCTCCTGATTTATCCGTTACTGTAAATAAAAATGAGGCCAACCCTTTATTTTCTGATTTAAATATTGCACGGTCATCAACTACTTTAACTTGTCCGTTTTTCACGGAATTAATCCTATAAACGGGGGCGTTGCTGTAGCCCGTGGTCAATTTTTTAAGACTTACTTCAACAGGGACTCCAGTAGGAGTACGGACATGCGGACTGGCCATCCAGGACAGGTAGTCATTTAAACGGGTATATCCATCACCATCCTTGTCCTCATTGGCATCTGCAAAATTACCACTCGTCGAGTAAAGGTTGGTTTGATGAATAGACTCCCACCAATCCGGTAGTCCGTCTTTGTCACTATCCCAATTATCGGGACGATGTTTTTCGGGATAATTTTCCCAGCCTCCGGCGTCCGCCTGGTCATCAGGAAAGCCAGGAAGGTTACTTACACTTCCGCGAACAGAAAACGTATCCGTAAGCGTTTCTTTTATTATTCTAACATCATGGTCATCCAAGGCGGGAAGGTTACATCCCACGTCAGATAAAACATTTTTATAGGCCCCTTCTGCGGTCTGTGTAGTGACATAAGCGGGGAAAAAAGGATTATCTACAAAATTATTGTAACTCACCGCTACTCCCGACGCCTTCCGGCCCCGCTTTTGGTTATGTTTATTAAATACACCCGGCATTATATTCCCTTTAAAATAACAGCGCTGCATTCCCTTTCCAGCCCCTTCGTTTTGCGCATTGAAGGCATAGAAAAATGTTGTTCCGGCTCCAGGTTGATAATAATTATTTACAAAATTTACTTGTTGTGCGCCGCCATCCGTAGCACGGGTTCCCCAGTTGTAAACTACATTATTTCTGATGTCCAGCCTGCCGGCGTAATATCCGTTTCCATCTAATCCTCCCGCAAGGCTCCAATTTCTTCCGTAGCAATCTGCAATTAAATTGTGATGAAAGCTTCCTATGTCTCCACCAATACTCGCCGCATAGCCATGCGCTGTTCCAGGAGGATAATTATGATGCCCCGCCACATTAAGCGCTTCGGATATCAAGGTTCTTTGCAAGGTTATATGATGAGCACCTCTTGAGCTAAAAGCCTCATCCATCGTCCAGCTGATGGAACAATGATCAATTATACTATGGTCACAACCCGTAAGCCCCATCCCCCCATAAGAAACATTCGGCTTTCCCAATCTAACCCGAATAAAACGAACGATGTCGTCATTTGCCGTTATACCAAAAGTTGCACTTCGGATACAAATCCCCTTTCCCGGAGCGGTCTGTCCGGCTACCGTGACATAAGGATCTGTAATATTTAATCTTGACTTTAACGTTATCAATCCGGATACCGCAAAAACAATGGTTCTCGGTCCTATGTCATTTGTTATGGCTTCTCTTAAACTTCCCGGACCGCTGTCATTTAGGTTAGTGACCGTGACCACCTTCCCTCCTCTGCCTCCACGAGCAAAACGACCATAGCCTTCGGCGCCGGGAAAAGCCAAATGGGCAGGCCTGAAATACCAGACATTTCCTTTTACCGTATTTTCATTTTTAATTTCATCTACCCGCCAGTAATAGGTTTTCATGCTATTTACCGAATCTGCCATAAAAGATTCAAAGGTCGTATTTCCTTTGAATGCGGGAGAAGCATGATCGGCCAAAGCAACGGTTGCAGAATCTGTTCCAAAATAAATATCGTGAGACTCCACACCACCCGCTCCGGTCCATTTTAGCTCAAGCCTATCGTTTTCAGACACTGCATGTTCATTACCATTAAAAGGAATCGGATTTCTGGACTGCTCCTTAATATCAGGTGTATTTAGTTCAAAACCGTTTATCGTTACGTTTTTAACAGACGCCTCGCTAGCAGGAACTGGCTTAAAAACCACAACAACATCTTCTCCTTTCACCGCACTTAAATGTAAATAGGCTGTTGCTACATTATATTTTTCCAGAACACGTACGCTGGGTTTGAGGTGATTCACCTGAAGGTTCCCATCCACATAAATATCAATAGGACTGAAAGTTCTTCCCTTTGCACTTTGCTCAATATTATGGAAAGTAAGTAAAGTATGCGCTCCTGGGGCCAATCCACTGATGCGCATCTCAATGGCTCCGCCCTTATTGCCTTTTTCCACCGTAAGTCCATCTCCGGTTAACCGGGAGTCGACATCGCTTCTTATACCCGCTTTATACCAATCTGTCTTAAGTCCCGTCCCGTTCACGCCATGTTTAGCGAATGTTACTTTAATATTGCCAAAAACCCTGCTATTCGAGGAGGCTTCACTAATTACCCAAGGCTGATAACCCTCCTCAGTGACCTGTCTTTCCGGCCTTCCTGAAATATTTAAATCCACTTTTAGCCTCTTCTGGCCCAATACCGAACAGGGAATAATCAAAAACAACACACAAGTAATATTTTTCAAAGAAGGCAGTGTCATACTATAAAAGTTAAGCCTGTTTATTATTTCTTTCCCTTATTCAAACAGGGGATTACCTCAATTGGACCTGATATCCGCTTAATATGTTTACCGTTCTGGTCATGGCGTCTCCGTCTGCATCCGCTACCACGAAAGTAAAAGAAGACAATCCTTTTTGATCCGGAGTAAAGATTGCTTCACCATTTTTAATCTCCACCTGGCCATTCATTACATTATGAATTGTAAATGAAGGATGATTGGTATACCCTCTGGTTAGTTTACCAAGGTTAATTTTAATTGTTTTTCCATTGGGGTTATTAACATGCGGGCGAGCCATCCAGGACAGGTAATCATTAAGGTTTGTATACCCATCGCCATCTTTATCGGCATTTGTATCAGAAAAGTCCCCTTTTTCGGAATGAGGATTTAAGCCATGAATAGATTCCCACCAATCAGGCAAGCCATCCTTATCACTATCCCAATTTTCCGGTCTGTGTTTTTCTGGGTACTTTTCCCAACCGCCCGCATCGGATTCATCGTCTGGAAATCCGGGCAGGCCACTTACACTGCCCCTGATAGAAAAGGTATCGTTCAACGTCTCATTGATAATTCTGACATCATGGTCATCAAGCATTGGAATATTGCACCCCACATCAGATAATACATTTTTATAAGCGTTATTAGCTGTTTGGGTAGTTACATAGGAAGGGAAAAACGGGTGATCCACGTATGTAGGGTAGTCCACCTTTCCGGAAACCATGCGACCTCGTTTCTCATTTCGTTCATCAAATACACCTGGCATTGCGTTCCCCTTAAAATAACAACGCTGCATTCCTTTCCCGTAAAATTCATGTTGCGCATTGAACGCATAGAAAAAAGTAGTTCCTGCACCCGGTTTATAATAATTATTGACAAAATTCACTTCATGCGCACCGCCGTCGGTAGCGCGCGTTCCCCAATTATAAACCACATTATTCCTGATATCCAATCTACCGGTATACCATCCATTTCCATTTACGCCGCCGGCAAGGCTCCAGTTTCTGCCGTAGCAATCTGCTAATAAATTATGGTGAAAACTTCCGATATCTCCCCCTATACTCGCCGCATAACCATGCGCTGTTCCTGGCGGATAATTATGGTGCCCGGCCACGTTAAGCGCTTCTGAAATAAGGGTTCTCTGCAGGGTAATGTTATGCGCACCTCTGGAGCTAAAAGCTTCGTCCATCGTCCAGCTAATAGAGCAATGGTCTACAATACTGTAATTACATCCGGTAAGCCCCATGCCACCATAGGATATATTGGGCTTTCCTAACCGGACTCTCATGAATCGGATAATATTGTCATCTCCCGTTACTCCCAAGGTCGCGTTCCTGATGCAGATACCTTTACCGGGAGCGGTTTGCCCGGCCACGGTAATATGGGAATCCGTCAGGTTTAGTCGTGATTTTAAAGTGATTAATCCCGAGACCGCGAAGACGATCGTACGGGGTCCGATATCGTTGGTCACGGCGGCTCTGAAACTTCCCGGCCCGCTATCATTTAAGTTTGTCACGACAACTACTTTCCCGCCTCTGCCACCGCGGGCAAAACGACCGTAACCTTCCGCCCCCGGAAAAGCTAAATGAGCCAGCCGAAAATACCATACGTTTCCTTTAATGACCTTATCCTTTTTTATTTCGTCTACCCGCCAGTAATAGTGTTTCATCGTATTGAGGCTGTCGGTAAGGAATGAAGTATAAACCATATTTCCCTTGTAGGTCGGCGAGGAATGGTCCGCAACCGCAACAGTTGCCGAATCTGTTCCGAAATAAACATCATGAGATTCTGCTCCATTTGCCGATACCCACTGCATCATAAGTTTATTGTTTTCCATGATAGCATGTTCATTTCCGTTAAAAGGGACCGGACTACGGGCCTGTTCTTTTATATTCGGAGTATTTAATTCAAAACCGTTGATAATCACATTTCTAACCGAAGCATTGCTACCCGGCGACGGCTTAAAAAGTAGCACGATATCCTTCCCTTTTTCAGCGTTCAAGCGTAAATAGGCCGTAGCAGTATTAAATTTTGTTAAAGCACGGACACTTGGCAAAAGATGGCTTACCCTGATCTCGCCATTTACATAGATGTCTATCGGGCTAAAAGTATTTCCGGAGGCGCTTTGCACCTCATTATGATATGTCAACAGGGTATGTTCTCCGGGCGTCAGCCCGCTGATACGCATTTCGATAGCTCCTCCGCTGTTCCCATCTTCAACGGTAATGCCATCACTGATCAACTTCGGTCTGGCTTCACTTCTCATTCCTGCTTTGTACCAATCGGTTTTTAAACCTTTTCCAAAGTCGCCTTTTTTTGTAAAGGTAACTTTCACATCTCCAAAAGTTTTACTTACTGCAGGTTCCGATTGTATGACCCATGATTGAAATCCCAGTTTGTTCACTTCAGACAGGGGTCTGCCTGACAGGTCTAAATCTACTTTTACATCATTAGGCTGTGCCAACAGGGTAATTGGCATGATCAAAAAGATAAAAAAAACACTCTCATAAAAGCCATGTTTAATTCTACGTAATTTTCTTTTAATAATACAAGTAATTGTCATAATGCCAGTTTGTATTTTCTACAAATTATTAAATAGTATATTATTTGAGATGATACCGCGAATTATTTTTTTGAGTCTTTTATTTCCGGGAACCGCAAGGCGCTCTTCCCTAAATTCTCGGAAGTAGCCACTGCAATTCCGCGTTGAAAAGATTTATTTACCGCACAGTAAAAATGATAGACCACTCCTTTCCATTTAACGACGAAGGATTTATGAGCAAAGACCTCATCATAAGGTTCGGAGGGTTCAATCAAATTATCCCCATTCCAGTCTGTCCAGTGAACCAGGTCATAGGAACAGGCAAAGCGGTTAAAAGCCCCTTCCGTATCGGGCCAAAAGGCACCAAAGTAAAACATCACCCATAGCTCACCAATCTTTTGGATATAAGCGTCTCCTGTAATGCCAGTATGATGATTCAATACCGGGTCTTCTCCATACCTTTTCCAGTGTGTCATGTCATCGGATACGGCCATTCCGATACGCTCCGCTCCGCGCTTTTCATCCAGGCTATCACCATTTGCATTGTAATACATAATGAAGGGGTAGCCGAGGCTTTCTGATTTATCCCAAATCACGGTACTTTTGTATAAATCATGGTTGTCCCACCAACTTACCTCCTTATCTTTTACACTAAGGACCGGATGGTCCAGTCGTCGCCACTCGTGAGGCCGGGCGGGATTCCTCCGGGTATAGGCCATACCAATCGATAACACGCCGGCTTCATAGCCCCGGGTCCGCCCGCCGAAATAGGACATCCAATACTTATGATCGAATTTTTGAAGGTTATACTTCCCTCCCCACCTATAATCTTGTAAAGAAATATAGCCCGCTTTTTGATTATTATCCCAATCGGTAGTATCGGAAAAGGAAAGAATCCTGCCCAGTGTTTCCCAATGCAATAAGTCTTTACTTCTGGCCAGCCATGTTTCATACCCCCGCCCGTCATACTTAATATAAGTCATATACCACTTCCCTGCTTTTCTGAAGATGCTTGGACAATCCACCTTTTTTGAATTCGCTGTGGACACAAGCACTAACCCGTATTTATAAGGTGTTTTTATCTCGTTATAAATATCATTCATCACGGAATCAGGCACTTTGTTGACCTCGGACTGGGCAAAGCTCATTTGGCCGCAGTACACTAAAATCGTTATCAATAACAGGGTCTTGTTATTAGATTTTATAGCTTTCATGCTTTTGATTTACTCTATTTTAAAATTATATTTTCCGGATCCGGTTCTTATAAAAATCTTCCCATTTACTTTCTTAACGAGATGAACATATTTATTTTCGCTTAAGGTCTTCCCTCCCGCAGAAACTTTCTGATTTGGCTTAAAGGGCAAAATCAATATAGCCGAAGAATTCGCAGGGATGCTGACAGAAATGTTAAATCTCTTTCCATCCAGTGACCACTTACTGCTTATCCTACCGTATGGAGACTCAAAATGCGTATTGGCGGCAGTTATATCTCCGACTATTTTCGGTGCAATTTTCACCTGTTTGTAGGCAATAGAACTATCTGTTTGTCCTATCCCGCCAATCCCCGCATAAAACCACTCCATGAGATGCCCCAACATAAAATGATTATTAGAAGCCGATGAAGACCCCAGCCAGGATTCGGTTAATGCCGTCGCTCCCTTTTTTATCTGATAGCCATAACCGGGGACATCGGTGCGGTTATTCATTTTAAATATCAATCCAGATTTTCCCGCTTGCTCCAAGACTTTTAACAAATAACGAAAACCTATATCTCCTGTGGTAAAGCTTGTATTGTGTTGTTTAATATCTTCAACAATGTTATTAATTACATCACCTTTATATTGGGCTGGCACCAGATTCATATATACAGCAATTGCATTTGCCGTCTGGCTCCCTGAGGCGTATTCCTTTGTGTCAGCATGGAAAAAGGTACGATTAAAAGCCTCCTTTACTTTTTGGGCTAATGCCGTGTAGTGATGGGCATCCTCCTGTTGATTCAATAGACGCGCAATTTGAGCCATAAGGTTTAAATCATAGTAATAATAGGCGGTAGCCGTCACTCCATCAGGGGTTAACTGACTGAAGCCAGGACGTTCAGGTCCCAGATCATACCAGTCACTCAAACCAAAATACAATATATTATCCCTAGCCTTATTTCCTAAATAAGTAATATACTTTTGCATCATATCGTAACTGTGCTTCAGGACTCTTTTATCCCCAAACCATTTATACATAAACCAGGGAACAATTATGCTGCTACTCCCCCATTCCGGAGAATCTCTAAAATCTCCGCCAAACTGTGTATATTCCGGGGCTATTTCAGGAACAAGTCCTTCTGAAGTTTGTGCGGCTTTCATGTTTTTAACGGTTCTTCTAAAGAGGTTTGCTATATCATAAGTAAAATGAACAGATGGGCCCATTAGATTCATTTGCTCTAACCAGCCTAGCTTTTCACGATGCGGACAATCAGTAAACAGGCTCATCATATTATTCTGAATCGCCCAATCAATTAGCTGATACGTCTGATTGAACAATTGATTGGAACAACTAAAACCTCCGATTTTTCTTGCCGCGTTTCGGGTATGTAATCCCTGAATGTTTGTTATTACCGGCAAGTCGGCTGGGTTCGGCTCGGTTACTGGAACACCGCCGACAACTTTGAGGTATCTATAACCATAGTACGTAAATCTGGGTTTCCAGCTTTCCTCCCCCATTCCTTTTAAAATGTACGTATAATAAAATGGCCCGCCAGAAGCCTTTTGACTGGGTACGCCCTGTTCATTTACTACTTCTGCCGGAATTATTTTCAGGCTATCTCCCTTGTGACCTTTTACGGTGATTTTGGGAATGCCAGCGGCATTTTGTCCCAAATCATATACCCAGGAGCTGTCGTCAAGTCTATAGATTTTTGTCGGTGAAAATTTTCGAACGACCTTAATGGGATCAGTTATTTGAGCATAAAGTTCGGGGGGACCCTCAACTACAACCGCCGTCCGCCAATTATCATCATTAAAATCCGTTTCGGCCCAGCCTTCCTGCGCGAGGTTGGCATTATAATCTTCGCCTCCATAGATACTTGAATAAGTAACAGGTCCGGGGGCCGCTTTCCAACTATCGTCTGTTTTGACATAGGCTGACGTTCCATCCGTGTACTCCAGTTTAACCAGACAGATGACCTTTGGATAACCGTATTTTACGGTAAGTTTTCTATATCGATGCTGCCATACCGGAATATAGTAAAAGCCGTTTCCTAACATGACGCCTAATGCGTTTTCCCCTTTATTGAGTTCATCGGTGATATCAAAAGTCACATAAAGAGCCTCTTTTTCATATTGGGTCCATCCGGGGTCCATAAAATGATCACCAACTTTTTCCCCGTTTAGGTAGAGTTCAAACTGTCCCAGGCCTGAAATAAAGGCCGTAGCCCTTTTGATGTTTTTAGGAATTGAAAATATTTTCCTTAATAACGGCAGCGTATCGTTCCATTGTTTATGCTTATTGTAAGGTTGTCCGGGCAAGGCCTTATTCGAATCAGGCAGCCTGTTGTAGGCGATCCATTGTGCCTCTTTCCAATCACTTTGCGTAAATAATCCGGTTTGCCAATAGGATGTTTCACTCCAGGCGGAATCCTTTTTATTATCCCAGACCTGAACTTTCCAATAATAGGTTTTAGCTGGTTTTAATGGCCTGCCTTTATATTCTATCTGGATAGATGAGTCAGAATAAATTTTGTCAGAGGTCCAGATATTGCCATCACCTGCCCTTAGAGACTTCAGGTTATCGGATACTAAGACCCGATAGGCGGTTTGTTCTACACCTTTAAGCTCGGAGGAAAGCTGCCAGCTCAAATGAGGCGAGGAGGTCTGAATCCCTAATGGGCTATCCTTATATTCGCATTTTAGCTGAATAACCTTCAATCCCTTTTCCGGCAGACGGCAACCCACTGCAAGGAAAAAAATCAGAAAAAGAAAATATTTATCCTTCATTGAAAATAAAGATAGTTGGCCGGTAAAGAAACCCTATCTGCTTGCCTGAGCAGCTGCTCTCCTTTTCTTCCAGTTTTTCCTTTCCAGATCCAGGTTATAGCCCTCTTTAGATAAATAATTATTAATCCGTCCTTTATATTTGCCAAACCACCAGTGTTTTTCCCTGGAAGACCCTCCGTCCATGGCATATTCTCTCGCTTCTATCAGATTGGCCATAATATACGTTTTTTGTTGTTCGGTAAGGCTGGGAATCATATCGACATATCCCTTGTAGGTAACTTCTAAAACCCCATAAGTCATCCCATCTTTAACCTGCCCGACCTGATCCGGCGTCAATCTGGCTTGAAGTTTCCCAATAAAAGCCCGGTGCAATTTTTCCAGTTCACGCTGAGCAACCAGTTTAATCATCCTTTGTTTCAATTCCGTAGCGTCCTCAGAGAGATTCGCCTTTTTTAACAATTTTTCCTCTGCTTCTTTCAAGTCATAGACTTTTCCAATATTTTTGTACTGCTCAACAAGTATATTGGTCACAGCTTCTGCTTTAGCCGCATCCGAAAGGTGAAGAACGTCAACAATCTTTCGGGAGCGCTCAGTAAGGACCTTGGTATAGGCAGCCTCTTCTTCGGCTGTTTTAACGAGTTGGGCGGTAGCAAAATGCCCGCTAAATAACATCGTCAGCACGACCAGGAAACGGAATTTTCTCATAGATTTTCAAGTTTAAAATGAAAAATATTTTTTCGTTTAATAAATTTATATGTAAATTTACGATTTAAATGCAAATAAACAAATGTTTATGCAAAAAAAGTTCTGTTAAGTTGCCTTAAGCGTTTGTATGCTGTCATTGGAAGTGTCGTTCCCAGGAAATCAGCGATGTTAACCGGTTTTGACTTCTAAATAAATTTTATAACCCGAAAAAAGATAAAGTTATGAAAGCGCATTTTCACATTGTACCCGTAATGATGCAAAACTCCTTTACAGTAAAGCATGAAGTGCAGTCAAACTTTGGAACTACCTGGCATTATCATCCTGAATTAGAACTGCACTATGTTATCAAGGGAAACGGCACAAGATTCATTGGAAACAGCATAGAATCATTTTCAGAAGGAGAACTGGTGTTACTTGGTGAGAACCTTCCCCATACCTGGAAGTGTAACCAGGAATATTTCCAAGAGAAATCCAATTTAGAAGTTGAAGCAATTGTAATTCAATTTAGAAAAGATTTCTTGGGGGAAAGTTTCTTGAACCTTCCGGAATCGCATTTAATACCTCACCTGTTTGAAACGGCCAAATCCGGAATGATTATCAAAGGAAAAGTTAAAAAACAGATTATCCCGCTTATGCACGCTTCTTTACAGGCTACCGGGCTGGACCGCATAATAATAATGTTATCTATCCTAAAGGCCCTGGCGGAAAATAAGGAGTTTTCAACGATCACTGTTCCGCACAAATACCAGTTTAATTCGGACGAGCATGCAAAAAACCGGCTTGATAAAGTATATAGCTATACAATATCTAATTATAAGGAGGAGATCAGCCTCGAAGACATTTCCTCCATCAGCAACCTGAGTATAACGTCATTTTGCCGGTATTTTAAAATGATGACCAAAATGACGTATTACGATTTTCTTACGCGGATCAGAATAAGCCAGGCTTGTCGTTTATTAATTGATGACAAGGTACCCACGAACATCATATGTTATGAATGTGGATTTAATAACATCTCGAATTTTTACAGGCATTTCAAGCGGATCACCGGTCTAACGCCTAAAGCATATAAGCAGTCTTATCTAAGTGGCGTTAACTAGCCGCCTTCTTGCAAAAGCAAAAACCTCTATACGGTCATACAGCGGCGACCAAATCGATATTCAGCCTGTTAACCAGGTCTTTGTAATCCCGATAGAGTTGATCCAGGTCTTCGGATGTTTGCCGGGAAAAAATTCCGACTTGCCGGCGCGAAAAGGTATTTATTTTAAGGCCTTTTTTCCGGAGAAGGTATTTGGCTACTACAGGATAAATATGATGCATTACATACATGTTGTCCATAAAAAACTTCTGAACCGCTATCGCCGCATTTTGCGTTTCAACGTCCAGATAATGGTCACAAAGCCAGACAATCAGTTCCGGGAAAAAATTACCCTGGATGCAGGATAAACCAGCCGCTCCCTCCTGTAAGGACGCTATAGCATTCCCGATATAGGCATCATAAAGTCCAAAGTTCTCCTTTTCGCTACAAGCCGCTAACTTTCCCTTAATACTGGCTATATCCAGGCTGGTGTCCTTATGATAATTCACTCTTCCGGTCTTCACAAAAGCGCCTAGCAGCGCCGGAGGCAATACCCGCTTATAGGGGACCGGGCATTCATAGAAACCTACCGGTATATTATCCGTCAGATCCAGTAACCGGAACACCCTATCCTCCAATAGGCTATCAGGCTCGCTGGCTTCTGAAAGGAGGCTGGTAATGAGTATGACAGAGGTTACCCCTTTATCATATATTTTTTTTATCGCGTCGGCATTTTCTATTAATGAATTACCAAAACTACCTGTTGCTACAACCGGCACCCTTCCGTTGACCTGGGTGACTATATTTTCTATAATCATCAATCTTTCCTTCATCGACAATTCAAACATTTCACTGGAAAGGCAATTAGCGAATAACCCGGATGCTCCGGCATTTAAATAGAACGCCGTTAACTCGGACAACGCCTTGTAGTCAACATCTCCGTTTTCTTTGAAAGGAGTTAACATTACGGGGACAAATCCCTTTTTTTCTTTAATCTGAATCATTTTATACTAACTGTTATTTCGAACTATTTTCTGTGTAAAAAGCGGCAACTTGGTAAGCAACATTCCAACTAAAAAAATGGTAAGTGTACCAATTACGATAATCATATTCGCATGAAGCGGATTTCTTAGATAGGCATACTCCGGAGATATAAACCTGGACAAGCTCATCCATATAATTACGACCACGCCTATAATAGTTGCTGTCAGCGCTTCGTGGTTTCTGGATTGCCTGCATATAATCCCCAACAAAAATAAGCCCAACATACCACCGGCAAAGATCCCGGAAAGCTCCCACCAGATATCTAAAATGCTTTTAATGCCGATCATAGCTATCCCCGCCCCCATTCCCAGAAGGCCCACGATTACTGTCGTAATGTGTAACAATCTAAGCATTTGTCTGTCACTTAGATCAGATTTGACATAGCGTTTATAAATATCAATAGAAAATACAGTGGCTGAAGCATTCATGCCTGAACTGATGGTACTCATGGCAGCTGACAATATTGCGGAGATAATAAGTCCCGTGACACCTACCGGTATCCTGTTGACAATAAAATGGGGCATAACCTTGTCTCCAAAATCGGAAGGCTGAAGGTTTGAAGCCAAATGAGAAACTGCGGCAGCGTTGCCATCAGGAAGTAAATAACCGGCCACTTCATGTTCAAGTCCCGAAAGTAACTTCGGATGTAGTTGATAGAAAGCGAACAAAAACGAACCTATGATAAAAAACAACAAGGATACTGGAATATAAGACCAAACACACAGCCAGATGGATTTGGCGGCGGCTTTTTCGGATTTGGCCGTATGGTACCGCTGAACATAATTCTGATCAATGCCGAAGTTGTTTAAGTTAATAAAAAAACCATACAATAAAACCACCCAAAAAGTAGACGTGGTAAAGTCAAAAGAAAAACTACCAAGGCTAAACTTATTCTTGGCCATATTTATATCTATAATGTTGCCAAGCCCTCCCGGTGTATCCAGGACAATTATCACCAAAACAATCAGGGCCCCCACAGTAAGGATAATAGCCTGAACAACATCCGTCCAGATGATAGCCTCCATACCTCCCATTACCGTATAGATAATAATGCAGACCCCCACTACCAGCATAATCTGCGCCATGGAGTATCCGGTTAATGCTTGCAAACAAAGAGCGATACCAAAGAAAATAGAGCCGATCCTGGCTAACTGTGTCAGTAAAAAACAAATGACCGCATACGTTCGTGCCCATGGCCCAAAACGGCGTTCAAAATGCGTATAAGCAGAAACTTCTCCGCTTTTCCTGTAAAAAGGGATAAAATACTTGGCAGCACACCATGCTGCTAACGGCATCGACAGGCTAAATACAAAAGCATTCCAATTTCCACCGAAAGCCTTCCCCGGAACACCTAAAAACGTATTACTGCTTAAAAAGGTTGCGTATATAGAAATACCGACTGCCCAGGCAGGAATAAGGCCGGAAGCCTTTGTAAACTGAGCCGAATTTTTATTTTTTTTAGAAAAATAAAAACCAACAAACAGCATCGCCAGCAGATAAATAACAATTATACTCAAGTCTATGAATAGTAGGCTATGCATAAGCAGTCTCTTTTTGGCTTTCGGTCACGCGTGTAACTACTCCACAAATGTACTCTTCCCTGTCACGGGGATAGCATGAGATTTTAGCCTTCTCTTATAACATCTTATCCACGCATTCCTGCTTTTTCCAAAAAATCAGTTTTGAAAAATTTTTTTCAGATAGCGGGCGTTCGCACCATAATTCCAAACTCGGTTGTGTACATCGCTTACATCTCTGGACCGTTCCATAACCAACCATCCTTTCCAACCCATCGCGTCTAAAGTAGCTTTTACTTTAAGCAGGTCTATTGCCGGATCGTTTTGTAACCACACACCATCTTCATTGGTACAATGAATCTGACAAATTCTGCTTTTCCCGAGAATTTTTAATTCCTGGCATAAATCCCTGTTTCCCCGTATGGGGTTCTCAAAATTAAAATAGCTTTGAATGGCAGTTGAACCTATGTCATTTAATAAGTCAACTTCCCCGGAAGCGTCAAGCGCTGTTTCAATGCCTACAATTACTTTAGCTTGTTCCGCATATTTTGCAACCGTTTGTAACCGTTTAACCACGGGCGTCCTCAATTCGGGGTATTTCACCAGGTCACCTTGGATTCCCAGGGGTAAAAATGCTATTTTTACCTTCATTTGCTGCATGGTATCAATACAGCCTTTAACTAAATCGACGGCCTCTTTTCTTTCGGGGAATGACTGTGCGTAAAATGCAGACATTGACAGGGAACATATTTTTAACCCATAATTTGCCGCGGTTTCAAGAAAAGCCTGACGAACCGTGGGATCAGACAGCTGGTTGTCAAAGGCCTTACGATTACCCAGACCGCCCATGTCTACTTCCACGCCATTTACACCAATTCTTTTTGACAATTTAAACGCGCCTATGTCCTGGCGCTTTAGAATCATCCAGTCACAAACCCCTACGGAATAACGATGTGTCGATGCTGTTGTATCCTCTGCCACTAAAGAAGCAGCACGTAGCAGCTGTTTTGAAACCAGAACGCCCCCGGCGGTAAGTGCTGTCCACATCATAAACCTACGCCGATTTATTGCTATTTCTGTATAAACTTTACTTTTGTCCATTTCCATTATTTTTATTCCCTTGAAAGCTAGTCAATCATTTGGCATGCACCTTATCATAGTAATCCTGATAAATCTGCCGCCAATTCCTGCCATGTGTATTCAGATAGTCTTCACACTTTGTTTTATAGATTTCAAATATTGCAGAAATTTCTTTCATGCTTTTAAAACCTATAGCCTGTGCCCTAGCCTGCTTTAAATAGCCTAAAATAACCGCTTGTTCCTTTGGCTTAAGATCAGGAACTATCGTTTTATAGGCGGAAAACGTAAAATCCACCTTACCAATGGTCCACTTATCTAAAATAGCCTCCACCTGCTTTTTAGTGAGGTTTTCATTGAGCCTTTTCATGAAATTACCTTGAACAGAATCCGGAATAGAAGAATCTATTATAATCTGTCGGTCCAGTTCACTCAATGGTAGTCCTGTCTTGGGGTTGATACCGGCTGGAACGCTTTCATACGAATGGCTATTGTGCCAGTCTCTTATAGCCTTTAGATAATCGGCAACTACCTTACTTAGCATCTCTACTTTCTGGTTATCCTTTAAATTCAAATCCTGAATCCATTGTACCGCTTTCCGTTTTTGCTCGGCACTTGGAACTGCCCTAATGCCATCCTTCAGGAATAATTTTACTTCTTGTTTAGTTACAATCTGGCTTATAGCCTGGAAGGGGCATAATCCGACTAAGGTTACCGCGCAGATAATTATTATTTTTCTCACAATCAAATATTTTATAAAATTTATTATTGAGCGGGCCAATGACCATCTGCCATTTTTGAAGATTCAATCTTAGCCGGATCAATAACGACATGTTTTATGCGGGTACGCCTCCAGGTATAAACAATATGTACCAGTCCATCTTTAGTTTGAATAACCGCCGGATAAGAATATTCATCATCAATGTTCTTCAGCTCGGGGTGAGGTACTTCAATAACGTTGGTTGCAGACCAATTCTCTCCATCCGTGGAAACAGCTACATTCAAGGGGGCCCTTTCTCCCTTATATTCCCCTTTGGGAGGCCATACGTGGTTGTACACTAAAAGTTGCCTGCCATCAGACAAGGTTACCGCATCTATGCCCGACCCATTGCCCGGTAAAGAAGTTTTCTCCAGCGGACTCCAGGTTTTCCCGTTATCAGAAGACCAGGTCTGAAAAATCGTCCTGTTTTTACTGCGACATAAGGCTTGTAGCCGGCCACCCTGATAAAGTAAAATCGTTGGTTGAATAGCTTCATAACCGCCGTCTTTTTTTACATCTGTCGTTTTATGCCATGTTTTTCCAAAATTATCCGACCATTCGAAATGAACGTTCCAACCATTATCTTCTGTACTGGAACCGCTTAATAAAATTCCGTTCTCAAGCAGCACCGGTTTATTCTTGATCGGACCTAAAATACCTTCTGGTAATTTCGTTGCCGCAGACCATGTCTTGCCTCCGTCTGAGGAGGTTTTCACCCATCCTTTCCATGTAGAGGGGCTGGGGCCAATTTTATAATACAATTGCAGTTTCCCGTCGGGCACTTGAAACAACACAGGATTCCAACAGGGGTAGCGCACGGTATCTGAAACTACCCCGTCGGCAACTTCAACAGGTTGTGTCCATTGTCCGTTTTCTTTTCTACTCACCCATATACCTACGTTATCAGCCCCTTCCTTATCACCGCCAAACCAGGCAGCGACAATTCCGGTTGGTGTTTCGGCAATAGTCGATGCATGGCAGGATTTAAACGGCGCTTCTGTGAAGACAAATTCATCGATAAGTATTCCTTTTCTCCACCGATTTGTTTCATCCGATTTCTTTTTGTTTTGACAACCCGTCAGCATTAAACAAATAAATGCTGACCACAGTATTCCATTTTTTAGCATAAGTCTCGTTCTTTATGGTTTACAATAATGATTTAAACTCGTAATGACCGGATTTAAGCTTTATAATAGCAAATCCATTTTTCATTTTTTCAAATTTAACGTTATCCGCATTATCTATAGAAATACCGTTTTCTGTTACCGACTGCGGAGACGACGCCGGAAGATAAACTACGGCAGAGGTATTTCCGGGAATGGAAATATCCCAATAGAAGGCTTTATCATTTTTTTCCCAATTGCTTGTAATCAATCCATGAACGGAATGATAAGAAGCATCTACAAATTGTAGGCTGTCCGTAAGCTGTGGCTTCATAATGATCTGCTTAAACCCCGGAGCAGTGGCTGAACTTTTTATCCCCGCCACATCTTCAAAATACCATACCACCAAATCACCCAAAAGCATGACATGGTTTCTGGAGCACATCCATGGATTGGCTTTATCACCATTCCACAATTCCCATATTGTTGTCGCTCCATTGGCGACCATATAGCCCCAACCTGGATATTCAGTGGTATTTACGATGCTAAATGCCAGGTCTGGACGACCATACTTTGTTATTCCACGCATAATCCATTGCGTGCCCAGTGTCCCTGTGCTGATGTGCCTATCATATGCTTTGATTGTTTTTTTAACAATGTTATCAAACACCTCTTGCAAGTACGCTTGAGGAGTTATTCCAAAAATCAAGGGCAATAAGTTAGCGGTTACCGTATTGTTACTGTATTGCCCGGTCGTTTTGTTCAGGAATTTTTTATTAAAAGCGCTCCTTATCTTTCCGGCTAAAGTTAAATATTCAAGCCGGTCCTCTTTTTTGTTCAGTCTTTCAGCAAAACGAGACATCAAATCGAGAATATGGTAGTAGTAGGCAGTACCGATTAAAGTGCCATCGGTTATTCTGGACGGCTCCTTCGCATGAATCAATTCAGTATATTTTGGCGGCATGCACCAATCACCGAACTTATCATCATAGATTAAATAATTTTCCATGTATGACCTTTCGATATGTCGTACCCATCTTTTCATAGAAGGATAATGCTTTTCAATAGGTCGAAGCAAACCATATTGATGATACAACATCTCTGCCACCTGAAAATACGCTGCAGGCCAGGCGACATCATCAATATAGTATTTCCAAAAAGCCGGAGCCACATCAGGAATAATGCCGTCAGCTGTTTGTGCTTCGTCAATATCCTCCAGCCATTGAGCATATAACTTAGCATTGCCAAAAATAAAGCTCTCCCCGTATGAACTCATCGTACGATCTCCCATCCAAGGCATACGTTCATCCCGCTGAGGACAGTCAACCGGCAGACCTTTGTAATTGCTGTTAATCCCCCAGCAGGCATTATGGTATATCTTATTAAGCAAAGTGTTTGAGCTTTCGAAGTTTCCGGTTGTTTTCAGGCCGTCATATACCACCATGCCACTAAAGTTGGCTTTATCAGGAATCCCCGGATAATTTGTTATCTCCACATACCTAAAGCCATGATAAACAAAAGCGGGTTCCCACACTTCCAATCCTTCGCCGCTAAGCGTATAAACATCTGTTGCCTTGGCTTCTCTCAGGTTAGTAGTTGCCAATTCTCCGTTTTGTTGCAGGGTTTCTGCAAAACGCAGGGTGACTTGTCTGCCGCGTTTTCCTTTAACTTTCATTTTGATCCATCCCGCCATATTTTGCCCCATATCCATGATATAAACACCTGGGCGGAGATAATGAATAGTAACGGGATTAATGGTATCCATCACCTTCACCTTTTCACTCATTTGAGCTTTCAACCGCCCCCCGGGAGCCGATACCAATTCTACCGGCAACCAGGTCGTATCATTGAAGGCAACCGTATTCCAGCCGGGCATTGTTTTTCTTGCATCATATTCTGCTCCATCGTAAATATTATTTGTTCGCATCGGGCCATCAGCGGTTACTTTCCAGGACGAATTACTTACAATGGTTTTTTTCGTTCCGTCAGCATATTTGATTTCCAATTGCAGTATCATTTTCGGAAAGCCAAAATTCCTGATTTTATAGGTCTTATAATTTTGCCTCATGGTAAAAAATAATCCATTGCCCAGTATGGTCCCGATTGCATTTTTTCCTGTTTTGACGTCATCAGTTACATCATAGGTGTTATACAACACACTTTTAGTATAGTCTGTCGGGGAAGGAGTTAACACCTGATGGCCAATTCTCCTTCCATTTAGGTATAATTGGTAATAACCCAGGCCACAAATAAAAACAGTAGCGCTTTGAATATTTTTGGTGCACTTAAACTCCTTTCTAAAATACCTGGCGGACAGCCTGGAAAATTGCGCTTTTGCATTGTCCCAGGGGAATGAACGGTCCAACCCGATCCACGCCGCCTTCCAGTCCTCTGGATTTAATAATCCCATCGTCCAATACTGTACTTTACTCCATGAAGACGCGCCTTTATTCGTCCAAACCCTTGCTCTCCAGAAGTATTTAGACCCGCTTTTCAATACCGATCCCGCGTACACAACATGAATGGACTGATCCGATTTTACTTTTCCCGAATTCCAGATATCTCCGATTCCGTTTAATAACTTTTCTTTTGACGAAGCTACCACTATTTGATAGTGCGTTTGTTCTATTCCCCGCCCATTTCCGTAAATTTCCCAGCTTAAACGGGGCTTTACCACATCAATACCCAACGGATTAACGGATAATTCACATCGTAAGTTCTGTAAATAAATCTTCTCTTTCTTACCCATGCCCATTATAGGTAAGAAAAAAAACATACAGAGTACGGCCAGAAAATATTTACTTCTCTTATTCATGATAATTAAAAGCACCTAAATACCTTCGCTTTTTGCCTGTTGTTACCCCTTAATCGCTTTTAGCCATGCATGAGCCATTAAACCCGCCCCGGCCATGGTAGGATGTACACCATCAAGTGTCCAGTAAGATCCGGGAGCGTGTTTGAGGGCTTTATTATAAATTTCCTGATAAGGAATAAATACCGCATCAAATTTTTCCGCTACCTCCCTGGCGGCTTGACGGTATTTGTTAAAGGACGGATACCAGCTTTGATCAACCGACTTCACGCCCGGAATGGCATAGGGCTCTCCTATTATTAATTTTACATCCGGCAGCTTTTGTTTCGTTTTCTCTAGTAAAGCAACATAATCCTTCTTATAGGTTTCAACGGTTCCATCGTAATCCCTTACCAGGGTATGCCAAAAGTCGTTCACACCGACTAAAATACTCAGAACATCCGGTTTCAACTTCAAACAATCATTTTCCCAACGTTCCGCTAATTGATAAACTTTGTTTCCACTTACTCCCCTGTTATAAAGGAGTAATTGCTTTTCGGGATATCGAAAAACCAAATCCGTAGCGGCATAAGCCGCGTACCCTACCCCCATGGCATCAGCTGAATTAGGCTTATTATCTCCCCGATCCCGGTGAAAGTCTGTGATAGAGTCTCCCTGAAATAAGATGACATCGTTCTTACTTATCCGTTGCTTCTTAACCCACTGTTCTTCGTTAAATGCTGCCGATACGATTTCAGGAACACAACAGGTCATTACACCACCAAAGGCGGCTTTCTTAACAAAATTTCTTCTGTTTACAGGCTTACTCATTCTGTAGTATATTTACTTTTTAGTTATCCATAATACCACCTCTTTGGTAGTGTTTTTTTTCAAAGTGACAACCCCGCCACCTTGGAATGTTCTTCTTTTAAAAACACGTCCTGAATCGGGATTAATCCAGGTTACTTTATACCTTCCAGAATAGGAAGACAGATCTATTTGTACCGGGCGGATAGAGGCGTTATAAACAATATAAGCCTTCCCCTCATCGGCAAGTACCCATTGCCGCTTCGGACGTCCGACCAAATCAGCAATATGCATTTTCGCAGCGCTTTGCAAAAAGCCGTCGGCTTCTATCTGAGGTATGGTCGCTAAAGAGCCACTGGCCATAAATACCGCCCACCCGAAATGATTATAATTTCTATAAGAATACATTACCGCTTTATCCGGGTATTTTTCTCTGTACGTCCTCACCGCGCGGTATACCTGCCCAAATGAACTGCCTTTGGGGTGCAGCAACCTTGCAAATTGTCTCGGGGCCAGGCTTTGTCCGCCTTCCGGTGCGTATAATGTACTGTCTTTCTCATAATGCCAATGCCGTATATCAATGACGTCTACAATAGGCCCTCTTTGAGGATCTGATAAGACCGCATCCTGAACATCCTTAGTCGTACTGAGGCCGATAAATTCATTTTTTCCTGTTTCTTTTTCCCATTGTATAATGACATCCAGCCAAAACTGTACAAAGGATAACGGTCCCGTATACTCCGCGGCTGTAAACTGAATAACATTGCTGTTGTTTTTAAAATTATCCAGGCATTTCTTGATGTACGCAATATGTAACTTCTTGCGAACCAGATTTGTAGTATCATAGAACTGTTGCGCCATGAATATCCTTTTATCTCCGGCAAAAGGGGGTGGTTCGGGAAAGCCGACATGATTTATATTATTGGCTGTTCGCCATGGAAAGTCGACCCAGTGCGCACCCGCTTCTATTATATTATGCTGAAAATAGTTCTTATGTATTAAAACAAGGCCTTTCTGATCCGCAAGGCGGGCAAACTTTTCTAGCCTGTTCCAATACCAATAATTATACTTCGTCAAGTCATACTTACTCAGTCCATCCCAGGCCAACCCTTTCCCTGACCGTTTAAAAGGCAACACATAAAATGGAGCCCAAACATTACCATTCATCCTGCGTACCCTCAGATGATCATCCCTTCGACGGTCGTACCAAAGTCCGTAATTTTGTTCAAATACAGTGACCTGATTTTCCTTTAAGGAATCGGCAACTACTGCAAGATCATCCGTATATCCCCGTCCGATGCGCCCCGGAACAAAACGAGTGATAGCAGGCTTTGCTTCCCGGGCTTTGCCCGGTTGAACGTCCCCCCTCCACCATGGCGTCACCGTTCTGGTGCCGGTCATTACCTTTCCATCCCTGACAAGCCAACCGTTTTTCAACGCCATGGGATGAACTGCTATTTCTTCCTTCCGAGGTGCTTTGAGCTTAAGTTGCGCGACACCTAATGCCCTCTTAGCCTGGGTCGGGATAGGATCTCTTTGAGCGGCCGCATCAATCCAGTCTGATAATCGCGGAGCCGGTTTTGCAGCAAGTGCGGAAAGCCGGCCAGCCTCCTTAATAGTGGGGCTGCTCGTAGGATTGCTTCTGATTTGAAGGAGCTTTCCTCTTGCAATAACTTTTTGACCCAGTCTATCTTTCAGCTGAGCGTAGTACAGGCTAAAAGGCTCAACATGTTCATTGGTATGCCCCCAATATCCGTGCCCCTCAGGCTGCGCCCAACTTCCAAATGCCCAGTTTTCTGCTGTTGGAGGCTGATAACAAGCGATTTTAGCTGCATCGCATTGCCAAAAAACACTGTTAGCCGCATTCCACCCTGCACCGCGATTGTATTGTCCTAAGTTCTTAAAAACCAAAGCGCCTCCATCAATTCGAACATTATCATAAAGAACTCCTGAGGCCCAACTGTTGACCGGACCGCTAAAGCTAAATGGCAGATGCGCTTTACACTGGACAAATGCGTTAGGTCCTGCAGCACAGAAACCTACTGTAAAATCATGATATCCGTATTCGGAATATATCCTTTGAAAGAGCGTTAATTGGCCATCTGTTCTGAATGCGTATCTCCGCTCACCCCCGATTTCGGAAACAGGCGCCAACGACTTACAGTCCTGAACAGTCACTCTACTAGAAGAGCTCAGTCCATAGACCGCGGAGCCGGCAAAATGTTTAAAAATGACCTGCCTGACCCAAGCATCCCGCACATGCGCTAACGTCACGCCCATCCAACAGTGCGCTTCATCTTTAAGATTAGAAGAATCGTAATCAGAAACAAGGCAAAGATTCTCTATTCCAATTTGCTCTATCCGGCCCGGCCAGTGGTACGCCGCCACAGTCCCTCCACCAAAAGCAGAGTCTATGGCCGTAGTCAGTGCAATATTCAGGGTTAGTTCGTTGCCATGAACCGCGGTAATTTTGCGGTCCCATGTAATGACTTCTTCCCCAGGCTTCCAGCCAATCCAGCCAGACTCGCCGCCAAAGTCAGCGACCCCTAAGGTGTCAATCCATTCCGCAGTACAGTTCCGGTAAACCATCACATGGTCCCCTTGCTTAAACCTACTTCCATCGGCAACATGTATTTTATCGGAGCCGACTGGCACATAGGCGTCCGTAATCGCAGCTGCAGAATCCAACCGGATATTATGCTTACCATACACCCTGATCAAGGCGGCTCTATCTTTCCCTTTGGCCACAATGGTAGTTCCGTTTTCGGTCATGCCACTTCCCCGAAGTACTATGCCGGAAGCACGAATCTCCAATCTTCCATAGAGCTTATAGATGCCCTTCTTTAATAAAACCGTTCCCCTGAATCCGCTTTTATCCAGTGGCAGTGAAGAAACGTAATCAATAGCCTGTTGAATACGGCCGGTAGCATCCCCGTTTAGAGCCGGGACAACCACACGAACAGGGACGTCGGGAATGCTATCCGCTGCTCCTTTATAACCACAATAAGAAAAATCAGGTATTCTATTCCCTTTTTTATCCGGTTGATAAACAAGTCTTCCTGAAGCTCCCGCTGCAACTGGCGACGTCTTTACTTGCGCCGATGAAGTTGTTCGGATAGCAGACAAAGAGAATATTAATCCTAAAACAAGTATGGCGAAAAACAATCGTTTCGCCATACTGCTCCTTATTAAAAACACCATATTTTTCACCATTCAGCTATGTGGTTTAGTCCGGTTACCAGGCGCCCATATCAGTGTTTGGTAAACCAGTTGTCAGAACCTTCCAACGGGCTATAATTATTGTTAGGATCCGTATAATCTACTTTATAATTAGGGTTAGTACCATTGAGGAATTCCTCGATGTTCATATAACCATCCCCATCTGTATCTTTTGTGGCATCCGTTTTATCGCTCCTATCAAGTCCGTATTTTTCTTCCCATGCATCCGGCATGCCGTCATTGTCCTTATCCGTATAGGGCGTACCCTGATAATCAGGATAACCACCTACTTCCACAGGATTAGTAATGATTCCTTTTTTATACCCGTCCTTGGGTACTCTGCGATACTTAAATTGATACATGGTATCTGCATTAAAATCTTCCAAATAGTCAATTTTCCCCGTCCTTACCTGTTTAATGACCCGTGTATCTACAGAGTCACGCACAGGCAAAGTAGCACCCACATGCTTTAATACGTAATGAAAGGCCTCCTGGGCGGTCATAATGGTAATAGGCGGCATCGGAAACGGAGTTTCTGCCTTCATGTCAGGAAAGTAAGCTTTAGCTTCTGCATAAGTCATCAACTCGCCGTCCATCCCTTCCATTTGTATACCGCCATGCCAGTTATTATTAGTCACGCTATCATTTCCATACATAATATTGCCGTGTACATAACACCTTCCAAACACTTTCCTACCCAGGTTACTACGACCCGATTCAGGTTTTAAAATACGGTGATGAATGGGACCATCTAATGTGATCGGGCCGGGCTTATAATAATTGTTAATAATATTATATAATGCGGTATAATCCCCGCCATCGACGGAACGATGCCGCCAGTTAAAGATGACATTATTAACAAAATTAAAAATACCGTTCCATCCAATTGAAGGATTACGCCCTACATTATCCGCCCACAAGTTACGCATAAATGTGGCATTTTCCCCACCCAGGGTACTACCAAATGCATGATTATAAGTATCTAACCCTTCGGAGAAAATAGAATTTTGGATGGTTACATTTACGGTAGGATATTTCTTTCTTTTAGAACCATCGCCCGGGTCATACATGTGTCGGTAGATAGACATATTCTCGTCCAGTCCCCAGCTCGCGGATACGTGATCAATCATAATATTGCCAACAGGATTTCCTCCTATAGCATCGTCCCGGCGTCCGACGTTGGTAGCTCCCCTTCTAAAGCGCATGTATCTAATAACTACATCATGTGTATTGATCCAGAAAGATTCGCCGGCAATACAGATGCCGTCGCCCGGGGCAGACTGCCCCGCAATGGTGATATACGGCGCTTTTATAATAATTGGTGTCTTTAAGCGAACAATTCCCGCTACATTAAACACTACAATCCTTGGACCAACCGCCTCACAGGCTGCCCTGAAAGACCCCGGGCCGCTATCATTCAAATTGGTTACAACATATACTTTGCCACCACGTCCGCCAAAAGTATACATTCCGCCCCCTTCCGCGCCAGGGAATGCAGGTATTTTAGCCTGGGGTAAGTCCGTCGGCCGATGAGCGAAGGGAATATAGGGCTTGCCTTCTCTTTTATTTTCTTCAATAACCGATTTATTTTGCTCCCAGATTCTGTTTACTCTTGCTTCTTCTGCTTTAAGCATGGAATCTGCTGCTTTTTGTATTTCTTCCGGAACTTCTGGATATTGCGCATCTGCCTGTTTTTGCATACAAAACAATATACCAAATAAACATAAAACCATTCCAATTTTTCTCATCATAAAATCTAATTTGTTATTTTTTATAATTGTTTACTATATTAGTTCCATAGTCAAAATGAAATAATTCGGAGGTTAGTATTATGGCTTAACAAACAAATGCTAATAATTCATTTATCACTAATCCAGCCAGCGGGGATCTCCCCAACCCAATGTTTTTAATGTATTTTTTCCAATGGTAAAGTCTCCATTATCGGGATCTTTATACTGTGGGTCTACATGTTTAATATTGGTTACTGGTGAAAATGTAAGATGGTTCCAATAGCCCCAAGAGGCAAAAAAGCCCTCCCTATTTGTGCCAAATGTATTGTTATCATTAGCATAACCATTTACAAAAATTCCTAATTCACTACCCGTACTTTGGTCATTTGTCAAAATAGAGTTATTAACATGAATTATAAAATTACTTATTTGGATTCTTATAAATGCTTTTGAAGCTATATTATTCAAGGTGCAATGATCAATGGTTGGTGGATCTCCGGAATCCTTACCGGCATATTGTTCCCCTCCCTCAGTATTATTTCCGGTATATGCAACATCTTCATCAATCCTTAAAAACCTACGGGCCAGGTTCCAAAATGTTGAGTTTTTCAATTCAATATCAGTTAATGTTCCTCCTCTAAAGTCTATAAAATCTCCTCCAACATTCCCAAAATCATGCATCAGACTGTTATTAACAATAAGGCTGTAAGTAGCAGATGAGGCATCAGAAGAAGCATAAATTAGTCCCGCAGAAGCACCCGATATATTACAACTGTCAATAATCACGTTGGCAGTACCTTTAACCCCTGTTAAATCTATTATTTGTGAAGATTTACCGATTAATTTCAGACGATATAACTTAAAGTCACCTACATTCCCTTTCAATAAAATTTTACCCAAAGTTATCTGTGGTTTTTTAACTCCGGAAATACCAGAAATAGTTAATGACTTATTCACTTCAATATCCCCTAAGCTGGAAAAATCATAAGTTCCCGCAATGTTTATTACATCTCCAGAAGCAGCAGCTGAAATCGCTGCCAGAAGGGTATTGTATGTTTTAGGATTATCATTAATGTATATTATTGCATTTGGGTCTTTTGTGGTAAATTGAATAACGCCTATTCTTGTTTTTCCACTAAACAGAATGGCTGTATAATCTGTTAAAGGCTCCAGTTCGTCAATTGTTACCGTATGCTGTTCCTGGTTAGTGCTTGTAAGTGTAAACGGTGGTAATGCTTGTCCATCCTCCTGTTCAATTACAATAGAGCTGGCGTTACCATCTACAGGGGATTCCCATTTTAATACAACGGAATGCGCCGAAACATCAAACTGGCCTATAGGTAAGAAAAGATTGTCAAATAATAAAGATGCAGAAATAAAGGCTGTATTTTTTGCAAGATTTTCTGCCTGCGCCAAGATCCTGAAATAATAGGCATTTTTATATCCTGTATGATCAAAAGAAACTTTTCTGGCATCAGGCGATAAAGTATCCGAAGCAATTATACTACCAAAATCTTCATCTGTAGCCAGCTGTACGATAAAGTGAATCACCGGTTGTCCCGAAGGGTATTGCCAAGAGGCTGTAACCGTCTGTTCTACAGCAGATAAATGAAGGCTGTCCGGGGACGCTATTGCGTAATTCATTACGGGACCTTCCGCTTTTCGACAAGCGCTGCTCAACATAAAAAGCCCTGTTATAACAACCGCAAAATATATCTTTAAATTATTTTTCATAATAACACTTTAAATAGATTTTAAAAGAGGCACTATATTATTTATTTCAAAGGGTCAAATGAGCCTCCTGGCCATCCTTTGGTTTGCTCCAGATTGGGATTATTATCTATTGCATCTTGAGGAATGGCAAAGAAGTAATAATTGGGTTGCCAGTTAATTTCATATCTGGTATCAAGGATTTCGGTTTCAACCATAAAATACTCCTTATAAGCCTTACTTAAGCTAACCGTATCTCTAATTGCATTAAACTCGGCATCTGAGATTGCATCAGTGTTCAGACTGATTGCAACACCCGTTCTCCTGGTACCATTGAGCATCTCTTCAAATAATTTCCATCTTCTGAGATCCCAAAACCTTTTCCCTTCAAACGCAAATTCTATTTGTCTTTCATGAAGAATTGCTTTAAACATTTCATCTCTGGTCATGTTCGGTTTTAATCCATACATGCCATCATTTCCAGGATCAATACCTGCCCTGTCTCTAATTTTCTTCAGGCCAGCATATGCTTCATTTAACTTTCCAATACCACAGGCGCCCTCGGCTAAATTAAGGATAACTTCCGCATAACGGATTTCCATCCAATCGGTTCCGGCATATTGTACCTCCTCAAGTTTGAGATTTGGATTTAAAGCCTTACGGCAATAAAATCCGGAATTCGGCGTATTAGGCATAGTTCCTGTACCATCTACCGTATAGGTCCATAGACGATAATTCTTATTTTCACTTATAGGATAAGTACAACCGTTAAAGCCAATGGTTGCATAAAATCTTGGATCTCTATTTTTATAGAACAATACAGCATTATAACCCGAATTGGGGTTAGTTATATCCAATCCATTCAACATTGGAAAAGCATCTACGATTTCTTTGGTAGGCTGATTAGATCCGCTGCCTCCCAGATAACCGGGCCTATTACTGGCGTCCCACCCTTCATTTCTTTTTAGCTGATCGGAAGAGGAGTTGTTAAAGCCTACCACCCAAACCGCTTCTGGGTTACCTACTTCTTCAAACCACATATTTTGATAATCTTCATTAAGATGGAACCCATTTTCTTTCAACACATTAATAGCTTTTTGATTGGCATCATATGCTGCTTGCCAGCGAGACTGTTCATCGTTAGGATTAAATTGTGGACTTGCCCAGGTTAAAAGGACTCTACCCTTCAAAGCCAGAGCTGCGCCACTTGTAATTCTACCCCAATCTTCATCGTTCTCCCATCGTCCCGGAAGACATGCCACAGCAGAATCCAGGTCTTTTATAATTTGAGCAATACATTCCGATGTTGTGTTTCGAGGTAAAAGTGCTTGCTCCCTGGCTTCTTTACTGATAGCATCCTGCGGTTTCAATACTAGCGGCACCCCACCGTACAACCTAACTAACTTAAAATAACGATAGGCTCTGAAAAATAAGGCCTGTCCCTTCAGATGCTGTTTGTCATTTGCTGCTAAGGTACTCTCTTTAATATTTTGAATCATTGTGTTGATCATTCGCAGCTTTCCCCAAACGTTGTTCGAGCTCACACTGGTACCGTAATTATCTACAGTTTCAACTTGAACCGTTCCTTCGAAATAACGAGACTCCCCAGCTGTTTCATCAGATACCTCCATCCACTCATCCGGCCAGCCAGGTGAATTCTCGTCATAAATATAGCTTAAATAGGATCTTGACAAATTCAGGTTCTTAAATATTTGATCCCCGTTAAAAGCATTAAGGTTAGTCTTATCCAAAACTTTACTACACCCTGCCAGCACAATAAAAGAAAAAACCAATATATATATTAAATATTTTTTATTAAACATGGTATAAAATTTAGAGATTAACATTAATTCCCAAAGTTGCAGTTCTTAATTCAGGATAGTCAATATCATAATTTAATATTTCATTCTGAATATGGATGGGGTTGGTGAACATTATATAAAACCTACAACTATTTAACCCTAAACTATTTGAAAATTCTTTGGGCATCGAATAGGATAAGTTAACAAGTCTAATCTGAAAGTAAGAAGAATTACGCAACCAGAATGTGGAAAGCCCTTCATAGTCATCATGCCAATAGGGGGCCGGATATTGTGCATCCGGGTTCTCCGGAGTCCAGTGATCCGCCCAAAAGGCGGGACCAGATCCCTGATCTATGGTCGGTTGCTTACGAGCTTGGCTCGGAATGAATCCCTGACTTCCAATAGAAAAAGCAGTTTTCAAATGAAGCTTGAATCCTTTCCATCTAACATTAAATGAAACTCCCTTATTGAATCCTCTTTTAGGTAAAATCCAGGTTTGGTCCACCTCTGTAATCTTACCGTCAGGTTCTGTGTATTTACCATCTACCTTTGGTCCTCTGATATCTTTGTAATATAGCATTCCTGGTTTAAGCTCAAGCCCATGTACCGTATAGTCCGGATGCTTAGCTAAAAAAGCATCTACCTCCTTTTGTGACCTGAACATGCCCTCATAAACGTAAGCCAGGGTTCCGCGATTACGTGTATAAACCCCTGTCGGATCCAAATAAGTTCCTTTTATGCCACGATCAACATCGATTTTAATGGGTTTACTATTCTCATAACCCAGGCCTGTGGTAATGGAATAATGCACCTCATCGGCTATTTCTCCCTGCCAGCTCAGCGTTAATTCAAACCCCATGGAATTAATAGTAGCAAAATTAATGGACGGTATGGCAGAACCGACCGTAATAGGCACACTGGCATTCAGCGAACTCAATAAATCATAACCGTGATTAAAGTAACCATCCATGTCCACTGAAAGGTGGTTGTTTAATAGATTAGCGCTGATGCCTATATCATATTGGTCCATGTTATCCCATTGAACATAAGGATTAGGCATTTTTTCTAACTTCACACCAGTTGTTCGATCCTCATTACCTCCAAAAACGGCTCCATGTCCTCCAGGTTGTAGTGTATAACGTTGCAACCAGGTCCAAGCTTTTGTCCTATCTCTTCCTAAAAGACCTGCAGAGCCTCTTAATTTTAAGAAATCAAAAAAGTCGCTGTTAAAAAAGTTTTCATTAGAAATAATCCAGGCAAATGAGAAAGCAGGGAAAAAGCCCCAACGATAGTCAGGAGCAAACTTGGTAGAGGCATCATAGCGCCAATCAAATTCAGCGATATACCGGTCTGCATAGCTGTAGTTAACTCTTCCCGCAAAGGAAAGCTTTCCATATTCACTTGCCCTATTATAGGTCATCATTGGTCCAGATGCTGCTCTCATATAGTCCACCCCAATATTCGCAACCCCATCTTTTTGTGCTTCTACTGATTCAAAATAGCCCTGAGATTGTTCCATCAAGGCCAAAATATTGATATGGCTTTTACCAAATTGTCTACTATAATTTAAGTTAGTATTAAACTGGTAAGAATGAGCAATAGAAGGATTAATTCTAACTCTGTCCCCATTCTTCTGACTAATAACCTGATCTAACTCCCCTCCATAGATATGGTGATGTCGTCCTAGGTTTTCAAAAGAATATACATTATAGTATAACCCATATTGTTTTCCCCAAAAATTATTATAATTTTTGTTATAAACAATTTTCACTTCCAAGCCTGGAATGAAAGGTACTTCATAATTTAAATGCGCATTAATATTTAATATAACATACTTAGACAAGGTGTAATTATCCAGTTTCTGTCCTTCAAAAAAATGAAAGCTCGATCCTCTATTTGGTCGCCCAAAACTAGTTGGCAACCCTCTAACATAAGGGGGAATAAACTGTGGGGTCTTCAATAAATTCATAACATCTTTATCTGGGTCCTCTCCTCCATGCTTTAAGAAAAACCATTTTTTGTTAGACACAGATCCGCTTAAGTTTAATCCCAAATCAACATGGTCAGCTACTTTCAAATTGGAACTTGCATGAAAATTCCACTTTTTAAAATTTATTTTATCTAAATTGCCATCACCATAATAATAAGAAGCACCGGCATAATAGGTCGCTTTTTCACCACCGCCACTTACACTCAGGGATTGACGAGAAGTAAAAGAAGACTTCCAGGCCATATTGAACCAATTATAATTATGTTTCTTGAAATAGGCCAATTCATCACTGGTAAAGTAGGACTGATCTGTAGAATCTCTACCCCGGGAAATCAATTCATCATTATACAATTTGGCAAGTTGATAGCCATTCAACATTTTAGGAACAGTTATATAATCAGAAAACCCATAAGAACTATTGTAGTTAATACTTATTTCCCCCGGTTTCCCTGTTTTTGTAGTTACTAAAATTACGCCTTGCGCAGCATTGGCTCCATAAATAGCTGCAGTAGCATCCTTTACAATGGAAATACTTTTTACCTGTGTAGGATCTAATAAGTTAAAAGCCTGCTGGTCCCTAACCACCCCATCAATTACATAGAGCGGCCCATTAGATCCTCCATCTTTTGCTCCTTCTGGTGGATTTCGTATAACAATATTTCCCGGAGCACCAGGCCGTGCTTCCCCCCCAATCACATGAACACCTGGAAGGTTATCGGCATACTTGAGCGCCGCACTCAGGTTACTTACTGGAATATTCTCTATTTGATCCATATCAACTGTTGCCACAGATCCAGTTAAGTTAGCTCTCTTTTGTGTGCCGTAACCAACTACCACCGTTTCTGCAAGAGAATTGCTTTGACGCTCCAACTGTATGTTCATGACTTTGCGGCCTTCTATATATTCTTCCTTGGTAACATAACCAATGGAAGAATAAACCAAAACCGTGTTGGCTTCAGGGACTTCAATAACATAGTTACCGTTATTGTCCGTAGTGGTACCAATAGTCGTACTTTTTACGCGGACCGTCACCCCGACTACAGGATTGCCTTCGGTATCAGAAACTTTTCCCGAAATTCTTTTCTCGCCTGCATCTTGTCCTAAAGCAACAGAACTGCACAGCACAAACAGCAGGAACAGCCCATTTGTAAGCTGCGCCCTGACCTTTTTTTGAAACTGTAGTTTTTTGTTCATAATAAAACCAATTTTAAATTGACTGATATCTTATTAGTTGTAATTTTAGTTCAAAATCATCCCCTAAATACATGTCAAATGTACACTATATAAAAAGTACGATTCTTTACTATCTTTTCATAACATTATAGGATGTTATCATTTTTTCCATATTTAAATGTTTCATTCATAAATAAATTATCTAATTCACTGATAAGCAGGATTTTGTGGATATTCTCCTGCATCCAAAGAAATAGCTGTTAGTGGAATGGGGCGGAGAATCTTGTAATTCCCATTAGCGCCCATAAAAGGATTTGTACCATTTGCAAACAGCCCTTTGATTTGGGGATTGTATTTTTCACAACGATCCATCAGCGTTCCTGTACGTTTCAAGTCAAACCAACGAAGCCCCTCTCCTGCCAGTTCGCGTGCCCGTTCATCCAATATGAAATCAAGCGTAACATCTCCCGGCGTAATGAGCATATCAGCTTCATGACCCGGCATGGCCGCTCTTTTTCGAACAGCGTTGATCCTGTCTGCAGCAACGGGTAAGTTGCCCATTTTATAATACGCCTCTGCAGCTATCAAGTAAGTTTCCCCCAGGCGGCACAAAAAAAGATCATGTGTATAATGAACGTCTTCTGTCTGTACCCGGTCCCATTTCATAAGCGCGGGGTAATCTTCCTGGTTATTCGCATTCCACCAATGAGGGCCTATCGGTACGATTTTAGCATTTTTTCTGTGCTCCGGGTCAGCGGACCGCCATTGGACCGTATCGGCCAACTGTTGGGGCGTTCTTGGAAAATAATACACCACGGGAGAATTTTTTCTATCCAGGTAATATCCTGCGTAAGGATTCAAGCGCTCATTCATAAAAGTACCTTCGAAGCGGCTGTCGTAATCTCCGTATAAAGTAAACAAATATTGCGTCGGATGAAGAATATTCTTTTTAGAGACTCCTTCTCCCGTTCCTTGTATAAGCGGCCCCCAGGCGTAATCCCAATTATGTTCCCCTCCGTTCAGCAACGAACTTTGATCATATTGAACGGAAAAAACAACTTCGGGATTCACATCATTTAAATAAGCGAAAATCTGATCATAAGATACACTAAGCGGCTCTCCATTAATGGCAGCATCGGCGTAATGAGCGGCTTCTTTAAAATCGTCCGATTCCCCGTATTTTTCATAACCTCTTGTAAGATAGACTTTAGCCAACATATGCTGTACCGCGCGTTTGGTTACGCGTCCCCAGTCTTCTTGTGTTTCCGGTACCTCTTCCAGTGCTTGTTTTAGCTCTGAAATAATAAACTGATAGACCTTACTGGCGGAATCTCTCTCAAAATGTGTAATCGGCTCATCAATCATATTTGTTACCAAGCTTACATTACCGAACGTCTGAACCAGCAGAAAATAATAATACGCCCTTAAGAAACGTGCTTCGCCTATCCTGGCGTCCAACTGTGGTGATTTTTCAGTTATATCGCCGTAATAAACCGCCGTATTGCATACTTGAACGTTCTGATATAACGTTTTAAAGAAACCGGCAACGGTCGGGTCACCAGGACTTAATGTTTGATAGGTCGTAAGACCGAGGGGAGCCGATTGATGGGCGCCAATAAAAAGATCTGTCCCGGCACTAAACATGTACGGGACTGGCTCATATAGCTCTCGCAAACTAGAATAACAGGCGTTGATCAACGCTTCATAACCGGTTTGAGTAACATAGAAATTTTCAGCCGTGGCATTGCTGATATTTTCTTCCTCCAGATACTTCTTGCAGCTGCCTGCAGCTATGAGAAACAGAAAACCTAAAATATATAAATTATACTTTTTCATCCTAAAATTTTTTAATAGCTCCAAGGAACCGTGACGTCCCGATTAAAAGGTTAAATTCAAACCCAGCTGATAAATTGAAAATGCAGGAGAATCAGCATCTTCACCAGAAATACCGGCCCCTGCCCATTCGGGATCATATCCGGTGTACCCTGTCCATACATAAGGATTTAAGGCATTCGCATAAATCCTCAGACTATTAATACCGATCCCTAGCCTTTCCAATGCTGAAGGATCAACGTTGTAACCTAAGGTTATATTTTGTAATCTTACAAAAGAGGCGTCTTTATTAAAACCGGGATAACCATATGCCTCGGCATCTTCACCCCAATATTGTCCCATGTAAGCGGGTTGTGGATAGGTATTACTATAGCGAGCTTCCGTATAAGGGTTCTCCCGCATATAATAAGGTACATCAAGAATCTGTTTGCTATTAAAGTCGGTAAACTCCCTATGAAAGGGACTATAAAGAAAAACGCCTTGTTTAGTATAAAGCGATACTGACAAATTCCAGTTCTTGTAAGTAAACGTTGTTGAAAGCCCTCCAACCCAAGAAGGCAGTGGCGATCCTAACACTTTCATATCATGATCAATATCAATTACCCCGTCACCATTCAGATCTTTAACTTTGGCCGTACCTTCTAGCTTTCTTTGATCTTCAGGTGAACGTTCCTTCAATTCTCCTTTTTGCCAAACACCGTCAAACACCATTGCATAGACCACCTCCACCGGTTGTCCTATGAACCAGCGATTAGGGACATCGTCCTCTTTTTTTCCATAAAGCTCAACGATCCGGTTCTTGTTCGTGGAAAAGGTAAAACTAGTTTCCCAAGTAAAATCAGGTGTTTTAATATTCACCGTTCTTAGCTGCAATTCAATTCCCCTATTACTTACAGACCCTACATTATCTTCCATAGTCGCCCATCCTGTAGGCACCGCCAGTTTACGGCTCATCAACAGGTTCAAAGACAAGCGGTCGTAAACATTAAATGATCCTGAAATACGGTTGCTAAAAAATCCAAAGTCCAGGCCCAGGTTCCATTCTCTCGTACGCTCCCAAGTCAGATCCTTATTAGCGATAGCACTTGGCCGGAACCCATTGGCCACCGCACCGTTCCAGTCGTAATACGTTTGTTGGTTAACAGCGAATTGTGTGGTATAGGGAGAAATGTTATTATTGCCGGTATATCCATAACTGAGTCGTAATTTTAAATTAGAAATAGCTGAAATATTTTCAATAAAATCTTCCTCAGACGCTCTCCAGGCTACAGCAGCGGACGGGAAGAAAGCCCATTTATGTTCCGGGGCCAGTTTGGAAGAACCGTCCCAGCGCGCGGTTACAGTAAAAAGGTATTTTTCCTTATAAGCGTAATTGAGCCTGTTGGTAAAAGACACCAAAGTGCTTTTCAAGAAATTACTGGAAGTATTGAGCGACGAAGCGCTCCCCAAATTGTAATATTCGGAATTAAAAGGCAGGTCCCATCCAAAGCCATACAGGTTATCGCTTTGATCCATTTGCATGGAATAAATAAAATCGTAATTAATGCTGTGTTCACCAATTTGCTTTTGGATACTTGCCTGGTTGTCCCAAATATAAGACAACGTTTTATTTTTTGTTAACTGTCCACCGCCGCTGCTTTTAGTAGATAAAGGATCCCAATAAAATCCGGTTTCCCCGAATTGCATATTAGGAGAGAATGTAGATTTTAAGACAAGCCATTGAACAGGTTTAAGCTGAAGATAAAAATTGGAAATCAAATAATATTTCCTGATATCGTATTTATTGTTCTTAAGTTCGGCTATGGGGCTAACATTCCCCGAAATGCCTACCATAGGTACCTGAACCATCTGCCCGCTATCATAAGCCGGCGCCCATTTCGGCATACGAAAAAGCTGCTTCATTACATTTTCACTTCCTAAATGACGAACCGTATAAGCCAAGTTAATGTTTGCACCCATAGACCACTGATCGGAAACGTGAGCGTCTACGCTCAACTTAAAGCTATACTTTTTATAATCCTGCCCTTTGACATTGCCATTATCTGTCTGATAACCTGTTCCCACATAATAGGTTACTTTGTCTGTTCCGCCTGAAGCAGAAATAAAATGATTGGTTTGAATACTTGGTTTTGTCAGTAGATCAACCCAATCGGTATAATTTTTATTTGTAAGATTGCGTACCCAATAGGAATGAGCAGGATCCGATGAAGGAAAGCCAAATAAATCATCGGGGGCCTGTAATGGTTCTCCCAGATATAACCGTTCGGTAATATCTCGATTCATTGCATAGATAATCCCTTCTTCCGCATTTAAGAAATCGGGCATGTTAGAAAAAGTACGTACGCCCACATAACCCGAATAGGAAAAGTGGGCTTGTCCTGTCCTCCCCGATTTAGTAGTGACAATCACGACACCATTTGAACCACGGGAGCCATAAATAGCTGTTGAAGAGGCATCTTTCAATATATCGATTCGTTTAATCTGCGCTGGGTTTAAAAAGTCAATATTGTCCGTCATCACACCGTCTACTACAAACAAAGGATCGCCACCAGTAAGGGAGTTAACCCCCCGAATGTCGATATCATATCCGCTTCCGGGCAGCCCGGAGTTGGCTGTAATATTTACTCCGGCAACCTGGCCTTGCAATGCAGCCATGGGACTGGTTGTGCCTTTTTTCATAATGTCATCGCCGCCTACAGAGACCACCGCACCCGTTAAATCTTTCTTTCTGATGGAGCCATAACCGACCACCACTACTTCCGATAATGACTTCTTATTTTCTACTAATGATACATTTATGACGGACCGACCAGCTATGTTGACTTCTTTGGTAGTGTAGCCCACAAATGAAAAAACCAATATCGACCGGTCTTCCGGAATCTGAATACGGTAACGACCCTGTTCATTTGTTGTAGTGCCATTCGTAGTCCCTTTTACCAGAACGGTTACGCCTGGCAACGGCATCCCTTCTGAATTTGTAACCTGACCGGTAATGGCATCTAAGCCGGAAGCCTTTGTAAAAGGTAACTGAATTAATAAAATCAACGATAATAAAGCCAAACGCCTAGAAAATATGGCTTGAAAAGTAATCCGTATTTTTAACTTCATATGTAAATAATAAACATTAAACGAGCAATGAAATAATATTCATGGGTCAAAAATACATTCATAAACAAATATATATTGATTATATTTTATCCTTTTATTATAGGAACTTCGCATTTTATAAGTATGTGCGATGCTGGAGCAGGATATTACGAAGGATACGATTCCGCTAAATGAAGTATGGTAGCAGATAAATTATTCAACAATCAGATCGTGATGCAAGGCTAAAAATTCCACTTTATTATACAAACAAGTTTTAATCAAATAGAATCTCTTATCAAAATTTGTGTAGGAAGGACCCGGTTATTAAATTCAGTAATAGGATACCGGCTCTCCAGCAAATTAAACAACATTTCTGTCGCCGCCCTACCCATTTCAAAAGCCGGCTGTCTCACCGTCGTAAGTGGCGGATTTAGCAAATCCATGACCTCTGAATTCGAAAACCCAACCATTGCAATATCTTCCGGTACCCGGATACCTCTCGCTTTCAATAAACGCAAACAGCCTGTGCTCAGCTTACCTCCGGCAGCAAAAATCACCTCAGGTTTTTCTTCTAAAGACAAGAGATTGTCGATTGCCTTATCCACCTCATCCTCTAACAGTCCTCCATGCGGACAATGTTGAACATAGGAGGATGGAACCGAAAGACCATTGTCTTTCAACGCCTTTTTAAATCCCTGCAATCGTTCTTTAGTAATAGACAAATGGCTAACATTGGTCAATTGGGCAATGCGTCTATAGCCAACATCAATAAGATGTTGTACCACATCGTAGGCGCCGCGAAAATTATCGGCCGTCACTTTATGCGTAGCTATTTCGTCAGAAACCCGATCAAAAAAGACTACTGGAAGTCCTTTATCGTGGTATTTTCGAATGTGCTCTACATTGCTTGTTTCAGCTGACAATGATATCAACAAACCATCAATCGAGCGAGAAACCAAATATTGAACATTATCTACTTCCCGCTGATAGGACTCATGGCTTTGTGTAATAATTACGTTATATCCTTTGTCATAAGCAATGGATTCCATCCCATTAATCGCTTCAGAAAAAAAAGTATTTGCGATTTCCGATACAATGACACCTATTGACCGGGTACGCCTTTCCTTTAAACCCAAGGCCGCTGGATTAGGATGATAATGGATTTTTTTTGCATATTCTATCAC
The DNA here is from genome assembly GCA_964424665.1 of uncultured Chitinophagaceae bacterium. Lineage (GTDB taxonomy): Bacteria > Bacteroidota > Bacteroidia > Chitinophagales > Chitinophagaceae > FW021-bin31. The sequence goes on from CAYRJM010000001.1 coordinate 91,569, forward strand.
CCGTTCCTTTGTCTTTGCGCTGATTTCATAGCTATCCCGTAAGGCTCTGGAAACTGTAGAGGTAGAGAGATTCAGCGCTTTAGCGATATCTTTTAAAGTAGAAGCTTCAAATTTCATCTTTATGGCAATTTTTCCAGTTTTTCAAACCCGCCGGGACTATTACCGGCTTGTCACACAACCAAATTGGGAGAAAAGTTACTACAAAATTGGAGAATTTTTACTATAAACGATAAAAAAGCCGCCAATTTCGATAAAATCCCTTTTGTCACCCTGGAAAACGGCCCTTTACCCCCCTTATAAACGAGCACACGGGAGCCGGTGTTTTTCCGGGGTTTTGTTCCTATGCTATTTACCAGGATGGGGAAAATGATTTATGCGGCCGCCGGATAATCGAGCCATCGCGGTGCTGGATCCCAGCGAAAAGGCAATTTTTGATAAATAGCACGCAGTTTAAGTACTCATAGTTTCTGCTGGTCACGGGTCGCGATTAGAAGATAGGTTTATCGTACAAAATACGCGAAATGAAATTGAACCTCGTCTTTTAACTTCAAAAGATCCCCCTTTCTATTCTTATCAAAAATTAATGTCAGAACAACAAGGTTACGGTACGGAATCGATTTCGGGAACGATTGCGTAGAAAAAAGCATTAAAATGCTTGCATAAATAAAAGATAAACAGGAACTTGTTAAAATTAACTTTTCACAATTTGTTTCACAAGCAAGTAAATTATTATATGAAAGTAAATAAACAATTCATTCAATCAGAAAATAGAGAATGGGAAGAAGTTGACACAGGAGTAAAACGTAAAATCCTTGGGTATGATGACTTTTTAATGATGGTTCATGTAAAATTTGACAAAGGGGCCATCGGTTCTGTCCATCATCATGTTCATAGACAGGTAACTTTTGTAGAAAGCGGAATATTTGAGGTTACCATCAACGGAGAAAAACGGCAATTAAAGGAAGGAGACAGTTTTTTTATAGCACCTGATGTCCCACATGGCGTTGTCGCTATAGAAGCGGGAAGTTTAATCGATGTTTTTGCTCCGGTCAGAACAGACTTTCTTTAACTCTCCGGAATGTGGCTTAACCGTACACGCTTTTAATACCCTCCTTAATGGCAAGCAGGCTTTCGATATATCAATTTACCTTCTGGTTTTTCCTTACAGCACCGGTTTTGCAGGGTTGTAAGAACACCCACGCTGCCCGGGAAAGAGGAAATTTAAAGGATTCGACTAAAGCGGCTGTTCTGGCTTTTCCCGGTGCTGAGGGCGGTGGACGCTTTGCAACAGGCGGACGGGGTGGTTCGGCCTACCAGGTAACCAACCTGAATGATTCTGGCCCGGGTAGTCTAAGAGATGCGGTAAGCAAATCAAACCGGACCATTGTTTTCAATGTATCTGGTATCATTCACCTTAAACGCACTTTGGAAATAAAAGAAGACAATATCACTATCGCGGGACAAACTGCTCCTGGCGATGGAATATGCATTGCCGGATATACACTTTCTATAGAGGCCAGTAACATTATCATCCGCTATATCCGTTGTCGTCTGGGAGATGAAAACAAAGATGAGGATGACGCTATGCATGCAACAGGGAAGCATACCCCCTTTAAGCTTCATGACATTATCATCGACCATTGTTCGTTAAGTTGGTCAGAAGATGAAATCGGTACCTTTTACGGTATAAGGGATTTTACATTGCAGTGGTGTATTTTAAGTGAGAGTTTATACCACTCATTTCATGCCAAAGGAAATCATGGCTACGGTGGAATTTGGGGCGGGTACAATGCTTCTTTTCATCATAATCTAATCGCAAGCAACACCAGTCGGAATCCCCGTTTTTGTGGAAGCCGCTATACCGGGGAGCCGGATTCAGAAAGAGTAGACTTTAGAAACAATGTCATATATAACTGGGGCAATATCAACTCAGTCTATGGAGGAGAAGGGGGAAATTATAACATTGTCAATAATTATTACAAACCGGGGCCGGCCACTCCGGGCAGTATCACGCAAGGTTCACCGCAAAACAAGAGAAATCGCATATTGGAATATACCAATTATTATTTTTCCAAAGACGCTGCTGTATATCCCGACACCTTGTTTGGCGGAAAATTTTATATCGCGGGCAATTATGTGGCAGGGTACCCTCAAGTTTCGGCAGACAACTGGACATATGGTGTTCAACAGGATAATGATTACTACCGCGCGCAGGAACTAATCCAAAAAGCAAGACAGGAACAGCCTTTCCCTCATGCTCCGGTAAGTACGCAAAGTGCAAAAAAAGCTTACCTATCCGTATTAGATAGCGCTGGAGCTATATTGCCTAAACGAGACCCTGTTGATAAAAGAATTATTACAGAAGTTAGGACGGGAACCGCTACATACGAAGGGGCTACATACGCAAAACTAAATACTGAAGGAGTCTCTCACCCCGCTGGCATTATAGATTCCCAAAAAGATGTAGGGGGTTATCCCGTCTACGACTCCGCTCCTCCTCCCCCCGATTCAGACCGCGACGGAATGCCGGATAAATGGGAAAAAATGAACAATTTAAATCCAACAGACGGCAGAGACAGAAATTATTATACGCTAAATCAATATTACACGAATCTGGAAGTCTATCTACACAGTATCAAATAAAGCAGAGATGATTAAAGGGGATACTACAAAACTGAAATTGTTCTTGTTTACCTGCATTTTATTTTTTCCTTTTATGCTCAGGTCACAACAACCCGTACCTGCTAAACCACGCATATTAATTAGTACTGATATCGGTGGGACGGATCCAGACGACAATCAATCCATGATCCATTTTTTAATGTATAGCAATATGTTTCATACCGAAGGGCTAATATCTTCTCCTTCTTATGGGAAGGGTTCCAAACAGGATATTTTAGAAATGATAAATTTATATGCCCATGATCTGCCTAAATTACAACAGCATACCGAAGGATATCCTTCTCCAGATACTTTGCGAGCAATATGTAAACAGGGAAGTGAGAATTTAGCTCCCTTTGCGGGCTATAGTCACTCTACCGAAGGTTCTAGCTGGATAATAAAATGTGCCCACAAGAAAAGTAAACACCCCCTTTGGGTCTTGGTTTGGGGAGGACTGGCCGATCTGGCCCAGGCATTACATGATGATCCTTCCATTCAACACCACATTAAAGTCTACTGGATAGGGGGGCCAAATAAAAAATGGAGTGCTAATAGTTATGCTTACATTGTTAAAAGTTTCCCTGATTTATGGTTTATTGAAAACAACGCTTCCTACCGGGGCTTCTTTTTAGATAAAGTAGCACCGGATAACCTAAAAAATGACCATTATTATACACAATACATTCGAAAGTCCGGATATTTAGGCAAAGGGTTTAAGCACTACTATAATGGTCATATTAAAATGGGAGATACCCCTTCCCTGCTGTTCCTGATGGATGGGGACCCTAATGATCCATTAAAGGAAAGCTGGGGTGGGAGTTTTATGCCGATAAAGCGGAGTTCAAGAATCGTTTTTAACAGAACCACCACACTGGCTGATACGGTACCTGTTTATTCCATGGTGGAAATCCATCTTAAGGGTCCGGAAATGAATAGGCCGAAGGATTCTAGCTGTTTCACGCTTATCGTTAATTCCGGTGCCGGTATCCAAAAATGGGCCGGATATTATCGGGGTAACGGAAATTATGCCGTTCGCTATGTACCTAAAAAAGCGGAGGTACTCAACTACAAAATTATTTCTGAGATCCCTGGTTTTACAAAAGCAAAGGGACAATTAGTGGTAAAAGGTCATTGGCCTGGAAAAAACAGACAAAGCGATTATATCCTGGGCGGCCATTGGTATACGGATAAAAAAGATCAGGAATTATTTATTAATCAATGGCAAGGAGCAGAAACAGTCCAAAAGTGGCGTAAAACCGTCTTAACAGACTGGGCAAAACGCTGGGAGTGGTTGCGGCATTAATTTTATTTTAGCAAAAATAAACTGTATGTTTGACAAATAAATTCACCTCAAAACAAATACTATGAAACGCTTTAGATTAAATTACTTACACTTTTTCTATTTTATGACATTATCAGGTTTTTTAGTTGTTGGTTGTAACCAAAATAAAAAGGCAAAAACACTTACCGGCTGGGACAAGGTACCTGCAATCCTTGAAAAGATTAATCCTCCTACCTTTCCAGATAAGGATTTTTCTATTTTAGATTATGGGGCAAAATCTGACAGTACTACAGATTGCCTTCCGGCCATTAAAGAGGCTATTGCCGCCTGTAATAAGGCGGGCGGAGGCCGGGTAGTGATTCCGGAGGGGACCTATCTGGTCAATGGTCCAATCCACCTGAAAAATAACGTAAATTTACACCTTGAGAAGGGCGCTGTAGTCAAGTTTAGCACTGATCCTGAGGATTATCTTCCTGTGGTGCTAACGCGATATGAAGGGCTTGAGCTCATGAATTACTCACCATTAATTTATGCTTATGGAAAGGAAAATATAGCCGTTACAGGAGAGGGGGTTTTTGATGGCCAGGCTAGTAAAAAACACTGGTGGTGGTGGTCAGGATCTAAAGACGACGGTTGGAAAGAAGGAATGCCTTCCCAAGGAGATGCCAATAGCCGGCCATTACTTACTAAAATGGCCGTTGAAGGAGTTCCTGTAGAAAAAAGAATATTTGGGGAAGGGCACTATTTACGACCTACGTTTTTAGAATTTTACAAGTGTAAAAATATTTTAATTAAAGATATAACCATAAAAAATACGCCTTTTTGGATTCTTCATCCAACATTGAGCCAAAATATTACTATTGACGGTGTAAGCACCATCAGCTACGGACCTAATAATGATGGTTGCGATCCGGAATCCTGTACGAATATACAGATAAAAAATTGCTTTTTTAGTAACGGCGATGATTGTATTGCTATTAAAAGTGGACGCGATGAGGATGGCCGAAGGATTGATGTCCCAACAAAAAATATTGTAATTGAAAACTGTGTAATGAAAGATGGTCATGGCGGAGTGGTCGTTGGAAGCGAAACATCAGGGGGAGTAGAGAATCTATTTGTAAGAAACTGTGAAATGAGTAGCCCTAATTTGGACAGAGCCATCCGCATAAAATCTAACGCTTGTCGTGGTGGAGTTTCTAAAAATTTCTACTTTAAGGATATAAAAGTTGGTCAGGTCCATGAAGCCGTTATTAAGGTAAATATGTTTTATGGAGATGATAAAACTGAAGGCTGTAATTATCCTCCCACCCTGGATAGCGTTTTTATTAAAAATGTCACCAGTCAAAAAAGTGAATACGCCATCTATATTAAAGGCCGGAAAGACAAACCTGTTTCTAACATATTTATAAGCGATTGTGACTTTAATAATGTTGAAAAAGAAAATATCATCCAGCAGGCAGAAAACGTAAAGCTTAATAATATTACCGTTAACGGAGAATTAATTAGTCGTAATCAATAAGTTAAAACTAATGACAAAAAGGGTTCTTCTTTTCACACTTTCTCTTTATGCGTCCGTATTTGGCACAATGGCTTTTACGCAACCCATACAGGGCAGGGTGATTTGCTTTGGAGATTCTATTACGCATGGTGCTAAGGTAGATGGGAATAGTTGGGTTTGGATTTTAAATCACCGGCATCAAAAAGGCGTAACATTTATAAATGAAGGAAAAAATGGACGAAAAACTTCTGACAGGAAGGACCTTATACCGGTCTTAAAAAAGTATCCTGATGCCTCCTATTATCTGGTACTTCTGGGCGTAAATGATCTAAAGAATGGCAATGATTCCATGGTAAATAATTGCATAGAAAACATGCAATGGATGATCGATAAAATCCATACTGAAAATCCTAAAGCAAAAATCGTCCTGTTAGCGCCGCCAGATATCAATGTAGGTATTATGTCTCAGTTGAATAAAGACAAACGGTACAACTGGAATACTAAAAAGTCCCTTCAGGCACTGGAAAAGGCATATAGGACACTGGCTAAAAGAGAGCATATAGGATTTATATCTCTTCTACATGCGGTTTCCGATTCCAATTATGCAGATGGTCTACATCCAAATGTGGCAGGACAAAGAGAACTAGCCAGGACTATTTGGGAAGGCCTTAATGGATCTAATTAGAATAGATAAGAGAAAGAATATCAGACTCTGATCAATGATGTTTTTAAAAAAGTATATAACGTTAACATTATTAACCAGCTTTCTTAGTTTAGGTTTAATAGCCCAACCTGATAACCAAATGACATTATGGTATATTAAACCCGCGACTAATTGGAATGAAGCGCTGCCCATTGGCAATGGCCGTCTTGCAGCGATGATATTTGGTGGTGTAGATGGAGACAGGATACAATTAAATGAAGGGACAATATGGGCTGGTGAGCCAGGCAATAATGTCTCTCAAAATACTTTCGGTGCCATTCAAAAAATACGTGAATTATTATTTGAAGAAAAATACTTAGCAGCACAAAAACTATCTAATAAAACTTTTCCCAGACATGCACCTTCTAACAGCAATTATGGCATGCCCTATCAGACAGCGGGAAATCTTTATATTCATTTTGACGGTCACGACGAAGTGGAAAACTACCGGAGAACCCTTGATATTAGTAACGCTATAGCATCCGTTTCCTATCGCTCAAATGGGATAAATTATAAACGGGAATATTTTGCTTCCATTCCTGATAATGTAATCATCATTCGATTGACTGCAGACAAGCCCAAAAGTATCACCTGCGACCTCCACTTAAACAGTCTTTTTAAGAGATGCAAGATAAATACAAAGGAAGATAAATTATCCCTTTCAGGAGTGACAAGTTCTATTGCAAATAAAGCAGGAAAGGTGCATTATCAGATACAGGCGTTTTCCAAAATTGAAGGGGGAAAAGTAACAGCTACAGATAGCAGCCTGAAAATAATTAAAGCCAATGCAGCCACTGTTTATGTATCCATCGCAACAAATTTTATCAATTATAAAGATATAAGTGGAAATGAAATAAAGAAGGCCACGCAGTATCTGAACTCGGCCCTCAAAAAAGATTATAAAACAGCAAAAACCACCCATATTGCAACCTATAAAAAATATTTTGACAGGGTATCCCTGGACCTGGGTGTTACTGATGCTGCTAAAAAGCCAACCAATATTCGTGTAGCGGAATTCCCAAAAGAAAATGATCCCGCATTGGCAGCGCTATATTTCCAATTTGGCCGGTACTTATTAATTTCAAGTTCTTTCCCGGGTAGCCAGACTGCCAATTTACAAGGAAAATGGAATGCTGAACTGAACCCACCCTGGGATAGTAAATATACGGTAAACATCAATACGGAGATGAATTACTGGCCTTCAGAAATAACGGCTTTACCTGAAATGCATCAACCGCTTTTTAAGATGTTAAAGGACCTTTCTCAAACAGGGAAACAAAGCGCTTCTGAAATGTATCATGCAAGAGGTTGGAACATGCACCATAATACCGATTTGTGGCGGATAACAGGTATCGTGGATGGCGGGTATTATGGTATTTGGCCTATGGGCGGAGCTTGGTTAAGTCAACAGATATGGAAGCATTATTTATATACAGCCGACACTTCTTTCTTAAAAAAATATTATCCAGTATTAAAAGGCGCGGCTATGTTTTTCGTAGATGTACTACAAGAGGAACCTACCCATCACTGGTTAGTAGTAAGCCCTTCGATGTCACCAGAACATAGTTATGCTCGTAAAGAGGATATAGCGCTAGATATCGCTTATGGAACTACTATGGACAACCAACTGGTCTTTGACCTGTTTTCACGTACCATAAAAGCTGCTAAAGTACTCGGAACAGACCCACTCTTTTGCGATACTCTTCATCGGAAGCTGAATCTACTGCCGCCTATGCAGATTGGAAAATACGGGCAATTACAAGAATGGATTAAGGATTGGGATAAAAAAGGTGATCATCACCGACATGTATCTCATCTGTACGGGCTTTTTCCCAGTAACCAGATCTCACCCTATCGTACGCCTAAATTGTTTGAGGCAGCCAGAAAGTCACTGGTAATGCGCGGTGATATTTCTACCGGATGGTCCATGGCATGGAAGATAAATTTGTGGGCACAACTATTAGATGGCAATCATGCAAGGAAATTATTGAAAGATCAATTAAAGCCTCCAAAAGAAGGCGAAAGTGGAGGGACCTATTCCAACCTCTTTGATGCACATCCGCCCTTCCAGATAGACGGGAATTTTGGTGTAACCTCCGGTATAGCCCATATGTTGTTGCAAAGCGATGACGGAAACTTATTTATTCTCCCTGCTTTACCAGAAAAATGGCAATCGGGAGCGGTAAAAGGATTACGGGCAAGAGGCGGTTTTATCGTTAATATCCAATGGGATAAAGGAAAAGTAACAAAATTAACCATACATTCCAAACATGGTGGTAATTGCAGGCTCAGGACATATACCCCATTGCAGGCTGTCAATCAATTCAACTTGTCTAAAGCTTCAGGAGTAAATACTAATCCATTTTTTGCAACGCCAAATATTAAACAACCCTTAGTGTCGTCTAACGTTTCTCTGGAAGGACTGCATCTACCCCGCACCTACCGCTATGACTTCGAAACAATACCCGGAGAAACCTATATTCTAAAACAGAGACAATGAAAAGAAACATGAAAAGATTTTTTGTTGCTATATTGATGGTAATCTGCGGTTCAATATCATTGGTCCGGGCAAATGATTACAGCAAACATATTGTTGTCGCCAAGGATGGCAGTGGGGATTTCACATCCATTCAGCGAGCTATTGAATCTTGTAAATCCTTCCCCTATGAACGCATTACCGTATATATAAAAAATGGTACTTATCATGAGAAGGTTCGGATTCCGGAATGGAATACAAAAATTTCGCTTATTGGCCAGAGCAAGGACAGTACCATTATAGCTTATGCCGATTATTTTAATAAAATCAACAAAGGACCGAACAGTACTTTTTATACAGCTACACTTACGGTAGAAGGTACCGATTTCCATGCGGAAAACTTAACAATAAAAAATAATTCAGGACCTATAGGACAGGCAATGGCGCTGACTGTCAATGCGGATCGTTGTTCTTTTAAAAACTGCAGGTTTATCGGTAATCAAGATACGATTTATTTAACGGGAGAAAATGCACGGTACTATTTTAATGATTGTTATATTGAAGGTACTACTGATTTTATTTTTGGACAGGCAACGGCTCTTTTTGAAAAATGCCTGATTATGTGTAAAGACAACTCCTATATCACTGCAGCCTCCACTTCTAAAAGTGCAGAATTTGGATTTGTTTTTAATGAATGTCAAATTACTGCGGCGTCAAATGTCACTGAAGTATTTCTTGGACGTCCCTGGCGAAAATATGCTCAAACTGTTTTTATTAACTGTAAGATGGGAGATTTTATTCGTCCGGAAGGATGGAACAACTGGAATAATTCCGAGAATGAAAAAACAGTATACTATGCAGAATACCATTCCAGAGGACAGGGAGCAACTCCGACCGCCCGGGCGAAATGGTCCCATCAACTTACAGATAAACAAGTACGTGAATACACAATTGAAAACATATTTAAAGGAATAGTCAAAGACTGGAACCCGACGGAAAAATGAGAATGAAGAAAATAAATAGCAGCAGAACAACCATATTACTTATAGGGAGTATAAGCCTTATACTATTACCCTTTGCCCTACAAGCCCAAAATTATATTCCACTCTGGCCCCATGGGCAAATGCCCAATTCAAAAGGGATGCGCTTAAAAGACAGCATCGTCAATGAGCGCTATTATCAAGTGGGTACTCCTGGAATCTATACTTTCTTTCCATCTAAGCAGACTAATACAGGCACCGCAGTATTGATATGCCCGGGAGGAGGATATTCGCATATTACTTATAAGAGTGGCGGTTTTGCCCGGGCAAAATGGCTAAATGCCTTAGGTATAAATGCCTTCGTACTTGTTTACAGACTGCCGAATTCTCCTGATTTGCAACATAGGGGACTGGTCCCGCTACAAGATGCGCAAAGAGCTATGAGCTTAATCCGGTCACATGCGAAAGAATGGGCAATCAATCCCGGCAGGGTTGGGGTAATGGGAGCCTCTGCTGGTGGGCATGTGGCTGCCATGGTGGGAGTAGAAACAAAAGATGTATCGGACATAAACGATAAAATTAGCGCTTACCCTTTTAGGGCGAATTTTATGATATTGGTTTCTCCTGTAATCACCATGGGAAAGTACGCACACCAGGGCAGTAAAACAGATTTATTAGGGGATCACCCAACTCAGGAACAAGTCCAGGCATTTTCTGCAGAAAAACATGTTACGTCCACTACCCCACCCTGCCTCATTGTAAATGCTTTTAATGACCATGTCGTGGACCCGCACAACAGTCTTTTGTTCTATCAGGCACTGTTAAAGCATCATATACAAACCAGTTTTCATGTTTTTCCATATGGAGGCCACGCAATAGCCTTAACGGGTAATCCGGGCGCTACCACCTTGTGGCCAAGCTTATGGAAAGGCTGGATGAAAGAAATGAACTTTTTACCCACTGAAAAATAAATTGATACATTTGAAAAACGTTAAAAATGAACAAATTACTATTATTAGTTATTGCCGGGAGTATTTTTTTAAACCCTCTTCAGGCACAAAAGATAGATAAATCAAAAGAAGCATGGGTCCCCGATCTGGGAAATGGGAAATACAAAAATCCGGTTATTTTTGCCGATTATTCTGACCCTGATGTTTGCCGGGTTGGAGAGGACTATTATTTGGTGGCTTCCAGCTTTGATGCTGTGCCTGGTTTACCTATACTGCACTCAAAAGATCTCGTAAACTGGACCATTGTCGGTCATGCACTCATGCGTCAGCCTCCTTATGAGCACTTTTCGAAAACACGGCATGGAGAAGGTGTTTGGGCTCCGGCGATCCGTTATCACAACGATTCTTTTTATGTATATTATGGAGATCCTGATTTTGGCATTTATATGGTCAGGGCAAAGGACCCAGCCGGTCCCTGGACAAAGCCCCTATTAGTGAAAGCAGGCAAAGGGTTGATTGATCCTTGTCCGTTATGGGATGATAATGGGCAAGCCTACCTCGTTCATGCGTTCGCGGGAAGCAGAGCCGGCATAAATAACATTTTAGCGGTTACAAGAATGAACGGTTCCGGGACCAAGGCCTTGGGAGAAGGAGTGATTGTCTATGACGGAAGAGGAATCGACCGCACTACGGAAGGCCCTAAGTTTTATAAAAGAAATGGTTACTACTATATTTTTGCACCGGCAGGAGGGGTTAGCCAGGGTTATCAGATAGTACTAAGATCCAAAAATGTCTATGGCCCTTACCGGCGAAAATTAGTGATGCATCAGGGGAAAACTTCTATTAACGGACCACATCAAGGAGGTTGGGTCACTACCCCTGATGGAGAAGAATCTTGGTTTATACATTTCAGAGATATGGAAGCATATGGTAGGGTCACCTATTTAGAACCTATGAAATGGGAAAATGACTGGCCCTTGATTGGGAGAGATATTGACGGAGATGGCGTGGGAGAACCCGTTTCTACTTACAAGAAACCGGCTACAGGCAAAAATTATCCTCCGGATATACCACAAACTTCTGACGAATTTAATGAACTAAAACTAGGGTTGCAATGGCAATGGCAGGCTAATCCAGAAGCTACCTGGGCCTATATGACCAACAAAGGAACACTGAGGTTATATGCCCAACCTCTGGAGAAAGACACCAAAAATTATTGGACGTTTCCGAGTATCTTAATGCAAAAGTTTCCGGCAGATCAATTCCAGGTTACTACTAAAATAAACTTTCATCCGGTAAATGAAGGGGATAAAGTCGGATTCATAATAATGGGCAAAAGCTATGCTTATCTGTCATTAACCAATGAAGCAAATAAATTACAATTATGTTACACTACTTGCGAGCAAGCTGATAATGGCCATGAGGAGAAAGTAAAAACAATAAAAATTGTCGAGAATCAAGGTGTTTACTTTAGAGTAACAGTTAAAAAAGGGGCCATATGCCACTTTAGTTACAGTATAGATGGAGAACATTTCAAGGCAGTAGGGCAACCATTTTACGCCACCCCAGGAAAATGGATCGGTGCCAAAATAGGCTTGTTCTGTAGCAGTGCCGCTATGCGACATGAGTCAGGCTATGCTGACTTTGATTGGGTTAGAGTGAGACCGCTCGATCATTAGCTTGGAAAACATTTTAAAAAGGAAGTGTAGATGAAAAAGCACCTTATCTTATCTGTTTTGTGTTGCACATTTCTTTGTGCACACGCGCAAATTGATTATTCGGTTTTAGACTGGGATCCTCATACTACTTTATACAACTACGTTACGGAGGAAATGCACCGACAATATATGCATCGAGATAGTATGCTTACTAAAGCCATACAACAAAATAAGTTAGGTCAATATCAAAATGCTTGCCGGAAACGATACCAGAATATACTAGGCAACCTTCCCGAGTCAGCCCCACTTAACGCTAAGATAACCGGTGTAACTAATAGAGGGGAATATATAATCAAAAAGATCATTTATGAAAGTTTTCCTAATCATCACGTAACTGCAGATCTTTATGTACCTGACGGGAAGGGCCCTTTTCCAGGTATTCTTTTCTTCTGCGGACATGAACCAACAGCAAAAGCGACTATCACTTACCAGCAAACGGCTATTCGATTTGCAAAGAACGGCTTTGTCGTGCTTGCTATTGATCCTATTTCTCAAGGAGAACGGTATCAGTTTACAGATGATAAAGGTCAACCTTTAACACGTGGAGGAACCACTGGCCATACGTTATTAGCGTCGGGTTCTAATTTAGTAGGGACCAGTGTTGTAGCTTATCAGTTCTGGGATAATAAAAGGGGGCTGGACTACCTAAGTTCCTTAAGCATGGTAGATACTACCCGATTGGGATGCCTGGGCAACTCAGGAGGTGGAACACAAACAGCCTATTTTATTCCTTTGGATCCCAGGATTAAGGTAGCCGCAATAGCGAGTTATGTAACCAGAAGAGAGCGGACATTATTGCTATTAGGTCCCCAGGATGGCTGCCAGTGGCTGCCTGGAGAAAGTAAAGCCGGGCTCGACATAAGTGACTATTTAATCATGTTTGCACCTAAGCCTATGTTGGTACTTGCAGGCAGATATGGTTTTGTTGACTATAATGGCACAAAGGATGTTTATCGTGAATTAAAACAAGTTTATAAGTGCTTAAATCATCCAGAAAAAATAAGCCTATTTTCAGCCGACGATGGTCACGGCATCCAAAAATCAAAACAAATAGCTGCCGTTAATTGGTTTAGGCACTGGTTATATCAGGATAGCACTCCGATTAACGACCGGACAATAGAAGTCTTTACTGAGAAGGAATTGGATGCTACCAATAGCGGGCAGGTGAATACAGCCTTCGAAAAGGAACAGACTATACAAGCAAATAACTTAATTACTGCCAATAGATGGAAGAAAAAAAGATCTGAGTTATTGAAAGGAAAAGACCGGAAGGAATATAAAAAGATAATACGAAGGGTACTACAAATTCAGCCAGACAAGTCTCCCATTAATGTCCAGCAAATGGGATCATTTATAAAACAAGGCTATCAGTTCACCAAACTTATTTTAAGAAAAAAGGGGCAACCGCCACTACCCTGTTTGTTAGGATTCCCTCAAAAACAATTTACCAGCCATAAATTGGTTATCGGATTAAGTCAAAAAGGGAAACAAGCAATATTAAATAATGACAGTCTCATAAAAGCACATCGGAGGAATAATGACATTATGTTACTGGCTGACTTGAGAGGAATGGGAGAAACCGCCGACCCGTCAGCTAAAAACCCCAAAAAGTACTATAACCATGAATATCGGGTAGCCATGTTATCCTTATTTATAGGAAAGCCTTTACCCGGTCAACGTACACAAGACATTCTCACTTTAATTGACTACTGTAAATTCAAATCAAGATTAAAAAATCTATCTATTGAAATCGTGGCCTCCGGCGCTGCAGCCGAAGCCGCATTATTTGCTGCTGCACTGGACGAGAGAATTACCCATATTCAATTATATCAAACCTTGCGTTCCTTTTACAAGTATCTCAAACACCCTTTAGCGAAAGACCAGTATTCCTATACAGTCCCGGGTGTTTTAAAATTCTATGATTTACCTGATTTGGTGAAATTTATAGGGGAAAATAAGGTAACCATCAGATAATATTTCAGTCCTCAATGTTACTTGAAAAATTAAATGTTATCCAGACCTTTTCGGGAACGATTGCGTAAATAAAAATGGAGAATTTCTTTTTTTTTGGAAGTTTATCTTATAGCTTTGACTAGCCGACAGCAGATTTGTTTATTTATAACCCCTTCTAAATATTTTCTCACTTCTTAAATAGAAGAAAATGAAAAGACTAATTTTACTCTTTCTTATCAGCTTTAGTTGCATATCCGCTTTTTCTCAAACAAAACAAATTACAGGAACCGTCACTGACCAATCCTCCGGAGATCCACTTACCGGAGTAACTGTAACGATAAGCGGCACCGCTAATGGTGCGGTGACAGATGAAGACGGAAAATTTTCAATAACAGTGCAGACCGATAAGGAGATTACCCTCAATTTTAGCTATATAGGCTATCAGGGAAAATCTGTAACTACTGCCGGCAATACTCCGCTATCAGTAGTAATGAAGTCAGATGCTACCCAGATGAATGAATTGGTGGTAGTTGGTTATGAGAAAATAATGAAAAAGGATGTTACCGGAGCTGTAGGAAGCGTCGATGGAAAAGAAATTGCCATAAGAGGCACTATCAACCCGATGGAGGCTTTACAAGGTCAAGTAGCCGGTGTCAACATTTCCGCCAATTCCGGAAGAGCCGGTACCGGTTACGACATCCTGATCAGAGGGCAAAATTCATTATCAGGAGGTAGTCCCTTATATGTGGTAGATGGTGTTATTGTTGGCGGTATAGATTTTCTAAACCCTCAAGACATTGAACGGATTGATATTCTTAAAGACGCATCCTCAACCGCCATTTATGGTTCAAGAGGATCTAATGGTGTCGTTATTGTTACTACAAAACAGGCTGAAAATGTAAAGGGCGCTACAATTTCTTACAATGGCTATGTAGGTATTAGAAAGATAGCAAGAATGCCTGATTTTATGAATGGTGATGAGTGGTGGGAATTTAGGCAGAACGCTTATATTTCCGACGCGCTAAGGGCAGGTGATCCTTATGATTCCGATATCGGTGGGATCGATAAAAGTCCCCTTCTGGCTGAACGAATAGCCAATAAAATTTATACTTTCTGGCCAGATTATTTTATACAAACAGGCATTCAACAAAATCATTGGCTGACTGTTTCCGGCAAAAGTGATAATAATATGTCTTATATCATAGGTGCCGGTTATGAAGATGAAAAAGGAAATCTTATTAACGAATGGTACAAAAGGTACAACCTGAAAGCAAGCATCCACCACGACCTGAACGACAAATGGTCTGCTGGTTTAAACTTTAATTTCTCGCTTGTCAACCAGGAATTAGGCAGTGACAGAGCTATTTCCAATGCATTTCGTATGTCACCACTAGTTACTCCTTATGATACAACAGGAACAGACCTGCTTTTTAAGCCGGGAAAATACGCGGGAATATCATTTACCAGTTCTGTAAACCCCTTATGGGAACAGAAAGATTCAAAAAATTCTATCCGACGCTTTTATGGAATTGGAAACGTGTACCTTCAATATTCACCGCTTAGTTGGATTCAACTAAAGACAACCTTTTCTCCGCGAGCTAAGTTTCAAAGAAATGGACGGTACTATGGCTCCCACACTGAAGAAAGGCAATTAGAAGATCCGGCGGCTTCACTTTCAAAAAGTCAATCGTTTTCTTACACATGGGATAACCAAGTTACACTTCGCAAAAGTATTAAAGACCATGACTTTAACTTCCTGGGATTATACAGTATTTTTTATGAACGAAATGAGGGTAGTGATATAGAAGTACAGAATCTGCCCTATAACTCACTATTCTATAACCTTGGTACGGCAAGTGACTTTCAAGATTTAGGCAGTAGCTACAGCAAAATTACTTTGATGTCTTTTCTTGCCCGATTGAACTATGTATGGAAAGACAAATATCTGGCTACTATCTCAAACCGCTGGGATGGTTCCTCAAAGTTGGCACCAGGTCATAAATGGCAGTCCTTTCCTTCCGCGGCCATCGCATGGAGAATATCACAAGAAAATTTTCTTAATAACTCCAAGGTGCTGACAAATTTAAAAGCCAGGGTCAGCTATGGATTTACCGGTAATAATAACATTGACCCCTATACTACACTTGCTCTGTCTAGCCGACAAACCTACTACGACTTCGGAGGCACCCTGGCAAAAGGATTTGCTCCAAATGGCATAGTCAATCAACAATTAACATGGGAAAAAACGAGAGAATTTGATTTTGGCGTTGACTTTGGCTTATGGAATGGAAGAGTATCAGGAACATTTGACTTATACAACAAGCGCTCAACTGCTCTCCTAATGACTCGAAAGTTACCGATAGAAACAGGATGGGGAAGCATGATAGATAATGTAGGGTCCGTGAGTAACAAAGGCATCGAAGTATCTTTACATACAGTTAATATACAAAGTAATAAATTTCAATGGAGTACTACCTTTACTTTTTCAAAAAATAACAATAAAATTATTGAACTGTATGGTAAGAAAGAAGATGATGTAGGCAATGATTGGTTTATCGGAGAGCCAATAAACGTGAATTATACTTATGTATTTGACGGAGTATGGCAGGTCGATGCAAAGAATGAAGCGCTGTCCTATGGGCAGTCTGTAGGGCAGGCGAAAGTAAAAGACCTAAATAATGATGGAAAGATCGACGGTGATGACCGGACGATTGTCGGCACCCCCAACCCATCCTGGATTGGAGGATTTTCTACGCTATTAAGTTACAAAGGTTTTGATTTGTCGGCTTCTATATTTACAAAGCAGGGAGTACAAGTCTACAGTGGGTTTTATTCAGAATTTGCAAATGTTAACGATCGTGGAAGAGCCAAATTAGATATTAATTATTTTATGCCTCCTAATGATGTAACACCCACGAGACAATCTAATGAATATCCGGAGCCTCATAACAAAGGATCATACTGGGATGAAGTTGGATATTACAGAGATGCTTCATTTGTAAAAATTAAAAACATTCGATTAGGCTACACGTTCTCTCCTATCCTATTACAAGATATACACGTAAAAACACTTAGCCTTTACTTAAATGTATTAAATCCATTTGTTTTTACTGACTATGGCGGCTTCGACCCGGAATGGGCTGAAGCTGACTTTGGAGAAGGAGGAAATAGCTTCGTTACTTATCAATTAGGTATAAATTTGAAATTTTAATACAAAAATATTGGACCATGAAAAAATCATTCATTATCTTGGTGCTCTTCTCAATTTTTGCTGGATTGGGGTGCAGCCATTTCCTGGATGAAGAAGACCTTGCTGACGTTACGGCTGCCACATATTACAATACAGCTGAAGGATATGAAAGTCTAATCAATTCTTGTTATGCAACTTTACGTAATATTTATGGCGGAGCACCCTGGGTGTTTTGTGCAGGTACTGATATGTTCGTTGAAGGACGGGACCAGCAACCGGAAGGAATAAGTGAATACAGAAACCTTACGCCCCAGTCGGAAATAGTAACTGATTTTTACACTACCCTGTACAGCTCTATTCAATTGTGCAATACCGCTTTATATTATAATGACAAAACAGAAGAGACCCCGTCATTAACCACAAGAAAAGGAGAAATAAAATTTCTACGGGCATATTACTATTTCCTTTTAGCTCAATCTTTTGGAGGTGTTGCTATCGTAACTAATCGAATTGATCAACCGATATTGGAATTTAAGCGGAGTACACTACAGGAAGTCTATGACTTTATCATCAAAGAAATGAATGAAGCGTTGAAACTTGTCCCTGAAAGTAGTGAATTTGGACGAGTAAACAAGCGAGTTATCCGTCATTATCTGGCAAAAGTGTTTTTGACAAAAGGATATGAAGACTTCGGAACAGCAGGTGATTTCGCCACGGCTGCCTCTTATGCTGATAAGGCAATTAATAATCAGCCTTTATCCGTTTCGTTTCAGCAAGTTTTCTGGCCGGGTAATGAAGAAAATGAGGAAATCATTTTTTCCGTTCAGTATGATAAAGGCTCTATGGTAGATCCAAAAACTGACGGAAATCAACAAAATTACTTCTTTGGCCCCTATTTTGGCGGCGAAGGCGCTATTTATGGGTACCCTTACCGTGCGTATACGTTATGCCCAACCATGTATCTTTTCGACCGTTATACCCAATACGATTCAAGATTTAGCGGTACCTTTATGGTTTATTATTATGAACGTTATTATGACTTTTACGATCAAAAAGATAAACATGATCAATTAAATATAAAATATTATTATGCCCCAAAATGGGCCTTAAATGATACAACAACATGGCGCCAGGCCGACCCGGCACACCGAAGTGAAACAACGATCATTCCCTATTCTCAACAATGGCAGGCCTCTCCTCAAAGCACGTCTGATAATGCAACTCCGGCTATCAGAAAATTTGATGACCCTGAAGCTGTTTTTTCCGGAAGTGGCAGCAGCACCAGAGATATTTTTCTAGCGCGGCTGGCTGAGACCTATTTAATATCGGCAGAAGCCTATTTTAAAGAAGGGAAACTCACGCTTGCAGCAGACAGAATCAATGCCGTAAGGAAAAGAGCAGCGTTACCCGGCCAGGAAACAGAGATGATAATCACGCCAGCTGAAGTTAACATTGACCTTATCCTGGATGAACGAGCCAGGGAATTGGCAGGCGAATATCACCGGTGGTTCGATCTTAAAAGGACAGGTAAATTAGTTGAATATACTAAAAAATACAACCGCGATATTAAAGCATGGTTTAACCAGGGAATCAATCCATTTAAAGGAACAGATGGGAAACTTAAAATATTAAGACCAATTCCCCAGGAAGCACTAGATTTGAATGAAGGAGAATACACCCAAAACCCGGGTTATTAATAGGCAAACACCAAACGCTATGAAAACTTACAACTTATATACATCAACACTTTTAGCTATTACCATCCTCTTTACGATTTCATGTAAACAAAAGCCTTCGTCATCTAAAGATCAAGAATCTGCGAAAGATACAGCCTCCTGGGGAGCAAAAATGACTCATA
Source organism: uncultured Chitinophagaceae bacterium (assembly GCA_964424665.1). Lineage (GTDB taxonomy): Bacteria > Bacteroidota > Bacteroidia > Chitinophagales > Chitinophagaceae > FW021-bin31. Next base: position 110,838 of record CAYRJM010000001.1, read on the forward strand.
CTGTCATGTCCGTATGGAAGGACCCAGAGATAATTAATAAATCTCCCTTTGGGAATTGGAACTATGAAGAAGGAGTTATCTTTAAGGGTATTGAAGGGCAATGGGAATTAACAGGGAACGCGCAATATTTTAACTATATCAAGCACAACATTGATTATTTTGTAGATGATTCTGGAAATATTGATACTTATGATGCCGAGGCTTATAAGCTTGATGCCATTAACACCGGAAAAACGCTTCTAATGCTATATCGTGTTACCGGGGATAAGAAATATTGGAAAGCAGCGGCAAAGCTGCGCGACCAGCTAAAAACACAGCCCCGTACTTATGATGGAGGTTTCTGGCACAAAAAGATATATGTCAATCAAATGTGGCTCGACGGTCTTTATATGGCGGAGCCTTTTTATGCTGAATATGCAATGTTGGCCCATGAAGATACGGCATTTAACGATGTGGCACGTCAATTTATTTTGATGGAGAAACACTCCCGCGATCCCGAAACCGGTCTGCTTTACCATGGGTGGGATGCATCTAAAAAACAACGTTGGTCTGACCCGAAGACTGGCACCTCTCCTCACTTCTGGGACAGGGCAATGGGCTGGTACGCTATGGCTCTGGTAGATGCTTTAGATTACTTTCCACATAATAGCCCATACCGGGATTCCCTTATTCAGATACTGAATCGCCTCGCAGTTGCCATCGCCGAAGTTCAAGACCCTGAAACAGGTTGTTGGTGGCAGGTAATGGATAAAGGGGATAGTACCGGTAATTTCCTGGAAGCATCTGGCTCCTGTATGTTTGTTTATTCTTTAGCCAAAGGCACGCGGATGGAATATTTGCCGGAGAAGTTCATGGCTGTCGCTCAAAAAGGTTTCGATGGAGTTTTAAAGCAATTTATCGTCAAAGACGAAAACGGACTGATCAATTTGAAAGGCACTTGTCCTGTGGCCGGGCTAGGCGGAGATCCCTATCGGGATGGAAGTTATGAATATTACATTAAGCAAAAACCAAGGCTAAATGACCCAAAAGGTATAGGCGCTTTTATTCTGGCTGCGAATGAAATGCAGATAGCTACCATGCAGCCTGTGGGTAATGGGCTTACAGTAACTTTAGATAATTACTTCAATCATGAAATAAGAAAAGACATGAAGGGAGTGATAGTACCTTTCCATTACGAATGGAATGACATGGCTAATAGCGGATATTCCCTCTGGGGAAATATCTTCGAATTTCGGGGTGTAAAAACGACTACTTTAAAAAATGCCCCGACAACCGACAACCTCAAAAAAACAGATATTTACATTATTGTAGACCCCGATACAAAACAAGAGACGCCTACCCCAAACTTCATTAATGAATCAGACGTAAAGGTCATCACAAATTGGGTACAATCAGGCGGTGTACTGGTGTTGATGTCAAATGATTCAACCAATAGTGAATTTAAGCACCTTAATCGACTAGCTAAGCAGTTCGGCTTTCAATTTAATGGCGACAGCAAGAACCGTGTTCAAGGGCATAATTATGAACAAGGAGCATTGGTGATATCAGATAACAATCCCATATTTACGGCTGGAGACACCGTATACATCAAGGAGTTGTCAACACTGACACTGGAAGAAAAGGTTAAGCCTGTATTAAAAACCAAAGATGGAAATACTGTCGCCGCAGTCGCCTCTTTAGGTCGGGGTGTGGTAGTTGCAATTGGAGACCCATGGTTTTACAATGAGTATACAGATGGCCGAAAACTACCTTCCAAATATAAGAACTACCGGGCAGCTTGCGATCTCGCTGACTGGTTAATTCAACAAGTACATGAAAAGCATTAACGGATAAACGATAAGAAATGATTCTCTCCAAAAAAACATTAAGCACTGCTAACCCTAAAGTCCAGCTGAATCTTCCTAAAGATTCATCCTTTGAATTGCCAGAAAAAGTCTTGCAATTTGGAACAGGCGTATTGTTACGCGGCCTCCCCGATTATTTCATTGACCTCGCCAATAAAAAGCAAATATTTAATGGTCGTGTAGTGATGGTAAAATCCACTAGCCTTGGTGATATTGATCTGTTAAAGGAACAAGATAATCTATATACTCTTTGTATCAGAGGCGTCGATGAAGGAGAAACGATCAAGAACAACTTCCTTAATAATTCTGTTTCTAGAATCCTAAAGGCAAATGAGGAATGGGACGAAGTATTACAATGCGCCCGAAATGAAAACATACGAATCGTCATATCCAATACGACGGAAATCGGCATACAATTAAACGATGATGACATCCATGCCACCCCACCTGAATCCTTCCCCGGCAAATTACTAGCATTGCTTTATGAACGATATAAAGCATTTAATGGGGACTACAATAAAGGAATGGTAATTATTCCAACAGAATTAATTGTAAATAATGGAGATAAGCTAAAAAGTATTTTAACGAGGCTCTCTGAAAAAAACAAGCTGAGTGAAGACTTTATTCAGTGGCTACAAGAGTGTAATGCTTTCTGCAACTCTTTAGTCGACCGGATCGTCCCCGGTAAACCTGCAAACACCGAACGGGAAACCCTGGAAGATAACCTGGGATATACCGACCGCTTTTTAATCAAAGCTGAGCCATATCGGTTGTGGGCAATTGAGGTAAAGGACGAATGGGTAGCGCGAACACTTTCGTTCTCAGAAGCTGATAAAGGAGTCATACTAGCCAAAGATATTAGTAAATTCAGAGAATTAAAACTCAGGCTCCTAAATGCTACGCATACATTTACTTGTGCTCTTGCCTATCTAAATGGATTCGAAACAGTTAAAGCCGCCGTTGAAGATGAGGATATGGGTGATTATATTCAATCTTTAATGGATGAAATAGCATATACCATTGTGGATGGAAATATTTCGATGGAAGAAGCACGTATCTTTTCCACTGCTGTAATTGACCGGTTTAAGAACCCATTTATCGTACATCAATGGCTGAGTATCTCCCTGCAATATTCTACTAAAATAAAGATGAGATGCGTCCCTTTGTTATTAAGTTATTATAAAAAGACAAAACGCATTCCTGACGCAATGTCCAGGGGATTAGCGGCCTATATTCTCTTTATGAAATCAAAAAAAAATAAGGAGGGAAAGCATATCGGCATATTTGGAAATAAAGACTATCCTATCAATGACGATAAAGCAGAACTTCTTTACAAATTATGGAACAATCATCCCAATAATATTATCAGGAATATATTATCCGACACAGATATCTGGGGGGAAAATCTTGATAAAATACCGTACCTGGCAGAAAAAATTGAGGCTGAAATTTCGATGATCTATAAATCCAACCCCTAACTCCATAAAATAATCGACGAGTTCTTCTATTTTTTAACCAAGATATTCTCCAGTTCCTCTAACGTTTTTCCCTTAGTTTCTGGAACCCATTTAAGCACAAAGAAAAATCCAATGACATTGCATATCCCGAAAATAATGAAATTTACGATGGGACTTAACTTTAACAGAAAAGGAGAAATCAGGACCACTATAAAAGTAGCCAGCCACAACACGCAGGAGGAAAGTGACAGAGCTTTACTTCGTATGTAGTTCGGGAATATTTCTGATAAGAGTACCCAGGTTACGGGAGCAAGGGTAAAAGCATATATAGCAATATAAGCAAGTACAAAAATTAACACCAATGTACCGTTGACCGATGAACTGTTAAATGACCAGGCAAGGAGAAACAGGAATAAAGCCATTCCAGAAGTACCGACAAGCATTAATTTTTTTCTGCCCATCTTGTCAATAAGCAATATAGCAAGTATCGTAAATACAAAAAATACAATCCCAAAAAACACGGCATTTAACAATCCATTTTTAATGTCAATATTGGCCTTTTCAAAAATGATCTGCATATAGGCCGTAACATTATTGGCACCCGAAAATTGCTGCAGCACAGCAAGCCCAAACCCTATCAATAAGATAGGCAGTATTGCCTGTCCAAACAGTTCACCGTACGATCCTTGCTTGCTGGTTTGCTTTAGGGACTCATTGATCTCTTCCATTTCTTTACGGACGAAATAATCATTTCCTATTTTGCTTAATACACTTCTTGCTTTTTGATGATGTTGTGCTTTTATCAGCCAACGGGGACTTTCAGGGATCAAAAATAACGCAACAAAGAAAATAAATGATGGCACTAAAGCTGCACCAAACATCCAGCGCCAGCTTTCAATATTATAAGGGTCGCCAAAATAATAACTTACTATTGTCGCCAGTAGAATCCCTAATATGATGGCCAGTTGATTCATCGTTACTAATTTTCCACGAATGGAGGCAGGTGCGATCTCGGCAATGTACATAGGCGATAAGACAGACGCCGCCCCAACACCAAGCCCCTCTGCAAATCGCCATATACCCAAGTCCAATGCATTTTGTGCTAGCGCGACTCCTACCGTAGTAACCATCAGGGCTACTGCGGTATAAATAAGCATTTTCTTCCTACCATATTTGTCGGTAAGCCAGGCAGTCAGGAAGGTTCCGCCCATACAGCCAACCTCAAAAATAGAAACTACCCAGCCTAAAGTAAAACCTTCCAGGTTAAACTGCTCCTGGATAAACGGGATCACCCCGGTAATAATCCCGAGGTCGAACCCAAACATGAGTCCGCCCATAGCCGCTATTATGCTCATAAGTAAAACATAGCCTCTGTTGAAAGATATATTTACAGCATGCTTGTCCGCTTGTAGTGAGTCAGTAGTTGTGCTTGGCATGATAATGTTTTATTTTAAACTTTAAAAGGATTCAGGTAGCTATTAGTTGCAACAGCATGAACGTCTAATGCTTTACCGCCGCGTCATTCCACCTAAGTTCATTTTTAAATTGATATAAGTCGGTTTGCCTGCCGATTAAAACGAACTCAAGCCCGGCCATTACGGCAAAGTCCTCCATATATTCCCTACTTAGGTTCTGACTAAAACAGGTATGGTGAGCTCCCCCAGCCAACAGCCAAGCAGTACAACCTGTCTGCATATCCGGATATGGCTTCCATAAAACCCTGGCAACAGGAAGTTTTGGCAAATCATGGGATGCGGATACCGCCTCCACTTCGTTAACCAGTAATCTAAAACGGTTCCCCAAATCTACGATGGAAGCATTTAATGCTGAACCCGCTTTAGCGTTGAATACCAGGCGTACAGGATCGTCTTTTCCACCTATACCCAAAGGATGGACTTCACAAGACGGCTTCTCCGCAGCTATAGATTCGCATATTTCGAGCATATGGGCACCCAACACCATGTTGTTTCCGGGTTCAAAGTGATAGGTATAGTCTTCCATAAACGAATTACCTCCTTCCAGCCCAGCAGCCATCACCTTCATAGCCCGTACCAAAGCCGCAGTCTTCCAATCACCTTCCGCGCCAAAACCGTAACCTTTGGCCATTAACCTTTGCACGGCAATGCCTGGCAATTGTTTTAATCCATGCAGGTCCTCAAAGGTATCGGTAAATCCTTTGAAACCTCCTTCTTCCAAAAAACGAGTTAACCCGATTTCTATTCTGCCGGCATCACGCAGTGAAAGGTATTGTTCATTGCCTTTTTTTAGTGTTTCTGCCAACAAATATTGTTCGGCATATTCGTCACAAATCCTATCTACCTCTGCATCGCTTACAGCGTCAACTTTTTCAGTCAGGTCTCCAACTCCATATGTATTAACGGAATACCCCAGTTGCAGTTCTGCTTCGACCTTATCCCCTTCGGTTACAGCAACCTGTCGCATGTTGTCCCCAAAGCGCGCAAACTTAGCCCCTTGCCAGTCCAACCACGCACTGGCCGCCCGGCTCCACACATTAATTTGTTCCTGGATTTTCTCATCCTGCCAATGGCCTGTCACAACTTTTCGTCGTATTTTCATCCGCGTCGCCATAAAGCCAAATTCCCGGTCCCCGTGAGCGCTCTGGTTTAGGTTCATGAAATCCATATCTATGCCTGACCACGGAATGTCTCTATTGAATTGAGTGTGGAGGTGGAGCATCGGCTTTTGCAGAATGTTCAGTCCTCTAATCCACATTTTTGCCGGAGAGAAGGTATGCATCCAAGTTATAATACCTATGCAGTTCTTCCGGGTATTCGCATCCTGAATAGTTTGATATATTTGTTCCGGCGTGGTTACGATGGGTTTAAATATAATCTGAACCGGAATTACTGTAGCGTCATTTAGCGCATCGGCTATCTCTTGAGCATGGGCGCTTACTTGTTTCAATGTTTCGTCACCATATAAATGCTGGCTGCCGGTAATAAACCAGGCTTCGTATTGATTAATAGTATTCATGTATGACTATGATTTAGAACTTATTTTAATACTGGTTTTTTATTGTCCATAGTAAGAATGCGGGCCATGCTTTCTTTCGTAGTGTTTTTTAATGAGGGCTTCTTTTAAGCACTGCGCCTCAGCATTTATTTGTTCTGTGAGATAAGCCAACTTAGCTACCTCTTCCAGCACAGCACTATTATAAACGGCCTTCTCTGCTGTTTTCCCCCATGTAAACGGCGCATGATTACCGACAAGTACCATTTCCACTTCCTCGTAATCTAGCTGGTTTTTTTTAAAACATTCCATAATCTGAAAGCCAGTTTGGTATTCATAATTCCCTCTTATCATTTCATCCGACATAGGAGGAGCACATGGAATATTAACAGTATTGTGATCAGCGTGTGTCGTTCCATAAATGGGTATATCGCGCAGCGACTGTGCCCAGGAAGTTCCATAGGTAGAATGGGTGTGTGAGATACCGCTAATATTTTTCCAATGTTTGTATAATACAGCATGAGTTTGCGTATCGGAGGAAGGACGAAGGGAACCCTCCACTAATTCACCTTCAAAATCAACAATTACCATCTTGTCCGGTGACAGTTCTTTGTAAGGAACTCCGCTCGGTTTAATGGCAAATACCGCCAAATCATGATCAGCGGCACTAACATTTCCAAAGGTAAACAGAACCAGTTTCAATTCAGGCAATTTCATATTCGCTTCGTAAGCCTGTTCACGTATGTGCTTGTATTTGTTCATCTTTTAACTTAGATCTTGTTAAACTGTTTTCAACAAATTCTCCCAACTGATTATACTTTTTATACCTTCTGCTATAAATGGTATTTTTTGCATTATCGGGATAAAATTCATTGTCAAAGCCTTGTCCCATAGCCATCATTGCCTCTTCTACCCTTGGATATATTCCTGCAGCTGTGGCCGCAAACATAGCAGCTCCGGTAGCACATGTCTGTTCGGATTTATGGATGCGAATCGGCATATTAATTACATCGGCCATCATTTGCATAATAAAGGGAGACTTCTTAGCTACACCACCCATCCCAATTAATCCCTGTATTTTTACATCCTGTTGATTAAAGCAGTCCACAATCTTACGTGCCCCAAAACAAGTCGATTCCGCAAGCGCCCGGAATATAGAAGGAGCGTCGCTAGCCAGGTTCAATCCGCTAATGGCACCTTTTAGCTCCTGATTGGCATTAGGCGTTCGCCGTCCGTTAAGCCAGTCTAACGCCAAAATACTTTCTTCTGTGACCGGTAGTTGAGCTGCGGTATGGCTAAGTTCAACTAATGTAATCTCTCTGATTTCATCTTTCAACTTCCCGGCTGTGTCCTCACTAATAAGCGACGACTTTGACAATAGTTTCTCCAATGGCCAGCCCAGTAGATCGTCGAACCAGGCGTATACATCCCCAAACGCCGACTGTCCGGCCTCCATACCCATCATACCAGGGATTACAGAGCCAGCTACCTGACCACAGATACCGTTCACCAACTTATCTTCCATATCTTCCACCGGGGCCACCAGCATGTCACATGTAGACGTTCCCATTACTTTACTGAGATGATAAGGGGCTATTTGCCCGCCTACGGCCCCCATGTGTGCATCAAATGCTCCGGCACCGATAACAACGTCCGTCGTTAATCCCAACTTTTCTGCCCAAGCCCCGCATAATCTCCCCACCGGCAAATCAGCCGTATAGGTTCGCGTAAACAATTTACTCGTAAACCCTTCTAGCAAGGGGTCTAAAGAGGTAAAGAAATCATCAGGTGGAAGCCCACCAAACTCCTTGGCCCACAATGCTTTATGGCCCGCAGCACACCGACTACGTTTCATTGCACTAATATCAGTCCCGCCAGTTAACAAATAGGGAATCCAGTCACAATGTTCGACCCAAGAGTAACAAGAAGTTCTAACTTGTTCATCCGCTCTCAATACATGCAATAGTTTTGCCCAAAACCATTCAGAAGAATACGTCCCTCCGACGTATTGAAGATAGTTTGTCGAAAACTTTTCGGCATGTTTATTTATTTGCGCTGCTTCACGAAGGGCTGTATGATCTTTCCATAATACAAACATTGCATTAGGATTATGCTCAAACTCCGGTAATAAAGCCAGTGGCGTACCCGCTTTATTAACAGCCACAGGAGTTGATCCGGTCGTATCGATAGATATTCCTTTAATAAATTTTGCTAAACCATCTCCACTAGCCTCCAAACAAGTTCTAATCGTATTTTCTAATCCTTCTATGTAATCAAGCGGATGCTGTCTGAATTTATTGGCAACCGAATCGCAATACAGACGGTCCCGCCAACGGGGGAAAGTATAAACAGCGGCGGCTACTTCCTCTCCATTCGCCGCATTCACTATAACAGACCGGACCGAATCGGTTCCAAAATCTACTCCAATGACAAATTGACCCTGATTCATATTTTAATTTGGTGTCTAAATTACACTTAAAATCTAAAATAAAAAATTTTTAAGTATGTTTTCTGTATATTTTTATAAAAGATGATCTGGATTGGGAACAAATTTTAAAAATGCATGAAAATTGGCCATGTATTTTTTCTTATTTAATTTATAATAAAAAGCACCTTTTTTCGACCCATTTTTATCCTTCTCGTTTTGTCTTTGAAGGAGACCGGTAGACAAAACCTTACGGCTAAAATTTCGCTTATCGAAGGTAGTATCATAGATATCCTCGTATAAATTCTGCAATTGGGGCATGGTAAATTTCTCAGGAAGCAGCTCAAACAATATAGGATGTAGAGATGCCTTGTAACGAAGTCTTTTTCTGGCCAGCTCTACCATTTTAGAATGATCAAAAATAAGTCTAGGGAATTTATCGATAGGAAACCAACCTGCATGAAAATCCGAGCTGATCTGCTTTTCGTATTGGTGTATATCAATCAGCGCAAAATAGGCTATACTAATGGTTCTCTCAACAGGATCACGCTTTGGCTTGCCAAAGGCTTCTAATTGCTCTAAATAAACACCTTTAAGGCCGGTGAGTCTTTTAAGCACTCGATTGGCCGCCTGGTCAAGGCTTTCCTCGGGTTGTGCGAATCCCCCCATCAGACTCCATTTTCCTTTTTCAGGTTGAAATCCGCGCTTTATCAATAACAACTTTAAATGCTCACCATCAAAACCGAATATAATGCAATCTATTGCTACTAAATAATGTTTTTGACCCGGATAACGTTTCATAGTCATTTAATAATTAAAAATGCGTAAATATATCAATTTTATAAACACAGAGTCCAAAAATATAATAAAATAATTGAAAATCAGCTTTTTACTTTTAAATTCAACTCGTCTGGTTAGAAAAATCCTTTAAACCGGAAAAAATCTTCTAAAACCAGGATTAATATTGTAGATTTGACAATAATATTTTTCTACTATGAAAATTCTCGCTATGAAAAGAAACACGAATTTGTTACTATTACTTAGCATTCTGTTTATATCACAAATTGGATCTGCGCAATCTCTGGCTACATTATTCGTAAATGGCGAAAACAGTCAAGAAAGAATTAGCCGGAATATCTACGGCATGTTTTCAGAGCATCTCGGAAGAGATATTTACGGTGGATTCTGGGTCGGGGAAAATTCAGATATTCCTAATAATGACGGTATTCGACTTGATATCGTACAAGCGCTAAAGAAGATTCATATCCCCGTATTACGTTGGCCGGGTGGTTGTTTTGCTGACGAGTACCATTGGAAAGACGGTATCGGGCCCAGAAAAAACAGGCCTAAAATCGTCAATACAAATTGGGGTATGGCTACAGAAGACAATAGCTTTGGCACACACGAATTCATGCGTTTATGCAATATGTTAAATTGCGAGGCGTACATTGCTGGAAATATGGGAAGTGGTACTGTAAAAGAAATGAGTCAGTGGGTTGAATATCTAAATTCTGACCGGGAAAGTGCCATTACTAATTTACGCAGGGCGAATGGCAGGGAAGAACCCTGGAGGGTTGAGTTCTGGGGTGTAGGCAATGAAAATTGGGGGTGTGGTGGCAATATGACTCCGGAATACTACAGTGATCTTTACCGGCGCTATGCTACTTTTTGCAAAAGTTATCCGGGGGCCCCGTTAAAGCGGATTGCAAGCGGGCCAAACGGCAACGATACACACTGGATGGAGGTATTGATGAAAAGCATTCCACATCATCTGATGTGGGGCGTGTCCTTACACTATTATACATTGCCGAGCGGAAATTGGAGCGACAAGGGATCCGCGACGCAATTTGATGAAAAGCAATACTTCAAATCAATAAAAAATGCGTTGTCCATTAAAAATGTGATTACAGACCAGATCGCTATTATGGATAAGTACGATCCAGACAATAACGTGGCATTAGTAGTGGACGAATGGGGGGTCTGGACTAACCCGGAACCGGGGACAAACCCTTCCTTCTTGTATCAACAAAATAGTTTAAGGGATGCTTTAGTCGCTGCTTCTACCTTAAACATTTTCAACAACAACTGCAAGCGGATCAAGATGGCCAACCTGGCACAGACCGTTAATGTACTGCAATCGCTTGTACTCACAAAAGGTAAACAAATGGTGCTTACGCCGACCTATTACGTATTTGATATGTATCAGGTACATCAGGATGCGACCCTTTTGCCAATAAAACTAATGAGTCCGGATTATAAATTCGGAGATAAGAAAATTCCGGCAGTAAACGCCTCTGCATCAATAGACTCGACCGGAACCATTCATATTTCATTGGTTAACCTGAACCCTTCAAAATCCATAACAGTAAGGGTCTCCTTTAAAGGGACTACATGGAATAGTGTTACAGGAAAAATACTTACGGCGCCACATTTTAATGACTACAATTCCTTTGAAAACCCCGATAAAATAAAAATTGAACCCTTTCCAGGTGCTTTCGCGGACGCTGAAATTCATGGAAAAAAATTACTGGTAACATTACCATCTAAATCAATTGTCATGCTGGAGTTGAAGGAAGTAGCCAAGTAGTTATTCAGCTTAATTTATCCTATCAATAAGTGGATAAAAATATTATTCATTTATTAATGGTTTCCGACTACTAAATATTGTTTTACCCCACGCAAAATAATTTTTTTGTTAATCCGCTTATGGGTATAATTAGCTCAAAATATCCCCAGTTATAAAACACACCATTGTTATGTCTCATAAAGCAGTTGCTTAACGTTATTTTACGACTACTTCTGTACATGACACCACAGGATAGTGATTAATAATATACATCGTACATTTATCATCAAAAATTTTTTGTAATTAAAACTTCGACTTCCATGAATAAGACTCATATGTCTATTAATATAAAATTTTTTGTCTCTGTCATTTCTCTATCAGTTTTAGCAACATCTTGCATCCAGTCAAATCGCCATAAGATAGATCGATATGCACTGGTGAATCGCCATAATATTAATGTTACAAAATTTGATTCTATGGCCTCCCTCTCGGTAGGAAATGGAAGTTTTGCATTTACAGTGGATCCTACAGGGCTACAGACCTTTCCTTCCTATTATGAAAATGGAGTTTCTCTGGGTACCGAATCCGATTGGGGATGGCATAGTTTTCCTAATTCTAATAATTATACTTTGACGGACGTAACTAAAAACTATAGCGTACATGGAGAAGATGTTCCTTATGTAAGGACTTTTAAAGCGCCAAAAAGGAAGGAAAAGGCATCAGCATGGCTTAGACAGAATCCACATAGGTTAGATCTAGGTCGAATAAGCTGGGAAATCCACAAGTCTAATAATACTCCTGCCACTCAGAACGACATAAAAAATATCCAACAAAAGTTAAATTTATGGCGCGGAGAAGTTCTTAGCCACTTCAATGTAGATAATAAAGTGGTAAATGTAAAAACGTTATGCAGCCCACAAAAAGACCTGGTTGCTGTTCATGCTGCGTCTTCTCTCTTTAAAGAGGGTAAAATGCGTGTGAAGATTCATTTTAGTTATGGCTCAGGAGATTGGGAAAATGCGTGTGACTGGAACAATCCTGATAAACATAGTACGATAGTATTAGATTCTGGGAATCACCGGCTTTTATTGCAAAGAGTACTAGATACCACTGTTTATTACGTCCAGGTAAGATGGAAAGGAAGCGCACAGATAAATAGGTTGAGAAAACATGAATTTGAAGTAGTACCAGGAAAAGAAGACTCTCTTTTCTCCTTCACTTGTCAATTTTCCTCCAAACAACCGCAAAATAAATCGATTACATTTGCCGAAGTGGAATCAAAAAACAAGAGTGCTTGGGAACATTTCTGGCGGTCAGGAGGAGCAGTTGACCTATCAGGCAGTACAGATCCCCGAGCAGAAGAGTTAGAACGAAGAATAGTTCTCTCGCAGTATTTGTGCCGGATTCAGGATGCAGGTATCTATCCGCCCCAGGAGACGGGGCTCACTTATAATAGCTGGTATGGGAAATTTCATCTAGAAATGTATTTCTGGCATGAATCTCATTTTGCTTTATGGGATCATACTAACCTCCTGAAAAAGAGTTTCCCATTTTACCAGAAGATTGCTTGGCGAGCCAGGAAAACTGCTCAACAACAAGGGTATGAAGGGCTACGTTGGCCAAAGATGACGGACCCGTCCGGTAGGGAAAGTCCCTCTCCTATTGGTCCATTTTTAATTTGGCAGGAACCTCACATCATCTACCTCTTAGAATTGTGTTACCGGAACAATCCGGACGAATCCTTCTTGGAAGAATACAAAAACTTGGTATTTGGAACTGCCAAATTTATGGCATCCTATGCATGGGAAAACCCCTCATCTCATAAATATATTCTTGGTCCGGCGCTAATACCTGCCCAAGAGCAATACTCACCCGACAGTACCATTAATCCTACCTTTGAACTCGCGTATTGGTACTGGGGGCTTTCAATTGCACAGCAATGGCGCAAACGATTAGGATTAGAGCCTAATCAAAAATGGGAAAAGGTAATGAAAAACCTATCTCCATTACCGGTTAAAAACGGGCTTTACCTGGCTGCAGAATCTGTGCCTGACACCTATACGAATCCAGAATATACGAGTGATCATCCCTCTATGCTAATGGCTTACGGTTTTTTACCAAAATCTCCAATGGTAGATACAGCCACAATGAGATCTACATTAAAAAAAATAATGAAGGTATGGAACTGGGATGATACCTGGGGATGGGATTATCCAACAGTTGCGATGTCAGCCACTCGCTTGGGCATGCCTAAAACTGCAATCAATGCATTAATGATGCCTGTAACTAAAAATACCTATTTACCTAACGGGCACAACTATCAAAGAGATAACCTTCGCTGTTACTTACCAGGAAATGGATCCTTATTAACAGCAGTAGCCCTAATGTGTGCAGGATGGGATGGTTATGAAGGACCTCCAAATCCCGGATTTCCACGCAATGGACAATGGAAAGTAAAGTGGGAAAACCTGAATAGAATGCCGTAAATAGTTATATAGGACAACGACCTCAAGCATGCCCTATTCTTTTAAGTGTTCAAGTGTAACGGGTTAAAAAAAGTTCCGGTAAGACTGTTGAACTAAAGTATATATTCTGGGTATACCGCCGGACGTAGTCAGCGATAAACCAACTCAAACATTCCCGAATATTTTAATCTACAATCTACAGGCAGGTACATTAGTCGGAGTAAACTGGCTGGTGTTTTGCAGATCTTCTGCTCATCCTTTTTTCTGTACCCAGTAAGTGAAGCCCGATAGCTTAATATTATACAGCTCAGAAAAAACACTCATAGATTGGCCGCCCTTCCTATGCTGCGCTACGACAGCAAATATCTTTTCTTTTTTGCTTATCTGATAAATTTGGAGAAAAAGTCAAGCAACCTAGAAAAACCTCAGATATTTAATCCTTAAAAATGGGGCAGCGGATTTATGAGCTGCTGATAGAAAAAGATTATGATGACGGCATTACCATCTGTCTTGAGAATTAGCAACATACTGACCACAAATAAATCGAAGAATTCTATTACCAAAGGCTATTACCAATATCAAACCTAGATTCTCTTTCCCGAAAAAACTTCTGAATAAACCCATTAACATTCAACATAAACCTGTGCTTCTTTTTCCAATGAGAATTATTTGTACGTTAAATTAATCTTATTCCATACCTGAATACCACGAAAAGCCTTTAGCCTATTTCAAAAATAAAAGAGGAGGCTGTCATATATTTCCCGCCTTGGGTAGTAACATATAAATAAGCGGCCTTACCATCAATAAACAAAATTTGAGGACGTTCAAATCGTCCATATTTATTTAAATAAGAAGGGGCCGGAGGTTGCTTTATATGATAATGACATGTATCGAAATATGCGATTTTAGGTTTTCCCCATTTCATTCCATCTTCAGATTCCAAAATAATGCCATCCGTATGATTAAAATATCCCATATCTCGTGCTAACATTTTAAACTTTCCTTCTTTTACCCATACGTAGCCATCTTCAATTTGTGCATTACCTCCCCGGTAAGAAAAATCGATAACCGGATTACCGACATATTTCTCATATGGACCTTCCAAATTATCAGATATAGCTAGCCCATATTTACGGTTGCCTCTAATTCCGTTAGTTTTGGTTCTATAATCGTCGGCATTCCAGGATTTATAATAAAGCCAATATTGCCCATTGGGGTGTTTTGTAAAAGTAGGGTTACAGGTATTGTGATCATCCCAGGCGCCCTGTGGACCAGGATTTATTAAAGGCATATCCGGCTTTCTCCATGGTCCTTCAAGAGACTGAGCAAAAGCTACTCCAATGCGGTTAGTACCTGTTTTCCCGTTGCTGCAACCAATATAAAACAAGCAATATTTTCCATCTACCTTCTTAATAGTTGGATTATGACAAGTCGTACTGTCAAAATAGCCCTTACGCGGCGTCAAGACAGTCTCAACATATTCAAAGGGACCTTCTGGTTCTTGACCTACAGCCCGGCATATTTCACTACCATTCAGCCACCCTCCCATGCCTTTGTTTTTTTTCCAACGTGAGAAAAAGACATGTATATTTCCGTCATCGCCCCGGATGGGGCTATTTCCCCATACATAATAATCTTTCATTTCCAAGGCTCGGCCTAATGGCTTCAGGCGCTTTGCAAAGTCAGATATTAGAGGCACCCGAAAATTCCATTTTTCTCCAGGCAGAAATATTCCCGTCGATAACAGACCTATCTGATTAAAAAAAGTACGTCGATGCATAATATACTTCTAAAACCGTAATCAATACCCCGGGTTTTGCTTATAAAGACCGGGACTCGCCAACATCTCTGATAATGGAATTGGATAAATCAAATAATTATTCGTTATTTCATGAATAATACTTCTTTTATCTTCCCGCTTCCTCCAATTATTAAGTATCTTAACAGCTTTTCCCGTTCTGTAAAGGGTAAACCACCTTTTCCCCTCTGCAAAAAACTCTTTTCTCCGACAGTCAAATAACTGATTTAAATTTATATTTGACACACCTGTGCTCAATCCAGCTCTGTTTCTTACCTTGTTAACAATATCATCAACCATGGCCTGGGTACCTCCGCCACCATGAAGGATACATTCAGCTCTAAGCATTAAAATATCGGTAAACCTTAAAACAATAAAATCTACCCCCCAATCGCTTCTGCCATCTCCATAACGACTGACATCAGCATATTTCTTAAATACTGGTCTATGATAGATACCTTTCCATCTTCCATTATCCACTTGATACGTTGTTGCTATACCAAATTCTTTTCTTAAATCATCGGGCTCAAAATCATTCATCAAATCAGTTGAAACAAATTTTCCTTCTGACGCCCCCTGATCTGATAAGCCTAAAGATGCAAAGTAGGCATCATAACCAATATGTTCTGACATGAAATTTGTACCAACATCCTTACCGGTATTTTGTAAAAAGGGAATAACAAATACGTTTTCTTTATTTGCATTTCCTTCAATTGTATATATATCTTTATAGTTAGTACCAAATTCAAACCCTCCATTAGTAACAACATCATCTAACAAATTATAAGCCTTACCCCATTCATCCAAACCAAGGCCAGGGCCTTTAATCCCATACGTACTACTGGAGCGTGTCATGTAAACTAAGGCTAACATGCCTTCCGCCGCATATTTGGTAACCCTTCCAAAATTTTCATCATCATAACTTTCTGGCAAATGGCTTATCGCAAATTCCAAATCTGGAATAATTACTTTATCATACACTTCATTAACCGGTGAGCGCTTTACTGTAGCAGCCTCTTTAGGATCTAAAGTTGACGTCACCAAAGGCACCGGCCCAAACCACCTGATCAGGTCAAAATAACAAAAGGCCCGGACAAAAAGGACTTCAGATTTTAAAACGTCTTTAATGGTATTATCCGGAAAAATCTGTCCTTTATCTTCTTTCAGTTTTTCTAAAAAAAGATTGGCTTTGTAAATTGCGTTATAATTTGTGGTATATGCCTCCTGAATACTGGAATTTGATGCAATGGAGCTATGAAAGTTTTGTATCTGAAGCCAGTTATAATTAACATCAGGAGTGGAATAAATATTATCAGATCTTATTTCACTTAATTCCATCAACCTCACCGGATAATTATGTAATCCCGCCGAATATACCGCATTCCTTGCCTGTTTAAAATCATTCTGAGTTAAATAAAAATTATCAGAAGTTTCGCTAGAAAAAGGAATCTGATCCAAATCTTCAGAACAAGAATAAAATGATATCGTAGCAATAATAAAAACTAAAAATTGTCTGAATCTCATTATCTTAAAAATTTAAAGTAAGTCCAAAAATTAAAGATTTCGCTATAGGAGCTCCTCCATAATCTGCCGGGACCGGGAAATCACCGTCACTGCTGGCTGGTGCGTTAGTAGCCTCTGGGTTAAATCCGTCATAATTATTCCAATTAAACCAGTTTTCTGCCGAAATATACACTCTGGCATTTGATAGCTTAAACTGAGGTAGAATATTAGACAAGTCATAGCCCAAAGTAATTGTCCTGATACTTAAATAATTACTGCTATAAACCCAGGCACTATTAGCTACATAACCAAAATTGGTTTTCCAATTACCAGCCTTAGCCGGGTCAACTTTTAGGTGATTCTCTCCGGCGCTCATGCCTGTTCTATTTATGGCTCTATCTAATAAATCAATCACACTACCTCCATTTTGTCCTTGAATAAAGACACTCAGATCAAAATTCTTGTATTGAAAGGAATTTGTAATTCCCCATATTATTTGAGGGTTGGGCCTGCCAATATTTACACGATCATCAGCATTAATAACACCATCTCTATTTTTATCAAAATATTTAGGATCACCCAAGACGGGATCACCACCGCCAAACGTTGCCGCTCCTTTAGCTACGTCTTCCTCGGTAATCACACCAACTTGTTTAATTAAGTTGAGTTGATACATGGGCTCTCCCACCTGTAGTACTATAAATGGTATTGAGCTATAACTTGAAGGAATATCAATCCTCGTTTGATCCGGCCCCAATTGCAAAACTTCATTGTTATTATGGCTAATATTCAGGCTGGTATTCCACTTAAATGCTCCGGTCAGATTATGTGAGTTCACCACAAACTCCACACCGGTATTTCTTACTTTTCCTATGTTTGAAAGGAAGGTAGTAAATCCCGAAGACCCTGCAGCAGGTACATTTAAGAGAAGATCCTTATTATTTTTCTGATAATAATCAAAAATCGCTGAAATCCTGCCATCCAAAAAGCCAATATCTAATCCTAAATCGAGGCTTCTGGATTCTTCCCAACCGAGAAATACATTGGGAATAGAACCCACTCCTTTCCCATTAACGACCGTATTTCCTATCACGTAATCGGAAGAGCTTAAAGTTGAGCGCCACGAATAGTCTCCAATATTGTTATTACCGTTTAGTCCATAACTTGCCCTGATTTTTAAATTACTTAACCAATTCACATTATCCATAAAATGTTCCTGAGTAATTCTCCAGCCTCCGGAAACAGAAGGGAAAATTCCCCATCTGGACTTTGAACCAAATTTAGAAGACCCATCTCCCCGAATACTTACAGTAAATAGGTACTTCCTATCATAGTTATAATTAAGACGGGAGAAATACGAAATTAATACATTTTGAGACTTATTGGTGCCGCCTGTTGAACCGTCAGGAAGAGTTCTTATAGAAAAACTATTGTAGTTATTTCCTGAGCTTAACGAAGAATTGGTTTGCGTATATTTATAATATCCTTGTCCAACTAATAAATTAAAATCACTTTTCCCAAATGACCTGGTGTAATTTATAGTGTTTTCTGAAACAATATTCTGCTTCCTATAGGTACCAAATCCTCCTCGTATACTTTCCAGGTTGTCATCAGGTGTATAAGATTCAGATGTATTATCAGAGATATTAAAGTTAAAAGCAGACTTTAATATTAATCCATCAATAATTTCATAGCTCAAATAAGTAGACATCAAAGTCCTGAATAGAGCATCTTTCCCAATTCTGTTTAAACGGGGGAGAGGATCGGTATTGCTACTTCCCCAGGCATACCGAACCGTATATTTTTCGCCAAATTCATTGGGCGTACTTTCCATCAAAGGAGTGGTCGAAATCGTTTTATGCAGGGTATTATCCTTACCTTCTATCCCCGGATCCATTTTATTGGAATACGAAGGAGCCAGGTTAATACCAAGCTTTAACCTATCGGATATGTTTATGCCTATATTTGCTCTTAAATTAAAGCTCTCATAAGAGGTATTAATTATATAGCCGTTATTTTTTTTATAATTACCGGAAACATAATAATTGACTTTGTTCGTTCCACCGGAGACTGCAATCTGATAGTTCTGGAAAAAACCTCTATGAAAAATCCTGTCCTGCCAGTCAATCACATCCAGGTCGCCATATCCGGGTAAATCCCACCTGGGATCATACATATAACTGGGATTAAATTCATCATTTCCTAAAACTTCACTACTCCTTCCTTCCTGAATCAGGAATTGGTTATATAATTCTCTTCTTTCATCAGTTGTCTGGCTGGGAGAAGCTCCCACAATACCTGAGTTTGCCCATTGTTTATCAATCATTATTTTGGATCTATCTATCCATTCTTCGGCATTTAACATCCTTACTCTTTGCCCTTCCTGAGAGAATCCAATAGAAGAATTTAGCGTTACTCTGGGTTTCCCCTCTTTTCCTCTTTTAGTTTTTATTATTACAACACCATTACTGGCTCTCGAACCGTAGATTGCTGCTGCAGCAGCATCTTTTAAAACTTCAATAGACGCAATGTCATTAGGATTAAGATTATCTAACGGACTACCATTTGAAAAATTTCCGTTTCTATTTACGCCTTCTGTTTGCAGCGGAAAACCGTCAATTATATATAAGGGTTCATTGCCGGCACTAATAGAACCAGTACCTCTAATATGAATACTAAACGGTGCTCCAGGCATTCCTGAATGTTGTATTACCCGCACACCGGCCATCTTACCTACCAGGCCCTGGCCAAGTCTTGATATTGGTCTTTCAACAAATCCTTCAGTATTAAGTTTGCCAATAGATCCCGTCACCAGTTCACGATTTTGAGTACCATAACCGACTACTACAGCCTCATTTAATAATGCGCTCTTTGGAGTCATTACTACATTATAATTAGCGTCATTGGAAACAATAACTTGATAAGTATCAAACCCAAGGAAAGAAAACACTAAGGTATCGCCCTCTTTGGCATTAATTAAATATTTTCCATCAGCATCAGATTGCACTCCTCTTTGCGTTCCTTTAATAACGATGCCAACACCCGCTAATGGTTCTTGGTTAGAATCCTTAACAACACCCTTTATCGTTTCATTACTTTGCGCTATACCGATACCGGGCATAAGGATAACTAAAATGAAACACAGTCCTTTAAAATAGTTTTTCTTAACCATAAATGCAATATTTATACAAGCAAATAAATAATTAAAGCAATATCGTATAACGAGCCTTTAATCCATCTTTTTAAATAATAAAACACGCACACAGCAGCCGCGTGATAACACAAAAATATTCCTCAATTAACAATGAACTGTCCTGTACTGTCCTGTTTCGGGAACTGTTTTTATGCAATCGTCCCGGGAACGATTGCGTAAAATATTTTGCTATCTTATACTATAATAAAATCCAGAAAGACTAAAAGGCTACATCCAGATGCTTCTTTTTACTGCAGGGGCCGAGTAGAATTTTTCTTTCCGGCTCAAAGTTGATCAGTACCTAACTAGGCCGTAAGCCCCGCCTTCTTGAACTAGGCGGAAGTTTTCCTCCATCACAAAGTAATGGCTTCCACGGATTTTCTGCCAAAAAGACAAGCATGTCACTTACCCCAAGATACTGTCGGACTTTATGCTGTCCATACTCCGGGCCATGTCCTGAAAAAGCTGAATATCGCACACAGCAGGTTTAATATCGTCCACATTGGCAATCTACATCCGTTGGCCCATAATTCCCCGTCTTTTTCATTTCCTTCCAAATCAAACCCGGCTATGTGGACGGCAGCCGAAGGTAATCATGAGGCGTGCCAAAAAGAAAGATGATAATATATACCCGCAGAACCAGCTGTGTATTCAGCTATTTAATCTGCCTTACCAAATCTGTTATTTTTTAATTAGATGTTTCCGCAGGCAGTTATCTAAATGCGATTCTATTTGCCAAAGGCAGATTCAATTTTTTAATCTCCTGTAAGACCAGTTCAGCTATTTTGCGGGCTCCCAACTCGTTAAAATGCGTATTATCATGCCGGCCATTCGGATAATGAGGATTTTCTCCTTTTTCCAAATTAAGCCACAACCATTGCGAACCCTTCGGTCCCAGTTTTTGGATTAAATTGATACTCAAACTATCTAAATCAATCAAAGGTACATGGTGTATTGTCGCTACTTCTTTCACCAACTTTGAATATTGAACATGCGTATCCACCACATTTCCCGAAGAATCAAATCTTCTCCTGGTTACTGGAGTAAGTAAAATAGGATGCGCTTGTCTGCTTCGGGTATCTTTTACAAATTTCGACAAAAAGGCTTTAAATTGTTCGGGCGGCGTATAACTTCCTTTGGAAGGAACCTCATCATTATGACCAAATTGAATAATTACCCAGTCTCCGGCACTGAGGGTCTTCATGACCGATTTCCATCGGTCTTCTTCAATAAAAGTCCGGGTACTCTTACCATTTTTAGCCCGATTATCTACTGTTACAGTGGAATCCCAATAATATTCAAAAGGCATACCCCACCCTGTTTCTGGATAAGATGATACAGATTTATTTGACATAGTGGAATCTCCAATAAGATAAATCGTTATCTTTTCTTGCGATAACAGTGTAAAAGACATCAGTCCCAGGATTAAAACGATACTAACCTTTTGATACACTTTCATATTTTTTGCAGCTTCATGAATACGTTTATTTATTAAATGCATAGCGTAATGTAATTAAAAAGTAAAATTAAGATTTAAGAAATAACTTTAAGCCCCAGTCATGCGGCAATGTCACGTCTTTCCATGCCGCATCATCAAAAGACGACATTGAATCCTGTTCGAGACCTCCGACAAAAACCTTCCAATCCGAATTAAAATTATATTTTCCGTGTGTATTAAAAGATGCATTCCGAAAAAATTTGATCCCGCCATGAACGGTCAAAAATAATGAAGACGCGCGTGAAAAAGTATTTGGCATGATCGCTAATGGTTCGACTCCGAATAGCATCTTTATCAAATTTATTCTTGAGATAGTCATCTTTTCTATTTTTTTATATTTGGTATTAAAACAACATTTGGTCTCGCGGGCTTTTTCATACCTACTCCCAAATAATAATCGGTATAAGGCGGCTGATTATATCCTACATTCTGCCAGGCAATACTCAGGCGATATTCCGGATCCTGCATTAATGTATAAAACCGGTGTTTGGTAGGAAAAGTTGTTGTATAAATATGTAAAGCTTTGTTATCCTTAGTACGCCAAATCACTTCTTCTCTCCAGTCTCCAAACAAATCTGCACTTAAAGCAGGGTTGGCCTTTGTTCCATTATTGGAGCTACACTCCGAAGCAACCAACAAACGAACTTCTTTCTGGTTTTTCCAATCCCATTTAGTGATATGATTCTTATCCAATAGCTCTCTTAACAAATCACCATCCCACCAGACTGCAAAATTATCTGAACGGGGAGCGCGTCCAATCGGATTACCCTTACAATCCGTCAGTCCTCTCCTTCCGCCCCATGTTTCACATCCCGGATAACGCGAGTCAATATCGGCAGTCATTCCCCGGCCTACGTCTCCATTCTGATCACTGGTCCACAATATTTTTCCCGTTTTTGCATCATACATAGCGATTCCGGGACCGGTAGTATGATTTTCTATTTCATGAATACCATACACTTCTAATCCTTGATGCGAAGGGTCCAGATCACTGACATGCACCGCATCGCCATGTCGCAACCCTGTTGTATATAAGCCTTTGCCGTTATTATCTACACACATGGAACCATAAATAATCTCATCTTTACCGTCTCCATCTACATCGGCCACAGCCAGGTTATGATTTCCCATTCCTGAGTAAGGGTTTTTAGGACCTTTGCTGTCAAAAACCCAACGCAATTTAAGCTGCCCATTTTTCCAGTCCCATGCAGCCAGTACACTCCGGCCATAATATCCACGACACATCACCAGGCTTGGATGAACCCCATCCAGATAAGCGATGCAGGCAAGAAAGCGATCAGCCCTGTTGCCGTAGCTGTCATTACCGCCATTACCGCCGACTCCTCCCCATCCTGCAAGGTTTCCACGAGGAGGAACAAAGGGTACCGTTGCCATTGCAGCACCGGTTTCTCCATTAAATACAGTTAAATATTCCGGTCCGGTAAGTATCCGGCCTTGTGCATTAACGTAATTTTCAGTTGAATCTCCAATTACATCGCCTTTCCCACCAATTGTCCCATCGGCCGTTTTGCAGGCAAACTCAGATTTACCATCTCCATCCAGATCGTAAACCATAAATTGCGTATAATGCGCTCCTTCCCTGATATTCTTTCCCAGGTTGATACGCCACAAAAACGTACCATCCATTTTATAGGCATCAAAGATGGGCGGGTCTGTATATCCTGCCTGTGAATTGTCTTTTGACCGGCCTGTCATGTGTACGATCAATTCGTATTCTCCGTCGCCGTCCAAATCGCCAACGGATACATCATTAGGAGTATAGCCGGGTGGGGTACGAAGAGGAACTGAAAAATATTGTCTGACCGGGGTATGCGCTTTTAAAACAAAAGATTTACTTCTTTTTCCTTCTTTTCCATCTATAACCGCACGAACAAAATAAGTATTGGAGACATTGGTGTTCACCATACTATCTACAAAATTCGTAGAAGTAGTCAGAGGCCGGATATTTAATTTAATCGCTTTCTTATTTTCACTCTGGCGATAGATATTAAAGGCGATATCTTCCGGATCTGTCGCAAACACTCGCCATCCTAAATAAACCCTTCCATTGCCTACATTAATGGCTATCAGACCACGCGTCAGTTTTTCCATTTGCCTCTGAGCAATGCCATCAGCGTAAATACAGAAAAGAAATAATACCAACAAGAAAAATATTTTTGTATGGTTTTCCACAATAGTACATTTATTTTTTAATATATGTTTTCGTCGATGGCATCAATGTCCTTCAATCTCAAATTGAGCCAAAGACATTATCGCGCAATCGATTGCATATCTCAGGCCATTAAAGAAGCTAAGTTATTATATACTATTTTAACAACTATCCTGTACTATCCTGTCTGTTTTACTTACTTAACAGCCGCGCTATCTTGTCAGAATTGACAGTAAAATGCCCGGACTGGCTCTACTGAAGAATAGGAAAGCATCCGGGCATTGAATCACCACTTTATCAAAAACTACCAACTAGAGTCAGATTACTTAAACACTTTCCTGTCTAAAGGAATCAGCTGCACCGGCCCCAAAAGTCCGGAACTGCGCGGCTCCCATTTGGAAGCATCAAACAAACCTTTCTCATTCCGGTTCTCCTTCAATTTAGCGGCAAAATTTACATTATAATATTTTTTCCATTGAATATCTTTTTTATCCATATAAGCAATACGATTGGCCATTAAATTAGAAACCTCAATCACCAGCGTATTTTCCGGTTTCAGAATGCTGTCCGAAATATTTATCTGATAAGGAGCAGCAATAATCGTATCCAGATAAACACCATTCAATTGGACACGTGCGCTCTGATGTACCTGTCCCAAATCAAGGGACCAGGCACCTGCATGTATCTGTGGCTTTTTGAAGGAAAGCGTATAGCGAGCCGTACCGGAGAAGGCTTTGACACCCGGAGTACTAAATTGAGTCCAGGAAGTCAGTTTTGAAACAGACGTCTGTTTAGGAAGGGTTGGCCCGCCTTTTATAAACTTTACATTCCAAGTGCCACTCAATGACAGTGGCTCCCCGGCAGGTTCATAATAGGGATAACTTAGCGCGTAAGAAACAGGAACGTGGAATACATTTAACAAACACGCTTCACCAGGTTTTAACTGCAGAAATACTTCATTTGTATCGTCAGTCCGGCGTTGTCTGCCCATGCCAAAAATTCCAGTTTGCGGATTAAAGACAGCAACAGACTCGCCGCTTTTTTGAATCGGAATCCACTCACTAACAGGATGAGAACTCTTGTTAACGATGAAATAATATTCTCCCTGACTGGTGCTACGCCGGACAAAACGAAGGCTGTCATCCACCATTGTTTCGCGCTGTATGCCGGCCGTAGAAAGCAAGGATTGCATATTATTTCCCAACAGGAAAAATCCATTTCCCATGGTCGCTTTTTTCAAACCGGAATGATCTGTAGCTTTAAATTTAATCCGGCTAACAGCTTTTTTAAACGCATCCCGTCTTTTTTCAATGTTCGCTAATCCGGGTACTTTTTCAGGAAGTGCGGTATGCACAATTATCTTTGCTCCATTATTCGCCATCTCTTCCAATTTTTTAAATGTATTCAATGGCATATATTCGCATTCCGGTACAACAATGGTTTTATAGTCAACTCCATTTGTCATCACCTTGCCATTTTCACTCTTCGTCTGTTCCAGTTGGCGGTCAGAAATAAAATCAAGTGTATATCCCTGTTGCATTAAAGAATCAACAAGTATAAAGAAATCAGAATTTCTTCTGCCGCTCCCACTTCCGTCGAAGTGTTCCAGCAAATGCCTGCCGGGCCTGGACCAATAATCAAATATGGGATAATATACCAGAATATCATTATCGGGCTTTCCCTTTTGCAGAAAAGATTGGACGCGGCTCACATAAGTATTCAACGCAGTAAAGTCATCCCAAAAAGAATTAGAAGGATTAAAATCAACCGCCGCATAAAAGAGCCAGCCCGGCCAGGGCGCATCGGGAGGGGAATAGGCTGTTCCATGATAAAAAATATGGTTCACGCCATTCAGTAAAAAGCGATTGACCGTTTGTTTAGCTTCCGCCAGTGTACCCAGGAAATGTTCATTCATCCACGTACACGATTCAGAAGAAATAAGAGGTTTTCCGGCAACATGACCGGCGGATGAGGCGAACTTGATTTTAACCGGATCATAACCTTCTGTTTCGGGAATATCGCTTGCCGCGTATAAATCCAAGATATTGGCGGGCGATCCATGCGCCTGGTTACGGGTAATCGCATCTTTCTTGTGTGCCCATTCTCTCCAGCTAATTGTAAATTTATTCAACAGGAGATCCGAAATAGTTTGCCGGTAATCAGCAATCACTCTTTCATTTTCTTCGGTACTGCTTTTCCCAAATAACGCGGGGAGATGATCCCGTAAATCATATCCTCTTAATTTTTTAAAATCAGCAAAGAACCGCGGGGTCCAGTCCGCTTCTCCGGCGGCGTCATCCACTTCATACGAATCGTTAAAAACAGCACGTAAATATCTTATGTTATGTCCTTTAAAAGCGCTATCAAATGGTTTTAAATAATCATTAAGCGCGTTTTGGGAGAATGGATCAATCACAAAACCCTCTCCTCCGGGAGCCGCTCTTTCTACCATTTTGCCATGCCAGCCTTCAAAAACGGCGTAAAGTCTCCATGTTCCTTCCGGTGCAGTCCAGTTCAGATTTCCTTCCGCATCTACTTTATCTTTTAGTTTAACAATTTTTCCATTATCGGAATAAGCAACCAACGCTTTCAGCGGCAGTTCTTTTGGGAAAACGACCTGACTCAAAGCCATTTTTTGTAAATCGTTATTAGCGCTTAGCGGTTGTTTTATTTCATTAATAGAAATACGGTGGCCTACAGCCCGTGCCATTGCTTTTTGTTCATATCGCACCGGCTTCTGTAGTTTTTCTCCTTCTTTTAATTTATATATTTTATGGAAAACGGTTTTGCTTTCATCGGAAGGAGTTACCCAGGGGCCTCCAAAGGGCCAGCCGGCCGTATTGTCCATATCAATACCGAGGTTCAATTTCTTTGCTTCATCTAAAGTAAATTGAAACAGATCCATCCATTCGGGCGACAGATATTTTATAAATTGATTTTCCTCACCTTTTACTCCATATATGGGCGTAATTTCGAGTCCTCCCAATCCATGCGCTTTATAATCTTTCATGAGGGCAGCCAGGTCGTTTGTATTCACGGCATTGCCCATCCACCACCAACGGGCCCAGGGATGTGTGGTCTGTGTCATCTCCGGCCATTTTAAATCAACTTTTTCCGGCTTATTTCTACAGGATGTAAACACCCCTCCGACAACAGATAACCATAAGAAAAAAAACAACCACCTTGTAGAGCGTTTTATTAAAAGCATATTCATTTAAATTTTATCAGGCTCATTAAAATTAATAACTTTTATATACCGATATTTAAACTATGGATTTACATTAAAAGAATGCTCTGTTTTAACCTTACTATTGTCTTCCGCATCAATAGTCACATTTTCAAAAGTCCAGTCCCTGGCATAAGCAATTTTTCCAGCCTTATCGGCATGGATATTTATATTTTTCAAATGAAAATTTCGCAATAGAGAGGCCTTTATCCCCGAAGCATAAATAGCCGTTTTACATTCATTGATATGCAGGTCATCAATATAAACATATTTCATTGCCGGTATTCCTTCTTCCACCGGCACTTTCTCCAGAAGCTTTTTCCATCGGTTTGGAATAGAATCACAATCATAACCTTCCGGCAATTTAGAATAGCTATAGCTTGGGTTCCAGTTCATGGATACCCTTATGGCCGTCCTCACTCCTTCCATTTTCAAACTTCGAACATGAATATCGGAAACAGTTCCCCCTCGTGTATAAGCCGATTTAAAATTAACCCCATTACTGGTGCCGATTGCTTTAGAATCTTCCACCAACACGTGGCGTATGCTTCCTGATGTTTCACTACCAATGGTCAATAGACCGCCACCGGCTCGTGCAATGCAATCATGAATCCAAACATATTCCGTTGGTCTGTTTACGCGCAGGCCATCCGCGTCCCGTCCGGCTTTTAAGCAATAATCATCGTCATTACAATCCACATCACAATGTTCAATCCGTACATACTTTGAAGAATCAATATCGATTCCGTCGGTGCTGGGGCCATGACCGCCTATGTTGTTTCTAATAGTAATTCCATTGACTGTCACATAATTAGAATATAAAATATGTACCGTCCAGAATCCGGCTCTTTTTAAAGTTATATCTTTAATCGTTACATCTCTGCATTCCTGAACCAACAAAGTACGTGGACGTTTGACATCGTAATCCACTATCCAACGTAACCCTTTTTTTTCATAGACTTTACGTGTTTTCCAATATTCATCCCAAAAGGGTTTACCCCTTCCATCAATGGTTCCTTCTCCGGATATGGCCACATTATACTGTCCTATTACATTCACTAAAGCAGCGGGCCATTTCATCTCAATACCAGCGACGCGCGTTTGAATTTCAGGATAATCCTTAATATCATGACTGCCAATTAAGGTCACTCCTTTACCAATGACCAGGTGCACACCGGATTTAATAAAAATAGAACCCGTTAAATAAGTTCCGGAATCAAATTTCACAATACCTCCGCCATTGCCCGCACAGGCGTCAATCGCTTTTTGAATGGCAGCCGTCGTCATTGTTTTACCATCATGGACGGCCCCATAATCCATCACGTTATAAATTGCGGTTCCCTGTGGAAAATGCTTAGCCCCTGTTTGTCTTATCCAATCCAAAGAATGACCGGGTAATTCCGTCTTCGAAGGATCCGTAAAAGAGTATAGGCCAAGAAGCAGAAAAAGAGAAGCGACGGCTATTATTTTTTTATTAAAATAGAACATCATTCGTTGTTTTAATTTCCATAAGGTTTAATACTGGTAAACATCGGCGTGAGCGGCAAATACCAGTCTTTGATATCATCAGGATGCGCGGGATCAAATGGCTTCAAACCGGGTTTTAAATACCGGGCTACGTCAGGCAGTTTTTTCCGTATGCCTTCAACAACGCATTTTGCTATTTCATAAGCGCCAAAATCACAGAAATGAGTGTTATCAGCCAGTTCTTTTTCCTGCCCCGGAAAAGTACCGGCAGGAAATTGAACAAATAAATTTCTGGATTTTTCAGGACCAAGCGCTATATATAAAGTCTTGGTCATGGCATTCAAATCTATCAAAGTTACACTATCTTTTTTCGCTTCATAACGCATGGCATCCGGAAACGCTCCAAGTGTTCCATAAAAATGACCATTTTTATCAAAACGACGGCGACTAGTAGAAGTAACAAAAACAGGAATAGCGCCATGTGCTCTTGCTGAATCAATATAAACCCTCAAATATTTGTTATAAGTTGTATATGGTTTTTCGCCCGAACCCTGCTTTTGATCATTATGGGCAAATTCCACAAAGAGATAATCTCCCGGTTTGAGCAGACTGGAAACTTTAGCCAGCCTTCCGCGCCCAATAGAAGCCCTCAGAGTAGAACCGGATGCGGCATGATTGGCAATGGCTATCCTTCCCGACTTAAAAAAGGATGGAATCATTTGCCCCCAGCAACTCCACGGTTCCAGCGATTGATCCGTCACCGTTGAATTACCCATTAGGTAAAGGGTTGTTGCATTATCTGTTTTCTTAATTGTAACAGCATCCACACAAGGCCTTGCGTTACTAAATTCCAGGGTAAGTTTATTATCCCAATCCAATTTATCCCGTTCGCGGGATTTCAGTTTAACCACTCTGTCCCCCTGAATAACACTATCCCAGACACTCACCATAAAAGATACTTTCTTGAACTCTCCCAGCCGGGTGGCAACCTCTTTTTCCATTAATCGCCGGGACTCAGCCTTAATAGTCGTTTGGGATGCACGGCGGGCATCTCCAAGTGTTACTGTAACTTCATACGTACCTTCTGGAACCTTCACGGAAAAAAACATGGAACCTATAGCGGCACAGAAATCACTTTTCAACACATCTTTCTCTTCTTCTCTACTTCTGGCAATTGCTTTTGTACCATAATCAAAGCCATAGCCTTGTTGTTCGCTATATTGTGTTACAGCGGTAACCTGTTGATAACCGCTCTCCACTTTTCCGGTGCCAAAATCAAATTTATATTCTGTTTGAGAATATGCTGAAAAT
Organism: uncultured Chitinophagaceae bacterium; assembly: GCA_964424665.1. Taxonomy (GTDB): domain Bacteria; phylum Bacteroidota; class Bacteroidia; order Chitinophagales; family Chitinophagaceae; genus FW021-bin31. Next base: position 140,731 of record CAYRJM010000001.1, read on the forward strand.
GAAATAACCAATGGAATCATGAGCATCCCTACAATTAAAAAACTATTCATCACCTTGTTTTGAATTAATATTCATCTATTACTTATTTTCGCTTCTGTCCTTAACTAGATGATAAGTAGTATATGCGGGTGCAGACCGGTAATGTTTCATCTTTAGAACTGCAGCGCCTGCACGTATTACAGGCCCTTCTCCCATAGGCAAGTTCGTTCTTCTTGGCCGATTGTAATAAAACACTGTTGAATAACCAATACCGGTACCGGGACAAATATCAATAACATCTCCGTCCGCGGTAATTTTATTTTTAACAAGGCCCCGCCAGCCATACCGGGCTACTTTTCCATAATAAGGTTCCAGCCATTCTTTATTTACTCCTTTTGCAATGCAATAAGTAAAGATAGCAGAGCAACTGGTTTCTAAATAAGAATCCGGTTTATCCAACAACTGATGCCACAAGCCATTGGCATTTTGATAACGGGAAACGCCTCTGACTTGCTCCCTAAACAATTGAATAAGTGTATCCCTTTGCGGATAATCTTCCGGTAAAGCAGACAATAAATCGGCCTGTGCCATCATCACCCATCCGTTACACCGGCCCCAATAAGCCACTCCATTTTGTTTGGTATCTGTAAAATACGCATGGTAATAAATTCCTTTAACCGGATCCCATAAATAATGATGGAATTGTAACACCTGGTGAATAGCGTCATCAAAATACTCAATGTTTCCCGTTAGTTTTCCCATGCGGGCTAACAGAGATACACTCATATACAGATCATCAGCCCATACGGACATTTCATGTGGAAAGTACCTGGCAATGGTGCCATTTTTCAACCGGGGCTCTGCATAGATTAGCGCGTGTGCGGCCTTATCAATGTATTTTTTAAACGCGGGCTTTTTATATTTTTGATACAAATCAATCAAACTCGCTGCCATTACCCCGTAATCATCCAGGCGAATCATCCTGAAAATCATATACCATGAAAGATCGCTTACTTTATCCAGGCCATTCTTTTGTTTTAAAACCTCCTGGTATTGCTTCCTGAAATAATTTATATTATCAGGATTAAATACAAAATCCATATTTTTCAAAACATAGTTTTCATATTTATCTGTATTTAAAGTTTCGGACAATTCCATCAGGGCTATATCCAAAACGCCATTGGTATAATGCCAGTCATTGTACCGGCTTTTTACTTTCACATCCAAAGTAAAAGGCACACCTTTCAGGTTATCATAGGTTTGCTTTGTTTCCGTATTAATAAATTCGTACGGTGTTTGCTTCACGATACGATCAGCAATTTTTTGCAGGATTTCTTTCGTATGTTCTTCTGACTGGGCATTTACATGCACAATAAAGGAACCCGACAAGACGACTAAGAACAATAACGTTATATTTTTCATAGTTAATTGAATTAATAAAACAGTAGATAATGTATTTTAATTTTTAAATAATTGGCTTATGGTATTCAGGAGCAGTTTAAACGGCAGGTTAAAGTCTTTTGATTCCGGATCTTTTGTAAGGCTGTATAGAAGCTGTGTACTTCACAAATATCTTGATCGATTGATTTTCCACCTCCTAATAAAGGACAGTAATTCACCCTGTCTGGGGCTTCCACCTGTAAATAAAAAACTTTCAAATAAACAGATTTAAAAGCAACGCCCCGGAAGCAATAAGAATGAAAAAGTATCCTATAATATTTCATTTGTCGGTACATCTTTATTATTTTATCAGTGTAATCCCCATCAAGCCGATAACAACCTCGTTAGCGACCGCTTTTATCTGAATAGATTTCAATTTTTTATTTTTGTTGAGAGGTATATCCAAAACGGTAGCTGCACCACCCGGAATACTGGTAGATGAGAAACCGCCGATAGATTTGTATTGATCAAAATTTCTGGTTATTAATCCTGTTTTCAAATGCACTCTAAAGGGTATCGGAGCAGCGGAATGGAAAGCATACTTACCATAAATATAATCTTGCGCTATCGGCCACCAGGTTTCCGGATTGGCAAGCAATAAGCTGTCCGCACTGCCATCTTTATAATGAACAATAACTTTACCATTTGTTATTCTCGCTTGCATCGGATTGGTCGATCCCGCCATCAACAAATACGCATGAGAGGCAGTCCCCTGTACAGGAACCGTTACCTGTTGCGGATAGTTATCCCATTGAGAAGTAAATATAATATTTTTTGTATCTGCCGCAGAAGGTGTTTTAAAAGGGATACCATCAGGCAGAGTAAAATATCCTTTATCGCCGGATAACTTCCTCAGTCCACTATCATTTATTTCCGGATCAATGGAAAAATTAGCCCAGTTTCCAATTCCCTGTACCGGTAATTGATAAGTAGGTACATCAGGCCTGGGAGATATATACTTATTTTTAAAAATCTGAGTAACCTTATCATTAAAAAAAGCGGTTAAATCAACTTTTTTAAATGGCAGGTTTTTTCCTCCTTTGATTTTCCAATTGGTAATGGAATTATTTATTTTTCTATCTTCTATTTTCACACTAATCTCATTCGTTCCCGGAACCAGCGCTCTTGCCGGAATGGTAAAATCCTGTGAACTATTTCCTGCGGCTATATTTACGGCTTGTTTTTTTTCATAATGACTAGTAGAAATAGCTATGGTTTGTGACAACTTTTTTGTTGTATTGTTAATAATCCTGAAGTGAATTCCGGAAGCGTCCTGTATCGGGCGTTCTTCTATTTGATATGCCGGCCGAATGGCAAAATTAACAGGCATCCACCATTTCATTTTTCCTTGTGCTACCTGAATAAATACCGTATGATGCCCCCAGCTACCCGAAGCCATTCCCTTCAGAGAATGATCTTCGTATTTTATTTCGGATAAAGCCTGCTGCGGATCTTTAAAGCCGATTATTTTAGCAGCTCCGGTATGTATATAAAAGTCACTGTCAATAACCGCTATAGAATCATGAGTGGCAGTAGCGGGGTGAACGGCATTCCAATAAATTTTTATTTCATATTTATCCTGATGAGGAACTGAAATTTCAACCTTCGGTCTTCCCACGACACTATCCACAACATTCCAGGCAACCGGTTCACCATTCACCAATACTTTTAAAATATCGGCACCCCTGGCTGTAAGAGAAAGTTTTAAATCCATTTTTACAGGAAGCGTTGACCGGATTTGATAGGCATCCACAGAACCGCTTCTATGAAAACTATAATCTATCTCAGGAAGATGAATGGAAGCATGATTCCATGATCCGGGAAAACCGGGGCTAATCGTTAAAGTGCCCGACAACGCGTCAGGATGAATACCAAAAAGCCCCTCTACCAGCGCCCTTGCACTCACTCCAATCGGATCGGCAAAATCTCGATACAATTCCCCTCTGTACCGATCATAAGAAGACAGCTGCTCAAAATTACCCGGACTGGAACCCAGATACATGCTTTCCAAAATCAGGCTTTTAAATATCCGAAATGCTTTTTCCTTTCTGTTTCCTTCCCAATAAGCCAAAGCCGTATTCGCCATCTCCGCCATAGCCACGTTATTCACACTCCACACATAAGGCATCCAATCTGTGGTAGATAACATAAAAAAAGAAGAAGGCAAACCTTTACATATAATAGGAATGTGAGGGATTTTGGTATCTACATAACGTAACAGCTGATAGGTTTGAAATGCATTTGAAACACCGGCATCTATAGGATGATACACAGACCACAGCCCTGCGTCAGGGTGTAACAACTGCAATCCCAGGCGATCTTTATATTCCGCATACCATCCTTTTTGTTTCAACCATAAAACAGCATTCATGGCGTCCCTGATTTTATCGGCTTCTTTTAAATAAGAATCAGGGTTCTCTCCCAATATGGAAGCAAAACGAGCGGCCATTTTATTTTCGTAATAATTATAGGCCGAGCTATAAGCAACATCTCCTCCGCTGTATTCTAAAGCATCACTTGCCCAGATACAGGCATAAGCATCAAATAATCCATTATTATCCACATCAAAATTTCTCTTTTCCCAGGCCAGATGCCTTTTAATAACCGGCCAGCATTTGCGTAAGAAAGCAGTATCTCCCGTCCATAGGAAATGGCGCACCAATGCATCTATATACACCAGATTCATATCATAATGATGCGGTACTAATTTTCCATTCGGATGGCGGGTAATGTATCCACTGTTATAAATACCTACTCCCAGTTTTTCCTTTTGTCGTGCCAGGTGGTATTTAGGATCCGGTAAAGGTATGGCCGTATCCGGTTGGGTAAGCTGCATTTTATTATAGGCTTCAAATTCTGCCTTAGCCCGGCCATGCCAGCCCAAATCATCCGCTGCAAAAATACCCCGCCAGCCATTCAGCCACATACGCCAGGCAACCGCGCCATGTAAATAGGCCGGCGACTTCCAGATAGCATCCGAAGCGACACTTATGGCTCCGCCTAATGTATTTAAAAACGGATCGGGAGTATGAATCTGCACCCTGCTTACTAACTGTTCGCGTTGTTTTTCTATTCGATAAAATATTCCGGAAAGCTGCGAATAGTTCAGGTCTTCTGTCTTTTCATTTTTCTTCCATACCGTAAAAAATAACCGCTTGTTGTTTTGTAATCTACTCTTACTCACTAAAACAGGGGCTGATGAAGTAGCAGAATGAAATATGGATTCGGGAGACTGCAATTTTCTGGAATCTCCAATTTTTAAAACAGAAGAAACCGGCATGATTCCAGACAGTGTTTTTAATTTTTTTCTATCCCGATAAGTGATTTCAAAAGAATGATTGTGTATCTTAAATTTGTTTCCTTTCGAATGCTCCACTGTAAGTGCAAAAACCGATCGCGGAGAAGCTCCGATATCTCCACTCCGGGAAGGATGATCGCCACTTGCTCCACCATAGACACAAATCAACTCCACCGGCTGATTCATATGTAAGGCATAGACTTTTACCAGCATTCCTTTTGCAGTATCCATCGGCAACAATTGCAAATAAATTTCCGCATTCCCTGTCAAGTCATCTTTTAATTTATACAACATGCTTCCCGGCCGGTAGCGTGCTTCCACGGTATCAAAATCACTCAGCCATTTGGTTCCGTTTCGAGTAATGACACCTAATTGCATTGTGCCTCCTATACCCGGGTAATACAATGAAAACTCCGGCAGATCTCCGGCTTCTATTCTGAACGACGTCTGTTTGCCGTACAATGCACGGTTGAATCTTTCTTTACCATTGACAATAACAAAATCACTTCCATCAGGATGATACCTCAATACCTTTTCGGGGTAAGGCGGAAAAACAGAATCCCGTTTATACATGGAAACGTCTGTAAAAGCAAAAACAGACCGGGTAGCCACGCTAAGAATTAAGCAACCTATACCAACACCTAAAAGATATTTAAAGAGTATATTCATATTAAATTATAGATCAATACATTCAATTTAACAATAGTTTTTATAGATTAATATTTATTTTTATATCAATACTACTGGTCTCCTTTGGATAAACCCAAAGTATCTTGCTTTCAGAATCATAATACCAGCCTTTGTTATCATTCACAGAACTTTGTGAAATGGATTTGCCATTATCAGTCACTGAAACAGGCGATTGATTCAGGTGTATTTTCAAAAAATATTTTCGCTCATCCACATGATATCGGCCTTGGGGTCGGGGAATCGTAATGGCAACATGCCGGTCGGATTTTTCACTGGTAATTTTTGTAACCGCATAGTCGCCCTGTTGATACTTCAGACTGATCCCATCATCATCATATAACTCGTAGGAGGAGGTACCGTCGGGATATACATCTAAAGTAATAGCTTTCACCGGTTCCTGGCCGATATATTGCATCACCCTTTGAGAAGGGATAATACCGCCTCCTTTTATAAAAATGGGAAGCTGTAGTAAAGGACTTAATACGGTTATGTATTGCTTTCCTTCGAATTTTTCCCCTGTCCAGTAATTGTACCAGGTTCCTTTTGGCAGATAAACAACCCTGCTGCGCGCTCCTTTTTGCGTAACAGGACATATCATCATATTGTCACCAAACATATATTGATTGGCAATATTATAAACATTATAGTCCTTCTGATAATCCAGTACCAACGCCCGGATTATCGGCATGCCTGTTTTATAATTCTCGTAAGCGGTAGAATAAATATAGGGGATTAACGAGTAGCGCAGCGAATCATATTTCTTGAAATTATCTAGGGCCTTCTCTCCGTAATTCCAAGGCTCCTTGTACCCTGGATGATCCATGCCAAAGACCATAGCCACCGGACTGAACATTCCAAACTGGCACCAGCGAATGTATAATTCAGGATCTGCCTTCCCTTCGAAACCTCCCATACAATGACTCCAATATCCAACACCGGACACTCCAATATTCAAACCGGCTTTTATGACAGGTGCAAAAAACTGCCACTGACTGGGCCAGTCGCCTGCAAAAATGTATGGGAACCGCTGTATTCCGGCATAGCCTTCCCGCGTTTGATTTATACCACGGATGCCATTGTATTTCTGGAAGCTGTTGAACGCTGCGCCTGTATAGGCGAGAGGAAAAATGTTATGCAATGTTAAAGCGATTGAATCCATCGGACCCATTTTATTGCTCTCATTAGCTTTTCTGCCAAAAGCGCTTCCTTCATCCGTTTTAAAAAACATAGCACCCTGAGAAGCTACTTTCATGGCAGCGTGATTCCACCACCAGTTAACGGCGGCAGTATCAAAATAATTAGGAAACTCTCCCGGATCACCATTCTCTGGATACGTCATGCCTGCCTGTTGCGCGTCTTTCAATAAATGATACCTGGGACCATTATCTAAGCGAGGACGGATATGCAGGCCGACCATATTCAAATGCATCGCATACAGGCTGTCAAACATCTCTTTAGGCTTGGTAAAAGCCGCGCGCCATTCAAACGTAGTTGCTCCATGACCACCCGCGGCAAATATTCTCCAGGTGGAGTCTAAAAATAAGATGTCTATAGGAATCCCCATTTCCCTGAATTTCCTAACTAAGGCAAGTACATATTGCGGCGAAGCGTGTTTTTCATGTCCCCACGTGCCACCGCTATAGGTTCCCACCTGTAATCCCAACGCGAATTTTGGCATTAAAGGCGATTTGCCGGTCAGTGAGGTATATTCCTGCAGAATAGCGCCAAATTTTGGACCGTAAATAAAATAATAATCCAACTCCCCGTTCACAGCTTTAAAAGAATAAGCATCAGGATAGCCGGAACCCATATCCCATATCGTTTTATTGCTGTTGTGAAAAAAAATACCATATCCTTTTGTACTCATAAAAAAGGGAATAGGGCTATAATTAGCTTTCAATGTATTGTAGGCTCCCATCAGGTGCCCGTGCGCATCTCCCCTACCTACGTTTAAAACCACTTTTTTGCCTCGTCTGTCCATAAAATCCATTCTCTCTCCAAAGCCAAAAAAGTGTTCATCAGGCTGTAATACTTTTTTACAGACGACGGTATCTCCTTTCTTAAGCACGCCATTTTTGCTAAAAGTCGTATTGCTTTCCGAACTCAATAACCGGCCATCCGCGGTATAGACGTCAATACTTACCGGTGCTTTATGAATAACCACTTTCAGCGACTGCGTTTTAATCTGAAAATAAGACCCGTGAATGGTCGTTTGAATGTTGACGGGATTCCATTTATATCTGGTTACCATCCGATGTTCATTTTTTTCAAAAGATCCGTCCCAACTCACGCGCACCCTAAACATCGCGGGGGTACAGAAATCTAGTTTTACTTTAGCATAAGTGGCGGTAAAAGATATTTCACTACCCGCTTTATGGAAGTCACTTTCAAAGTTCCCTATTCTTTGTTGAGCCGTTACCGTACCTGTCGCCAATAAAGACAGGAATAAGGCAGATACTAATAATTTTATCATCTTAATAAGTTATTGTTTTCGTTGGGAGGCAGAAGCGAGCCTTTTCATCCCAAAACTATTTTCAGGCAATAAAGCTACAGGTATTGGAATAATTAAGTATCCTGCACTATCCCGTATTTATTACATTATTCTATTCAAACAACTATTTATCGTTTATAATCAATAAATTACACAATTTGAAGGCATAGTTTAATTTAGCGTATTATTTCGAACTTTGCAGAAACGATACCCTATGGCTACGGATGAAATCAAAGCTGCTATTTTAGATTTACCTGTGAAAGACCGCAGTTGCTTTATGATCTGAGTTCCCGGTGACGCAATCAGAGGAAAGGGCAAACTATAGTCGCCGGGAAGCATTGAACAATAAACAGGGTTATCGCCCCCACTGCGGAAGCGCCAATTATATCAAACATGGCATAGACAAAGGAAGCCCACGTTATAAATGTAAGAATTGTGGACATACATTTAGCGAATTCACCGATTGCATGGATGGCCCACATGCATCATAAAGATTTGGTTGAAGACTATTTGAAATTGATGGAGAACGAACTAAGATTAGATAAGATAGAAAATCATTTGAACATTAATAAGAAGACGGATTTTGATTGGCGTCATAAGACTCGATCGGCTTGCGAACAACAAAGCTCAAATCCATTTAATGGAATTACAGAAAGCAATAAAACGTTTATCCCTTATTCTGAGAAAGGCATTCGCAACCTTAAAAGAAAACCAAATAGGCGAGATGGTGCTTCAAAACAGAAAGGCATAACCGATGATAAGGTATACGTAATAGTGACAGCAGATAGAACCAGTCAATTATACTTTACCATAGCTCGCAGGGAAAGAATTAGAAAGGCATTGATAGGACAATCGGAGCGCTAACATCAAAACAAACCATCTTATGTTCGGACAGCCACATATGCGACAAGGCCTATGCATTAGCTAAAGGAATTGAATACCATCCCTTACGTTCGGATATGAAACAACCGGTAGCCAAAACCTTGCTAAATTATCTCCGAATAATATTACTGCAGGAAAAAGTTATAAGCAAAATCTGGAACGATATTTAGAAATATGCAATTTACAACGCTAAATTAAACTATAGCCAGAGCAGATTATAAACAGTTGATTTTGTTTAACTTATAACGCAGCACTATGTATATATTTATATTGATCGTCAAATGTAATGGATATGCTGTGAACCTTATAACGGAAAACCACTCAATTTTCCTGAAAATATATGGCAGCGCTCTGAAGAATCCTTAAACTAATTTTCCCACTCAGATTGTAATCGATGGTCTCCGGTAAGCGGAAGAGCATTAACCGTTCCCATACTCCAATTCGGTTCCAAGCAACCAAAATAGTGAGAACGTTCTCGCTGATTCTTCCTTCCTCATATTGCGATATGAGTTACTTTTGTGATGCTTGATGGGAGCGCCGGCAATTAATCCTTCAGTTGCCATGTATTAGACAATAAAGGGTGCTTTAAGCAATAGAAAATGGATCAAATAATAAAAATATTCAACGGCCAAATTATTACCCCATACAGAGTAATCAAAGAAGGAACTATCGTCATCCAAGGAGATACAATCGCTGAGGTAGGCGAACGAAATATAGAGATAGCTGGAGCAACAGAAATAGATGCGGAAGGAAAATATGTTTCGCCGGGCTTCATAGACATTCATGTGCATGGCGGAGGTGGTTTTGATTTTATGGATGGGGAGGAATCTGCCTTTTTAGAGATCGCAAAAGTACACGCCAGGTATGGCACCACTTCTATGGTGCCAACGACACTGACGAGTGATAAAGCAAATATTTTGCATACTCTTAAATTGTTTGAGCAGGCGCAGCGGAAAAATAAATCCGGTGCCCGGCTTTTGGGCCTTCATCTGGAGGGGCCGTACTTTGCGATGAACCAGCGCGGGGCCCAAGACCCCCGGTATATTAGGAATCCGGATCCGGACGAATACAGAGAAATATTATCGGCTTCAAACCATATTGTCAGGTGGAGCGCCGCACCGGAAAAACAAGGAGCATTAGAATTTGGCCGGTATTTACGAAAAAACGGCGTATTACCAGCCATAGCCCATACGGAGGCCGTCTATGAGGATATGGTAAAGGCATTAGAAAATGGTTATACGTTGGCTACACACCTCTATTCAGGCATGTTGGGCGTGACCCGCCGGAAGGCCTTCAGATATGCCGGCGCAGTAGAAAGCGCATTGCTTTTAAATGAGATGTTTGTGGAAGTCATAGCCGATGGAATACATCTGCCTCCGCCTTTACTGAAGTTGGTTTATAAAGTCAAGGGCGCCGAGAAAATAGCCCTCATCACTGACGCCATGCGTGCGGCGGCGACGACAACCAGAGAAAGTATGCTCGGCAATAAACATTGCGGAATCCATGTAATAATAGAAGATGGGGTGGCCAAGCTGCCTGACCGGATGTCTTTTGCCGGAAGCATTGCGACTGCCGACAAGTTGGTCCGCACAATGATTAACAAAGCTGATATTGCATTACCGGAGGCCGTTCGGATGATAAGCAGCACGCCTGCTGCTATGATGAAAGTAGCAGATAAAAAAGGGGCTCTCGTTCCCGGAATGGACGCCGATCTTGTTATATTCAACAAGCACATCAACATCGAGATGACAATAATAAAGGGAAAAATAGTTTATAAATCAAAGTCAATATGGAAATCAATATCTTAGCAACCCCGGCAGAACTGGGCATTCAGGCCGGTAAAAGAGCAGCTCAGTTAATTCGAAGCAGTATAGAGGAAAAAGGGGGAGCCAATATTATCGTGGCTACCGGTACAAGCCAATTTGAAACGTTAAACCAATTAGTCAGAGAAGATACTGTTGATTGGGGAAAAGTCGTGATGTTTCATCTCGATGAATACATTGCGCTTCCTGAATCCCATTCGGCTAGCTTTAGAAAATACCTGAAAGAGCGATTTATCAACAAAGTAGACCCGTTGAAAGACTTTTTTTTAATCAATGGCAACGCAGATCCATCGGCTGAATGTCTCCGGTTAAACCATATTATCCAAGAACATCCTATCGATCTCGCCCTGGTGGGGATTGGAGAAAACGGCCATTTAGCTTTCAACGATCCTCCAGCAGACTTTGAGACCGACGATCCTTACATTGTTGTCTCCCTCAACAAAAAGTGTAGAACACAACAGCTGAACGAAGGGTGGTTCGACTCGATAGAAAATGTCCCTGAAAAAGCCATAAGCATGTCCATTAAGCAGATTTGCAAATCAAAGCACATTATTTGTTCAGCACCGGATAGCCGGAAAGCCGCTGCGGTTAAAAGCTGCCTCGAGGGGCCTGTGACCAATTTATTTCCCGCCAGCATTCTGCAATTACATCCCAGCTGTAACATCTTTCTGGAAGAATCTTCAGCCAGGTTGCTCTCAGGAACCAAAGTATAAGGCACCCTTTTGATAAAAAAATTGGCATTGAGATTTTTTGTTGTATCTTTCGAAAAGTCGCAGAAAAGATATATGCAAAAATTAGTTACCATAAAAGATATTTCCAGGACGCTTAATATTTCTGTGTCTACTGTTTCCAGAGCCTTAAGAAACACCTATGATGTGAGCCCTGAAACAAGAGAAAAGGTTTTGGCTAAGGCATCAGAAATGCGATATCAACCCAACTTTAACGCCATCAGTCTGGCAGGCGGGAAAACACACAACATAGGCGTAGTGCTTCCACTTATTACAAACTATTATTTTTCCACTGTTGTTACCGGTATGCAGGAAGCCGCCTATAAAAATGGGTACAACGTAATATTATTTATTACGGATAACTCATCAGAAAAGGAGATCCTCCTCACCCAGGATATATCTATTGCAAGCCTGGACGGACTTCTTGTATCTGTTACCTCAAACAAAGGAGTAGTCAACCACTATAATCGAATCATTAAAAATTATAAAAAACCGATTGTTTTTTTTGACAGGGCAATTGATCGAATAAATACTTCCAAAGTACTGCAGGATGACTATAACGGAGCTGTGGAAGCGGTGGAACACCTCATTAAAAATGGCTATGGAAAAATAGCACATATTACTGGTCCTAAAGGCTTGGATCTGACTCAAAGAAGATTAAAAGGTTATATAGATACCCTAAGAAAGCACGACGTCCCTGTTAATCCCAAATGGATTGTTCATTCGGAATTTTCCCAACAATCCGGAGAACAGGATGCCCGCCACCTGTTTCAATCCGGAGAAACGCCTGATGCTATTTTTGCCGTGAATGACAGAAAAGCGGTGGGGGCTATTCTGGCGCTAAAGGAGAAAAATATCGTGATTGGGAAAGAGGTTGGCGTAATAGGCTTTACCAATGATCCTATTGCTTCAATTGTAACACCTACGCTATCTACGATTTCCGAACCAGCATTTGACATCGGAAAACAAAGTGTTGAAATTCTCTTTAAGCATTTGTCCAAAAAAGAATTTCTCCCGAGAGACATCATCCTACCTTGTAAATTAATAAAGCGGGAATCCACTATGCGCTATTAAAAAGCCATAGCCTTTAGCAAGCGCTGCTTAATGAGAACGTTCTCGTTATTTTTTTTAAACGTTGTTCTTTCTATTTTTATTTTTAGCCCTGCGCTCAGGAAAGAAAAAAAACTTCGGATGCCACAGTGGCTATCTTATAACGGCTTTTCAACCCCTGAAAAGGTTGGTTGGCTTAGTCCAATGAATGCTAAACCTAACGGTTGATGATTTTAGTAGTTTTAGCTAAGCTGTCACTCGGCCAACATTGATTTTGACGACACATTTTGGGTTACTTTTAAACTTAGATTGTAGGTAAATTTACAAAGATTATTTTAAGACGTAAGTGTAAACGGAATCACCCACATCCGATCCAGATTTCAAGGGATTGATTTCACGCTTCACTTGCTATATAAACAACCGAACCAGCATATGACAAGTTCTTCATGGAAACTACGCGCTTCAGATGTAAAGAAGTTACCCACAAGCAACTATAAATCGTTAACCCAGATCTATAATGATCGTTCATTAACGAATAGAGAGGTTACTTACCGGGATGAAAGGCTGTTGACCAGCCGGGGTATTCACACGACTTATAACGAGTTTCTTCCTTACCGAACAGTAAAGGAATGGGAAAAGCGAAAGAAATATCTTCGGCAACAAATTTTAGTGAGTGCAGGGCTTTGGCCGGTGTTGCGCAAAACGCCGTTACATCCCAAATATCATCAAAAAATCGAGCAAGCCGACTACACGCTGGAAACAGTGACCATAGAACCGTATCCCGGCTTTCGTCTGGGCGGAAACCTCTACCGGCCGAAGGGAACTGGTCCCTTCCCTGCCGTTCTGTGTTCTCACGGCCATTTTACGCATGGCCGCCTGACCAATAACGTGATCACTTCTGTACCTGGCCGTTGTATTAATTTTGCCCGGCAGGGCTATGTAGCCTTTGCCTATGATATGGCCGGTTACAACGACACTAAACAAATACCGCATAATTTCGCAAGTGACGAATTGTCCGCGTTGTATGGAATCAATTTGCTGGGGCTGCAGCTTTGGGATAGTGTCCGGGCGCTAGACTTTGTGTTGAGCCTTCCCGAGATAGACAAGAGTCGAGTAGGAATCACCGGAGCCTCCGGAGGAGGTACCCAGGCTTTTCTTCTGGCTGCGATAGATGACCGCATCCAGGCGGCCGCCCCGGTTAATATGGTAAGCAATCTAATGCAGGGTGGAGATCTTTGTGAAAACGCTCCTGGATTAAGGATAAATACCTTTAATGTGGAAATTGCCGCTATGATCGCGCCCAAACCACTTTTACTGGTTTCCAGTACGCGCGATTGGACCCATAATACAAGAAATACGATTATGCCAATGCTGCAAACGGTCTATGAGCTCTATGGCGCAAAAGATAAATTAACCAATAAACATTTCGACTGGCCACATAATTATAATAAAGCAAGCAGGGAAGCTGTCTATCACTGGTTTGGAAAATGGTTTCTCCACGAGAATGACCCCGAAAAATTAAATGAAAAGCCCTTTAAAGTTGGACGAAGCAAGGGTATGCTGGCATTCTTGAACAAGAAAACGGCGAACAGGATCAGTACTTTTGAAACGCTTTCTGCCGGAGAATATCACGGCACTCCGGCTCCGCTCAATGCCGACGGGCTTAAATCCTTATTAAAGGACAGCTTTACAAATCAGTTAGCGAGATACTGGCCAAAAGATAGAGATAGCCTTAAAAGATTTAAACAAATCTACAGTGCTGCGATTCAACAACTTACGGGAGCGAAAGTGCCCGATGCTGTGACGTCTGAGATAATGGATAAGAGTAAAGGCAGCAATTTTGTAGCCACACAGCTGTTAATCTCCATTAAAGATAAAAATGGATGGATCCCCTGCGTTTTGTATCAACCTTTATCAACACAAAAAAGAACCGTGATATTAACATCTGATGCTGGTAAATCCAACGGAATAAGAAAAGGAAGCTGCACTCCAGATATAGGCGTTTCCGGGCTTCTGGCAAGCGGGTGCAACGTTTTAGTGCCTGATTTATTTAAACAAGGCGAGCATGTTTTGCAAACGTCAACGATGACAAGGAAAAAGGAACACGATCCATATTTTACTACCTATAATTTAACTGACAGACAAGAACAGATTCAGGATATCCTGACGATAATTGCTGCAGTTAAAGAAAATACAGGTCTGTCTGGGAAAATTGAGCTGTGGGCATCGGGAAATACCGGCATGACCGCTTTGCTTCTAGCCCCGCAGAAAAATTTTTTACATAAGATCGCCATAGACGGTGGACAATTTAACCCCGCTACAGATCGCAATATGCTAAAATTACAAATACCCGGTATCATGAGAATAGGTGGCTTAAAGACTATTTTGGCTGTTACGCTAATTAAAGGGGCCAATATTTTGCTCTATAACGCCCATCCGAAGTTGGTCGATCCTGATGTAACTGAAGTTAGCAAATATGCCAATGTAGATCCGTCTTCCTTCGTCGTGACCCAGAAATTGGTTACGTTCGGCGACATAGCGGCATTTTTTAAGTCGTAAAAAAACCGCCCTCCAGGCTGGAAATGTTTTTTTTCTGTTAAGGGCCGGAGCAGGCAGCCTCAAGAGATTAGTGGACACTTAATAACGCATCGGAATGATTTGATCCCGCTGAAGAAAAATCAGGAAAAATAATTTGCTTTCAATTTTTTTAGGCTTAATTTTGCGCCCGAAATGAATCAGGTTCATCAATCAAAATATTTTGCCATTTATCAGTGCGATTTAAAACGTTGCTTTTGTTTTAAATCAGCCCACAAATCGGTATACCTTACCTTATGCCAGCTCCTGGTCTTGCGGAGTAAGGTGAATTCCATGGATTTGGAATCTCATTTTGACGAACTGCGTAACCCATCGGGAATTGAAATTCTGCTGTTTTGCGACCTGCAACATGTCATCATCCTGGATACTTATCAGCTGATCGACCTGAAAGAGCTGATCAGCAACACTTTTGACAAGCTGCTGTGTCCTGCCCTTTTAGCACCTGCCGTGTAAATTTTTCTATTTTCTACCTTTTTGTTGGAATTATTCCGCAGATATTTTGTATCTTTATCTTAAATCCAAAATTTAATCCGATGAAAGATCTATTAAGACAAAAACTGGGCATCCATGTAGAAGTTATGGACCTGTTAAATAAACAAATAATTCAGGAAGCAGAGGCTTCGGCTTCGTACCTTGCTATGGCTTCGTGGTGCGACCAAAATGGCCTGAACGGAAGCGCAAAATTGTTGTATGCCCAATCAGAGGAGGAACGGGAGCACCAAATGAAGATTTTCCACTTCATCAATGACAATGGCGGAGCCGCCTATTCTCCGGAAGTAAAAAATATTACGCATGAATTCAATTCCCTCCGGGAAATCTATGAAACCGCCCTGGAGCAGGAAATCGCCGTTACAAAATCCATCCATGGTATTGTGAAAAAGTGCAGAGAAAAGGCCGATTACAGAACCGAGAGTTTCTTGCAATGGTTTATAAACGAGCAAATGGAAGAAGAGAAAAAGATGCGCGACATTCTTGACCTCTTTGAGTTAATGGAGGGTAGTCCGCTTTCTATTAAGCTAATAGATGAACGCGTGAATAGTGCCGGAGAAGAATAACAGCGGCTAACAGCAACCAGTTGGGTACCTTTGCCGTCGGTTCTTCCATAAAATAAATCCATAAGCTATTGAGCCGCACGCTTCAACCATGCGGCGCTAGCCCAGTGTATGTTTCGCTCCGGCCTGTTATAGCATAGCCCCTGTTTCCGTCGGCGCAAAACCTAAAAGAGGGTTCTTTCTGAATAGCTTAAGTGATCATTTAAATTTAGGCTTATCGTGAATGACATATGCTCACTGGTAGAACTGGATCATATTACCCATGCTTTCGGGGATCGGGAGGTACTTTCTGATGTTAGCATTGCTTTTAAAAAAGACAGCATTACGGCTGTTTTGGGAAAGAGCGGAAGCGGTAAGTCAACATTGCTCCAGATTATCAATGGAATGGTACACCCATCGCAAGGCAACGTCTTTTTCAAAGGACAGCCTCTGGCCTATGAATATATTCATACCCTCCGGCTTCAAATGGGCTATGTAGTTCAACAAGTAGGATTGTTTCCTCACCTTACTATTTTAGAAAATATTGGGCTTCTAGGAAGAATCAGTAAGATTCCTGAACAAGAAATACACAAACGGGTAAAGGAATTAATGGATATGGTCCGGCTACCTGCGGTTTACCTCGGCAAATATCCGCACGAGCTATCGGGAGGTGAACAACAACGAGCGGGCCTCTGCAGGGCCATGCTGCTTCGCCCGCCATTATTATTAATGGACGAGCCTTTTGCTTCGCTTGATTACAGTACCAAACAGGGAATTTATGATTATCTGCTGGATATACAACGAAAAGAAAGCCGAACCATTATCCTCGTTACCCATGACTGGGAAGAATCCGTAAAACTGGCTGATCACTTTGCATGGCTCTCTGACGGAAAAATCAAAAAGACCATAGACAAGTCCGTATGGGAATCCATGAAAAGCGATTATTTATCGGAACTATGAAAAACAGCCTGCTTTGCGCTTTGCTCTACCTCTTCGTCTTGATTCCTGCCGGCATACAGGCTCAGGTAAATAGAACCATTACCGTCGGAGCAAAACATTTTAATGAAAGCTATATCCTGGGCAACATGATCGCGTTGGTATTGGAGGATGCCGGATATACGGTCCACAAAACGTTCAACCTGGGAGGCACAGCAGTCACTTTCGAGGCACTTAAGAATCATGAGATCGACGTGTATCCCGAATACACGGGAACCATTGCAGCAGAAATTCTCAAACTGGAAGGGACACAGCGCCTGGACCGGCTCAGAAAAATAGCCAAAGAAAAGTACGGACTCGAGATTTCCGATCCCTACGGGTTCAACAATACCTATGCGCTATTGATGAAACAAAAAAAGGCATCTCGGTTAGACATCTCTACTATTTCCGACCTTCGGGATCATCCCGATCTAAGTGTTGGCCTCAGTTACGAGTTCCTTAAACGTCAAGATGGCTGGGGAGCACTTTCTGCTTATTACCAGCTTTCTCAGCATCCAACAGGTATGGAGCACGGATTGGCGTATCAGGCCATCCTAAAAAACCAGATAGATGTAACTGACGCCTACTCTACCGATGGCCAAATAGTACGTTACCACTTGCTGTTGCTAAAAGATGACAAGCATTTCTTCCCGGACTACCAGGCCGTATCGTTCTTCAATGCATCGCTGCCTCAAAAAGCAAAAAACGCTTTAAGGAAACTGGACTCAGCCATAACAGCGGAAGAAATGCAGGCGCTCAATGCACGGGCGCTCTTTGAGCACGAAAGCCATTTAAAAATTGCCCGCGATTTTTTAGTCAAAAAACGTATCATTAAGAATTCGAAGTTTAAACACGTCAGCCCCTACAGGGAGATCCTTAACAAAACATTGGTGCACCTGGAATTAACGCTCATATCACTACTGGCAGCTATTTTCATCGCGCTGCCCCTGGGGATGGTCATTTATCGCAACCGGCGGCTTTCCCGAACAATACTTTATATTGCCGGAATCATGCAGACGATTCCCTCTATCGCCCTGTTGGCCCTCATGATTCCCTTGTTTGGTATAGGTTTTTTGCCGGCCATAATAGCCCTGTTTATTTATGCCTTGCTGCCAATCCTCCGAAACACAGTTTCCGGTTTATTCGGCGTAGATCCCCAGCTTAAAAAAGTGGCCTCCGCCATCGGTCTAAATGAGCGGAAAAGATTAAGGATAGTAGAACTTCCATTAGCGATGCCCACTATCCTGGCAGGCATACGGACTGCGGCTGTTATTAGTGTGGGGACTGCGACGTTGGCCGCTTTTATCGGTGCAGGCGGATTAGGAGAGTTTATCGTAACAGGGCTTGCCCTGAACAGTACTTCCCTTATTTTAAAAGGCGCTATTCCGGCTGCCCTGCTGGCCATCGTGATTGAATTATTCTTTGAAGGGGTAGAATGGTTATTAATTCCCAAGCACTTAAGGCAGAAAACGTAGGACCCGGTTTATTTTTCTGCTTTCTGCCACTACTCTATTTCAATTTAATGCCGTACCTTAGCACTAAATTAAGAGTAAAGTATAGAAAAAGGTAAATTATAAACTATAAAGCCTTACTGTTATGGCAACAACATCTGAAACGGCCCGGGAATTAGACGTACGCACACTCATCCCTATTGAAAGGCACAAAAAACTGATACAATTGTTTAAAGACCTGCCTGTAAATGAAAGTTTTATTTTCATAAATGACCACGATCCTATTCCATTGTATTATGAGTTCCGGTCTATCTATGGCGATGTCGTCGCCTGGGAATACCTCAACCGGGGCGGAAGGGAATGGAAGGTAAAAGTCACCCGTACGGAGGCGTCCCAAGGCAGAGCATTTACAGATATTTCTACGCTGATGGACTTGCGAAAAGCAGACCCTAACCAATGGAAGCAGATTATTTTCCACCGTTACGGCATGATGGAGCAAGGGGATACTATGGAGATCATAGCGGCGAAAGATCCGACGGAAATACACGCGATTTTTATAAAAAAATTCGAGGGAAAGCACAGATGGATCTACAAGAAAAAGGAAGCCAATGAATACGTCATTCACCTCACGAAAGAGGTTAAAAGTGGTTTAGGTGATGATGGGTTCTCTGTTGTCAATGAAATGGACCTGCGGCCTTACCCACCGACAGAGCGTCATGAAATGTTTTACAAAGCCTTTGCGGAGATAAAACCCGGTGAAGCCTTTGATTTTGTCAACGATCATGATCCTAAACCGCTGTATTATCAAATGGAGGCGGAAAGCAAAGCACCCTTCCGCTGGGAGTATTTGAAAAAAGGGCCGGAGGAATGGAAGGTAAGAGTGATTAAAACAAAGAAATAGTTTCATTGCCTGGCCCTTCCGCCTGACTACAGCCATGGCCGTAGTCACTCCGCTTGGGCAATTCCATAATCGGTTCTTATGACCCTTTTCTTTCGGGTGTCTCGCCAGATCTGGTCATTGTATTTTAAATCCCGCTCATTACGGTAACCTCTGCTATGGTCCAGATGAACACAAATGGCACTGTACCTTATTTGAATCCCTTTAACACCTAGGTTTTCTAACCGGGCGCCAAATTCACGGTCTTCCGCACCATATCGCATGCGCTCATCAAAGCCATTGACCAAAAGGATGTCCTTTTTCCAGGCGCTGGCGTTGCCTCCATTCCATGTAGCTTTCGTAGGGGTCATCCTATTTAAAAAAGCACCGGTGCTTTTTCGCGGACTCAATTTTAAACTTTTCAAAAAATGCTGTTGCAAGCCATGCTCAGTCAGCCATCTTTTTTTAAACACCTGCTGACTTAAGATATCCGCTCTGGTGATAGCCTTACTTAGTCCCATCGGAAGCCGGACAGCTCCACCAGAAAGGAAGCTGTTAGATCGTCGTTTCTGTAGGTGCACTTGTAAAAAATCTTTCCGCGGAATACAGTCCCCGTCGGAAAAAACCAAGTAGTCTGCACTTGCAGTAGCAATAGCCTTATTGAGTATCCTACACTTTCTAAAACCTCGGTCTTCATGCCAAATGTGACGAATCGGAAAAAAGACCTGCTTCTGCATCTTCTCTATCCGGTCACGCGTACTATCTGCTGACCCATCGTCTGCAATCAAGATCTCAAAATCTTTATATGTCTGACATTGATAGCCCCAGAGAACCTTCTCCAGCCATTCAGGCGAATTATAGGTAGTAAAGATCACCGACAAAGCCATAATGAAAGAATTAATTTTTCCATTTACAAAAATAGCTTTTATTTTGTGGAGCA
The DNA here is from genome assembly GCA_964424665.1 of uncultured Chitinophagaceae bacterium. GTDB lineage: Bacteria > Bacteroidota > Bacteroidia > Chitinophagales > Chitinophagaceae > FW021-bin31. The sequence continues at coordinate 160,981 of CAYRJM010000001.1, forward strand.
TAAAACCCCGGGGATAAACGAAGACTTAAACCTTTCAGCCAGAGCGTGGACTTGCGGAAATAAACATCACATAGACAGGGATGAAAATGCCGCAAAAAATATGCTGAACGAAGGATCAAACATAGTATCAGCAGGGCCTGTCTTACTCGGATGGAACGGAAATAAGGCCTGAGTTTCATGCACAGGTATTTAAACAGGAAGGCCATTTGTCTGGAGTGGTTCACTTGTATACTGCGTTTTACGCCAAGGCACTTAAAATACTGCAATTTCACCGATGAAAATACTTGTGATCCAACAAAAACTAATTGGCGATGTCTTAATATCAACCGTCGTTTTAGAAGCGTTGGCGACCAATTACCCGGACGCTGAACTACATTATTTAATAAATTCATATACCAGACCCATAATAGAAAATAATCCTTTTGTACAAAAGGTACAATTGTTTACGCCTGAAATGGCAAACAGCAATCGTGCCTTTTATGCTTTTATAAAAAGGATCAGGAAGGAAAACTATGATATTGTCATTGACGCTTACGGCAAATGGTCAAGCACCATTATTTCCTTTTTTTCGAAAGCACCTGTACGCATATCTTATTACAAATTTTACACCTTTTTTTTCTATACCAAGACAACTAAATTATTAAAAGCACCCAGACATCATCAAAGACTTGCTATAGAAAACCGGCTGGCACTGCTGTCTCCACTGGGTATTCCCTTCCATCCTTATGCCCCCGGATTGTATGTGACAACCAAAGAAAAAAAGGCCGGACAAGCGCTATTAACGGGTGCGGGAATAGATGTAAAACGGCCTTTAATAATTATAGGTTTATTAGGGAGCACTCCCAATAAAAGCTATCCGCCAAGCTATATGATTGCCGTTTTGGAATATGTCATAAAAAAAATCCCGGATGTACAATTGGTACTGAACTACGCACCTGCACAGAAACAAGAAGCTAACAATATTTTAAAACGGTGTAAGGCAGATTGTAAAAAGCATATATTTAACCAGGTATACGCCGATAATCTTCGTATGTTCATGTCAATTACCACGCATTGCAATGCTTTTATTGGTAACGAAGGTGGGGCGGCAAACATGTCAAAGGCTTTATCCGTACCTGTTTTCGCCATATTTTCTCCAATAATCGGCAAACAAGGTTGGTTCAATGAATCCGAAAAGCCGAAAAATTATGCCGTACATATTGCCGATTTCATAACCTGGACGAAAAAGGAGGAAAGACGGGCAAAGAAGGATCCGCTCCCCTATTATCAAAAACTTACGCCGGAAAAAATAATGCCTGAACTAGATGCTTTTCTGGAGAATATCATTTAATATCTTTCCAAAATTTTAATTTATTTTTCACTTCGCGTTTTCTCTGGAATTTTTTTTGAAAATTTTCTGTAGCGTGCCATATCCCGTTAAAAACAACGCTTTCGTCTTTGCCTGTTAAAGCGGCATAAGCCTTACTTATCGTCTCAACCACGTCCTTCTCGGATGTCAGCCGGCTAAAGTTTTTAAACCGGGTTGCTTCATCCATTTTTTCATGAAACTTCATTCTGTTCAGATCAACCAGGTAAAATTCATGTTGGCCATTTCCGCAATCTATGATCAATGTATTGCCGGGGGAATGGTCCAGGAACTCCACGCCCTGCTCATGCATACGATGGGTAAAAGCAGTAAATTGTCTTAATATTTCATTTCTTTCAGGAATGTTCTTTAAGCCTATAATTTCCCTGAAAGTAAAATCATAATTTATGTGACGGCACAGGTAATAACTTTTCCCAAATAAAAGCCCTTCTTCCTCCATATAGGACACCGGCTGTGGCGTACCTATCCCCTTTTGCAACAGCAAACGGGCATGTTCAAACGAGCGCTCTGCCTTGGACTTTCGAAAATACCGGTACGCTATTTTATTAACAAGATTCGGTTTTTTAAACGCTTTCACATTGATCTTCTCCCCGCCTATTTCGAATACTTTTACGGTGTTTCTCCCTGTATAAATTTCATCCCCCTTATTTTCAAAATTCTGAATAAGTTGTAAAGCCTGAGATCTGATCGATAAAAAGGAATCTGAAAAAACCGCTTTCATCCTGCGAAAATACTATATCATCAACATTTGGAGAAAAAATGGTAATGTTGCTGATCAAAACAGCATTATTTCGGATAATTAATCATCATGTCACTATTAAAGCCGCTTCAGGTCATAATTCGCCCGTGGGTCAAAAAACAAGCCTTGAAACGGATGTTGACGGCGCCTATCAAAAACAGCCCGGTTATCTGTGTCCATCGGTTCAAGACGACCAATGCCGGTGACTTTCAATGCGGCCCCCATCACTATTTCCCCGAACTACATGAAAAAGTAGTAGACTTGATGGATTACAAACACGGAGAAAGTACGGTGCGAAATCATTTTATTGCCCAAATAAACCAACACGCCCTGATTATTGGGGGCGGAGGCCTACTCAACCGCAATACGTTTAAAAAACAAATGGAACTCTTTAAGGCCCTGGCAGAAAAAGGAAAAAAGATTGTTCTTTGGGGCGTGGGGCACAACGATGGAGATGAACACATATACGGGAAATTAAACCATTACGTGCCAGACATCTCAAAGTTTGGATTAACCGGTACCCGTGATTATTCAATGCCGGGCGAGTGGGTCCCCTGCGTAAGCGCACTTCACCCGTTATTCGATCAGTCTTATAAGATCGCCAGAGAAACGGGAGTCGTATTTCATCATAACACCATAAGGAAATCAGAGGTAGTCCGGAAATTTACCCATATCGACTCTACCGCCAACACAGCCGACTTCCCCTCGTTAATCCAGTTTATCGGCAGTTCCGAGAATATTATTACCAGCAGCTACCATGTAATGTACTGGAGCATGTTGATGGGTAAAAAAGTGGTGGCGGTACCCAATTCATCCAAATTTTTTGATTTCAAATATCCCCCCGTCATTTCCAGCTTTGATGAGGCCTTATCTGCGCTGTCAAAAGCACAGGTTTATGATGGCCTGCTGGAAGAATGCAGGGAGATCAACCATCGTTTCGCACAAAAAGCATTTGATTATTTAGGTTTATGATCAGGCCAATGGAAAAAGACATTATTCATGCACTGGAAATATTGCGATCGGGCGGTATCATTCTCTATCCAACCGATACCGTATGGGGCATCGGTTGTGATGCCACCGACGCCGCGGCCATTGACCGCATCTACCGGCTTAAAGAGCGGGATGACAGTAAAAGTATGATCATACTTGTGGCTGATGAACGGGCAATTTTAAAGTATACCGCCAGTCCTGATCCCGCCGTTTTTGAGATTTTGGAAAATACCGACCGCCCTACTACCATTATTTATGAAAACGCACTTGATCTGCCCGACAACCTTATCAATAGCGATGGCAGTATAGCTATCCGCATTGTGCAAGAGCCCTTTTGCCGAGCACTTATTAAACGTTTAGGAAAACCTATTGTCTCTACTTCGGCCAACCAAAGCGGTAAGCCCGCTCCTCGAGTTTTTAGCGAAATTACGGCCCCCATACGCCAGGGCGTGGATTATATTGTGGCGTATAGACAAGACGACGACACCATTAGTGCGCCCTCCAGAATCATTCGGATGGCAGCAGACGGGACAACAGTCGTTTTGCGATCGTAAGCTGTTTTACTTTCCTCAGCCTTGTCCGTACCGGTGCACATATACGCCGACCGCTGACGGCCTCCTTAACAGGCAGAAGATGTTTTTGAGGCTACGCATCAACCTAACGCCCTTCGGGTTTTTTGTACCTCCGCCTGAGCAGATAGAAACCCTATCACCCAAAGCTTATTCTTTAAACACAAAAGAGGTACTCGTATCCTCCAATAAAGGAAGGACTTTATCTTTTTCCGACAAAATAACGCTATCTTCCGGGATCCGCCAATCAATTTTCAGCGCCAGGTCCTTGTAGAAAATTCCACCTTCAGAAGGTTTATGATACAAAGCATCACATTTATAAAAGACTTCTGCCGTCGACGACAATACAGCATAGCCATGGGCAAATCCTCTGGGAATGAGCAACTGCTTCTTATTCTCTAATGATAGTTCAAGGCTAAACGACTGTCCGTAAGTCGGGGAGCCTTTTCGAATATCCACTACGACATCCAGAATCGACCCTTCGATGGCTCGGATCAGTTTCGTCTGTGCATAAGGAAGTGCCTGAAAATGCAGCCCCCGAATTACCCCATAGGCAGAACGCGCCTGATTGTCCTGAACAAAGGTATAGGTAATACCTGCCTCGCGGAAGGTTTGCTCATTATAGCTTTCATAAAAATATCCGCGTTCATCTTCAAACACTTTTGGCTCAAAAATTAATAATCCGGGAAATTTGGTCTTTATAAAGGGCATTTTGATCAATACATTCGGTTGTTGGAGACCAAAAGTACGTAACAATTTACTAATCCTTTCGTGATTTTATTCTTTTTCAGGATAACGACAGCGCTATGATAATAACCCGCTGAGCGTTGTGCTTTTCCACGCCATCGAATACAGCGTACCCGGGCTGTTTTTGAACACCCGCCATAGATTTTGCAATTCTCCGGGCGGAGCGTACGTATGAACGAGGTCCCCCGCGGCCAAGCGGTCCAGAAAAAGGCCTCCTAAGCCTTGAAAAGCAGCCTGATTACTTTCTTTTTCGTAGCCCTTTCTCTACGAGAGCCAACCCTTCCTCAAAGCTATGCGGCCGATAGCCCAGATCGCTACTTGCTTTATCCAATATAAATCCCGTGCGTGCGGGACGTTCCGCTACCTGGGAAAAGGTGGTGGCATCGGCACGGGTGATCAAAGAAGCATCCAGTTTAAAATACGCTGCGGTTTTTAACGCCATCTGATAAGGCGTAAGCAGCTCTTTTCCGGAAATATTATATACCGGTGCCAGTTCCCCCGACCCCTCCAGCCTTTTCTCTATGACCAGTTTACACCCTTCTGCCAGATCCTGCACCAAAGTAGGAGTACGCCATTGATCGTCCACAACTTTTATTTGCTTTCCTTCTTCCAGGCTTCGTTTTATCCAAAGCACGATATTAGAACGGGTAGTATCCTCCGGGACGCCGTATACCAAAACGGTGCGCAGAATAGTATATGCCAATTCGGACCCCCGCAACAACATTTCAGCCGCAAGCTTGCTCATGCCATAGTAACTTAAGGGGTCGGGCAAGGCATCTTCCCCATACGGTCCTTCCTTTCCGTCAAATATAAAATCTGTTGATATAAAAGTAAAAAAAGTCCGTTGTCGTCTCGCAGCCTCCAACAAGTATCGGGTAGCAGACACGTTTGTTGTCCAGCAACGCTGTTTCTCCTTTTCGCAATCATCCACCTGTGTCATAGCAGCGCCATGAATCAAAAACTCCGGCTTTTCTTCTTCAAAAACCGTTCGAACGGCTTGTTCATCTCCAATGTCCATAGCCCGAAAAGTATATCCTTCTTTATTCTTTAACCGGTTTTCTCCCCGGGCCGTCGCCAGTATCTCCCAAGCGCTATTTCGTTTCAGTAAGGTGATCAGATGCTGCCCCAGCAACCCATTTGTTCCCGTAATCAAAACTTTAGGCATGTATTGAAAATTTTTCAACAAATAACGCAAAAAAAATGCTAATCAAAACTTTAATTGCAAATATTTGGATAAGATTCGATAAAAATAGGGTAAAATGCTACTTTTGCTGTTTGAAAGATCAAAATCAGGAAATTCCTGTTTTATTTAATTTCTTTATGAGCAAAGTTTCAAAAATTGCAGTACTAACTTCCGGCGGTGATGCTCCGGGCATGAATGCGGCCATTCGGGCAGTGACGAGAACAGGTATTTACAATGGGTTGGAAGTCTATGGCGTTATGTATGGCTACAGGGGAATGATACATGGCGACATCTTTAAAATGAACACCAAATCCGTAGCCAATATTATCCAGCGTGGAGGTACTATCCTCAAGACGGCCAGAAGCAAAGAGTTTTACAGCCCGGAAGGCCGGGAAAAAGCCTACAACCAGCTTAAAAAATTAGGAATCGACGGGCTGGTGGTGGTAGGTGGCGACGGTTCCTTTAAAGGCGCACTCGCTTTCAGTGAAGAATATAATATCCCTTGCATTGGCCTGCCGGGGACCATCGATAAAGATATTTCCGGAACAGACCTTACAATTGGATTTGACACAGCCGTAAATACGGCCGTAGAAGCGATTGACAAAATCAGGGATACCGCGGACGCCCACGACCGTTTGTTTATCGTGGAGGTCATGGGCCGCGACGCAGGATATATCGCGCTGCACAGCGGAATCGCTACGGGGGCAGAACATATTCTGATCCCCGAAAGAGAGGCCAATATGAACGATGTTATTGATGATCTGATAACCAACGAAAGACGCCAGAAACTGGTCAATATTATCGTGGTAGCAGAGGGCGTAACTTCAGGAGGCGCTACCCAACTCGCGCAGGCCTTGAAAGAAAGAGCCTCTAACTTTGACACCCGACTTTGTATCCTGGGACATATTCAACGCGGTGGATCACCGACTTGTACCGACAGGCTGTTAGCCAGCCAGCTTGGATTTGCTGCCGTAGAAGCACTCCTAGAGGGCAAAAGAAGTTGCATGATCGGGCTTGTCGATCACAAGTTGAAATACACGCCGCTTGAGAAAGCAGTCAAAGCTAGCCACAAAATTTCACCCGACTGGTTTAAAATGTCCCGTATTCTCGCAAGTTAAATAATGAAAATAATGAAAAGAACAAGAAACTCAAATAATAATTTATCTAAGTATGTTTATAAAAACATGAATCATAAGGCCAGTCGCCAGCATTCAGCCCACAAGACGAAGATAGTGGCGACTGTAGGACCCGCCTGCGACTCGTATGAAAAGTTACTCGCTCTTGTACAAGCCGGCGTAAACGTATTCCGGCTTAATTTTTCGCACGGCACCTGGGAAAATAAAGGAGAAATTATTCAAAACATAAAAAAGATCAATAAACTAGAGCCTTATAATGTAGCCATTCTTTGTGATCTCCAAGGCCCGAAGATCAGAGTAGGAAAAATCAAAGACGGGAAATTGAGTGTTAAGCCTGGCGATAAACTTACCTTTACCACCGAAGAATGCCTGGGTACTAAAGAAAAAATCTATGTTTCCTACCCCAACTTTTATAATGATGTGAAAATTGGTAACACCATTATGATCGACGATGGTAAAATAGAAGTGAAAGTACTGGAAGTCACGCCCAACAATGAAGTAGTGACAGAAGTTACCCTCGGTGGTGATCTGCTTTCCAACAAAGGTGTGAACCTCCCGGACACTAAGATTTCGCTTCCCTGCCTTACGGAAAAAGATCTGAAAGACCTGGATTTTATTATCAAACAGGATGTAGACTGGATCGCTTTATCTTTTGTTCGCAACGTAAACGACATAGTTGAGTTGAGAAGAATACTCGATGAAAATAAAAGCGAATTAAAAATCGTTGCTAAAATTGAAAAACCCGATGCGGTAACCAATATCCGGGAAATCATTTTAGAATCCGATGGGATTATGATTGCGCGGGGGGACCTGGGCGTAGAATTGCCGGTGGAGCAGGTACCCATGATCCAGAAAAACATCATCCGTAAATGCATTCACCGGGCCAAACCAGTGATCGTAGCTACCCAAATGATGGAAAGCATGATGGAACGTACCAAGCCCAATCGCAGTGAAATTACCGATGTGGCCAACGCAGTAATGGAAGGAGCGGACGCCGTTATGTTAAGCGGAGAAACCGCCATGGGCGCTCATCCCGTTCTGGTAATTGAAACAATGACCAGGATCATTGAAGAAGTTGAAAAAGAAGATATTATATACAATCGCAACCTTACTCCCTTACCCCATTCCCCTACCTTTCTTAGCGACGCGCTTTGTTATAACGCCTGCCGTATCGCAGAAGATGTAAAAGCAGATGCCCTGATCGGCATGACCCAAAGCGGATATACCGGCTTTATTCTCAGCAGTTACCGCCCCAAGGCACCCTTGTATATTTTCACGAAAGTAAGAAGCCTGGTCAACCAGTTGAGCCTGAGTTGGGGCATCAGGGCCTTCTACTACGGAGAAGAAGAAAGCATCGACGATATTATTGACGACGAACAGGAGATATTGAAAGAAAGAGGCTTCCTCAGGGAAGGAGATGTTGTCATCAATACCGGAAGCATGCCTATAGAAGCGCACCTGCAGACCAATATGCTGAAGATCACAAAACTACAGTAATAAGCAATACTTACAGGTCGAGCACTTTTTTTAACTTTTGATAGCCCGATTTGCTAACGGGGATTTTATGTCCGGACTTCAGCAGCGCCACATGATGATCTTTTTCAAAAGGATGTATGCCCGTAATCTGAGAGATATTGACCAGATAAGAGCGGTGAAGTCGTACAAACTGCACGTCAGGTATGCTGTTCTCAAAGGAACGCATGGTCTTCTTTTTTAAATAGGTTCTTTCCGCGGTATGTACTTTTACATAATCATCCGCCGCTTCCAAAAACAAAACCTCATGCAGCGGAATGATTTTTATTTTGTTGCCGTCTTTGATCACAACGCGATTTTGGAAACCCATGTTGCTTCCCGAATCCAGCAGATTCCGGGTTTTTGCCTTTTGTTCGGTCTTCTGTGACAGAAATTTTTGGATGGCCTGATCAAAGCGTTCTTTTGAAAAAGGTTTGAGCAAATAGTCGATAGCCTGCTCTTCAAAAGCGCGAATAGCAAATTCATCAAAAGCAGTAGTAAAAATAACAGCCGGTGGCTCCTCCAATATTTCCAGCATCTCAAAGCCTGTGATTCTCGGCATTTGTATATCGAGGAAAATCAGATCGGGTTGAACGTCCGAGATCATTTTAACTCCTTCGAAACCATCATTACACTCTCCGGCTATTTCTATATCGGGGTAAGCCTCCAGATATTCTTTCACAATTTCTCTTGCCAGTGGTTCGTCATCAATTAGAACGGTCTTCATCATCCATATTTAAAGTTAAAAAATCTTCCTTCTGGGGAATTCGGAAAATCACCTCAAACTCTTTTTCATCCTGGTGGGTCTCCATTAAATCGTCCCTTCCAAAAAGCAGATACAGTCGCCGGCTGATTGACTTAAGGCCAAAACCCGTCCCATCCTGCATTTGCTGGTCTTTTTCATACGGATTGCTTAACGCGACAATAAGATAGGGTTTGATAAACCGGGCCTTAAATAAAATAGTCACATCTCCCGAAACACCGTAAAGACCGTATTTAATCGCATTTTCCATCAGGGGCTGCAGCATCAATGGTGGCATCTCACAAGCTTGTGCTTCGTCCGATACGTCAAAAGTTGTTTTCAACCGATGGCCAAAGCGTACCATTTCAATATCCAGATACAATTTAAGATAAGCTATTTCTTCTCTCAATGTAATAAAATGATTTTCTTCTTGTTTCAGCGTACCCCGGAGAAAAGAAGAAAGTTGTTGTACCATTTCGCGCGCTTTATCCGGCTTATTGCGAATGAGTGCGTTAATGGAATTCAGGCTGTTAAATAAAAAGTGTGGATGCAGTTGTTGCCTTAACTTATATAATTCCGCATCCTTTACCGACTGCTCCATTTTGGTCTTCCGCTCTTCTACTTTCAGGTCTGCCCCTCCTTTTTCCCGGAAATACGCCGCAGTCATCAGCCAGATGACATTAAAAAAACCGATTAAAACGCGTACGGGTATGGAGTTTTCAAGCCATTGTTGCTGATCGGCCGAATAAATAAATTCTCCCAGTATCCATTTATCAGCGAAAACCCAAACCACTGTTGCCATGCCCGCCAGAAAATACCAATACAATCCTACCTCTCTTTTCGGCTGGTAAAAGACGAAAACATTCAATACCAGGATACAGATCAGGGCCAGTAAAGTATAGGAAATAACCGCATCCCACACATATTCACTACCTGAATAGCCATAATAGTTCAACAGTCCGACCTGCAGCGCGGCCCACTCCACCCAGTAACCGATAAAGTAGATAATGGCCTTATTTTTATTAACCAAAAAAGGGTGAGGCACAGCTTACAATTTTTTCAAAAAAAGAAAAGAACCGGTCACAAAACAGGATCTTCCTCCTGGCGGATGCTTTCCGCTTTACTGAGCATAAGCGCCAGGTAGTTTTCCGCAAACTCCGGCTGCTCAATATGAGAGTCTAACTGGAGTCCGCTGTTAAGTTCCCGGAGCGGCCGTAATTCTGCTACATCAATAAATTTCCAGTAAACAGGTTCATCCCTGTAGTTGTAAAACAAGGTCTCCTCCTGCTCTCCCAGTTTAGCGGCTTTCTGTAATGCATCCTTTTGGCCTTTGGCGCGAATAAGCCTTAGTTGTTCTTCGAACTGCGGAGCATATTCTCCATTGTCGATCATAATTTGATACACCAGCTTAGCAATATACCAGTTCATAGGTTCTAAAATTTAAAAGGGTTCTCATAGCATATCTCTTACTTCTATACCGGCCATCAATACGATACCGGTGAGAATCAAGGTTTTATTAGGGTCATGTCTCAGTCCGCTTCTGTTGTCATCCGTTCCTCCCATAATGCAAGTACATTTATAGATTACCTGCCAGTTCGGAGGAATCGCCAGGCTCACCCCTCCCATTATATTCGTCACATCGAGCGTTACGGTACCGGAGATATCCGCCCGGGTCAAGTCAATTTCCGTCCCGCCAAAAACATTTACAATGTCGCCTCCTTTAAATTTTTTAGAAATAATGGTACGGCGTGTTCCGCTAAAGACGGTGGTAATATTCACCCAGTCATCCAACGAGGAATGAGCCTTATCCCCCCTGTTCTCCGTTTCCGGAATTATAACTTCCGGTTGATCATTAGACCGCTCAGACGAAGGATTCGTTGCATCGGGTGCTGCTTTTTCTTCCTTTAATGGTTCCCCCGGGGTCCTGCGGGAGGAAAAACAATCCCGGTGCCAGTGCTCCCGCCAATCTTTGAACTTTTCGGGATGTTCTCGTAAATAGCGATGGATGCGATCTTCTTCCCTTTTCTTTACAATAAAAAGTATGCCAATGCCTATAATGATAACCGGCCAGATAATAGCCCCCAGGTCCATTTCGGGGAAAATATACTCTTTAGCCATAAAGCCGAATCCAATCAGAATCAGAATATAGGCGGCCTTATTACGAAAGCGGGAAGCAAAACCCAGCGCCAGTCCGATGGCTATCATCAGCGACTGCCAGCTAAACAACCAATCGGGATACGGCCCCAGAAATGTTTTTCCTAACCATATTAATCCGATCAGAATGATAAAGATGCCAAACCATTCTTTCCCTTCGTTAAAATCCCGGTGATGCTGTCTTTTCCTGCAGCCTTTCATCCAGGCGATCCTTTCCTCCCGCTGCCTGCGGTGAAAATTACGGCGTTCCATCCTGGCTTTCATCCTGTTTTCCGTCCACTCCCGGTGGTGACCAAATTCACTGTTTCTTTCTTCACTCATTCGTTAAAAATTAGGCTACAAAGATACAGCATGGCAATTCCTTCCGCCAATCACAATCGCCTTTACCGCGCTTATTATCGGTAAACCGGCCTTTTCGGTCGGTGAAATCTTTAGGTTACCCCGCACAAGCAAGGAAATAAGAGGCTCCAGAGCGAATTCCTCCCGCCTATCATGTCCCTGACCCTAAATAAAATAGTTTTTAAAGGAAGACAGTTTTGGCCTCAGTGCGCACAAAAGTGATGAGGAACCGGTGCCGGAAAGTCAAAACAGATTCTACGGCCAAAAATTATTTTTTGGTGATCAGGGCAACAAGCAACATTACCCAGCCCGCAATGAGAAAGAGCCCTCCTATGGGCGTGATCACACCAATGGCCGGTGGAATTATTTTATCTGCAACTTTCATAAAGGTGATCAGATAGAGCGAACCGCTAAACAGCAAAACACCGACTATAAAAAACAAACCCGATAAAGACATTAACTTGCCCGGAAACCAGATGTACAAAATGCCTACAGCCAACAAAGCGAAAGTATGATAGAACTGATAACGGACGCCTGTTTCATAAATTTCCACCATCTCAGATGAAGCGATTTTTTGTAAACCGTGTGCGCCGAAAGCACCCAGGGCAACGGATAATGCCCCCAACAAGGCGGCGATGATCAGATAAGGTTTGTGCATGATTTGATTTTTTGCGTAAGAGAAGTTATATCGAATTTTATGGGGTTTACAATCAGTTGAGCTTGTTCATAATACGCCCTTCTTTCTTTAAGTTTTTCTTCAACAAATAATCGTAATTCACTATCACTTAAGTTCTTAATCAAAGGTCTTTTATTTTTATTTCGCTTTAACCGAGTGACCATTACCGCTACCGGCACATCCAGCCAAAGGGTAGTTCCATTGTTGTTCATAAATTGCATGTTTTCTGAAAAACAAGGTGTGCCTCCGCCGCAGGACAACAGCAGCGCTTCCTTTTCGGCTAACAGCCTCAAATATTGGGCCTCCAGTTGCCGGAATTTTGCTTCCCCATACGCTTCAAATATAGCCGCTATGCTCAGCCCTTCGTTTTTTTCTATCTCTTTATCCAGATCAAAACAGGGAAGGTCCAGCGATGTAGAAAGTTTTTTTCCCCAATACGATTTGCCGGAGCCCATAAAGCCGAGCAGAAATATTTTCATAGTCTACTTAAAAGCATTAATTCCGGTTATATCCTGTCCGGTTATTAACAAGTGAATATCGTGAGTTCCTTCGTAGGTAATTACGCTTTCGAGGTTCATCAGATGACGCATAACAGCATATTCTCCAGTGATGCCCATAGCGCCTAAAATCTGGCGGGCTTCTCTTGCGGTTTGAATAGCTGTTTGGCAGGCATTGCGTTTGGCCATGGAAATTTGCGCCGGCGTGGCTTTGTCCTCATTTTTTAAGGTAGCCAGTCGCCAGTTTAGCAGCTGCGCCTTGGTGATTTCCGTGACCATTTCCGCCAGTTTCTTTTGCTGCAACTGAAAAGCAGCTATCGGCTTGCCGAATTGCGTTCGTTCGCCGGCATAACGCAGCGCGGTGTCATAACAATCCATCGCCGCCCCTATGGTACCCCAGGCGATGCCAAATCGCGCCGAATCCAAGCAACTTAGCGGCCCGCGTAATCCCTGTACCCCTGGCAGGATATTTTCCTTCGGCACTTTTACCCGGTCAAAAACCAGTTCTCCTGTAGCGCTGGCCCGCAGGCTCCATTTACCCTTGGTTTCCGGCGTAGAAAAGCCCGCCATGCCTCGCTCCACGATCAACCCTTGAATCTTACCCGCCTGATTTTTTGCCCAAACAACCGCAATGTCGGCAAAAGGCGCATTTGATATCCACATCTTGGCGCCGGAAAGAACCACATGATCTCCCATATCCTCAAAATGGGTAATCATTCCGCCGGGATCCGATCCGTGATCCGGTTCTGTAAGGCCAAAACAACCGATCATTTCGCCTTTTGCCAAGGCCGGTAAATACTTCTTTTTCTGTTCGGTACTCCCGAAGGTAAAAATGGGAAACATCACCAGCGATCCCTGTACAGACGCGGTAGACCGAATACCGCTATCGCCTCGTTCCAGTTCCTGCATCATCAATCCATAGGCGATATAGTCTACGCCCATTCCTCCGTATTCTTCCGGAATAAAGGGACCAAAGCAGCCCAATTCGGCCAGTCCCTTCAACAACTTTTTGGGGAAACGAGCCTCCTGACAACACGCTTCAATAATGGGCGAAACTTCCGATTTTACCCACTGTCGCACTGAATCCCGGATCAGTAAATGCTCCTCAGTAAAAAGCGCTTCTACCTGATAATAGTCGGGGGATTGAAAACGGTCTGTCATAACGCAATAGTTTCAAAAGCCGAAAATACAAAAGAAACTTCAATGGTCGCTTTTTAAAGCAACCCGTGCGAGCAATATTCTTTTAAATAAGCCTGCATTTCTTGGCGATAGTTGTCCGCAACGGATCGCGCCCGGTCTGCGAAATCGATGTCTTTACCGGCATAAATAACCGAACGGGAAGCGTTGATCAACAGCCCTCCGTTTGTATTTAACCCTAATGCAGATATTTTTTGCAGGTTACCTCCCTGTGCTCCTACTCCCGGCACGAGAAAAAAATGGTCCGGTACCCATTGCCTGATTTCAGCGATTTGCTCCTCGCGCGTCGCGCCGATCACGAACATCAGGTTGTCGGGGCTACCCCATTTTGCTACTTTTTTAATTACCTTTTCATAAAAAAAAGACCCGTCTGCCGCCTGTTCCATTTGAAAATCAAGGCTGCCCTTGTTGCTGGTCAATCCAAGTACAATAGCCCATTTATCCGGATAGGTTAAAAAGGGGGCTACGCTGTCACTCCCCATATAAGGCGCTACGGTAAGCGCGTCAAACTGGTACGTTTGAAAAAAAGTCTTTGCATACTGCAATGAAGTATTACCTATATCACCTCTTTTAGCATCTGCTATAACAAAATGATTATCAGATATATAATCAACTGTGTCTTTCAAAATTTTCCAGCCTTCCATACCCATACACTCATAAAATGCGGTATTCAACTTGTAGGCCACACACAAGTCTTCTGTAGCGTCGATGATGGCTTTATTAAAGGTCAGGACAGGGTCTTTTTCTTTGCGCAAACAATCCGGTATCTTTTCCGGGTCCGTGTCTAACCCGACGCACAGGTAAGAGCCTTTTTCGAAAATATGTTGTGTTAATGCTGATTTAGTCATTGGGTTAATCGATAAATGGTTTTATGGTTGGGTTGTTAAATTTGGAAAACAATAGCTCACAGTCGACCCGCTCCAACACGACCTAAGGGGCGGGGAAACGAAGGAATCATTAAGTTTCCTCCCGCAGTTCTTTTCCGGTCAGATTAATAAACACATCTTCTAAATTAGCCTTCTTTACTTCTTTTTGTCGTTCAAAACCACTGGCTATCAGGTTATCAATAAGCCGGTCCGGAGCGGCCATTGCTATGATCTTCCCGCTATCAATAATACCCACCCTGTCACATAGTACTTCCGCTTCATCCATATAATGGGTCGTAATCAATACGGTGGTGCCTTCATTTCTGATGCGCAGGATCAAATCCCATAGGTTACGCCGGGCTTGCGGATCCAGGCCCGTTGTTGGTTCATCTAAGAAAATAATTCTCGGTTGGTTAATTAAGGTTGTAGCTATGGAAAAACGTTGTTGCTGTCCTCCGGAAAGCTGCTTGTACCTGGCATTGGCTTTTTCCTCCAGGTTAACCAATTTCAGATAATCCATCGGTTGTATCTTCTTATTGTATAAACCGGCAAACAGACGGATCAATTCTATAAGCTTCAGGCCAGGGTAATAACCGGACGCTTGTAACTGCACCCCGATAATTTGCCGGATGCGGTCACTTTGCCGGTCCAGATCCAAGCCGTCAATCAAAACCGTTCCGGATGTTTTTTTACGCAGCGTTTCTAAAATTTCCAGCGTAGTGGATTTTCCGGCACCATTGGGTCCCAACAACCCGAAGATTTCGCCTTCTTTTACATCGAAGTCAATTCCAGATACAGCCGTGAAATCCCCATACTTTTTCACCAAGCCCTGTACAGAAATAATATGTTCCTTCATGGTTGCAAGGTACGATACTTAGCCCGAAGATCTACAAATAACTAAGCAGGTCCTCGACCATGTTCTTCGCACCAATAATCATGGGGCACCGCTGGTGAATAGCCTCCGGCTTAACCTCCCTGATACGTGTATTTTTATCAGCGTAGGCCAGCCCGCCTGCTTGCTCAACAATGAAGGCCAATGGATTGCATTCATACAATAAGCGTAGTTTCCCCTGCGGTTTCGCAGCGGTAGGCGGATAAATAAAAACGCCGCCTTTCAACAGGTTTCTATGCACGTCTGCCACCATCGAGCCGGTATAGCGGTAGGTTACCGAACTGGATTGAGCTGCAAACTGGTCCGCTAAATATTGCTTTAGCCCGTCTTTAAAATCAGGCTCGTAGCCCATGTTGACAGATACCATATCCCCTTGAGCCGGACATTTGATATCGCGGTGCGAAAGACAAAACTCTCCAATCGAAGGATCGAGGGTAAAGCCATTTACTCCTCTTTTGGTAGCATAGACCAGTATGGTGGAGGGGCCGTAGATCACGTAGCCGGCTGCCATTTGCTCGCTACCCGGTTGAAGAAAATCCGCTTTGGTAGCGGGGCTATCCAGAGGCGAAATTCTTTTATAAACAGAAAAGATGGTACCAATGGAGACATTCACATCAATGTTACCCGAGCCATCGAGCGGATCCATCAGCAATACATATTTGGATTTGTTGCTTAATGCATCGTTAAAGATAATCACATCTTCATTTTCTTCAGAACCTACGCCCGCACAATTAATACCGGAACGTAAAACTTCAATAAACCAGTTATTGGCATAGTCGTCCAGCTTTTTGACTGATTCTCCCTGCACATTTTCGTGGCCCGCATCTCCCAGGATATCTACCAGCCCGGCCTTGTTTACTTCGGCATTCACACGTTTGGCGGCAAGGCCGATATCGCGCAACAATCCTGAAAGCTCGCCTGTAGCACGGGGATAATTACGGAGTTCCTGTATAGTGAACTCCTCTAGGGTCATTAATTTACGGGATGGGTTCATAAAGGTATATTTTTTGGTTTTATTGTTTTTAAAATATTTTTCCGCTCCGGTGCCGCTGTATAAAATCCACGCGCCTTGTTTACAAATCAAATTTAATCCCCTGGGCCAGCGGAACTTTGTCAGAATAGTTGATTGTATTGGTTTGCCGGCGCATATAGCCTTTCCAGGCATCGGAACCGGATTCGCGTCCGCCGCCGGTTTCTTTTTCACCGCCGAAAGCGCCCCCTATCTCAGCACCACTTGTGCCAATATTTACACTGGCGATACCGCAGTCAGAACCATTAACAGACAGGAATTTTTCCGCTTCCCGCAAGTTCAGCGTCATGATAGCAGAAGACAAGCCCTGTGGTACCGCATTTTGCATCGCAATAGCTTCTTCCAGCTTTTTGTATTTGATTAAATACAGGATAGGCGCAAACGTTTCCTGTTGTACGACCTGATAATCGTTTTCTACTTCCGCTATGGCGGGTTTGACATAACAACCACTTTCGTATCCTTTTCCCGATAGCACACCGCCTTCTACGGCAAATCGTCCGCCTTCCCGCTTGATCTCTTTCAGGGCATCCAAGTACATTTTAACAGCGGCCTTATCAATCAACGGCCCTACATGATTCTTTTCATTGAGCGGATCTCCTATCCGGAGTTGCCGATAAGCTTGGATCAGCTTTGCCTTAAAAGATTCATAAATACTTTCATGAATCAACAATCTCCGCGTACTCGTGCAGCGTTGCCCGGCGGTGCCGACCGCACCAAAAACACTCCCTGTCAAAGCGGTCTTCAAATCAGCTTCCGGTGTGATAATGATCGCATTATTACCACCAAGTTCCAAGATGGTTTTACCCAGGCGTGCTCCGACAGCTACGGCCAAAGATTTTCCCATACGGGTCGACCCTGTAGCGGAGATCAGCGGCAGGCGTTCATCACCAGCCATCCACTCTCCGACCTGTTTCCCTCCTACCACAAGCGTACTTATCCCTTCCGGAAGATTATTTTTAGCCAAAACGCCCGCGATAATTTTTTGACAGGCGATCGCACATAATGGTACTTTTTCAGAGGGTTTCCAGATAACGGTATCTCCACAAACCAAAGCGACAAAAGCATTCCAGCTCCAGACAGCTACCGGAAAATTGAAAGCGGAAATAATTCCCGTCACCCCCACCGGATGCCATTGTTCATACATCCGGTGCCCGGGGCGTTCACTATGCATGGTAAGCCCGTGTAACTGCCGGGACATACCCACTGCCAGGTCCGAAATATCAATCATTTCCTGTACTTCGCCCCAGCCTTCCTGAAGGCTCTTCCCCATTTCATAGGACACCAGCCGTCCCAGTTCCTCTTTCTTTTCCCGGAACGCCAGGCCGATCTGCCGGATAATCTCGCCCCTTTCGGGGGCGGGAACATTTTTCCAGGTAGCAAATGCCTTTTGTGCACTTTTCACCACCTGATCGTACTCTTTTCTGCTGGCGGTATTTATAGTGGCCAGTTCTTTACCATCTACGGGAGAAAAAGAAACCACGGGCTTCCCTTTGGCTTTTAGCCAGTTTTTTCCCGTAGATGCGCCACTATGTAATTTGTCCAGTCCGAGTTTTTTTAATACGTCCATGATCGATGTGCTGTTGATTTAATATTGTTCTTTCTCGTTCGGAAAGTCCTTTGTCTTTACGTCCTTGATATAATTTTCCGCTGCGGACTTAATATCCGCATAAAGGTCCGCATATCTTCTTAGAAAACGGGGTTTAAAGTCTTTATTAATGCCAAGCATGTCATGCATCACCAAGACCTGCCCATCCACATGCGGGCCGGCGCCGATACCGATGGTGGGTATCTGCAGTTTTCCCGTAGCTTTCTGCGCCAGCAAGGCCGGTATTTTCTCCAATACAACCGCAAAACAGCCCGACTGCTCCAGCAATTGTACATCCTGCAACAATTTATTGGCCTCTTCTTCTTCTGTAGCCCTTACGGCATATGTGCCGAATTTATAAATTGATTGCGGGGTAAGCCCCAGGTGGCCCATAACCGGAATACCCGCAGAAACGATTCTTTTTATCGTATCAGCTATTTCTTCCCCGCCTTCCAGTTTAATGGCGTGCGCGCCCGCTTCCTTCATGATGCGAATAGCGGAATTAAGCGCTTCTTTAGAATTCCCCTGGTAAGATCCGAAGGGAAGATCGACAACTACCAGCGCCCTTTGTGCTGCTCTTACCACAGCGGACGCCATGTAGATCATCTGGTCCAGGGTCATGGGCAGCGTAGTTTCATGGCCGGCCATTACATTGGAAGCGGAATCCCCTACCAGAAGGACTTCCATACCGGCGTCATCAAATATTCGTGCCATGGAGTAATCATAGGCCGTCAACATACTGATGGGTTCGCCTTCTGTTTTTAGTTTTTGCAGCGTATGCGTTGTAACGCGTTTTATTTTTTTATTTACGGACATGCTTGTTTTTCTAAATGAATAAATGAACATCGAAGTTAGGAAAAATAACAGGATTACCGTACCGCACCGGGCAATAAGTGAAACGCGGGTGAAGGAAGTTCATTACTGCCGGTACAGGCTCCTTTGCTTAGTAACCCAAATTTCCAGGGAGGCCCGGTGGACAAGCCCTGCCTTTTTGTACTGCAATAAGGCACAGCCAGGAATACTAGCGGTGTCAATAGAAAATACAACATAAGCGGCGGGGAACAGGAGAGCGGGTTTTACCGCCCATCTCAAGCAATTGCTTCGTGGCGCCAACGGATGAAAACTTAAAAAATTAATCTTATTCCTATTGGTTTCCTTTATATTAAATGTCTCGGCAGATCGGCCACCCTTTCACAGCAGATCTGCTCCATGACTTGCTGCAATTGTCTTTTAATAATAGAGATCGTATGCACGCCTCCTTTTTTCCCAAGCGCAGCAGCGCCATACATAAAGGTACGTCCCATAAAAGTAAATTCCGCCCCGCAGGCCAGCGTACGGGCGATGTCAGGTCCGGTTCTCAGCCCACTGTCCATCATGATCTTAATTTTACCTTTGTATTTCGGAGCTATATTTTTAAGTACCTGGATAGTGGATGGCCCGGCATCCAGTTGACGGCCGCCGTGATTGGAAATGATGATGCCGTCGAGGCCCAGCCGGATTGCTCTTTCCGTGTCTTCTTCACTTGACACACCTTTCAGTACCAACTTCCCTTTCCACTTATCCCGGATCGCCTTCACTTTATCTTCATTCAGACGGCCATCAAAAGTTTTATTCATAAACAACCCCAAATGATGCATGTTCATCCCTTTAGGAATGTAGGGCGCCATTGTCTTGAAGGAAGGCTGCCCATGAAAAAGGGTTTGCAGCGCCCAGTTAGGACGGCTCATAATCTGAAGCACATTATGCAGCGTCATTCTCGGCGGCATGGCCAGTCCATTTTTTATTTCTTTACTGCGGTAACCAAAAGTAGGCACATCAGACAACATCACTAAAACAGGGCACTGGGCTTCTTCTGCCCGGCGAAGCAACTTATCTCTGAGTTCATCTTCGGCCGGATGATACAGTTGAAACCATGCGCGACCTTCGGTTATTTGGCTGATGGTTTCGATACTAGCCGTGCTGACGGTGCTCAGTACAAAGGGGATATTGAAATCAAAGGCGGCCTTTGCCAGGATTTCCGGTGTTCCGGGCCACATCAACCCCTGTAATCCTACGGGAGCTATACCAAAAGGCGCGTCATAAAGGTGACCAAACAATTCGGTCTTCATATCTGATCCGCCATGTTTAACCAGATATTGCGGCATTAATTCGACTTCCCGTATTTCACTCGTATTCTTTCTCAGGTTAACTTCTTCATTGCAACCACCTTCGAGATAATCCATGGCAAAGCCCGGCACCCGTTTTCTGGCTTTTCGTCTCAAATATTCGACATTGGGATAACGGGGATCATATTTTAATTCCATGAGGTATTAATATATTATACAGATATAGTTTTCTTCAGGGCCATCCACTTTTCGCCGCCGGGAAAAGTATAGGCGCTCAAAGATGCCGCTTTCATTTCAATACTGTATCCTGGTCTGTCCGGTGGCATATAGCAGCCGTTGTGAATGCATACCGGATTTTCGAAATGTTCATGCAGATGATCCACAAATTCGATCATCCGGCCTTCCAGTGAGCCACTGATACAAATATAATCGATCATGGAAAGATGCTGCACATATTCACACAAACCCACCCCGCCGGCATGCGGGCATACCGGGATATCAAACTTAGCCGCCATCAGTAAGATCGCGAGGTTTTCATTTACTCCGCCTACCCGACAACTATCGATCTGACAAACGTCTATGCTACCGGATTGTATCAACTGCTTAAACATAATCCTGTTCTGACAATGTTCACCGGTAGCTACTTTAATCGGGTGAATAGCTTTTTTAATGGCCAAATGGCCAAGAATATCATCGGGATTGGTAGGCTCTTCGATCCACCACGGATTATAGGCGGCCAGTCGTTTCATATTCGCTATTGCCTCATCTACTTCCCAACGCTGATTAGCATCCATCATCAGCTTTTTATCCGGACCGATCTCCTGACGGATTACCGCCGCCCGCCGCACGTCCTCTTCAATATTTTTGCCCACCTTCATTTTAAAATGGGTCCATCCCTCATTATGGGCTTCGTGACAAAGTCTTCGGATCTTCTCTTCGGAGTAACCCAACCAGCCTATAGAGGTCGTATAGGCCGGATAACCTCTTTGTTGCAGGTGTGCCACTCTTTCTGCTTTGGTGTCGGCTTGTTTTCGCAAAATTTCAAGCGCTTCTTCGGGCTTTATGGCATTGGTCAGATAAGTAAAATCAATGCAGGCAACCATTTGTTCCGGAGTCATATCGGCCACAAGTTTCCACAAGGGTTTGCCTTCGACGCGCGCATAGAGGTCCCAGACGGCGTTTACCAGTGCCCCTGTAACCATGTGGATGACTCCTTTCTCCGGGCCGAGCCAGCGAAGCTGGCTGTCCCCGGTCATTCTTCTCCAGAAACCGGCCATATCGGCCTTAATTTCTTCCAGGGACAATCCGATTAATAAATGCGACATAGATTCTATGGCTTTCACACATATCTCGTTGCCGCGGCCGATCGTAAAGGTCAGTCCGTGTCCTTTCCACTGCGGGTGATTGGTATGAAGGATCACATAAGCGGCAGAATAATCCGGATCGGCATTCATGGCATCTGACCCATCTAAGGATAAACTGGTGGGAAAACGAACGTCCAACGTTTCCACCGATTCTATGATGATATTCATATTTATTGCTCTAGTAGTTAAACGTTTGCAAAGCTATATTGCTTTTTTATTTTTTTATAATCTTAATAACTGAAAAGCAACCGTTTAACATTTTATAACGATTAAAGTACCAAAACTTTTTAAAATATTTTTGTAAGTTTCTACTTTTGCGCTATGTTTGTGCTGTAGTTACTTGACTTAGCGTAAAAATCCCCCATTTTGAAGACGCCTACAAACAATATTAAAAAATCCACGGAGGACGAACACCTGCAAAACGCCATTTTTAAACGGCTGTATTTTCAGGGCGGACAAAGCTGCTCGAATTTAAGCAAATGGCTAAATAAAAGCGTCCCACTGGTGAGTAAAGAATTAAACCAACTGATTGCCGAAGGCTGCGTCATTACCAAAGGGCATGCCCCCTCCACCGGAGGCAGAAGAGCGGTTAGCTATTCCTTAAACCCCGACTACGGGTACCTTGTTGCAGTAGCGATGGACCAATTGTTTAGTTCTCTAGCCATATTTGACCTTTCTCATCAGCAGATCACGCCAGTGGAAACTTTTGAGTTGGACCTGCATCATACCAAGAATGCGTTAAAGATCCTAACTGAAAAAATAAAAACCTACCTTTCCAGTTCCTCCATTCCTATTGACCGGATATTCGGGGTCGGCGTTGCCATGCCTGGATTTATCAACAAAGAAAAAGGAGTCAATTACACCTTTTTCAACCAGCAGCTAGCAGTCGGTCACGAAGCTTTTCTCGAGAAAGAATTACAACTGCCGGTATTCCTGGACAACGATTCAAGCCTGACGGCCTTAGCAGAATGGACCTTTGGCAAGGCAAAAGGCACCAACAACGCGATGATCATCAATATCGGTTGGGGAACCGGACTGGGCATGATTGTCAACGGCGGCCTGTTCAGAGGTGAAACCGGGTATGCAGGAGAATTTAGCCATATCCCGCTCAGTGACAATGGAATTCTGTGTGAATGCGGGAAGCGGGGATGCCTGGAGACCGAAACCTCTTTATTGATCATGGCCCAAAAAGCCATTGATGAGATCAATAAGGGAAACAATACAGGGGTCGAACCCAAAGACGTCAAATACATGAGCGACTCCATTATCGAAGCCGCATCAAAAGGCAATCAGTTTTGCATTGATTTGTTATCGCAGATCGGGCTGGCTCTGGGAAAGGGCATCGCTATTCTCATTCACATCATGAACCCGGAATTGATTGTATTAAGCGGCAGGGGCGCAAAAGCGGAGAAGATATTAATGGCGCCTGTTCAACATGCCTTAAACCAATACTGTATCCCCCGGCTGGCAGAAAATACAAAAATAGTAATATCAGATCTCAAGCAAGAAGCTAGTCTTATAGGGGCCGCCGCATTGGTCATAGAAAACAGTAAAATCCATAGCAAATTACAACAAAACGTTTCTCTTTAGATTCAAAACCAAACCATTATCATCCATTAAAAACAACAATCATGAAAAGAGCACTACTTCTGACAAGCATGCTGCTGCTTGTTGTCTTTTCTTCCGGCTGGGCACAGCAAAAGACGATCACCGGTAAGGTGGTAGATGCAGAAGGAGAACCCGTTCCTGCCGCTACCATTGTAATATCTGGAACAACCACCGGAACAACCGCCGACGTGAACGGTCAGTTCACGCTTGCTGCGAAGGTAGGAGAAGAACTGGAAGTATCCAGTATCGGCTATGAAAAGAAAACCATAACGGTTCCTGAGGGGGATCAGCC
>CAYRJM010000002.1:0-99623 GCA_964424665.1 uncultured Chitinophagaceae bacterium
CTTTTATATTTACTGTACTGTGTTTGCTTGCAGGAGGACTGTATGCCCAAAACCCGAAATTTGAGACGAAAGCCAGCAGTACCGAGGTGGCTGTAGGAGAACCTTTCCGGGTCTTGTTTACGATCAGCAATGCTGCGCAAGTTTCTGGTTTTGACGCGCCGGACTTTAAGGGGTTCGAGGTGCTGCAAAACTCCCAAAGCCAGTCGATCAGTATCATCAATGGACATACTACCCGCGAGCTCTCCTTTGTATTTATACTCAAGCCGACGGCTGTGGGCCGGTTTACCATAGCAGGAGCGAGTGTGCGGATCAATGGAAACGCCGTTCGTTCCAACCCCGTGACGATAACCGTGATAAAAGGCAGTGGCAATCCTTCCGCCAGTCAACCGCAGGCGGCTCCTTCCCGTCCGCTTCCTTCCTCCCCGCAATTGCGCAGGCTGCGTAACCACCCGGCTATCTTACAGGAGGGGCAAGACCCCATGGAAAAGATCAAAAAGAATGTCTTTGTAAAGGTGGAAGTCGACAAAAAAGACGTCTACGTAGGACAGCAGATTACCGCTGATTACAAATTATATACGCGTCTGCCCACTTCTTCCAAGGTGGTAAAAGTACCTTCCTTTTCAGGTTTTTCCACCCATGATCTTCCCATTGCCAACCCGCTCCGGCCACACCTGACGGAGATAGATGGGAAAGAGTACCGTGTTTTTACCTTCCGGAAAACGATGTTATTTCCACTGCAGCCGGGATGGCAGACGTTGGACCCCGTGGAGATAGAAAATCAGGTGAAGCTTTATACGGTGGAAAAATCACAAGGCGGCGGCAACCCTTTTTCCGGCTTTTTCAATGATCCTTTTTTCCAGGACGCGTTTAATGACCCCTTTTTCCAGCAGGCCTTCGGCGGCGGTATGCAACTCGTCTCCCACGAGTACGACTACAACATGAACAGTCCCGTAGTCAAAATTCATGTAAAGCCCCTGCCGGAAGCGGGCAAACCCGAGAATTTTGATAATGCCGTGGGGGAGTTTTCTATCAACTCCAGCGTGGATAAGACAAGTCTGACTACCGATGATGCTGTTTCCTTTACCGTTACCATCAGCGGTAAGGGCAATGTTAACTTGCTGAGTGCGCCGGACATCCGCTTCCCCAATAGCCTGGAGAGCTACGATCCTAAAGTCAAGGATAATTTTCACAATACCAATCCGTTCGGCGGAAGCAGGACCTTTACTTATGTGCTGATGCCTAATTCCGCGGGCACCATTACCATTCCGGCAGTAAAGTTCTCCTACTTTGATCCGGTAGCCGGGCAGTATAAGACCATCGAAACAAAGCCCCATACCCTGGCGGTAAGCCCCGGCAAAAATCAACCGGAAACCGCAGCCGCCGGCAGCCCTGTGGCCGCTGACAATGCCCTGCTGCCTATCCGGACCGGTGAACTGGCCTGGAGCAGGACCGGCGCCTTTTGGTTTGGCAGCTGGTGGCACTGGCTGTTGATGTTGCTGCCGGTGATTGTTTTGATTCTGTTGCTCTGGTGGAAGAGAAGGCGTGACGCTTTGTTCGCAGACCAGGTATTACTCAAGAATAAGAAAGCCAACAGGGTGGCCTTAAAAAGGCTGAGCCGTGCCGGGAAATATTTAAAACAAGATAAAGGCAAGTTGTTTTATGAAGAGGTTTCCCATGCGGTATGGGGATATCTTTGCCATAAGCTGAACATCCCGCTTGCTGAATTGACCAAGGAGAAGGCAGCAGATAAACTAAAGGAAAAGGACGTAAACGGTACGGTGTTGCAAAGCTTGTTTGCGCTGCTGGATCGTTGTGAAATGGCGCTATACGCGGGGATAAGCGCACATGAACACATGGAGGATACCTACCGCGAAGCCATTAAAGTGATTAGTGAACTGGAAAGTAAACTAAAAAAATCCTGATAACAGCTATTTTGAAAAGAAGATTTAAACATAGCATCTTATTACTCCTCGGGCTCATCGCCTGTTTATCGGTGTTTGCCCAAAAGCCACAGCAGCGGTTTAACAGGGCCAACCACCTGTACCAAAAGCAGGCTTATGATTCCGCATTGGCTATTTATGCCGGGCTGATTGACGAAGGCTATGATAACGCGGCATTGTTTTTTAATGCAGGGAACGCGAGTTACAATTCCGGACGTTCGGGTTATGCGGTTTATTATTTTACCAAAGCCTTGCAGCAGGACCCGGGTAATGAGCAAATTCAACACAACCTCAGGCTGGCGCAACTGCAGGCATCCAATAAAATAGAGCAGTTGCCTACTTTGTTTTTTGTTCGTTGGTGGCATGTCGTGCTGCATTTTTTGTCCGTGAACGCCTGGCTGATAGGCAGCATAGTGTTTTTCTGGATATTAATTTTCTTTATCGGCTGGAAAGGACTTGCTAAAATACCGCCTCCGTTCCTTAGATGGATTTGGATTCCGCTGCTGGTGCTGTTCGGCTTTTTTATGGCCGGCGCG
Source organism: uncultured Chitinophagaceae bacterium (assembly GCA_964424665.1). Lineage (GTDB taxonomy): Bacteria > Bacteroidota > Bacteroidia > Chitinophagales > Chitinophagaceae > FW021-bin31. Next base: position 2,477 of record CAYRJM010000002.1, read on the forward strand.
ATCTTCTCAAGGGTAGCGGCTACGACCCATGATACCGCCATTGTTATTGATATCGAGCAGCCTTTGCGGGAAGCGCCGGATAACAACAGCTCTTCCATTGAGTATTTGCAAAAGGGGGCGAAAGTAGAGATCCTCGATTCTGTTGAAAACTGGAAGAAGGTCAGGTTGGTGGACGGTACCGAAGGATGGTTCAATGCGCAAGACATGAAAACCTTATAAAAAAAACGGCAGATTACTTACATCGCACCGCTACAACTACCTGCCCTTGCTACATTCCTGTCCTGGGGGATTAAGTAGGAGCTGGTCGTGCAAGACCTGCCGCACGCAAAAGTATTCAATTTTTTGTTTCCAAAAAAATCAATCGCGTCTTCTTTGCTTTTTCCATTGTCGGAGCAGCTCCTTTTCGGTGGGCAGATGAACGTCTTCAATGTGGGTCTTAACGGGGACAACTGCGCTGTCGGAAATTGCTTCATTCCACTTAAAGACACTTATTATCCTGATCTTTTTTGTGGCGGTGTCCGTTTGAGGAAGCTGCAAAACATTGCCGGTAAGCGCTCCGGCGGAAGTATAGAACCGGAGTTTTCCCGTATCCAGCGGATAGACCTTTCCACTGCTGAAATGCCCTTCGGTATTTAAATAAAAAGGGACCTCCCGTTTGATGCTGTCCACGAACAAATTTAAATGAATTTCTTGCAGATAGGGCAGGGCTAGATCGCAATGCAGCGTCGTGTCGGCATAGGTTATATCGAAAGACACCCGGTGCTTGTTTTCCCACACTTTTTCCGGGTCAAAGGTAAGTTCTCCGTTATGGATGGTGCCCTGGGCAGTCCGGATGTTTAGATCCCGCCACCGGATCCTTCCATGAAGGAAACCCCTGGTAGCAGCAGTTGACTGATCGGTAAAAATAAGCCGGAATCCGACAGGAACTTTTTGAAAAACTTCCGGTATCGCCGTGCTGTCATAAAAGGCCTGAACCTTTTGCACTTTTTTTTGTTGGGCATGGGAAGGCAATAATGTCAAATGCAGCAAAAGGCATAAAAAGATACCGGTAATAAAGATCTGGTTGTTTTTGCACATATCTTACAATTATAAGAAAAAATCATACCTGTTTTTTTCGGGATAAATTGGCATGGATTGTGTGCCAAGTTGCATTTAATTACGTTTATTAAAGGTTTACACTGATAATGGAGTCCGTTTTTTTAATTATTTTACAATACATCAAGCCGCATTTTGCAGTAGAGCAGTACCTCCCGAAACACAAGATGTACCTGGACAAGTATGTCAATAATGGTCATTTTATTTGTTGTGGACGGAAGAAACTGAATACGGGCGAATTTATTCTCTGCAAGGCCACTGACCGTAAAGAAGCCCAGCGCATCGTAGCTGAAGACCCTTTTGACGAGTATCAGCTGGCCGTTTATGAGATTGTAGAATACAACCTCACCGCCACCGATGAACGCTTTGCCGCCAGAAGCTTCTAGAATCCTTCTCCACCCCCCATTTGCTGCATTTCAGATCCTCCGCCCTGCGAGGACTTGTTTGCCTTGCGGCGGAACAACTGGAAGTTTTGTTTGCCGAAGCTGTAGGTAAAGGTAAGCCGCAGGTAGCGGGATTCCCTTTGACGTATCCTCGTCTGGTTAAATACGCCGGGCACTTCGTAAATAGACTTGTATTTATCGGTATTGAAGATATCGGAGAGTGTTAGCGTGAGCGTTGCATTTTTCTTCTTCAGGAAGGATTTCTTCACGCCCAGGTCCAGGCTGCCGTAGCGATAATTTTTCCCTTGCGGCGTAGGCGTGGGGCCACTGTAATTTCCAGAGAGCTGGACACTAAAGTCCGCCGGGAGCATGGCTTCCGTATTGATCTTCCCAAACCAGCTTAACGCGTCGGTGGTGACTTCTCTTTTATTCAGGGTAGCTGAAATCTTTGTTTGGAACAGGTTGAAGTTGGCGGTAAAATTCCACCAGTCGGTAAGTTGTGTCTGCAAGGTGAATTCTGCGCCGTAAGCGTTGTTGCTGTTGGCATTGATGGAGTAGGAGATGAGGGTGTCCGGAGAACCGTGGTAGGGCTCAGAATAGCGAATGATCTCATTATTGGTATTGCGGTAGTACAGCGTAGCCAGGAAGTTGCTTTGTCCGAATAACTTGTTATAGGAAAACTCCAGAGAGTTGGTGAACTCCGGCTTCAGGTCGGGATTCCCTTTCCGGAGGTTCTGCGGGTCGGAGTAGTCCGTGTAAGGAATCCGCTGCCAGAAATTGGGGCGGTTTACGCGGCGGCTGTAGTTCAGTTGCAACTGATCCCCCTGCGTGATCTTATAGGTCAGATAGGCGCTTGGGAACAGTCCCAATTCACCGTTGGTGGGTTCGAATGTTTTTCCTTCACTGGGGATCGCACCCGAGTAGCTGTATTGCTCAGCACGCAGTCCCAGCTGGTAACCGAACTTTTTAAATTCCTGGGAGAACTGTACATAAGCGGCATAGGTCTTCTCATCGTACTTGTAATCGCTGGAGAGCAGTTCGTTGTGGACGGTGTCGGACGCATTACCCGCTTTTATCAGGTCATAGACGTCATAGTCGCTATTGGAACTTCTGTCGCTGTATTTTAACCCGGCTTCCAGCTTAATGGTTTCCGTGAGTGGATTTACATAGTCTGCCTGACCGGAGAAACGCACCCCGTCGCCATCTTGCCTGTTCTCCTGGTCCAGGTGGTAGTCCTCGAGCTTATCGCTGTGATCGTAAAATGAGGTGAAGTAGTTGCCGCTGCCGCCGTGATCGGACTTGCTGAGGTGCAGGTTGCCGGTTATTTCATGGCCTTCTTTTTTGAAGGTGTGTTTATAGTCCAGATCACCAAAAACAAACCGGAAGTTGTGCTGGTCCCTGGTTTTACGTATGCTGGAAGAGTCCAGCAGGTCGTCGGTAAAGTCATAGACGCTGGTCAGCGTTTCCCTGCTGTTGAAATCCCCGCCACCGATACCCCCCTGCAGGGTAAGGGTATTGCGGTTGTCCATAAAGTAATCGATCCCCACGCGACCCATTTGAAATTGCCCATAGCGTTTGCCATCGGAGGTTTGCGCCAGGGTAGAGTTATTGAACAGGTTCTCCCGCTGCGTGGTGCCGGTATACGGGCTGTTCCTGTGGTGTAAAAAATAGCTCAGCGAAACATTGAAAGGGTTTTTGTAGATATTCAGGTTGCCGCCGCCATTATAACCGCCACGCGTATCAGCGCCGGCGCTTAAACGTCCGTTGATACCGGGTTTACGGTTTTTCTTCAGGACGATATTAATAATGCCCGACATGCCTTCGGCCGAATACTTGGCCGACGGGTTCGTGATCACTTCTATCTTCTCAATGGTTTCCGCCGGAATCTGATCCAACGTGAGGGTGGTGCTTTTGCCGTTGACGAAGATTTTCGGGCTGCCGTTTCGCAGCGAAACGTTTCCGTCTATATCTACCATCACGGAAGGTACTTCTTTTAAAACGTCTTCTGCCGAGCCGCCAACGCTGGTCAGGCTTTTGGAAACATCGAATACCTTTTTGTCCAGGCTCATGGAATACGCCGCTTTTTGAGCCGTAACGTCTACTGCGCTCAGCTGGGCGGTAGATTCCTTGAGCGCGAAGTTGCCCAGGTCTTGGGTAGATTGTCCCGGTGCCAGGGAAAAGTTTTTATAAAGCGGTTCATAGCCGATGAATTTAACCTGCAGAATATAGGAATCGGTTTTCAGGTTGTCGATGGAAAAATCACCGTTTTCTTCGGTCAGGACGCCGGAGACAATAGTTGAGTCGGCCGGTTTTAAGACGGTGACGGTCGCGAATCCTACGCCTTTTTGCGTCGAGCCGTCAATAACTTTTCCGTAAATCCTGCCGTTTGCGGCACCGAAAGATCTGTTTTGCGACCTGTTTTGCGCGTTCGTCAATAAGGGCAGAAGGGCACCAAAAATAAACAGGGGAATCCACTTTTTCAACATAATCATTTTTTTAAAATCATTCACCGATGATCGCTGCAAATGTACCGGACCTCTGTGTTAAAGAATGTTAAATTGTGATGGATGGAAAAGGCAAAAGGCGCACAAAAAAAGTAGGAGCGAAAAATTTCGCCTTCGTATTTAATCGGGATGCCGTCTGTTTTGGCGGAGGGCCGCCGGCATGAGCCACGTCAGGCCCAGAAGGTGATCAGCACCTGCACCAGCCCGATCAGAAAACCCAGTACGCCGCCTATTATTTCTACAAAACGAAATTCTTTTTTCATGATGCCATTGAGAATATCTTCCAGCTTGTCGGAGGAAAAACCGGAAACTTTTTCTGTCACGATCTTCTCCAGGTCCAGTTCGCTGCGATGGCTTTCAACGTATTTATGAATGAGTTGTGGAAGCAGGTCTTCCATTTCTTTGGTAAGGACCGTTTTTATTTTTTCTATGGTGCCGTCGCCGATGAACATAGATAAAACAGGCATGCTATCGGTCAACTTGTAACGAAGGAAATCTTCAATGCGATCGGCGATATCGGGTAATATGGCGTTGATTTTTTCCTTGTCCGTGAGCTTTTTGGCGATGTCTTCGAATGACAGCAGCTCATCGGCTACCAGTTTTCCCAGCTTTTCCGCAAATTGTTGCTGTCTTTTGGGGAAGATGCCCTGAAGGGTGAAAAAAAACAACCGGACCGGTTTGCGGGGATGGAAGAGCATTTTAATGGCGATGAGGTTGGTAATCCAGCCAATGAATGCCGAGATGAAAGGGATCAGATAAATGAGCATATCTTGTTGCTGTTTAAAAAATAGAAATGCAAAGAAAATAAAAATAGCTGGAGGAGGGTTCAAATAAAAAAACTATTTGGAAGATGTGTGCTAAATGCTTTATTTTTGCACTCCCAAAATGGTGGCTGTAGTTCAGCTGGTTAGAACATCAGATTGTGGTTCTGAGGGTCGTGGGTTCGAGTCCCATCAGCCACCCCGATAAAGAGACAAGGTTTTCGGCTTTGTCTTTTTTTTATGCTACTTTTACCCCTTGTAAAATTGCAATTGTTCATTTAAAAGAAATTACTATGCGAAAACTTAGTTTCATTGCCGCCCTGTTGTTCTTAGGGCTTACCGCCTGTAACAATGCGGGCAAAAATAACGACAATGCTTCTTCCGACTCCATGCAGATGGAGGGAATGGATCACAGCCAGATGGCGTCCGCTGATGCAGGGGCGCTGCCTCCCGTTCCCGCCGATGCAAAGGTGTTCTTTAAAAACCTGGAAGACGGGCAAACCGTATCGTCTCCTTTTAAAGTAGAAATGGGCGTGGACGGGATGACGGTAGAACCGTCCGGCGAGATAAAGGAAGGCTATGGCCATCACCATATTCTCATCGACGCGGGAGACTCCATGGCCGCGGGTACGGTGGTTCCTACCGACTCCGCTCATTTGCACTTTGGGAAAGGACAGACCGAGACAGAACTTACTTTGCCTCCGGGGAAGCATACCCTTACCTTGCAGTTTGCCGATGGTATTCACCGTTCTTACGGCAGCCAGCTGGCGGCTTCCATTACCGTCACGGTAGAGTAACGATATGAAGAAAAACGGGATGTCATCCCGCTGAACCGGCGGGGCTATGCGCATAAAAGGCGCCGATCTATCCGATGAAAAAGGAAGAGATCGGCGCTAATTTGTATAGGCAACCGGCCTTGTTGGGCGGATGACAGCGATTATTCGACAAGTTTTTCTATCCGCGCTATCTTTCCGTTGCTGGTAATGCCTTCGACAATGATGCGCAGCCGTTTGGTAATATCGCTGTTGTAAAAAGATATTTTCAGGTCATGCGTTGTGGAATCTGTTTTCAATAGCGGATCCCAGTAGAGCGTAGCCCGATTGTCGGCTAATTCATTGACTTTTTTATCTACCGAATAATCGGGCGAATAAAATTGCCGGACAATGGTGTAACCTACCAGCGGCTTCTTTAAAAACCCGGCTCCGGGATCAAAGTTCCGGTCACCTCCCCTACGGGTATAGATAGCGATCGCTCCATCCGCTCCGCCAAATCCGCCCATAAACGGTGGACGGTATACTTTTACCAGGGCGATGTCGTCTACCGGTACGTTCATGATCTCTTCTACACTTACCGGGATCTCGTCAAGGAAGAATCCGGGAGTGCCCCCACGCCATCTCACACTGGGGCTGGCGGGGTTGGGCCCGATCATAAGGCCCGGCACCCGTCCCATCAGGAACTGTAAAATATTGGTGTAGGGAAGCGTTTTGTCGGTCAGGTCAAAAGTATACCCGTTATCGCTTTTAAACATGCCGCTGGTATACCGTTCTTCGGTAGTCTCTTCCTTGGGGATGCGGTTGGCGGTAATCGTCACTTCATTTAGCAAAATGGTTCGGTTGCTGATGTACTGGTCTCGCTGGTTACGCTGCCCGGCCAGTTCAAGGTAGTTTTGCAGCCGGTCAGAGACCGGCAGTTCCCCCGGAAGTATCCGGTTGTTGAGCAGCCGGTATTCCGGTTCAGGCGCCTCCGCGAATTCTACTTCCACCGGCTTCCTTTTGTGCAGGGTATCCATCGCCTTATAGTAGAGGTAGGCGGTATCCAGGAAGGACAAGTGATCAATCTTAAAGTACCCCGTCGGCTCTGCCGCGCCCGAAATGAAATAGGTCGTAGAGTCGATAGGCGAGCGGAGCATCATAGAAACGCTGCCTGTAGTGACCGGTCCCTTTTTAGTATAGATCTTTCCCAGGAAATGCAGGCCATTGGGCTCAGGGGCGAACTTGATATCAGGGTATTGGTTGTTCAATATTTTCCGCCACTCGAATCTTCTCCATCCGTTGGTTAGCATCACCAGCTCCAGCCCGCGCCGGGTAGCGCTGTCATCGGCCTGGAAATACCAGGCCGGGTTGTAAACATGCCCCTTGATATCGGAAGTAAGCAGGTAGTGGGAAATAATGTTGTTCTGATCGGGAGATTGCAGGACTTGGTCCGCATCGGTTACGGCTACAGAAAAATTACCCTGGACACTGTCCGGAAGATGCAGCGTATACACGTTTTTCCCCCGCGGTTTGAGGGAAACGGTATCCGTGCTGAGCTGCAGCGGCAGCCGGACCGTTTCGTTTTTGAGGAAGACCAGTCGTTCAGCCAGCGGAATGCCTTCTGTGGAAAATAAAGTAACCTGCATGATTCCCGCCGGATCGCTTTTAATAGGGATGAGCCCACCGGTATAGCCCTGACTGAAATCAATTCCCGCAAAGTAGATAAGTTGTCCGTGTATCTGCGCCGCCAGCTTGTATAACCCTTTATCGGAAGCGCCGCTTACCCGCCGTTGTACCTGAAAAAATACTTTTTCATTGTTGACCTTTACAAGATGCAGGGTGACCCCGAACGACTGGGCAGCGGGTAGTGTAAATGTTTTGGTCATTCCGCTGCTGTCGGTCATGTCAGCGGTATAGGTCTGCCCGGGCAGGGGCATGAAGGAAAAGCTTCCCATGCCATCATGCACCGACTGGATGGAGTCAATGACGTTGCCTTCCCGGTCCCGAATGACGCCCCGTACTTTTGCCGGATAGCCTTTCGCGTTAATCGCTTTAAACGCGACCACGCTGTTGATGGAATCCACCAGGTCACCTCCTTCGGGAAAAAACTGAACCGAGAAATCACCGGATGCGGTGTCGGGAGCAGGAGGTAATTTTTCTTCCTTTACCAGTGGCCTGTATACATGAATGTCTTTGCTAAAGAAGAAAGCCGGATCAAAGTTTCTCATCCACATGGTATAGGCGCGTATGCGGTAGTCGCCGGCGGGAAGGTCCGTCGGCAGTTTAAAGTTGCCATAGGCGCCCCCGCCATTTATCGGGCGTTTGTTGCGCTGCAATACTTTTCCTTTTTTATCAAGCAGCTCTACATATAAAATGCTGCTGAGCTCGGTAGGCTGCCGCTGCAACATAATGTAGGCTTTATACCAGATGGTTCTTCCGGCGGCGTAATAGTCTTTGTCCAGTTGCAGATATACTTTTTCCTGAAAAAAATGGTCGTGAAAAAGAGCTAATGCTTTGATCAGTTGTTCTTTCAGCGGCTTTTGCGGCAGGAAGGCAATGCCCGATCCCATAAGCAAGACAAGCAACGCCGCTGTGAAGATTCTTTTTAGCATTCTGTGAATTATTTAGCGCGGAACAAGAGTGTATCGAAATAACGCTACAAGGTAAGCTAATTATCTTTTTTTTCATAATAGCGCGGGGAACGAACGGGGATGGCAGAACAACGACCTTCCTGGCTTTACGGAGGTATGCTGTTTCTTTTAATCGGGCTTGAAAGTACTTTAAAACGACAACCGGCAGCCGGGCTATGCCTTTTCAGGCTTTCTTAAGATCTTATCCATCTTGCGGCCTTTAGCTAATTCATCAACCAGCTTGTCTAAATACCTCACCTGGCGGGTCAGCGGGTTTTCGATTTCCTCCACCCGGTAACCACATATTACTCCGGTGATCAGGCGGGCATCGGGGTTTAAGGAAGCCTGCTGAAAGAATGTTTTAAAGGTCGCTTTTTCATTAATGAGCTGCTGCAGGCTTTCCTTATCAAAACCGGTTAGCCAGGTGATGACCTGATGTAATTCTTCTTTTGTCCTTCCTTTTTTCTCTACTTTGGCGAGATAATGCGGATAGACAGCGGCGAAGGTCATATTCGCTATGCGTTCATCGTGATTGTTCCGGGTAGTCATAGCTTGGGGTTGAGAAGGCTTTTTACTTAAACGGGATTACAGAACTAATTTTATCGTTGTGCGGATTTAAGGTCGTCGTTGTTATTTTAATCCGGCCTCGCCATCAGTTGCGCGGCCTAAAGGGCTGCCGTCTTTTGACAAGGCTTGCGGTGGCATTCCGCCTCCGGACGATGTGAAAAAACGGTATTTCCGTTCCCGTTTTACTTTCACTAAGATATCGGTTTTTTTCAAAAAAAACAAATTGGCGGCAAAGACCGTTTCCAATTTCCCGTTTATCAGGCCTTTTGTTTATTGACCGGTTGTTATCTTTTTCCCAGGTTCGTATAACCCAGCTTGTCCATATCTGCCACTTCCTTTGTTAGAAATGTTTTTCCGTCTTTTAATACATAGAGGCTGTCACAACTGCCGATAACATGCCTGTACAGCTGATCGGTGATAAGAATACCTTTTTCCTGTTTTACGTCGTCTAATAGCTCCTTGATCTTTTCAATCTGCAAAGGCGTTATATGAGAAAAGGGTTCATCGAGCATGGCGAAGCGGGACTTGGCTTTTAGGATAACATACACCTCGACCAAACGCCGTTGACCACCCGATAAATTCTTTAGCCGCGTCTTATATTTTGATTTAAACGCCGGGAAGTAGCGTTCAAAGGGGGAATAACCCAGGTTGAAATCTGAAAAAATACGCTTTAAGGTCAGCCCCCCGGGCATAAAGTTAAACTGGGGCAGATAGCGCAGCAGATCCGGCCTTTTGTAGGCGCTGAAAACGGGTTTATCGTCAAAACGGATGGATTTGCTTTCGGTGGTTAACGTGCCATACACAATATTCATCAGGCTGCTTTTACCTTGCCCGTTTCGCCCTAAGAGGCCGGTGATTTTTCCAGTCTCACACTTAATGTAAATATCCGACAACACACGTTTTGTTCCGAATGCCAGAATAATGCTGTCTGCTTTCAAGGTATGCGTCATCTGATGTGGTAGATTATGACCAGGGACAAAATAAATAAAATAAAATCCAGGGAAAAGGTGATCGTCCATAAGCGGACTTTTGACAGGCCCAGGTTTTGGTAATAGAAAAAATCTTTGTTGTTAAAAGTGTTTACAAAATATAAAACCAATGCCAGCGTGATTACCTTAAACCAGAAAATTACGAAAAACGTCTCCAGGCCATAGGTGTAAAAAATGACCATGCAGCATAAGGTTATCAAGCTCGTAGCCCAGAAGAACTTCCGGTAAAAGGTGAGGACGATCCGTACGTTTTTTAAGGTAGGCATAGATGCTGATTGTAGACATTGTCCAAAGCCGGGATTTTCATCTGGTCTTTCATTGGTACTGTAGTAACCAGTTAACCAATTGTTTGGGCTGGGCAATGCTCCAGGAGTGCGGATGTCTGATGTGGCCGGGTTCCCGGTATCCTTTGTGATGGGTGACCACCAGCCGGGCCTTCCTGTTGCCCAGGCGTTGCAATTCATTGATCATGCCGGCTTCGTCTATGGCGTTGATATTCATGTAATCATAGCCGCGGTTGGCCAGCCACCAGTTAATATCCGGTTCGGCAATGAACAGCAAAGGGGTGTCGATTAAATTTTTTACTGCCGCCTGCGATGTATCGGACATGGAATAAGGAGAAAGCCGATGAAAGTTTTGAAGTGCGGTTTTGGGCGTCCCTTTCATTTCTTTTTGAATTCTTCCGATGAGGTAAGGGATCTCATCCTTTGGCCGCTGGTTGACGGACAAGCGCATGATGCGGATGGCCGCCTTATAGAGACGTTCAAAATCCAAGGGCGGGTCAATACCGAATACCGCGGCGGGTTTAACCGGGTAATCGTTCTGGACGGCAAGTTCCGCATACTTTACCGCACAAGTTCCGCCAATGGAAAGCCCCCCGATAAAAAAAGCCTTTTGCTGTAAATGGTATTTTTTGATGACAACATGGAGCATCTCTCTCAAGGATCGCTGGGTGAGGCTGTCAAACCCGAAGGAGGAAACGCCGGTGGAAAATACCGGAATGATGGTTAAAATACCTTGTTGCGCGGCATACGAGGGCAAGGTAGTCTGCTGCAATACGTATTCCGGTGTTTGAAATGCCCCCGGAATACAAAACATAAACGCTTTTACGGGGCCTTCCTCCGGTTTAACGGCGATATATCTGTTTTTTGTGCTATCCTTCGGATTTAAATATACCCGCTCAAGCGTTTGGCCGAATGCGGTGGATACAAAAACCAAAGTCAAAGCCAGGAGGGGTAATGTTTTTAAGCTACCACGGTCCGGGTAACAGTTCCCGTCGCCTGCGCTTATCTTCAAAATCGCGTTAATGGTTTTGTGCATAGCTGAATTTTTTCTTTTCGTTTTGTACTTTAATTGTCTTAACCTGTTAACCCGGTTGACCGGTTGTTTAACCGGAGGCAGTAACCCGGACGGGCTCCCGGTAATTTTTTTTAACGCAGCCAATCAAAGTAAAAAACAGTCTTATGGTTTGTGGTGCCTGCAGTTCCCCTATAAAGGTACGGAAATCGGGGAAAAGCCTGTCCTTTACGCCAGGAGTAATCGTGTTATACCCTTGTTATCTTTTCTTTCTATGGCTTTTGTTATGTCTGCGAAGACCGCTGTGTCGTGTTCAAAATCCGCATCGGTGGCATCTATTAAAAGTACATTGCCGGCCTGGTTGCGAATATAATTCATGTACATGTTTTGCAGCTTTTCCAGGTAATCCGTCTGAATATCCTGTTCATATTCCCGGCCGCGTTTGCGGATATTCCCCAGCAGTTGACCAATAGGTACATGGATGTATATTAAAAGATCCGGCTGGGGAATCCGGGAATGGATAATATGAAAAAGGCGTTCATAAAGCGTGATTTCGTCGCCGGAAAGATTCGTCTTGGCAAATAACAGGGATTTAATAAATAAATAATCCGATACGGTGCTTTGAAAGAACAGATCGGGGTTCGCGATGACCGTCTTGAGCTGTTGATAGCGCTCGGCCATGAAGAAAAGTTCAAGCGGGAAGGCATATTGCTCCGGGTTTTTATAGAAGGCCGGTAAAAACGGGTTGTCAGCGAATTCTTCGAGGATCAACCGGCTGTCATAATGGTCTGCCAGCATACTGGCAAGGGTCGTTTTCCCGGCCCCTATATTTCCTTCTACCGTGATAAAGGAATATTTCAAAATATGGAGCGTGAAACCCACTGATGCCGATAGGCTCGGTGGGAGGTAAGCGACACGCTAACGCTGTTTAAAGCTAAAAAATATTTTCTTGTAACCATTTAGTTTGTGTTATTAAACTGACGTTTAAAGTCAAACTTTTCGGGGCATCTGTAAACAGGCCTGAAAAATCGACTATGTATTGCGCTTTGCATTCGTTGTCAGGTTTAAAGTCCGTCCCATCGCTTTAGCGTGGGTGGGTAGTTTACTAAAAGCCAATATTTACCCCTGCGCGGAAAATGGGTTTGCTGCCATAAGGGGAGCTTTCATCCTGTAAGACGTCGTAGAGGATCATAATGACAAAAGCGCTGTTGGGACCTATTTTTTGGGAATAGCCGCCACCCGCCAGAAAAGCGGGTACCATCTTATGGTAGTTGTCTTCCGCAGGCGGATCATAGTATTTCACCTTCCCCATGACGTAGTTAAGTTCCGGTTGTATGTGCAAAAATAGTTGCGGGATTGGATAGACCCTTCCGAACACTCCCAGTCCCACCATGCCATAGCGTTCCTTTCGGGTCGTCCTGTTGCTCAGGTTCTTATACCTGGCGGACTCATACAGGCCGTTAACCTGAAGGCCGGCGGCAAACAGGTCCGAAAACCGGTAGCCTATCAGCGGGGACAAGTTGATGTACGTAATGGAACCGAAAGACAGCCCAAGGTTGCCGCCGTAAAACAATTTTTCTTTCTGGAAGCCGCCTTTTTTTTGTATCAGGCTGTCGGAGGAGTACGTTGTCTGCGCACGGCTTGTGTAAATAATACCTGCCAACAGAATAAAAAGTCCGGTTTTTTTCCAAAGCATAAACGGGGGATTAAAAATTTAAAATATTAAAAATGCGGACACATGTAAACTTTCTTATTATAGCTCATGTGTTTGGAATAAGCGCCAACAAAGGTCAATGACAACTCATAAGCCCCGCGGTGGTGATTGGCAGTGCTCATCGATGAGGTAGTCACATCATAACTAAACATAATGCGCCATTTTTTTAACTGGTAGCCGACAACGGGGATGAACGAATCATCCCAGCGGTAATAAGCTCCCCCCAACAATTGATATCTGCCTCCCGTACCCGGTCCGGAGAGGTTGTAGGCCATCCACGCGCCAAAAACCGTTTCGCTGGCTCCCCGCTGGCTGGTATAGTAAGCGTTCGGGTTGATGATTACCCTGGGGGCGACTTTTACCATCGCATTGAGGAAGCCAATATAACGCCGGCCAATTTCATTGTTTCCGTCTTTGATGAACGATTCTTTAGGCCGGTTCAGGTGATGTACCGAAAACCCCAGGTTGATGTAAATGTTGTCTGTAGGGAAGTAGGCGTAATTCATTCCCGCCTGAAGGTCAAAATAATGAATGGAAGGCTGGTCGATCATCACATTGGTCGGCATCTGATGGTCAAAAAACCACTTGCCGTATTGATCGTTGAACTGGTCCGGAAAGGTGAGCTTGGACATGTCAATACGTTTCGTAGCCAGCCCGCCGTTAAAGCCCAGAGAGAGCAGGCTGTTAAATCCGAGCAGTTGATGGTAGGCGAGGGAGAGGTACATTTTGGTGGACTTCAGGGCTCCGGCGCCGGCTTCGTCCTGCAGCAATACGCCGCCCACTCCTAACCAGCCGTAATACCAGCGCTCACGCAACAACTGCGCGTCTCCGTATACGGAAAATGTTTTGTAGGGCACGCCGATGGCGGCCCATTGATTGCGGTAGTTGGCGCCGAAACGAAAGTTGGCATCGGGAAGAAAACCGGTATTCGCCGGGTTCTCCGTTAAAGGAGAATTGAAAAATTGGGAAAAGTGCAGGTCCTGTGCCTGCAGTTCACCGGTACTCCAACCACAAATCACTAAAACCACAATGATATAATACCGTCTTTTTAACATAAATCCTGCTTCTCTCCTTTTACTAACGTATTAACGTAATACTGCCCTTTTTAGTTGCTGTTTCCCCGTTCTCAAATACCACATTCAAGATGTAGGCGTAAGCGTCCATTTCCTGTGGTTTGCCTTTGTAGGTACCATCCCATCCTCTGTCCGGAAGGTAGGTTATTTCCGGGTCATTGCTGTGGTAGACCAGTTGCCCCCAACGGTTGTATATGCGAAAATCTATTTTTACGATGCCAAAGGCTCTGGGTGCCACATGGCTGTTTATATCACCTGAACCCGGGGTAAACGCAGTGGGTACGTCTAAAGCGGGGATGATTTTTTCGGTAACCCTCGTGGTAGCGGTATCCGAACAACCGGCCGGGTTGGTGGTAATCAGGTTCACCTGGTAGGTACCGGTTTTCGCATAGAGATGCCAGGGGTTTTTCTTGGTAGAAGTATGCCCGTCCCCGAAATACCATAAATAGTTCAGCGTGCTGTCCACCCCGGTAAAGTTGGACTGAGAGGTATTGTTGAAATAGAACACAGCGTTTACAACGGTATCCTGATGCGGCTGATTGGTCGTAACCGTAAATGATGCCGACGGGTGAGGATAGGCGGTCAGCGTACTTTCGACACTGTCGGCTTCGTGACATACGGTATCTCTTGCCACCAATTTGATGTGGTATTGCCCGGGGGCATCGAATGGATATTGAACGCTATTCAAATCTCCCCGCTCTATGGTCGTATCCGTCTGATCCGGCCGCGTAATGGTCCAGATGTAGTTCGTTCCGCCCAGGGTAGTGTTGGTAAGGGGATAGGTCCCCGGTGAACAGACGGTTTCCGGCGCCTGCAGGCCCGCCTCTAAGATATCCGAAGCGCTGATGAGCACTACGGAATCCAGCGGCGTGTTGCAAAAGTTGGCCGTATCCTTTAAGGTTAGCCGAACCGTATAATTCCCCGCTTCCGGGAAGAAGTGGATCATGGAATCATTGGTTTGCGGAACATTGCCACTACCGTCCCCGAAGTTCCATACAAAACTGCTGTCCTCTATGGGGTTGATTTTGTCGCTTGTCGATAAATTGACAAACTGGTACTTAAAACTGCTGCAGGGAGGCAGCTTGCTGGAAAGCAGCTTTAAGCGGGCCGGGTTGTCGCCTATGCGAATATTAGTGTAGGAGGTGTCCCGTTCGATGCAATCCCCCGGATTATACTTGATCATTCTTACAATGTAATTGCCTACCTCGTCGAAGGTGTAATGGAATACACTGGTATCGGTTATCTCGGGACCGGCAATGTGGTTGGTGGTATCATTTTTAAATACATCCCAGGTCCACGATTCCGCCGGGCGGCCATACAGCGTATCGATAAACGTTACCTCTTCATGATAGCAGTGCAGATGCCTGCGATCCAGCGGCGCGACGCCTCCCCGGACACCATCCAGGTTAAAAGCAATTTTAAAACCCACTTCGTTGCAGGCGGCTCTGCCACCGGATCCCTGCGTCAGGCTCCCGTTTTCCCGGCTGTATACCCCGGGCGGTCCGGTGGGAAAGATCGTCCCTCCGCCGCAATTGGCGCAGATCGCCTGGTAGATGACGCCGGTGGGGTCGAAACGGCTTGTGCCGCCGTCCACATGATCCGGGAAGCCCCCATTTTGCCCATAAGTATCGGCGAACAGGATGTCTGTCGCATCTTTTTTCATCACAAAAAAGTAAAAGTCGTTTCCATCGGGTGTCCCGATGTTCAGTGGATCTTTAATGGGGAGGTTGCGCGTACCCTGCGTCGCGTAGGCTCCGCCGGCCACATCTATTGATCCGCCCCATCCCGACATGTAGACGTTTTCACAACGGTCTACCAGGAAAGCGGTGGGAGAGATGTTGGGCTGGGAAGCTTTTTGTGAACCCGTGGAGCCAAAAGTAGCCGTATAGATCATGTCGGTGAGGCCGCTGTTGAATTTGGCAATGAATTGTTTTCCGTTGGGAACATCGGCCGGGAAATGGATGACACCGGGAAAGTCCCAGACGCCTTCCGTTGTGCCGCCCACATAAATATCACCGTCTTTGTCGGACTGGATGCCGTATATCTGGTCTCTCTGGCCTGTTCCCAGGTAAGTGGCCCTGACCAAGGAGCTGCCATTCGCACGGACCTCTGCGATGAACCCATCGGCATGGCCTTTTATGTTTGGCTGGAAGGTCCCTGAAGTGCCGGGGAAGTCGGAACTTTCCGTTCCGCCGGCGACATAGATATTACCGGTATTTGAAAAGTCCAATACATAGGCCGCGTCGTTTTCAGATCCGCCCAGATAGGAAGCCCACTGCAGGCCGGACAAGTCGGGATCCGCCTTGATGACCACTGCATCCTGCAGGCCGCCGCCGAAAGCAGGTTGAAAAGCGGAGGTTACCGGAAAGTCTTTGTCCGACTGTGTGGAACCTACCACAATAATATTTTCCTGTGCGTCCAGGTTAACCTCGCTGCGGGCGTCGTCTCCGTAAAAGCGCCGGAGCGAATAGGTCAGCGAACCTTGTTGTACCGGCGTGTATTTATCCGCGATGTTTACCCCGTCATCACCGGATCCCCCGATGATCAGGGAACCGACCGTGTTGCTTCCGTCGGCGGTTAACTCGGTGAGGATCATATCCCAGCCGCCCCCATTGCCCACGCGGTCCCCCGGGAAATTAGTCGACCTTGTCCTCCCGGAAATAATCAATTGGTTTTTGCTGTTGACAATAAGGCTGTGCGGTTGTTCCGCGTTGTCGCCGCCGAGGTAGGTCGCGTAGATCAGCTGGGTGCCGTCCGGGCTTAATTTGCTGAGGGAGATATCAAAACCGCCGTTTCCGTAGTTGCCGGTGCTTCCGATGGAATCCTGGAAAGCACCGGGGGTAACCGGATACCCTGAGCTAAAAACGATACCGCCCATATAGAAATTTCCTTCCCTGTCGTAGGTGGCGGTGTAGCCCCAGTTGTCGGCATTGGATCCGCTGTAGGTCGCAAAAATAAAATTGGGATCGATCACCAGGGTATGGCCGGGCTCGTATTCCGCGCCGATTCTAAAAGTTAGTATGTCGCCCTCGAGGTGGTACTTGCACCTTACCTCCACGCGCCTGTTGTCAATCACCTGATAGGCGTAGGGAGATACCTCGATATTTGTTCCTACGCTGGTTTTTATATAGAGGTGCCCGTTTTTGAGGTACAGCGCGTCGGCCCCGCTGTATTCAAAACGGATATCTTCCGGGTCGCTGCCCGGCTTGACGATGAGGTCGTACTTTAATCCCTGGCGGTCCGAATACAGGTGCATGTCAATCATCGGGTAGAGGTCCTGGTAGGTGATCCCGCCGAAAGCCCGGACGTTTTGTCCCCAATGGGAGCGGTCGCCGATCAGGTAGTTGTACCGGGCTTTTGACGGCTGATCCGCCGTAATGCGGGTGGCGGGGCTGCTGTTTAAAAAATTAACCTGGTAGGCGTGCCCGTGAATGGCGAGGGGCAGGTCCCCGCCCGGCGGGGAAGCGGTGCGGTTGTTGCCGGTGTACCGGTTGGAGCTGTGCCGCGGGCCTTTATCATAAGGCAACTGCGCGGAGTCCGACGCGTGTATGTGCCCGTGTACCCTTTCCCGGAGTGCCTGCATGTCTGTTCCACTCAGCAGGCTGTAGGTAATCCCGGTTTTTCGCAGGTAGATGTAGCCGTTGGGCAGCTGCGCCCGGTATAAGACCGCCGGGTTCCACTGTCCTTTGTTTTCTTGAAACTGCAGGCGGCCCTGGCCATAGGACCGACTGTTCAGTAAGAGCATACCAAACAAAAAGAAGATTAAAACAGCAACCGGCAATCGCCTGCCCGGGAAAGGTTTATTCATAATTGCTAATCTACTGATTAATTAACAGTTTTCCGTGCCTATTGTTATCCGCCTAGGAGATCCTGCTCCAAATGTTTTTGTCTTTTTGCTGCAGCAAATAATTTTTAAGACATTGATTGTCAGGTTGCTCCAAGGCAGGGTCTGTTTCTAACAGTCCTTCGGCGGCTTTGCGCGCGGCCATCAGAATGGCTTTATCGGCGATGACATCAGCAATATGGAGGTTGAGCGCACCGCTTTGTCGGGTGCCTTCAATATCTCCCGGCCCCCGCAGTTCCATATCTTTTTCCGCTATTAAAAAGCCGTTGTTGCTTTCTACCATTACGTTCATTCTTAACCGGCTGTCCTTGCCGAGTTTTTCTCCGGTCATTAATATACAATACGATTTCTCGCCGCCTCTGCCTACCCGCCCCCGCAGCTGATGCAATTGCGAGAGACCAAACCTTTCAGCGCTCTCGATCAACATGACGGTCGCATTGGGCACATTCACCCCTACTTCTATAACGGTAGTAGCTACCATTATCTGACAATCTCCGGAGGCAAAACGTTGCATATTGGCTGCCTTTATGTTGGCTTTTTGTTTGCCGTGCACCATGCTGATGTAATAGTCGGGTTCCGGGAAATAACCGTTTACCTGTTCAAAACCCGTCATGAGGTTTTCAAAATCCAGTTTTGCCGATTCTTCGATTAACGGATAGACAATATAGGCCTGCCGTCCTTTTTTTATTTCCTCCCGGATGAAGTTCATCACGTGCGCGCGTTGGTTCTCATGGCGGTGGACGGTAACGATCTCCTTCCTTCCGGGAGGGAGCTCATCGATAACCGAAACATCCAGATCACCATAGATCGTCATGGCCAGTGTCCGCGGAATAGGCGTGGCGGTCATCACCAGGATGTGCGGGGGAAGCTCATTTTTGGCCCACAGGCGGGCGCGCTGTTCCACGCCGAAACGATGTTGCTCATCTATGACGGCGAGGCCGAGGTTTTTAAAGACAACGGTTTCTTCTATCAGGGCATGGGTGCCGATCATAATATCCAGTGTCCCGTCGGCTGCGGCCGCCAGTATGTCTTTGCGTTTTTTCCCTTTGACGTTTCCGGTCAGTAAAGCCGTCCTCAGGCCGATTTGGGCTACCGCCGGCGCAATATGCTGATAGTGCTGCTGGGCCAGAATGCTGGTAGGGGCCATCATACAGGCCTGGAAGCCGTTGTCGATGGCCAGCAGCATGCTGAGTAGGGCTACCGCTGTTTTGCCACTGCCCACGTCGCCTTGCAGCAGCCGGTTCATCTGCCTGCCGGAACGGGTGTCCTCGCGTATTTCCCGTAAAACCCTTTTTTGTGCGGCGGTAAGCTCAAAAGGAAGGTGATCGTGATAATAGGTATTGAAGCAATGGCCTACTTTTTCAAAGCTCCAGCCTTTGGAGAGCCGGTGCCGGTTCATTTTTATCCGCAACAGCCCGATCTGGGCGAGAAAAAATTCTTCGAATTTCAGGCGCAGTTGTGCCTGGCGGAGTTCTTCCTGGTCCCTCGGAAAATGAATAGCCCGGTAGGCCGGAGCCCGCGCCATCAGATCGAATGATTGTAACAGGGGAGCGGGGATGTTCTCCGGCAGCGCGGCGGCGGGGATGATTTCAAACAGCGTATGTGTCAGCCTGGCCTGCGCGCGCCCGCCCAGCCCCCAGGCGTTTAATTTTTCGGTAGCGGAATAAACCGGGTCCAGGTGGCTTTTCCCACTTGTATTTTCCGCGGTCCGCAATTCTATTTCCGGGTGGGCGATCTGTGGCGCCCCGTTAAACCAGGTGGCTTTTCCGAATACATTGTACGGCTGATGCAGTTGCAGTGACCTTTGTATCCAGGAGATGCCTCTGAACCAGATGAGCGTTAATTCCGCCGTACTGTCCCGTAACGTTGCGATCAGGCGCTTGCTTCTTTTCTCTCCTGCCGTTTCCAGGCGTATGATCTTTCCGGTGACCTGCACATACTCGTTTTCATGCGAGGCGATGTCTTTAATGGCGATGACCCGTGACTTATCAATATAGCGGAACGGAAAGTGGACCAGCAGGTCGCCAAAGGTTTGAATGTTCAGTTCTTTGCGCAACAGCTCCCCTTTCCTGGGGCCTACACCCTTCAGGTATTCGATCGGGCTGGATAATATGTTCCGTTTATCTTGCACCGGGCTTACAATGAGTCGTCAGATAACGTGTTAATAAAGTATAAAGATGCACCGTTGTTCCTTTCCCTTCGGAGATGCCGTGGGAACGATTCGGGTATTCCATCATCGCGAATTGTTTTCCCGCGGCTACTAAGGCGTTGATCAAGGCTTCCTGGTTTTGATAGTGTACGTTGTCGTCTCCGCTGCCGTGGATGATCAGCAAGTTACCCTTTAACCCCCGGACATGATTGACCGAAGCGCCTGCCTGGTAATATTTTAAGTCCTCCGGCAACAACCCCATATAACGTTCTTCATAAATATTGTCGTAATACAGCATGTTGGAAACGCCGGCTACGGCCATGCCTGTCTGGTAGATCTCCGGGTATTGAAACAACAGGTTTTGCGTGGAGGATCCTCCCCCGCTCCAGCCCCATACGGCAATACGGGTGGTGTCGATCCAGGCGTATTTTTGAAAGAGCGCTTTTGCAGCCATCGCCTGTTGGTGGATATTGCCGGTACCTATCTTTTGAAAGATGGCTTTACGCCAGTCCCTGCCTTTAGGGGCGGGGGTGCCGGGGTTATCTACGGAGATAATGACATAGCCCTTGTCGGCCAGTCGCTGGTACCATTCGTTAGGGCTGAAATTATCTTTCACGGTGCAACTGGCCGGCTCACCATAGACATAGAACAAGACCGGATATTTTTGGGTCGAATCAAAATCCGATGGCCGGATCATGTAGCCGTCCATGGTGACCCCTTCGGCCGTCGTGATGGTAAAAAAGCTTTTAGGGTTGCGCAGCATGCGATCCAGCATTTCCCCGCCCAGGCGGGCCGGCTGCGTCTTGAGCGCCTCATACGGCTGCAAGGCAATGAATTCTTTTACCGGCGGGGTGTTGTGGTTGGAAAACGTGTGTGTGGCATAAAGCCCGTCGGGAGAGACGTCATAGGAATGGGTCCCGTTTTCGTCCATAGGGGAGAGGCGCGTGAGTCCGCCTTTGCCGTTGGTTTTTATTTTGTACAGATATTTCTGGGTGGCATTTTGGGGAGAAGCATAAAAATAAAGCCACCCGTTTTTTCTGTCTATGCCGGCTATATCTATCACGTCATATTTTCCTTCGGTAATCAGCTTTTCTTTTTTGCCGTTGCGGCTGATGCGGTATACATGCCGCCAGCCATCTTTTTCCGTCCGCCAGAGAAAGGCCTTTCCCCCATCGATCCAATCCCAGCCGGGCCGGTCATATTGCCAGAAATAATTGATATCGATCCAGGCGGGATCACTTTCGGTATAAATATTTTCCGCCAGGCCGGTCGTGGTATTGACCAGGAATAACCTACAGGTATCTTGCTTGCGGTTAAATTGCTGCACCATGAGTTCCTGGCTGTTGCCTGCCCATTCCATCCGGGGCAGGTAGTGTTGAACGGGATCTCCCGGAATGTGCATCCACCGCGTAGTGGCGGTGGCTAAGTCCACTACCCCGATTTTCGCGGAGGAAGGATCAAAGCCTACTTTGGGATATTGCACGGGGATCACAAAGGAATAAACCGAGTCGGTGGTATTGAGCATAAGGTAGTCCCGGATGTCGGTGGCGTTGATCTGCCAATAGGCGATCGACTTGCTGTCCGGGCTCCAGCGAAAGCCGTCTCTGCAAAACAGTTCTTCTTCATAGGCCCAGTCAAAGGTGCCGTTAATGATTTTGACTGTTCCATCGGTGGTCAATTGTTTTCGTTCCCCGCCGGCCAGATCTTCGACGTAGATGTTGTGTTTGCTGACGTAAGCCGCTTTAGTGCCATCGGGTGAGATCTTCGCAAATTGCAGCGAAGATGCAGGCAGCCCCCCGCCCAGTTGAAACAAGCGGTGGTTTTTTTTATCGAAAACCCAGTAGTCGCCACGCGTATGGGCGCGCCACACTCTTTTTGTATGGGTAAACAGGAGCAGCTTCTCTTTTTCGGGATACCACTTATAGCCCGCAATTTGAAGCGGTGAGTCCCGCCCTTCCGGCGTCAGGTCGGCGGAGGTCGCCAGCGTTGTTTCCGCAAAATCATGGGACGGGTCATACTCTACGATCTGGTATTGCCGGCCTTGTTTGATGAGCCGTGTAAACAAATGGCCGCTTTCTTCCCACTGTATGCCTTCAAAACCCGTTAGTTCCGGAAGGTCCGGTTGGGGGCCAAACCGTAAGCGCTCCGGCGACCAGGCGTGACGAAGCGGCTGGGCCCCGGCGGAACAAACAACAGCGGCCAATAAAAGGGACAGCAAGGCGTTTTTAGCGAATGATTGATGCATATAAAAAATTTTAAACTCAACGGGAGTGCTTATTCTACCCCGATTATCAAAGAATAAGCAATGTTAGAAAAAAAAGTCCACATACGCGCCACCGGTAGGGATTACCGGTAGAGAAATTCCTGCTATATTTGCCGCTTAAACAAAAAAACAGATGAGCGCAAGGAAAGAAAGAATACTCATTATCGGTGCCTGCGGGCAGATCGGTGTGGAGCTTACCCTGACTTTACGGAAAATGTATGGGGCCGAAAGTGTGATCGCTTCGGATTTACGCAGCGAGCATCCCCTGTTAAGGGACACCGGACCTTATGTGACCCTGGATGTCATGAATAAGGAGATGTTACACGTCCTGGTGATCCGGCACAACATCACCCAGATCTATCAGATGGCCGCTATTCTTTCGGCTACCGGGGAAAAGAATCCGGATCTGGCCTGGCACATCAATATGCAGAGCCTTTTGAATGTGCTGGAAGTAGCCAAGGAAGAAAATTTGCAAAAGGTCTATTGGCCCAGTTCCATCGCTGTGTTTGGAAGCAATTCTCCTAAAAGAGATACGCCGCAGCATACCATCATTGAACCGTCTACGGTATATGGCATCAGTAAAATGGCCGGAGAGCGCTGGTGTGACTATTATTATCACCACTTTCACGTGGATGTGCGCAGTGTGCGCTACCCGGGATTGATCAGTTACAAGTCCGCTCCCGGTGGGGGAACCACTGATTATGCCATAGAGATGTATCAGGCGGCCGTGGAGGACGGCAGGTATACCAGTTACATCGCGAGAGATACCTACCTGCCGATGATGTATATGCCGGACGCCATCCGGGCGACGATAGAACTTATGGAGGCGGACGCGGAGAAAGTGAAATTACACAGCTCGTATAATTTATCGGCCATGAGTTTTTCGCCGGAAGACATAGCCGGAGAGATTAAAAAACACGTCCCCGAATTCGCTTTAGCGTATCAGCCGGACTATCGCCAGGACATTGCCGACAGCTGGCCGGCCTCCATTGACGACCGCAAGGCGCGTCAGGACTGGGGCTGGAAGCCGGAATACGACCTGGCCGCGATGACCGAGGATATGCTGGAAAGCCTGAAACGGAAAGCCTGAAACGCGGTCTAGGGCCGCTCTTTGCGGCCTTCTTTCATTTCGATCTGGCGCATTTGTTTGGCGTCCTGCAGAAATTCAGAGGCGAAAATAAAGTTGTTGAGTTGCTCGTCTTCGCTGTAGATGATGTCTTTACTGGTGCCGACCCATTGCCGGTGCCCCTGGTACATGTACAGGATGTTGTCCCCTATTTCCATGACGGAGTTCATGTCGTGCGTGTTGATGACCGTTGTAATGTCGTATTCCACGGTGATTTCATGGATCAGCTTATCGATCACCATGGAGGTCTGCGGGTCCAGCCCCGAGTTGGGCTCGTCACAAAAGAGGTATTTCGGGTTGAGCACGATGGCCCGGGCGATACCTACTCTTTTTTTCATCCCGCCGCTGATCTCCGCGGGGAGTTTTTTATTGACATCTTTTAAGTTAACCCGTTCCAGTACGGTATTTACTTTTTTTTTGCGCTCCCGGTAACTCAGGTTGGTAAACATATCCAGGGGAAACATCACGTTTTGTTCGATGGTCATGCTGTCGAAAAGCGCCGTGCCCTGGAACAGCATGCCGATTTTTTGCCTGAGTTCCTTCAGATCTTTTTCCGCCATATTAAAAAGATCGGTATCCCCGTATTTAATGGCGCCGGAATCGATTTTAAAAAGGCCTACCATGCATTTCATCAGTACCGTCTTCCCGCTGCCGCTGGTGCCGATAATCAGGTTGGTTTTCCCGCTTTCCATTGTAGCAGAGACCCCTTTGAGCACCGGTGTGCCATCAAAGCTTTTTTTTACATCTGTCAACTCAATCATGAACGTTTATTTAAGGTCAGGCAAGCAACAAGGCCGCCAGTCCGTAATCTGCCAAAAGAATGAATATACAACTCACCACCACCGCTTTGGTGCTGGCCTTACCGATCTCCAGCGCGCCGCCTTGTACATAATACCCGAAATAAGAAGAGATACTGGAAATAATAAAAGCGAAAGAATAGGCTTTGGTGAGGGCAAAGAAAATGTTGTAGGCTTTAAATTCCGAATGCAGGCCCACCATGTAATCCCGCGCAGAGAGGATACCGGCAGCCTCGCCGGCAAATTTACCGGCCCATATACCTACGAAGCCCGAAATCGCCACCAGCATGGGGATCATCAGTAATGCGGCGAGGATCTTCGGCAGTACCAGGTAGCATTTTGGATTGACGCCCATGATCTCCAGGGCGTCGATTTGTTCGCTCACCCGCATATTACCCAGTTCGGAAGCGATTTTCGAGCCCACCACGCCGGCCAGTACGATACAGGTGATCGTCGGCGAAAACTCCAGGATCATCGTATCTCTCACGACCATTGCGATCGTGGATTTGGGAATAAAGGGGCTGACCAGCTGATAGGCGGTTTGGATGGTCGATACCCCGCCGATAAAAACCGAAATGATCAGCACAATACCCAGGGAACCGAGCCCGATGTCCACACACTGCTTCATGAATTGCTTCCAGAACATTTTCAGGCTTTCCGGCTTGGTAAACATGCCCTTAAGCATCAAAGCATATCTTCCTAAATGGGTTAATAGCATAAGAAATTAAATATAATGCGGGTCAAAAGTAGGGAATTTTAAGGCTTTTAAATATAGCTTCGGTAAAAAAATGAACATGGCGGGCCGCCGGCAGGCCGCTTACACGTACCGTCTCTTGGCCAGGCTGCGGACCAACAGCCGCTTCAGGCTTCTTTCGATGATTTCTCCCATCGTCGTGCAACGGCTGAATACCGCGTCGTCGTAATGACGGGCCAGTTCGTGCCCCAGCCGGCTTATTTTTTCCGGCGTCGAGACCTGGTCTGTCATGACCACATCCCGGAGGTCGCGTATGCGATGCCGGTGGGCTTTTATGCGGCGGGCAATTAAAGCACGTTCTTCCTGCTGGTACTGCCGCACGACTTCCGCGTTCAGGTATTGTATGACCAGGCTCACAAAGGGCTCGTTTTCTTTAAAAAATTGCGGCATGTACAGGTTCTTTTTGCCTTCATAAAACTGCTGGTCAAAATCAATGCCGCGTATCCGGAACTGTACATCATCAAAATCCGGTGTAATGTCAAAAACAAAATTATAGGAACGCATATCCCCCAGCAGGCGTACAAAGCAGCGCTCATTGAATTTCACAAATTCTTTGGCGATCCGCTTCGGGTTGAAGTCTCTTCTGTTCATCCAGCTCCGGGCGAATTGATCGCCGGGGACACCGGCAATATGTTCTTCAATCAACGTGTTTTTATCGACTACGAAGTTGAGCCAGTAGGGGGAAAGAATGTGCTCCAGCTCCAGTCCGTAAATGCGGGAGGCGTCGGCTATCTTCACATAAAAATAGTCATATACGTCATTGTAAGTGTTTACTATTCTTATGCGGAAGGGATGAGAATTGCCGAAAGTGCAATAATCTACCCGTTCTACATATAAGTGCTCCTCGGCGGTATAATCGCCACCGGCCTTCAAAATAGAATAGATCCTTTTCAGCCCCTGGTGAATAGAGCTCATCAGGTGCTGGGGGTAAAAAACCGTTTCCCAGAGCGTATCATTGCCTTTTTTATCATAAAGCGGTATGACGTTATCGTAATATTTCAGGTCTTCATAAGATATAGGCATATCCAGTTCCCGGTCATATAACTTAAGGTACTTTCGGAAGGCGCCATTGATGGGATAGAAAATCTTTTTCTTCGATATTTCGGGCATGCTTCAAAGTTAAACTTTCTTTGTATTAAAAAAATATTCAGGTAGCTTTGCAGCCGCATAAAACAGCAAATCAAACTATGGAATTAGCAGAACGTGTCAGCCGCATTGCCGAATCTCAAACGCTCCGCATGGCGCGCCTGGGAAGAGAGTTGAAGGCGAAGGGGTTCGATATTGTAGATCTTAGCCTGGGAGAGCCCGACTTTACTACTCCGGAACACATACGTGAAGCCGCCAAAAAGGCTATCGATGAAGGGTATACCCATTACACCCCCGTAGCCGGTTATCCCGAACTCCGGAAGGCCATCAGCGATAAGCTCCAACGGGACAGCGGCCTGGATTATGATCCGGCGCAGATCGTTACGTCCACCGGTGCCAAACACAGCCTGATCAATGTGATCATGTGTGTGGTAAACCCCGGGGATGAAGTGATCATTCCTACGCCCTACTGGGTCACTTATTCCGAGCAGGTGAAGTTTGTTCAGGGGAAGGTGGTCTATGTAAAAGGCCTGGCGGAAAATAATTACAAGATCACTCCCGCGCAACTCGAGGCGGCTATTAGCCCGAAGACGAAGCTGTTCATGTTCTCCTCTCCCTGCAACCCTTCCGGATCTGTTTACAGCAAGGAGGAACTAAAGGCGCTGAAAGATGTTTTTGAAAAACATCCCCAGGTGCT
Source organism: uncultured Chitinophagaceae bacterium (assembly GCA_964424665.1). Taxonomy (GTDB): domain Bacteria; phylum Bacteroidota; class Bacteroidia; order Chitinophagales; family Chitinophagaceae; genus FW021-bin31. Next base: position 28,957 of record CAYRJM010000002.1, read on the forward strand.
GATCCTGTCCGACGAAATCTATGAATACATCACCTATAGCGGCAAACATGAAAGTATCGCCCAGTTTGACAGCATAAAAGAGCGGGTGATTATCGTCAACGGACTGAGTAAAGGCTTTGCCATGACCGGTTGGCGCCTCGGATTTATAGCCGCTGCGCTGCCCTTGGCCAAAGCCATTGAAAAGATCCAGGGCCAGTTTACTTCCGGCACCTGCTCTATCACGCAACGTGCGGGTATTCATGCGTTTGAATCGGATCTGCAGCCGACCAGGGACATGGTTGCAGCGTTCAAAAAAAGAAGAGACCACATCCTGGAAGGCATCCGGCAGATACCGGGTATAAAAGTCCATGAACCTCAGGGCGCTTTTTATATCTTCCCCGACGTGAGCGCTTATTTTGGCAAGCGTTTCGAAGAACAGACCATTAAAGACGCGGATGATCTCTGTATGTACCTGTTGGAGAAGGGCTTGGTTTCTACGGTTACCGGCTCGGCTTTTGGGGAGCCCCATTGTATTCGCATGTCCTACGCTACGTCCATCGCGAAAATTGACGAAGGCATAACAAGAATGAAAGCAGCCCTGGCGAAACTGCAGTAAAGAAGAGTGATAACCCCGATGATCTACTGCTGTTGATCTGCATACTTCAAATCAGGATAAAAGGAAAAGTACAGCGCGGGCATTCTTTCCCGGGAAGCATACACCACGATCGCGCGGCAGGTATCCGCCTCCACGGCCATTTCAAAGGTTATTCCCCGGCTTTTCGCACTTAACATCTGCATCTTGGCGCTGTCGCCGGCCGCCGTATAGTCGGCAAAAGGAACCAGCGGGGAGAAATTTTCTTTTATTTCTTTCAGCGTGCTGCCCACGCCAATACCTTTTTCCGTCCGGAACAACGGATCGGTCGTTCTTATCCACTTAAGATGCGGACGCATGTCATCCTCCGGGTCACAGGCCGCGAAAACATCCAGTTGCTTTTTTGGGGAAAGGGTGCTGTCCCCGTAAAACCAGCGGGAGAGGCTTTTGCACATCCCCGCGTCCCCTTTGTCAGGCCGGCCTAATTTTTCCAGGCTGTCGGTTACGGCGCCAACCTCCAGGCGGCCGATGGCTTCCCCCGGTATAATAAGCGGGCGGTCCCCCTTTATTTTCAGGAAGAAAGTGTCCGGATGTTCGATGCTGACGAATTGCGCGTCGCTGAGCGAAGTGGCAATCGGAGTTTCCGCATTCTGATTATTGGCGTTGTTGCAGGCCATTGATCCGGATAAGGTCAAAAGCGTAACTATACATGCAAAAAAGCCTTTCATTTCATCGTTTTTTTAGCTTTTATGCAAATTTTAAACCAAAGAAAAAGGGCGGGTGCTTGACGGCGCGGCAGGAACGGTTAAATACCCGTACAGGCCCCGTTATCAGCCATTCATGCTAACCAGGAATTCTTCGTTGCTTCTGGTGTTTTTCATCTGGTTAAGGAGGAAGTTCATGGCTTCTTCGGTATTCATGTCCGCCAGGTGATTTCTCAGGATCCACATCCGTTGGAGTACATCCTTATCCAGCAACAGGTCTTCACGCCGGGTACTGGAGGCGGAAACATCTATGGCGGGGAAAATACGGCGGTTGGCCAGCCGGCGATCCAGTTGAAGCTCCATATTACCGGTTCCTTTAAATTCTTCAAAGATCACTTCGTCCATCTTAGAACCGGTGTCGATCAGGGCGGTCGCTAAGATAGTGAGGGAACCGGCGTTCTCGATTTTCCGGGCCGCGCCAAAGAATTGTTTTGGTTTATGCAGGGCATTGGCTTCCACACCACCACTCAGCACTTTGCCTGATGCAGGCATGACGGTGTTGTGGGCGCGGGCCAGGCGGGTAATGGAATCCAGCAGGATCACCACATCATGTCCACATTCTACCAGCCTTTTGGCTTTTTGCAACGCGATGTTGGAGACTTTCACGTGTTTATCCGCCGGCTCATCAAAGGTGGAAGCGATTACTTCCGCCTTCACGCTGCGCGACATATCGGTAACTTCTTCCGGGCGTTCATCGATGAGCACTACCATCAGATAAGCCTCCGGGTGATTGGTGGCTATGGCATTGGCTACTTCTTTCAACAGCATGGTCTTCCCGGTCTTGGGCTGGGCTACGATGAGGCCGCGTTGCCCTTTACCAATAGGCGTAAACAAATCCATAATACGGGTGGAGTAGTTGTTAGCCGTGGTCGTCAGGTTGAGTTTTTCATGCGGGAAAAGCGGCGTCAGGTAATCGAAGGGCACCCGGTCTCTGATTTCCTCCGGCGACCTGCCGTTAATGGCGAATACTTTTAATAAAGCGAAGTATTTTTCTCCTTCCTTGGGCGGGCGGATGCTGCCGGTGATGGTGTCGCCGGTTTTCAGCCCGAAAAGCTTGATCTGTGAAGGAGAAACATAAATATCATCCGGCGAGCTCAGGTAGTTGTAATCCGAGGAACGCAGGAAGCCATAACCGTCGGACATCATTTCCAACACGCCCTCACTGGTAATGATCCCGTCAAATTCAATGTTGAAATGGGGCTCTTTCCCGCGCTGCTTATGTTGGTTCTGGTTGTTGTTTTTATTGGGTTGTTGTCCGGAAGACCCGTTGTTGGGTTTGTTGTTGCGGTTGCTGTTGTCCGGTGTTTCTTTTTGCTCGGGTTTGTTTGCGCTGGCCGGCGGAGCGGACGGCTCGGTCTGACTTGAAGCGGCTTTGTCGGTAGGGTTGTTGTTTGGCGTTTCCGGCTCTTTCTCCTTCTGGGCCGCCTTTTTAGCTATTCTCTTACGGGGCCGCTTGGCCGGTTTAGCGTCTTCTTTGGTGGATTTAGCCTGCGGCTTTTCCGGTTTGTCTTCTTTTTTTTCCGCTTTCGTTTTAGCTGTTTTTTTATTGGTGTTTCGGTTATTGCGGCCGGTAGTTCCGTTGGCGGCGGAATGGTTTTTGTCGTCACTGGAGGAACTTACGGCTTGCATATCGAGGATCTTGTATATAAGAGTTTGTTTATCAACTCTTTTGGGAACTGAAATATTGAGTTCTTTCGCAATTTCATGAAGTTCCGGAACGAGTTTATCGTTCAATTGAAGTATATCGTACATGGAATAAAAAAGTTACGAGGTACATGTTTAAGATTAGTAAGATCAAAACCTCCTGGCCATTTTGATAAACGGAGATCTTGTTATTGCTTTAATCACTAAGTTGGTTGGGTATAACCCGAAAAATTATGTCCTGAATTGTGATAAATGTAGGGAAACCGGTTGTTGACAGATAGAAAAACAACAAGCTTTCTGTTATGTATTCGCTGCAAAGGTAAAATAACTTTCTAAAAATTGCAAAAAAAGATACTCTCCAAAGTATATTATCTTTGCAGCGCTAAAAAATCACAGGTAAATGCTAAACAACAGGAAAAAGATTAAAGAGATATTGTCCACGGCGACAACCGGTTATGAAACTACCGTTAAAGGATGGGTCCGCACCTTCAGAAGCAAGCGGTTTATCGCTTTAAATGACGGCTCAACGGTAAACAGCCTGCAGGTAGTCGTCGATTTTGAGAAAATGCCCGCCGCATTGCTCCGGCAGATTACCACGGGATCGGCGCTGGCGGTGTCGGGGAAAATAATGCCCTCTCCGGGTGCCGGCCAGCAGGTAGAACTGCATGCGGAGGAGGTACGGGTCCTGGGGCAGAGCGATCCGGAAAAGTACCCGCTGCAACCCAAAAAGCACAGCCTGGATTTTTTGCGGGAGGTGGCGCATCTGCGTTTTCGAACCAACACCTTCGGCGCGATCTTCCGGCTGAGAAATGCGCTCGCTTTCGCGGTGCACCGGTTTTTTAATGAAAGGGGATTTGTGTATTTGCATACCCCGGTCATTACGGCTTCCGATGCCGAAGGGGCGGGCGAGATGTTTAAGGTGACCACCCTTGATTTGAACAACGTACCGAAAAAGGCGGACGGATCCGTAGATTTTAAGCAGGACTTTTTTGGCCGGGCCACTAACCTGACGGTATCCGGGCAGCTGGAAGCCGAATTAGGCGCGTTGGCCCTGGGCGATGTTTATACTTTCGGTCCCACCTTCCGGGCGGAGAACTCCAATACGACCAGGCACCTGTCGGAGTTTTGGATGATAGAACCGGAAATGGCTTTTTATGACCTGGAAGACAATATGAACCTGGCGGAGGCCATGCTGAAATACCTTATCCGGTACGTGATGGAGCACAATAAGGAGGACCTGGAGTTCTTACAACAGCGGCTGCTGACGGAGGAAAAACAAAAGCCGCAAAACGAACGAAGCCCGATGACCCTGATGGAACGGCTGCGGTTTTGCCTGGAAAATGATTTTCAGCGCATCACCTACACCGAAGCGATTGCTATATTGCAAGACAGCAAGGCCTACAAGAAGAAGAAATTCCAATACCCGGTGGCCTGGGGCACGGACCTTCAGTCGGAGCATGAGCGTTACCTGGTGGAAAAACATTTTGGGAATCCGGTGATCATCACCGATTACCCGAAGGACATCAAGGCCTTTTATATGAAGCAAAATGACGATGGTAAAACCGTGGGGGCAATGGATGTGTTGTTTCCGGGTATAGGGGAGATTATCGGCGGCTCTCAACGGGAGGAAGACCTGGAAAAATTACAAAGAAGGATAGAAGAATTAAAGCTTCCTGCCGCGGAATTATACTGGTATCTGGACACCCGTCGTTTCGGCACCTGTCCTCATGCCGGTTTTGGCCTGGGATTTGAGCGATTGGTATTGTTCGTTACCGGGATGACCAATATCAGGGATGTTATTCCGTTCCCGCGTACACCGAAGAACGCACAGTTTTAAGAAGAACGCATAGTTTTAAAATACCCGAAGAATCTTTATCTTTACGCTATGAGTGAACCGGATTTGTTTTCATTTTATGAACAGGATGCTGCTGAAGCCGAAGGCGTCAAAGAACCGCTCAAGCCCGAAACCCGCGGCCGTAAGCCTTTGTCTGACGCTTACGACGGAGAAGTTCTGCGGGCGATCAGCCAAAAAAAGCTGGATAAGCAATATTACGGTATCGGCGAAGTGGCGGAGATGTTTCATGTGAATACTTCCCTTATCCGGTACTGGGATAATGAGTTTTCTATTTTAAAGCCGCGGAAAAACCGCAAAGGAGACCGTCTTTTTCGTCCCGAGGACATACGCAATCTGCAGCTCATCTATTACTTACTCCGCGAATGTAAATACACGATCGAAGGCGCAAAGAAAAAACTAAAGGCCGACAAACGCATCGCCGAACAGAAGTTCGAAATGGTACAGTCTTTGCAAAAGGTGAAACAGTTTTTACTTGAACTGAGAGAACGCTTGTAAAGCAATATTAAACTATTTCACGGAAAATCAACAGAATGAAAACTTTAAAAATCACCTCCCTGCTGGCTGGATTCTTGTTATTGACCCTTACCGTTTTTGCCCAACAAAATTACGCGGTAAAGCAAGACAGCGCAGGCAATAAAATGCTGGTTGGCCGGCTTAATGTTCAGCTGCTGGCCAATGACAGTGCTTTTCGCTGGTTTTATACCGGTGTTAATGATTATCAGCCGACCAAAGACTGGACGGATTACATCCGTTATTACCGGGACAGCTTTTCTGTAGTGGTGTTCGCCGGAACATGGGATGTTAATTCCAGAGAGTTGTTGCCTGCTTTTTATCGCACCATGATGAGCGCGGGTTATCCCTTGGATAAAATACAATTGTATGGCGTGGATATGCAGCTTCACGCCCTCAACGGGGAGGCCGAAAAATACAACATCACCAAACTGCCCACGATCATTGTTTTACACGATAACGAAGAGTTAGGCCGGATAGAAGAAGTCCCCGTCCAGAGTGTGGAGGCCAATATCGTGGCTATTTTACAAACCCGGCTCAGGCCGGAACCAACCGGGGATACCGCTTTCTGAAACGCTTCCCTCCCCTGAATTCGTTTGGCTGTTTACGGCTGGGGATTTGTGCCGGCGAACGCAATCGCCGGCAAACAGGTACCTCCCAACAGCGGCGTTGGGCTAATGCAGCTGTTGTTCCCGATGAGGGCGCGTCCGGTTTTGTTCCCGAGCGATCAGGGCATTTTCACCTTCCGATAAAAAAAGAAGACCGATCACCTAAAGAAAAAAGCGAAAGCTGTCCGGGACAACTTTCGCTTTCAGCGCGGGGAAAAGTTTTCCTACACGCGGCCGGCTTTTATATCCTCCACGATGTCAGGATTTAAAAGCGTGGTCACATCACCGATGTTGTCGAGTTCGCCCTCCGCAATTTTACGGAGAATCCGGCGCATTATTTTACCCGAACGTGTCTTTGGCAGCCCTTTTACGAACTGGATCTTATCGGGTTTGGCAATCGGGCCGATGATGCGGCTAACGGTTTCCAATATGTCTTTTTGTGCCAGGTCGCGGTCGTCATCGACATCCCCTTCAATGATGATAAAAGCATAGATGCCCTGCCCTTTGATGTCATGGGGAAAGCCTACTACGGCGCTCTCCACCACATCCGCGTGCATGTTAATGGCATTTTCCACTTCGGCCGTACCGATACGATGGCCGCTTACATTCAGTACGTCATCTACCCGGCCGGTAATCCGGTATTTGCCGTCTGCTTCCCGCAGGCATCCGTCGCCGCTGAAGTAGTAGCCGGGGTAAGCCGAAAAGTATGTGTTGTAACAGCGCTCGTGATCCCCCCAGGTGGTCCGCAGCATGCCCGGCCAGGGAAATTTCATACAAAGGTTGCCCTTGGCTTCCGGCGTTGTAATCTCTTTGCCGTTTTCATCCATTACCGCCGGTTGTACACCCGGCAGGGGATAGGTGGCATAAGAGGGCTTCATATCGGTTACCGTAGCGATAGTCGAGATCAGGATTCCACCGTTTTCAGTCTGCCACCAGGTGTCTACGATAGGACAGCGTTCTTTGCCGATATTCTTATAATACCATTTCCAGGCTTCTTCATTAATGGGTTCCCCCACGCTTCCGAGGACCCGCAGCGTGCTGAGGTCTTTATCTTTGACGTAGTCCAGGCCGTGCGCCATCAGGGAACGTATGGCGGTAGGCGCTGTATAAAGGATGTTGATTTTATGTTTGTCTACAATATCCCAAAAACGGCCCGCATCCGGAAAGGTCGGGATCCCTTCAAACATCATAGACGTGGCTCCGGCGGCCAGCGGTCCGTAGACGATATAGCTGTGCCCGGTTACCCAGCCGATATCCGCGGTACAAAAATACACTTCCCCCGGCTGGTAGTTAAAGACGTTGACGAAGGTGTACGTGCAGTAAATCATATACCCTGCCGTGGTGTGTACTACCCCTTTGGGTTTCCCTGTACTGCCGCTGGTGTATAAGATGTAGAGTACATCTTCCGCATCCATTTCTTCGGCCGGACATTCCGGGTTGCCCTGCGTCTCCACTTTTTTAATCTCGTCTTCCCACCACACGTCGCGGCCTTTTATCATGGATACCGGGGTGCGGGTACGGGTCAAAACGATCGTGCGCTTTATAGTAGGGCATTGTACCAGCGCATCATCCACCACACTCTTCAAAGGAATTACCTTCTGACCACGAAATGCGCCATCGCAGGTGATCATAAATTCTGCCTGGGCATCCTTGATCCTGTCGGCAATGGACTGCGCGGAAAAACCGCCGAAAATAACGGAGTGGATAGCGCCTATACGCGCGCAGGCGAGGACGGCAATAGCCAGTTCCGGAACCATCCCCATATAAATACAAACGCGATCGCCCTTTTTTATACCGTTGTTTTTGAGCACATTGGCAAAAGTACACACCTTCTGATGCAGTTGTTTGTAGGTGAGGCTGCGGTAATGTTCTTCCGGGTTATTAGGTTCCCAGACGATGGCCGGCTGGTCAGCCTTATCTTTCAAATGCCGGTCCAGGCAGTTTTCTGTAATATTCAGTTTCCCCCCTTTAAACCAGTTAATGACGGGGGCTCCTTCTCCCTCAAAACGCCAGTCAAGCACTTTATCCCACTTTTTCTTCCATTGGAACTGTTCAGCGATTTCTCCCCAGAAACCTTCGGGGTCTTCAACACTTTTTTTGTAAGCCTGGTCACGGGCTTCTTTTGTTTTAATTTGGAAAGGATACGACATGATACATTTTAATTTTTTTAAAAAAAGTCAATTCTACTACGAAAAATCGTGGTATAAATGTATTAAAAGTAACCGAATACTAAAAATGATTTTCGATAAATGGTTTTTTTTCATTTCGGAAAGTCCGTTTTTCATTCCGGTTCATCTTCATATAGCCGGAGCCGGTTGTGGAGTTCCCGGATCTGCGCCTGGAGGTGTTCCACCTTATGCAATAAATGAGCGATGGCCTCCAGGCCTTCCAGGTTGATGGACAGATCATTATGCAGGCGGATAAAACGTTCTGTTTCGCTCAGCCGTTCAGCGCTTATGTATTCGGTCTCCGCTATGGTCACTATCTGCACCAGACCGTTTTCGCTTAACTCATGGAGGAAAGCGACTGCTATCTGATGTTGTTTGCATAATTCAGCTACCGGAAATAGATCTGCTGTCGTCATAATTTTCTTTTTTAACTGTTGGCGAGTTGTTGAAACAATTCTTTTTGTTTTGGCGTGAGGTTCGTAGGCACCTGTATGGAGAAATGCACGATGAGGTCTCCAAACTGTCCGTCCTTTTTATAAAGGGGGAACCCTTTTCCTTTCAGCCGGATTTTTGCTCCGTTTTGGGTCCCTTCCCCGATTTTTACTTTTACTTTTCCTGAGAGGGTATCCAGCGTTTTTTCTCCCCCCAGAACGGCTGTATACAAGTCCAGTGGTACCGTCACATGCAAATCATCGCCCATGCGCTTGAACCGGGAATCATTCTTGATGACAAACTGAATATAAAGATCACCGGGCGGTCCGCCATTGACCCCGGGACCGCCATAGCCTTTGATCTTTATTTCCTGGCCGTCGGCTACCCCCGCAGGAATGGTAATGCGGATGTTTTTCCCATTGACGTTAAAGCTTTGTTTGTGCGTGGTATAGGCATCTCTGAGACTCAGTTGCAACTGCGCGCGGATATCCTGCCCCTTAAACTTTACCTGGCCGTGGCTTCGCCTTCCCCCCGCCCCCCCAAACATGGAAGCGAAAAAATCGGAAAAAACGTCTTCATCAAAATTGCCCGTGTAGGACTGCCATTCCGCTCCACCCCCCGGGCGACCCTGGCCGTAAGAGGAGGCGCCGGCGGACTGCCTGGCTTTTTCATAGGCTTCCGCCTGCTTCCAGTCTTGTCCGTATTGGTCGTATTTTTTTCTTTTTTCCGGGTCGCTCAGGACTTCATTGGCTTCATTGATCTGCTGAAAACGTTTCTTGGCGCTTTCATCGTTGGGGTTCAGGTCCGGGTGGTATTTACGCGCCAGCTTACGATAGGCTTTTCTGATGTCTTCTTTGCTGGCGTTTTTAGCTACGCCTAACACTTTATAATAATCAATGTATTCCATTCTTTTCGGCTTAAAACTATTTGTCAATACTTATTTTTTTCAGTCCGATCGTCTTCGGTTGCTTTCCGCGGCTTATTCGTCTTCTTCTTCCGCCCCGGTGGGCTCAGTCCGGCCGACGGCCACGGTCAGGTGGTTGAAGCTTTCCTTTTTCTCGAGTTCCTTCAATACGGTATTTACATCTTCTTCGGTAGTGGTCAGCTTGTCCTGACAAATACCGATAAGTTCGGTAGCTCTTTTCACCTTCTCGGATAGAACGTCTACGGTTATTGCGCCGGTTTCGATTTCCGCGACAATAGCTTGCAGCTCCTCAAACGCTTCGGTATAACTTGTTTTTTTACTCATCAGCTGTATCTTTTAGTTTGTCGGTTATCCGGCTTTTTAAGACGCCGTCAGCGACCACGGTGGTCAGCTCATCACCGGTTTTTACCTGCGATGTGCTGGTAATGACGTTGTTGTTGACATAAGTGATGCTGTAACCTCTTTTTAAAACATGTACCGGGTCCATAAGTTTAACCTGTCGATCGAAAGCTTGTAGCGCGGTACGGGTTCTCGCGATAAAACCCGGGCTGCTTTTGGTCAACTCGTTTTTCGTTTGCAGCAGCGTCTGCCGGTTTTGTTTCAATAAGAAAAGGGTTTGTTGTCCCAGGCTGGTCTGCGCCCTGGCCAGCCTATTATGGTGGTAACTGATCCGGTTAACGGTCACGGATTTAAAATACCTGGTCTGCTCTTTAAAGCGGGCTTTGTTCTCCCGCAAGAGGTGCACGGACCGGTTTATCAATTGTTTTCTCGCTCGCTCCACAGGAACAGCCACCTGGTGTGTCCGTTGCAGGAGCCACTGGGCCGTTTTAGTAGGGGTAATGCAATTTTCAAAGGCGACCAGTTCAGCCACTGTTTCATTGGTGGCGTGTCCGATGCCGGTGATCACGGGCAGCGGAAAAGTAGCGATGGCCTTGCTCAACGCGTAATTGTTGTAACAGGCGAGACCTATATCGCCCCCGCCACCACGGATGATGGCTACCATGTCAAAGTGTTCCTTAACCAGCCGCACGCTTTCCAACGCCCGCAACAGCGCGGGTACCGCATGATCACCTTGTAACAATGCGGGAAAGAGAAAATAAAAATAAGCGTACCCGAATTCATTGGGAGCGATTACTTTTTTAAAATCGGCGAAACCTTTGCTTGTCTCTACGGAAATGATGGCGATCCGGTGAGGCAGCAATGCCAAGGGCAGTTGTTTGTTTTGATAAAAAAGCTGCTCGGCTTTTAACCGGTCGATCGTCTCTTGTTTTTCTCTCTCTATATCTCCCAGGGTAAAAGCCGGGTCGATGTCCAGGAGGTGCAAGGACAACCCGTATTGCGGATCAAATTCTATTTTCGCCAAAAAAAGGATCTTGATCCCATCTTTCAGGGGTTCTTTCAGGACCCGGTAAAAGCGCTTATTAATACGCTGATAATCCTGCCGCCAGAGGTTGGCGCGGAGCTGCGCCACTACTTTCCCCGCTCTTTTTTCAACGAGATCCGGATAGCAATGCCCCGAATGCGGGTAATGATTGAGGCGGATCATTTCCGCTTTGACCCAGAAGGCGCTTCCGTAGCGATTGGCGAGCGTTTTTTTGATGCTGCGGGTTACGTCAAGTAAGGTAAATACTTTCTTTTCTTCGATTTGCTCAGGCATAATTTAAAACTACCGATAAAACTAGGGCATTTTTAGTATTTGGGAAAATATAATTGGGCGGTCGTCGTCGGGGTAATATTTTCAACAGGTCAACGGCAACGGAAAAGCCGGAACGGCTGGGGGAGGCGCAGGATATAGCCGTTAACGTATAATCCAGCATGGTATTTTTTCAGGCTGTTTTTCTTCACATGGCCTTTGATCGAAACGGTAAATTCAAAGCCCCCTGTGCTACCATAAATCTGTAAAAGGGTTGGTTAAGCCGGAGGGCAGGGCTAGGACCGTGGCGGTTCATTGCTGAAATGATTTCCAAACATTTTGAGGTAACGAAAGGTCAAAATCACGTGAATGATTAAAATCAGCATGCAAAGGCCAAAAAAAACAAGAACGCCTTTGAGCATGGGGACCATCTGTTCGGCCATTTCACTGGTGACGCCCTCCATATTGGCATACATATCTGTCACTTTCTGCACAAAAGATTGATCGATGAATACGAACAAGATCGACGCCAGCATAAAACCCGCGAAGAGAAGCGCTACGATGGCGTTGACTTTTATCCAGTCCTTCAGCTTGCTTCGCAGGTTGTTACCCCGCACCATCACGTGGCGGCCGAATACAGCAGTGAGATTGGTATAGATCAATATGGCCAGGAAAATAAACAGATACAGCAGGACGGAAGATTGAAAGCCGGTAATCGCGAAGGACATCAGGGTGAGGAACAGGAAAAAAATGGCGACAAAATTATTGATGTATCCCAGTATCCTGTAAAAAAGATACTTCTTTTTTGGTCGTTGCGGCTGCTGCGTATTTGGGAAATCGTTCATAAGTTCAGTCATTGATGGTTTTCAGGTGCAGTTCTTTTAGCTGCTCCTCGGACAGCGGCGACGGGGCATCAAGCATTACATCGCGACCCATGTTGTTTTTTGGAAACGCGATAAAGTCACGAATGCTTTCACTGCCACTCAGGACAGCACAGAGGCGGTCCAGGCCGAAGGCAATCCCTCCGTGGGGAGGGGCGCCGTATTCAAAAGCACCCAGAAGAAATCCGAATTTTTCATCCGCTTCCTGCTGATCCATTCCCAGCGCTTTGAACATTTTCATTTGCAGCTCCCGCTGGAAAATACGAATGGAACCGCCCCCGATCTCGCTTCCGTTTAATACGATATCATAGGCATTGGCCCGTATCTCCGCAAACTTCTCCGGTTGGTCCATCAGGGGGACATGCTCCGGCTTGGGCGCGGTAAACGGATGGTGCCGGGCCAGCCAGCGGTTGTCTTCTTCGCTGTATTCAAAGAGGGGAAAATCGACAATCCATAGGGGGGCGAACTCGTCTTTCTTCCGGAGCCCCAGCCGTTCGCCCATTTCCAAGCGCAGCTCGCTCATCGCTTTGCGGGTCTTTCCCGAGGGCCCGGTCAAAAGCAAGATAAGATCACCGGGTTCAGCCTTACAGCACCGGGCCACTTCCTGCAGGGCCGCCCGGTCAAAGAATTTGTCAAAGCTGCTTTTAAAATCCTGAGGCAGGCACTTTATATAGGCCAGTCCGCCCATCCCTATTTGCGGCCTTTTCACCCACTTGGTCAGCTCGTCTAACTGCTTGCGGCTATAGTCCGCGCAATTGGGTGCCACAATCGCCACAATCTCCTCGGCCTCATCGAATACTTTAAACCCTTTGCCCTGCAAAACCGCAGCCGGGTATTGCAATTTCATGCCGAAGCGGATATCCGGTTTGTCGTTGCCGTAATCCCGCATCGCGTCCTCCCAGCTCATCCGCGGTAAGGCTTCTTGTAGGTCCACATTACAGGTGTCTTTTATGACCGCTTTCACCATGCCTTCAAAAAGCTGTAACACGTCTTCCTGTTCTACGAAACTCATTTCGCAATCCACTTGTGTGAATTCCGGCTGCCGGTCGGCCCGCAGGTCTTCATCCCGGAAGCACTTAACCACCTGGTAATACCGGTCAAAGCCGCTGACCATTAAAAGTTGCTTAAAGGTCTGAGGCGATTGGGGCAGGGCATAGAAAGTTCCCGGGTTCATGCGCGAGGGTACGACAAAATCGCGCGCCCCTTCCGGAGTGGACTTGATCAAAAAAGGGGTCTCGATGTCCAGAAAACCATGCTGATCCAGGTAGTCGCGTATGGAGCGGTTTACTTTATAGCGAAAGAGGATGTTTTGTTTTAGCACGGCTCTGCGTAAATCCAGATAACGGTATTGCATGCGCTGTTCCTCGCCGCCGTCCGTATCGTTTTGAATGGTAAAAGGAGGCGTTTTGGCCGGGTTCAGGACCGTATAGTTTTTGACGGTTATCTCAATAGCGCCCGTAGGCAGCTTGGGATTTTTGTTGCTGCGTTCGATCACTGTGCCCTCCACCTGAAGGACAAACTCCCGGCCTATGGGCCGCGCTTCCAGGCGGCTGTTCATTTCTTCGCCGAAAACAAGTTGGGTAAGGCCGTAGCGGTCGCGAAGGTCAACAAAGGTAATGCCTCCGAACGCGCGGGTTTTCTGCACCCATCCCGATAACACAACGGATTCTCCCGCGTTTTCTATTCTTAAAGCACCGCAATGGTGGGTTCTGTACATATTGCAAAGTCGTTTTTAATGAATGGCCTCCGGCATATGCGAAAATTGACTGCAAAGATAGCAAAGCATTGGATAACAAGCGGGAACTTACGCCTTAATATTCGAATCGATAACTTTACACTTCCGTTAAACAACTTTTGGATTTCTTTGTTGTTAGAATAACTTTGCAACTGTTTTATTATTCATAAATTAAAATTTAATAGATTATGGCTTTTACACTTCCTGATCTTCCGTATGCATACGATGCGTTGGAACCTCATATTGACAAAACGACCATGGAAATTCATCATGACAAACACCATGGTGGATATGTAAATAAATTAAATGCTGCTATCGAAGGCACCGAGCTGGCCGATAAGTCGTTGGAGGATATTTTAAAAAATGTTTCCCAACATCCCAAAGCCGTACGTAACAACGGAGGCGGACACTATAATCACTCCTTCTTCTGGCCTCAACTGGGTAAAGACGCCGGCGGTGAACCCACTGGCAAGCTTGCCGACGCGATCAAGGAGAAATGGGGCAGCTTTGACAAGTTCAAAGAAGAATTTGCCGCCGCCGCCGGCAGCCGCTTTGGCAGCGGATGGGCATGGCTTGGCGTTAAGGCCGATGGCAGCCTTTGTATTTGTTCTACTCCTAACCAGGACAACCCCCTTATGGACGTAGCTGAATGCCCCTGTACGCCCGTCTTGGGTATCGACGTATGGGAACATGCCTATTATTTAAAATATCAAAATCGCCGCCCGGACTATGTGAAGGCTTTCTGGAACCTGGTGCGCTGGGACGTGATAGGCGAACGTTATGAAAAAGCAGCAGGTTAATTAACTTGTTTTTAGTTGTTCGATATTTAAGTATAAAAGAAGAAGCCGTTTATTTTGCAAAGAATAAACGGCTTCGTTGCTGTTGGCAGGCGCCGCGGGACAGGCGCCTGCCTTTTTTAACCACCGAAGATTAAACGGATTTCGGGCTGTCCGGCGATCGTGCTCAGATATTTAATTATTTTTGCACTTTGAAAAACAAAAGAATACTTCGCATGATGACCGCCTCAGAGATCCGCCAGCGTTTCCTTGATTTTTTTCGGCAAAAAGAACACGAGATCGTCCCTTCGGCCCCTATTATCGTCAAAAATGATCCCACCTTGCTTTTTACCAATGCGGGAATGAATCAGTTTAAAGACTTTTTCCTGGGGAATAAAAAAGCAGCCGGTGCGCGGGTGACCGATACACAGAAATGCCTGCGGGTCAGCGGTAAACACAATGACCTGGAGGAGGTTGGCAGAGACACCTATCACCATACCATGTTTGAAATGCTGGGCAACTGGAGCTTTGGCGCCGCCGAACGGGGCGACGGCTATTTTAAACCGGAAGCCATTGCATGGGCATGGGAATTACTGACGGAAGTGTATCACATACCCCAAGACCGCCTGTATGTTACCGTATTTGGCGGTGATAAGGAAGACGGGTTGCCGGTGGACGAACAGGCCCGCGAGTTGTGGAAAAGACATATTGCGGAAGACCGCATTTTACTGGGCGGCAAAAAAGATAATTTCTGGGAAATGGGCGCCACGGGGCCCTGCGGACCATGCAGTGAGATTCACGTCGATTGCCGCCCCGATGCGGCGCGCGAAAAGAAGGAGGGGAGGTTGCTGATCAACAACGACCATCCACAGGTGATAGAGATATGGAACTTGGTTTTTATGGAGTTCAACCGCTTAAAAGAGGGCGGCCTGGTACCGTTGCCCGCCAGGAGCGTAGATACCGGCATGGGGCTGGAACGCCTGGTCCGTATTCTTCAGCACAAGACCTCTAACTATGATACCGACCTGTTTACGCCGCTGATCGGGAAGATAGCGGAACTCTCCGGCAGAAAATACGAAGGCGGAGATACAAACGAGGATATAGCCTTCCGCGTGATAGCCGACCATATCCGGGCCATCAGCTTTAGTATTGCCGACGGACAACTGCCTTCCAATACCGGTGCAGGTTATGTAATCCGGCGGATACTCAGGCGTGCAGTACGATACTATTTTTCGTTTTTTGCCATTAAAAAACCCATGCTGCATCAATTGGCCGGCACCCTGGCGGAGCAATTTGCGCAGGTTTTTCCCGAATTAAAGCAACAACTTGCCTTTGTCCAAAAGGTGATCCTGGAAGAGGAAACCGGTTTTTTACGTACCCTCGAAAGCGGGATGAAACGTATGGAGGAATATTTCTCGCAGGCCGGACAAAAGGAAGTGGATGGCAAAACCGCTTTCGAGCTTTACGATACCTATGGATTTCCGGTAGATCTGACCCGGCTCATCGCGGCGGAAAAGGGCTGGCGGGTCGATGAAAAAGGATTTGAACGGGAGATGAAACGACAAAAGGATCGGTCCCGCAAGGCGGCCACTATTGATTCGGAGGACTGGGTTGAACTTCAACCGGAAGGACAGTCCCGTTTTGTGGGCTATCAGGATCTGCTGGTGGAGACCCGGGTATTGAAATACCGGAAAATAAAAGCGGGGAAGAAGGAAAACTATCAGGTAGTTTTGGCAACCACGCCTTTTTACGCGGAAAGTGGGGGCCAGGTAGGCGATACAGGGGACCTCAAGATAGGAGCAGAAACGATCCGGGTGACGGACACTAAAAAGGAAAACGCGCTTATCGTCCACATCACTGATAAAATAGCCGCAGATATGCAGGCCCCGGTCACCGCGAAAGTGAATATGGAGGCGCGGCTCAAGACCATGCACAATCATTCGGCCACCCACTTGCTGCATGCCGCACTCAAAGTCGTATTGGGGGATCATGTCAACCAAAAAGGCTCACTGGTCAGCCCGGAATTGCTGCGTTTTGATGTTTCTCATTTTTCAAAAATTACCGATGAGGAGATCCATCGGGTAGAAGCGATCGTCAACGATAAGATACGGGAAAATCTTCCGGTGGAGATTAAGGAAATGCCCAAAGAAGCGGCGCTCAAGCTGGGTGCTATGGCCTTGTTTGGAGAGAAGTACGGGCAGGTGGTTCGTGTGGTGACCATGGATCCTGGCTTTTCTGTTGAGCTTTGCGGCGGCACGCACGTGGCGCATACCGGCATGATCGGCTTGTTTATCATAACCGCTGAAAGCGCTGTTGCGGCGGGTGTCCGGCGAATAGAAGCATTAACCGGCGGCGCGGCAATTCGTTACATGGCCGGTAAACTGGAGGAGAATAAAAAATTGTCCGGTATATTAAAAAGCAATGACCCGGTAAAAGCCATCGAAAAGTTGCTGGACGAAAAAAGCGCCCTTGAGAAAACCGTTGAACAATTGCAAGCAAGGGAAAGAGCGGCCATAAGTAAGGCGCTGGCTTCCGAAGCCGTAAACCTGGGTGGGGTGTCTTTTGTTGGTAAAAATATAACGGTGGATGCCGCCGGCGATTTAAAAAAGATTTGCTTTGATCTCAAAGCGCATTTAAGCCGTTATGTAGTGGTGTTAACCGCTACGATTAAAGGCAAAGCAATGGTGGCTATTCTGATCGATGAACAACTGGTCAAAGAAAAAGGCTGGGACGCCGGGCAATGGATTAAAGCGGAGGTAGCCCCGCTGATCGCGGGGGGCGGTGGCGGACAAAAATCACTGGCTACGGCAGGCGGGAAAGACGCTAAACGGCTGCCCGAAGTGATCGATAAGATCAGAAATCTGGTCCGTTGACTTTTTTAACACGGTGTTATTACTTCCCCTTTCCTTTTAACTTTTTGCTAACCTGCGCTGTGTGGCATCTGCCTTACATTTGTAAGTATTAAAACTATTAGTCATGAAAAAATATATTTTGCCTGTCCTGCTGATCGCAGGCAGTTCATTTTTTTCATTCGAAGGTGTGGCACAGGCACAGGCGGACAGTTCCGAAAAGCAAGAAACGATCATCCTGAAAAAAAAAGGTAGTTTTCCTGAGAACCTGACGATTCATATCGCGGGGGATAAAGTCACGATCAATGGTAAAACGCCCGATGATATTTCCGTCACACGGAAAAAGTCTTCGGGAAATGGCACGATGATGTTTAAACAATTTGACCGGCGGGGTTTTTCAGGTGCGCTGCAGCCTCCCTTTCAGAAAGGCTTCTTAAACAGCAGCCGGACTTTTTTAGGGGTGCTGACCAAGCGCGATGATTCATCTACGGGGGCGCGCATAGCAGAAATAGAAGCCGGCACGCCGGCAGACAGTGCCGGTTTGCAAAAAGGAGATATTATAACGAAGGTGAATGACCGCGACATTGCTTCTCCCGAAGAACTCAGCGATGCCATCCGGTCTTACGAGCCGGGCAACAAGGTCACCATTACCTTTCTCCGTAACGGACAGCAGCAAAACATAGCGGTCACCTTAGGGCGCCTGGACAACGCCCATGGCCGTATCTTTAATCCTTCCCCTTTTGAGTCTTATCTGCCTCCCAACGATAACCTCATGGAGCAATGGTTCAGGCACCAGCATCCGCGTATCGACAGGGGGCCCAATATCCGGGCCTATCGCCAGTCGGGTCCCCGGCTGGGGATCGTCGCCGAAAATCATGAGGATCCCCGGGGCGTAAGGGTAGTCCACGTGAGCCCTGGTACGCCGGCTGACAAGGCGAAATTTAAAGCGGACGATATCATTACCGCATTCGGGGGGCAGTCTACGGAAAATGTGGAGGCGTTGAAAGAAGCGATCAAAGCCAATCAAGGCAACGATAAGATAAAGGCCGAAGTGGAAAGGGACGGAAAAGCGGTTACCCTTTATGTTGCGCTCGAAGGGGATAAGAACAGAACGAGCCTTTGACGGTGTTGTCCCGCAGGCTGTCAGAACCAACCGAGGGGGCGCCGCCCATGCCTTTGGTCTGCCGGCACAGTCTGCCGGGTAAGCCTCGGGGGCTTTAAAAAAATGCTTACCTTGAGCGGTAAATCCAATACGCCATGACCGAACCCAGAGTATTATGGTCCGCTGACAAGGCCGCCAAAGAGCAGTCCGGGCTTGTGCGCTACATGCAATGGCTGGAACAACACCTGCAGCTTACTTTTGAAGATTATCATGCGCTCTGGAAATGGTCCGTCGAAGAGCCGTCCGTTTTCTGGGAAAGCATCTGGCGATTTTTTGACGTCGTTTCCTGGAGCCCGTACAAGGAAGTAAGGTCCCGGGCGCCTATGCCGCGAACCCGGTGGTTTGAAGGCGCTACGCTGAATTATGCGGCGCAGGTATTCCGCAATAAAACCAGTCAGTATCCGGCCCTGGTCTTTTCCTCAGAAAGACAACAGCAGCCCGTGGCGTTATCCTGGGCGGAATTTGAAGACCGCACGGCCCGGTTGCAGTCCTTTCTTAAAGAACAAAACATCGGTAAGGGAGACCGTATCGCCGCATTTTTGCCCAATATTCCGGAAGCATCTATCGCGCTTATGGCTACCCTGTCCCTGGGAGCCATCTGGAGCAGTTGTTCCCCTGATTTTGGGACAGAAAGCGTGTTGGACCGGTTCCGGCAGATCGAACCACGCGTACTGATAGCGACAGACGGTTATACCTATAATGGGAAAGCATACAGCCGGATGGCAGTCATTAAAAAAATCGCGGCGGCCCTTCCTTCCGTGGAAAAAATTATACTTGTTCCCTACCTGGAGGAAAAGGCCGATGCCGGTGAGCTACCCACCGCCATTTTGTGGCAGGACGTAATGAAAATACCATACGAAGAACTAACCTTCACGCCCGTGCCCTTTTCACATCCTATCTGGGTTCTGTATTCTTCCGGAACCACGGGTTTACCTAAAGCGATCACTCACAGCCATGGTGGAATGCTGCTGGAACATCTGAAATATTTAAGCCTGCACAACGATGTAAAGCCCGGGGAAAGGTTCTTCTGGTTTTCCACCACCGGATGGATGATGTGGAATTTCCTGCAGGCTTCCCTTCTGGCAGGGGCCACCATGGTCTTGTATGACGGCAGTCCGGGTTATCCCGACCTGGAACGGTTGTGGAAATTGGTGGAAGAGGCCGGGATACATCACTTTGGAACGAGCGCGCCTTTCCTGCTCGCCTGCATGAAAAAGGGGCTCCGGCCCGGGGAAAAATATGATCTTTCGCAGCTTCGTTCTATCGGATCAACCGGCTCCCCGCTCCCGCCGGAGGGCTTCGACTATGTGTATCAGCAGATAAAGAAAAAAGTGTGGCTCTGTTCGATGAGCGGCGGAACCGACGTATGTACGGCCTGGGTAGGCAGTTGCATTGTAAAACCTGTTTATGAAGGGGAGATTCAATGCCGATGCCTGGGCGCCTCGCTTTTTGCTTATGACGAGGCCGGTAAACCGGTAAACAATGAGGTCGGGGAGATGGTGCTGACCCGTCCCATGCCCTGTATGCCCCTTTATCTTTGGGGGGATCCGGATTATGAAAAATATCAATCAAGCTACTTCGATACCTACCCCGGGGTATGGCGGCATGGCGACTGGATCCGCATAACCCCCCATCAGGGTGTGGTAATCCTCGGCCGGTCGGATGCTACGCTTAACCGTCAGGGGGTACGCATCGGGACGTCGGAAATATACCGCGCCCTGGGGCGGATCCCGGCGATAAAAGACGCCCTTATTGTTAACCTGGAATTGCCGGATGGTAAAGATTATATGCCGCTGTTCGTCGTGTTGGAGGCCTCTGTTACGCTGACTGCGGCCCTAAAGGAAACCATCAATAAAACATTGAAACAAACCTATTCCCCCCGGCATGTACCGGATGACATCTTCGTCGCGCCGGACCTCCCCTACACGATCAGTGGCAAGAAAATGGAAGCACCCGTAAAGAAAATATTATCGGGTAAAACGGCTGATCTAACCCGGCATAGCGGGGCGATGCGAAATCCCGCGTCCCTGGATTACTTTATGGATTTTGCCCGGCGGTTAAAGCAACCAAACGCTTAACGTTAATATGGCCTAAAAAGGCAACCGCGTTATTGAGCTACGTCTTCGCACTTTACCCTTCCATGTCGCCTTCTACCTGGACGATGAGCTCGCGGGCTTTGTCGAAGTTGTCGTTATGTACGTACAACAGCGTGTCTCCAAAGCTGAGGTAAGCGGAGTCCTTTTGATTGATGATCACGCTCTCCACGCCGTTTTCTTTGAGCATGCCCTGGATAATATCCGCCTGGTATTTATTTTTTGCTTTATAGACAACCGTCCAATCTTTTTCCATAATTATTTTCTTTACAAGGTAAGCATATTTGCTGAGCCTGCCTTAGTTGTCCCATAATATTTTATCAGGGTTTTGCGGCACCTTTCTTTGATAAACGACAAATAAGCCCACTACGATAAGCAGACTGACGATACCGAGGAGAACCGGGGTAGGGGTGTCCTGGGTGATGTCTACTTGTATGTAGTTGTGCTGGAACAAAAAGATGAGGACTACCTGGAATCCATTATTGATAAAATGTATAATGATGGAGTACCATAGATTTCCACTAAAAAAATATACAAGCCCCAATACCAGCCCCAGGGCCACTCTTGGCAAAAAGCCCAGCATCTGCCCGTGTACAAAGCTGAAAAACAAGGCGGTCAGCAGCAGACCGATCCACGCTTTATGCGTAAGCCGGATTAAAATACGTTGTATGGCCCCGCGAAAGAAGAACTCTTCGGCAATAGCCGGGATAACCGCTATCAGGATCAAGTCAAACCAAAGGCTGTGGCCGTCCGGCATCTTTAGCATGGCTTGCGTCAGCGCCTCTGTACGTTCCTGTATGGCCCGAATGCTCTCATCCATCGAACCGAAATGAATCTGCTTGTTTAAGTCACTCAGCAGGCCTACGGCGGGCAGGGAAAGAAACAAAATGACTACCCCGGCCAGCGCCCATCCCCAATGTATCTTCGCGGCCAATCCCGCGTATCTGAAAGGTTTTTTATGCCATAAAAAGAAAAAAATCAGCGCGGGGACAAGGAAGGAAAAAACGCTGTAAGCAAACTGGAATAACTTCATGACATGCACTATGTGCGGGTCGGAATAATCGCTAACGCTTAAGGAATCAGGAGAAATGCCATAAAGCTGAGGCATGACGTATTCCATCGCAATTCCATAAAAGCCAAAGGTAAATAGGATGTAAATGCCGAGGCAGATCAATAGTTGTACTACCGGTGCCGACTTGTGGAGAGCGGTCATGCTATAATTTAACGGTTCAAAATAGTATTTATTCCTGCGAAAATAAGGGAATTTTAGGGATTGCCGCTCATTAGTGCCCGCCTACCTGTAGGGGCGCCGGGGCGGTCCAAACCGGCGCGATCTTCTATGGGGACCCTGAGGCTGACCGGGGAATTTGTTAATGAAATACGTAAAGCTGAGCATAAAGTATTGCGGAATAACATTGGTTCTTACATCCCGGATATATTGCGCGGTGATATCTCTTGAAATAGCTACCTGCTGGTTGAGCAAATCAAAGGCTTCCAGCTTGATCTGTCCTTTTTGATCCTTGAGCACATATTTGGAAACAGAAGCGTTCCACATGGCAATATTCTGATTGTAGCCCCGGCTCAGGCCCGTGTTTGTGGAATAGTTGAAATCAGTTTGGAAAGTAAAATGCTTCGGCAGGTTAATGTTGAAATCCAGGGAACCGCGGTAGCTGAAATAATCTTCATTCTGTGCCTTTTGCAGGGAATAACGGACCTTGTTGTAACCTACGTTGCCGCTTATTCTGAAATCTAACAGTTCCTTGTAGGTATAATTAAAACTAAGTTCTTCGGATAAGCTTAAGTTCCGGGAATAGTTTTTTTCCTTGTTGATAAAACTTGCATTTCGCCGGTAGCTGAAAGAAGTATGGGTATTGAACATGTTCGTGCTTTCTTTGATCGGGAAGCCAGCTGCCAATGAGCCATTCAGATGATAATTGCCGCTGGTATTTTCATAATGAATGATCTGTTTCCCACCTTCCTGGTAGACACTGGCATTGACAATGTCATTGGCCGTGGTGCTAAAATTCAATCTGGCGAACAGCATGCGATAGGTCTCCCGGTTAAAATTACGATAGTTAAGCCGGAAGGAATGGGTGAATGCCGGTTTTAAATTGGGATTGCCGATCAGTTCGGTAAGCGACTGCGTGTTGTCAGGCACCGATTGCAACTGGCTGACAGAAGGCTGATCTGTATTGCCCCGGTAGACGAATCGCAGGCGGCTGTTGTCACTAAATTCATAATTGAATCTTGCTTCGGGGAAATAGTTGATAGTCTGTTGGGTAATAAAACTTGAATCGCCGCTGATCGAATAGTTATCCAGATTGTTTTGCTGCACGTTGAATCCAATCGTATAGTCGTAGTTTTCCTTTCGGGTTTGTACATCGAAACCGGCCCGGTTGGTGTGGTATCTGTTTCTAAAGGCATTGGAGTAGACCGTGTCTTTCAGTTCGTATTTGCCGGTGAGCGGGTTTTGGTCATAGGTATTTCTTTCCGACAGGCTGAGGTTGGAATGATGAGCGAGGTGAAGCGCCAAAGTCCGGTCCTCCGACAGCGGTTCCGTATAGACGATCCGTGCGCCCCAATTGCGCTGGTCGTTGTTCCGTTCAAAGTGTTGATCGATGGTATCATACTCCGGCATGTTGTCTTTATACAGGGTGTTTTGCTGCCGGTTGATGCCCGTGGCGTCATTGTTGTCGGTGCCGCCGTCAACCTGCAGCGAGAGGGTTCTTCCCTTTTTATGAAAGCGATGCCGGAAGAGCAGGTTACCGCTGAAGGTCGGAGAGGTAGTGGATGCGGAATAATAGCTTTCTCCCGAGTTAATCGGGTTTTTGTTCAGATCGTTGGAATGAAAAATGTTGTTTTGATCGTAAGCGTTCGTGCTGTAGCTTATAGAAGGGTTGAACAATATCGAGTTCATTGAATCGATCTGATAATCGATGCGCATATCCAGACGGTGGTTGCTGGTCGTGCTCGTGCCGGTTTGGTTCTGGTCCTTATAGTAGGTGGTATCCGGCAGGATATACTGGGTTTTTTCGTCCCGGATGCTTTTGCGGTTGTTGTAATTATAAAAATAGTTGCCCGATACGTCTACTTTATCGCCCCACCGGTCCCGGTAGTTTATGCCTCCCATCCAGGAAGTAGTGTTGCCGTTTGAGGAGCCCCCGGGGCCCCCTCTCCGGACGTCCCGGAACGTATAATTCCGTCTGCCCGTGTTGTTGCCGCTGCCCACAACGGATATCTGCTGGTCGTTGTTGAATTTGAACAGGTTCATGCCGGTGGTAAAGCGGTTGGCTGTGCCCGCGCCCGCTTCAGCTTTGCCGAAAACACCCTTTTTTTTATCTTTTTTGACCTTTAAGTTGATGACCTTCTTGCTGTTGCCGTCGTCCACTCCCGTAAAAGTAGCCTGATCGGATTTTTTTTCATAGACCTGTACCTTATCAATGATATTGGCGGGAAGATTTTTAGTGGCGATCTTCGGATCATTTCCGAAAAACGGTTTACCATCTACCAGTATTTGCTCGATGGTTTCCCCTTCCGAAGTGATGGTGCCATCGGATGAAACCTGAATGCCCGGTATTTTTTTGAGCAGTTCTTCCGCTACGGCGTTCGGGCGCGTCTGGAAGGATCCTGCATTAAATTCCAGGGTGTCGCCTTTGATCTGCAGGGGCGGCGCCATTTTTTCAATCGTAAACTCATCCAAGGCTACCGAGGCGCTTTTCATGACGATACGGCCCAGATTAAAGCGGTTTTTCTCCGCGGTAAACGCCAGCGAACGAACGATGGTGTGATAACCAAGGTAGGAAATGATCAGCAGGTATTTACCGTTGTCAATGCCGGTGATCTGAAAATCTCCTTTTTCAGCAGTCAGCACAAAGGACTGGGCGGAAGAATCCGCGGCATTCAATAAGCTTACACTTGCGTTTTGCAAGGGTTGTCCCGTGGAGTCAGTCAGGGTACCGGAAACCAGGCCTGTCGACTTCTGCGCCCGGGCGTTGGACAAAGAAAGCAGACACAGCAGGGAAATAAAAAACAGCTTCATGAAATGGCTCTCCTTTAAGTTTTTTAGCGCATGCCCTGTACCCGCCGGTTTTAAACCGACGGGATCTGAGGCAACTTTTTTGTGTCGTGATTTGGTATTTGTTATTGTTCATCCGGCGGCACGGTACGCCGTCACCGCAAGCCGGCCACACCGTCGCCAGGCCGGAAGACCACGGGTGTTCACGAGCGGGAGCTTTCGCCCGATGTGTTTTTATCGCTTTTGCGGTCCCTTTGCTTATTATGGGGCCGCCTTCGCGGATGCCGATGACGTATTTCCTGGCGGCTGACTTTTTGGGAAGGCTGAGGAACAGCAAGCTGTTGTGCTGCTAGCTCAGCAGGATCCACCGCCGTGGCAACGGCATGTATGCGGGAGCTTTGTAGTTCCAGCACCGTACCCCCACCCGGAGGGATTAATCCATTTAAGGGAGAAAACGAGATGGGTATTTCTTTGGTAAACCAAAGCGTGACGGGTTGATTTCTGAGGGTAGTCGTCGCTTCCTGGCAGTTGTAACCAAGGATTTGCTTGGTTTTGCCGGTTAGTTGAAAGGCTTCCGCTTCTTTGAAGGGAGTGGCGATAAAAAAGGTAGTGTCATTGCCCCGCTTCTCAAAGGTGCGTAAGTAAACGTCCTGCTGGAAGTCAAGATAAGTAGCACGCATTCTCTTTTGGTTGTTGTCTGCTGCGGGTCCCCATTTGCCACTTGTCTTGTTGAAAAGCAGCACGTTGTTCCTGGTGATTTCCTTTGGGAAATTGTCGGATTGTCCGGCGTTGCCGCCCGGACGTCTTTGATAGGTGATATCGTAGGCTATTTTGCCTGAGGTTAGCTGTTGGCCTGCCACGGAAAAGGGGAGCGCTGCCAGCAGCAGGAAGGCGCCTAAAAGTGTTTTGCTGTTCATGGTTAAATATTTAGGATACAAATATCCGTTGCGCGTTCGGCTTGCAGCGTTAAATTCTTCTATTTAGTGTTAAATACTGTTAATCCCCAGTCTGGCGCCGAAAATCATGATATTTTTGTCTAAACTTTGCAGGCAATAAATCCGGTGAAAAAGCGAATAAAATATATCTTCCTGTTAATGACGGTCTGTATTCTCGGGATCATGGGGTTTCAGGGATATTGGCTGTACAATGCCTATGAACTGGCTTATGACCAGTTTATGGGAACAGTCAATGACGCCCTTAGAGATGCCGTCGGGCGGAAAGGCTTTCGGGACATCAGAGATTACGTCGAGGTGCATCCGGAATTGCATAAGGAACACGAGGACCGGCGCCAGGGCTGGTACTTTATAGCAGAAAGGTTAAAAGACAAACCTTATGACCTTCTGGAACTTGACTCGGTTTTTACCCAGGAACTGGCAGAAAACGGTGTTTTTGTAAAATATACGCTGGACTCTGCTACCTTAAAACGATCGGAGCGCCGGAAAAACCTGGGTCCTGCAAGGGCGCATGAAGGGCGCGTGCAAACCCGGTGGATGCGCATTAATCCCGCCGGTAACCTCTCGGTCCGGGCTACCTTCCAAACGCCTTATGGCTATTTGTTCGGTAAATTGTTCTGGGTGCTTGCCGTTTCTTTTGTCTTGCTCCTGCTGACGATCTGCTGCTTTATCTACATGATGAACACCATTTTGAAACAAAAAAAGCTGTCCGAGATCAAGGATGACTTTATCAACAACATGACTCATGAATTAAAAACACCCGTAGCCACCGTTCACGCGGCTATTGAAGCACTGCAGCATTTTCAGGCCTTGGACGACAAAGAAAAAACACAATCTTATCTGGAGATCTCTCATAAGGAACTGAGCCGCCTTTCCGGACTGGTGGAGAGAATTTTGCAGGACTCCATCGAAGAGACACCGGGCTTTACCCTGCAGTTGGAGCCGGTGAATATTGAGGAGTTGGTCGGGGAAGTAATCGACCGGCAGAAAGTAAAAGCGGATAAGCAAGTGACTTTTGAATATGAAAACCGCTTGTCCGGTAATCAGGTTGTCGTTGATAAGACCCATTTCACCAACGCCCTGAATAACCTGATAGACAACGCGGTAAAATACTCCGGAGAGCAGGTACATATCCGGATCATCACAGCAAGGGAAGCCGCCGGTGATTTTACCACTACCATTGAAGACAATGGCGTGGGTATCGCGCCGGCCTACAGGAAACTGATCTTTGATAAATTCTTTAGGGTGCCCACCGGTGATTTACACAACGTAAAAGGCTTTGGGCTGGGACTGAGCTATGTACGGAATATTATAGAAAAGCATGGGGGCCACATACGGGTTGAAAGCGAGCCGGGACAGGGCAGCCGGTTTACCATCGTTCTCCCGCAGCCCCTGTAATTATTACTGCATATTATGTCAAAAATACTGTTAGTAGAAGATGAGCAATTATTGGGTAAGATCGTCACCGAAAGCCTTGAAGTCCGGGGGTTTGACATGCGGCATGCCGTCAACGGAAAAGACGGACTGGCACTGTATGAAGCGTGGCAACCGGATCTCATCGTAGTAGATATTATGATGCCTGAAATGGACGGCCTTACCCTGACCAAGCACATCAGGGCGCAAAACAAACACATTCCTATTATCTTTCTGACCGCCCGGTCACAAACTAAAGATGTCGTTAAAGGATTTGAGTCGGGAGGGAATGACTACCTGAAAAAACCCTTTAGTATGGATGAACTTATCGTTCGTATTAAAGAATTGCTGAAACGAAAAGAACTGTCTGCCACACAGAAAGAAGGGTTTCAGGTCGGGGACTTTTATTTTGATTACGCGAAACAGCGGTTGTTTCGCAATAAGCCTGTTTCCTCTGAAGAAAAAGAAGATTTCAGTCTCTCTTACCGGGAGACCGAGCTGTTGTATCACCTGTGCAACCACAGAAACAATGTATTGGAACGTAAACAGGTACTGCTGGAAATATGGGGGGATGACAGTTTCTTTAACGCCCGCAGCATGGATGTTTTTATTTCCAAGTTAAGGAGATACTTTGAAAAAGACCCTTCGGTGCAAATCGTCAATATCCGGGGCATAGGATACAAACTCATCTGTTAGCTGAACAGGTACAAGACATCTTCCTTTGTCAGCTTTTTCACAAAGCCATTTTCATCGGATATAACATCTTTCACCAGGGTTTTCTTTTTTTCCTGCAACTGCAGTATCTTCTCTTCGATTGTATTTTTGCAGATCATGCGATAGGCGAAAATGTTTTTGGTTTGCCCGATACGATGAGTACGGTCAATGGCTTGTTGTTCCACCGCCGGGTTCCACCAGGGGTCCACAATGTATACATAATCGGCTGCCGTCAGGTTTAGTCCCACGCCACCTGCTTTTAAGGAAATCAGAAAGACACGACTCTTCTCGTCGTTTTGAAAATTGTAAATGGCTTTTTCCCGCTCCGCGGGGGACGTGCTGCCATCGAAATATTCAAAAGGAATGCGGAGGCTACGCAGCTTATCCTTGATCAGCTTGAGCATCCCTAAAAATTGGGAAAAGATCAATACTTTATGATTTCCCGTATTTTCCCGGATCTCACGGGAGAGTTCGTCGAGTTTGACCGAATAGTTGTCGAAAGATTCCTCTTTTAAGATAGCCGGCGAATCACAGATCTGGCGGAGTTTCATGAGGCCCTGTAAAATAGTGAATTGGGAACGGCCGAGTCCTTGCTCATCGATGGTGCCGAGTATTCTCGAGCGATAGAGATGCCGGTATGATTCATAGATGTTTCGTTGCTCCTTATCCATTTCACAGAACAAGACCATTTCCGATTTTTCCGGCAGGTCACGGGCCACCTGCTCTTTGGTGCGCCGCAAGATAAACGGGTAGATCAGTTTACGCAGGTGGGCCTTGCGTTCTTCGTCTTCATTTTTATCGATGGGTTGAGAAAATTCGTTTTTGAAAAAATCAATGCTTCCCAGCATCCCGGGATTCAGGAAATGCATCTGCGAATAGATGTCAAAGGTGTTGTTCTGCATGGGAGTACCACTCAAGCAGAAACGGTTCGAGGCGTTCAAGAGCCTTGCCGCTTTTGTGACCTTGCTATTCGGGTTTTTGATAAATTGCGACTCATCCAGGATCACATAATCAAACTGGAATTTTACAAATAACTGAATATCGCTTCTGAGCGTACCATAGGACGTGAGCAAGATATTATACCGCTTTAATTCTTTGGTATTGTATGTTCTTGCCGGACCGTGGTGAATAAGATAGGAAAGGTCGGGGGTGAACTTTTTTATCTCGTTTTCCCAGTTGTAAATCAACGATGTCGGGCATACGACCAGTGCGAAACAACGGTTGTTTTGGTTTTTGAAATGTTGAAGGAAACTAAGCGCCTGCAGGGTTTTACCCAATCCCATATCATCAGCTAAAATGCCGCCCCATTTGATGTCGTCCAGGTAGTTAAGCCATTGAAAACCACTTTCCTGGTAATTGCGCATAACGGCCTTCATCTTAGCGGGGAGGGGGATGGCGGGCAGTTCTTCAAAGTCGAGCAGCATCCGTTTTTTTTCATCCAGTTCTTCCCGCAGGTGCGCATCGTCAATGTGTTCGTATAGTTCGTCAATGATGCCAAAATTGTATTTGGACACCTGCAGCCCCTCGGGAGACTCTTGCCCCATTCTGAAAAGCAGGCTGTATTTTTCCATCCATTGTTCGGGGAGAATACCAAGTGATCCGTCTTTCAAGGGTATGAAGTTCTGCCGGCGGGAGAGGGCCCGCTTTATTTCTCTTATGCTGGCGGCTTGTTCCCCGAACGTTACAGCCACTTTGGCATCAAACCAGTCAATATCTGAGCTGATCTCCAACTTTGTTACGGGCCTGTTTTTGTTAAACCTGAATTTTTTCAGTCCGCTAAGTCCTTTGATCGGCACCTTGTTTTCCTGCAGCAGGTCCATGAAGTTGAGGAACCAGTTTTGACTGAGTGCTTCTTTGGATTGCAGGTGAAAGTAATTGTTATTAGTCGGTTTTTCGAAACGCGTATGGGATTTTCTTATGGTTTGAATAAAGGCCTCTTCCGCTTCTTTATCCCGTTTTACCAGGAGCACTTTGTCGCCGTGGATGGTCGTTATTTGTTCTCCGTCATCCCATTCTACTATTTCATTATTGTATTGAAACAGCGGCTGTATCAAAAGGATATTATTAAGCTCTTTGAAACTGATGTAGGGCTGGGGCTTTATGCTGTCGGATTTTTCAATCAGGGAGGGGGAAAAATGCACCTTGTATTTCTGGCTTAACGGCAGGATATCTGCTTCCAGGTGCCGCGGCCACGCTTCCTCGGCAATAACAACCGGGTTTTTAGTGAGGTAGGAGCCGAGCACCATCGCATCCTGTACGCTTTTGACCAGCGACATTTCCCCATCGTGTAAAAACAGCAGGGGACATCTGGATTCATTCTGGTCCATGGGGACTTTCGTTCCTTCCACGTTTACATAGCAGGACAGGTAGATCTTACCGTTTGTTTTCTTTACCTCAAATTCCGGACTGAACCTTTCGGCTTTGATCGCCACCGGCAAAAGGTTGTCGGACCGGTATGCGGTGTCATGGGGCAGCCGGTAAGTCAGCTGATGCGCTTTTAGGAGCGGAAACAGGCGCTTCAGCCGGGCATACATGTATTCCAGAATCAGCTTTTGCGTATCCCGCGGAATGGCGTTCTCGTTTTTATCGTCTATATACAAATGTTCCCATAGTCCGGCATAATTTGAATTGCGGTTCAGATATTTGTTAAGCTCAGCGGGTTGCAGCTTCCGTATGGGAGCGATGAGTTCACGGTCTTCCCTCGCGTAACTGAAGTAATCAATGTACCGGGAAAGCTCCAGCTTTTGGACCGTTCCTACGAAGAGGTCTTCCGAATCATTGACCTCACCGCTGACAATATCTACCTGCAGATGCGGGAATGCGTCGGGGGCCGTGCTGATGACTACGCCCAGGCGGTTGTTCGCATTGGGCTTTTGGTTCTTTTGTTCCGATAAAAAGTTGTCTATCCCGCCCCGGAGGTTTCTGGAACGTACCCCCTGAGGCAGGACAATCGCCTTTTTAGGTTGTTTGGCAGTAGTAAACGTTTTGTACTGTTTGTTCTCCGGCCTGGCGGCGGGCCGGTTGGCAATGCGCTTAATGGAAGGGTCCAGCACCCTTAAGAAGGGTTTGCCGTTGGTATAGACGAACTCGAATTTCCCCTTCAGGTCGTCGGAAAGGGAATAACCATATTGTTCGAGCAGTTTGTTCTTTTGCTTGTCCCAGTTTTTGATCGTATCAAAATAGTAAGCGCCATAGCTATTGAGCAACTGCAGGAATAAAGCGGTTTTATGCTTGCACAGCGGATGTTCCGTTTCGTCACAATGGCAGGAGGTTTCGTAGTTCCGCTCGGGGTTTCTGTTGATCTCCAGGTGAAAGATCTTTTTCTTGTAGGCCAAATCCGCCTGGATGCGTTCTTCTTTGGCATATTTGATGGCCGCCTGGTGGTGGCGAGCGATTTTTTCAGCTTCGATATAGTTTTTCCTTGAAGTCAACAACCTTAAGGTTTTCGGGTCGATGTCCTTCATTTTGATTACGGTCAGTTCCTGGTTGTATTGGGCCGTGGTTTCGTTCATAAGATCCTTGTCAAACAAATCTTGTAATTGAAAAAGTGCAGCTGCTTCATGCCGGCAAATTTCTCCCATGTCGTAGGTACATTGGCATTGTACATTCAGGTCTTCGCCGTCTTTGTATTTATTGACATCCACCTGGTAGGTCACCGGATGGGAATCGTTGGTTACCCGGAATGTTGCTGTGTTCTGCAACGGGTCCGCGTTCAGGAGTTGGGCTCCCCCGGCGGCGTAAATCGCTTTCCCTTGGCGGATGACCTCATTGGTGGCATGATCGTATACGTATTTTAACAAAACGGGCAAAGGCATAAACAATTCCTTTCACGGTATTTTCGGCTGAAGCAATCTGCGAAATTACGACAAAATCAGCTATTGTAAAAAGGAAAACAAAACGGATAGTCAGGCAGGAAAAAAAAGTACCAGCCCGACTACCCGTTGGCAAGCAGCAAGTTAACACGGCGTGTTTAAGGTCGTTTTGGTTAAAGAAACTTTCCGGAATGGACCGGTGAAATGCATAATTATTTGTTCTTCAGTATTTTAGTGATAATTATGCGTTTCATTAACCGACAACAATTCCTTTTAATATTATAAACAAATCTGTTTTTCAGTCATCATCTTCCTGAGGTTGATCAAACCATAACGCATGCGTCCTAAAGCGGTATTAATACTTACATCCGTCTGCGCCGCTATTTCCTTGAAGCTTAACCCCCCGAAATGGCGAAGGATAATTACTTCCCGCTGTTCGGGAGAAAGCATGTCCAGCATCTCTCTCACCTGCGAATGGCTCTGACGCCTGATCATGGCTTCTTCGGCGCCCGGATCCGAAAACGGCAGTACATTGAAAATGTCTTCTTCTTCATTTGTTCGAATCACAGGCATCCGCTTCTTTTTACGGAAATGGTCGACGCACATGTTGTGCGCGATGCGGATAGCCCAAGGCAGAAATTTTCCTTTCTCGGTATATTGTCCTGAACGTATCTTATTAATAATTTTAATAAAAGTCTCCTGAAAAATATCTTCCGCTAAATATTGATCCCTGACCAGTAATATGATAGAAGTAAATATCTTGTCTTTGTGCCGGCTGATCAATTCCGACAATGCTTCCACATTCCCCTGCTGATACAAGACGATCAGGCTGCGATCACTCAATTCACTTTGGATTTGCATAAACTTTTTGGCTTTGTTTAGGGTTCCTATTTGTACCTTAAATTTGTAGCTGTAAAAATGTATAGTTTATGCGATAATATTTGGGGGTTTAAATAAGTTACTATTTAATCTGTAAGTCCTTTAAGAAAATGTTAAATTTGCTGCTACGACAAAGATAAACTAATTTTTTTTTAGCTGCCAAAAATTTCTGCTAAAAATGTTCTTTAACACAATTTTCGTGCTAAAAATTCTTTCTGCTGGTTTTTGAAAGTATTTTCCTGCTTACCTTTGAGCGGATATGAGTAAAACGAGTGTTTCCGAGTTGCCAAAGGCCGATACGGATACCGGTGAAAGGCAGCCAATCTTCATAAAAGGAGCCAGGATCCATAACCTGAAAAATATCGATGTCAGTATTCCGCGCAACCAGTTTGTCGTGATCACCGGGGTGTCGGGTTCCGGAAAATCTTCGCTGGCCATTGATACGCTGTATGCCGAAGGGCAGCGCCGGTATGCAGAAAGCTTAAGCGCGTATGCCCGCCAGTTTCTGGTCCGAATGGATAAGCCCGATGTGGATTACATCAAAGGCATCTGCCCGGCTATTGCCATTACCCAAAAGGTGTCCTCCCGTACGCCCCGCTCCACCGTGGGATCCATGACGGAAATATATGATTACCTGCGGCTGTTTTTTGCCCGGGTAGGCAAGACGTATTCCCCTGTTTCCGGAAAAGTAGTCCGAAAGGATGAAGTGAGCGATGTTGTTGACTTTATCGGAAAGCAAAAAGAAGGGACAAAGTTACAAATACTGATTCCGCTGCCCCGGCGGCAAGGGCGCCAGCCTCGCGAGGAACTGAAAATATTGCTGCAAAAGGGTTTCAGCCGGATTTATCAGAAACCGGACAGCTCAGCGGGGAAGGTAGAAAAGATCGAAGATGTGTTGGAAGCAAAAAACTGGAAACCCGCGGCTCCCGTTTATGTCGTTATTGACCGGCTGGTGGTAAAAGATTTTGAAGAAGAAGACCTTCACCGCCTGGCAGACAGCATACAGACCGCCTTTTACGAAAATGACAACCGCTGCATTATCGAATTGAATTTTAAGAAGCAGCATACTTTTTCCAATCGTTTTGAGCGGGACGGAATGTTTTTTGAAGAACCCGTTCCCCACTTGTTTTCGTTCAATAATCCGCTTGGTGCCTGCCCTGTCTGTGAAGGATTCGGCCAGGTGCTGGGAATCGACGAGGACCTGGTGATCCCCGACAAAAGCCTCAGTGTATATGAAGGGGCCATCGCCTGCTGGCGCGGCAACAAGATGAATGCCTGGAACGATGCATTGATAAAAGCTTCCCGTCGTTTTCATTTTCCCATCCACAGCCCGGTCGAAGAACTTACCGATCAACAGTACCGGTTATTATGGGAAGGCAATGAACATTTTAAAGGGATCAATGCCTTTTTCAAGATGGTGGAGGAAAATTTATACAAGGTGCAATACCGCGTTTTGCAATCAAGGTTCAGGGGGCGAACCATTTGCCCGGCCTGTAAGGGCACCAGGCTGCGGGAAGAGGCTTTGTATGTAAAAATAAGCCGTCATACGATTGCCGATCTGATCAACATGCCGGTAAAACACCTGATCCCGTGGTTTGGCCGGCTAAAGCTTTCCCCTCATGAGCAGCAGATTGCACGCCGTATCCTGTTGGAGATCAAGCAAAGGTTGGAAACGCTCGATGAAGTCGGGCTGGGTTACCTGACCCTGAATCGTCCCGCGAATACGCTGAGCGGCGGGGAAAGCCAGCGTATTCAGCTGACCCGCTTTTTGGGCAGCAACCTGACGGATTCTCTGTATATACTGGATGAACCCAGCATCGGCCTGCATCCGCGGGATACGGACCGGCTGATCGGGGTTTTAGAAAAATTAAAAGCGCTGAACAACACCGTGATCGTGGTAGAACATGATGAATCTATGATGAAAGCCGCCGATCATATCATTGATATGGGTCCCCTGGCCAGTCACCTGGGGGGCGAAGTGGTTTTTGCCGGGGACTATAAGGGAATAAAGAAAGCACCGAAGAGTCTCACCGGCAAGTACCTGAGCCATCAACTGAACATAGCGCCCCCAAAAAGATTCCGCAAAGCGAAAGCCGCTCTTATCCTGAAGGGCTGCCGCCATCATAACCTGAAAGACATAGACGTCCGGCTACCGCTCGGAGTGTTGACCGTTGTCAGCGGGGTGAGCGGCTCGGGAAAAACTTCCCTGGTCAAGGAAATCCTGTATCCCGCTTTAAAAAAGCAGTTGGGAGAAGTCGCAGAGCGGCCGGGAACCTTTAAAGCATTGGAAGGCGACCTCGATCGGATTACCCAGATAGAACTGGTCGATCAAAACCCCATCGGTAAATCTTCCCGTTCTAATCCGGTAACCTATATTAAGGCCTATGATGAGATCCGGTCTTTGTTTGCTTCCCAGCCGTTGAGTAAAATGAGAGGGTTTAAGCCGAAACACTTTTCCTTTAATGTAGACGGTGGTCGTTGTGATACCTGCAAGGGAGAAGGGGAGATGCTTGTGGAGATGCAGTTTTTGGCCGATGTCCACCTGACCTGTGAAAGCTGTGGCGGTAAAAGATTTAAAGAGGAGGTCCTGGAGGTGAAATATAAGGACAAAAGCATCTATGAGGTACTGGAAATGAGCGTGGATGAAGCCATTGAATTTTTTCAAAGGGACAAAGAAGTCGTAAAAAAGATCCAGCCATTAAGTGATGTCGGCCTGGGCTATATCAAATTAGGACAATCTTCCAATACGCTGAGCGGCGGAGAAGCCCAGCGGGTAAAACTGGCCTCCTTCCTCGGTAAACAAAGAAACACCGACCATATTCTTTTCATTTTCGATGAACCCACTACGGGCCTGCACTTTAACGACATCAAAAAACTCCTGGCTTCCTTCAACGCGCTGATTGACCAGGGGCATACCATCGTTGTGGTCGAGCATAACCCCGATGTGATCAAATCCGCGGATCACATCATTGAACTGGGTCCCGAAGGCGGAGCGGAGGGGGGATATCTGCTCTTTGAGGGAACGCCGGCCGCCCTTAAAAAAGCCAAAAACAGCCCCACCGGCAAGTTTTTATAGGCCGCTCCAAAGTTTTTTTAGGGTTTTGTGTAACATTTTTGCGCGTCATCCGTCTTGCGATGGATGACGCAATAGAACGCCTGTATTTATTTATCAACCTTATTTACCGTTTAAATAAAATAACAACCATTCTTACTTATATTAACTACTATGTAAAACATAGTACAATATATTTGCCCTGTAGTTGGTAAGGATAAGAACTTTAAAACTAAATATCTATGCAACCTTCAAAATTGATTTTCCTCTTCCTCACCGCTGTCGTCTTTTACGGATTTGGCGCTAACGGACAGGCTAAAACGGTAAATATTTCGGGAAAGGTCCGGGATGAAAAAGGCCAGCCGGTAGGCTACGCGACCATTACTTTGTTAAAAGCATCAGATTCTTCTTTAGTCAAAGGCGTGATCACCGATGACAAGGGCGGGTATGCCTTTGCCGGAGTCCGGCCCGGAAAATATCTGGTAGCGGCTTCAATGATCGGCATGTTGAAAAGCTTTAGCCCTGTGTTTGAAGCGCAAGAGGATAAGGTGCTCCAGCCACTGACGCTCAAACAAAACAACCGGATGTTAAAAGGCGTAAATGTCACGGCAACAAAACCCTTCATTGAACACAAACCCGGCATGACCGTAGTCAATGTGGAAAACAGCATTGTCAGTGCAGGAAATACAGCGCTGGAAGTGCTGAAAAAGTCTCCCGGCGTAAGCGTGGACAATAACGACAACATCAGTTTGCGTGGCAAGCAGGGCGTTACCATAATGATCAACGGCAGGGAGACGCATTTGTCTGCCTCTCAGGTAGCTGAAATGCTTAAGTCTATGCCTGCGTCTTCCATTTCAAAAATTGAAATCATGACCAGCCCCTCCGCCAAATACGATGCGGAAGGCAGCTCGGGAATTATCAATATAAAACTGAAAAAAAATGCCAACGAAGGATTCAATGGTACGGCCACCGCTGGATGGGGCCAAGCGGTTTATCCACAGGCCAATGCAGGCATCAACCTGAATTATAAGAAAGGAAAATGGAGCCTCTACGGTGGCTATCATTACAGTCATCGTTCCTGGGGACATCTGCTCACGCTCAACCGGCAGTACCTGGACTCCGGTGGCCGACCGACCGATCGTATGGAGCAACCCTCCCAACTTCGCAGCCCAGCCGATAACCACCACTTTAATGCAGGCGTCGATTTTTCACTGGATACCAATAATACGATCGGTTTTATGTTTACCGGCGCATCGAGCAATTCCCCAAATTACGGGAATAATACGACCAGAATCTTTACCGATAAAGACGTTTTGAAATCGTTTTCAAAGTCGGTGAATAATTCAGATAATAACTGGAGTAATATGACTTATAACCTGCACTATAAGCACGTCTTCGATACAGCCGGAACAGCCCTGTCGGCCAACCTGGATTATTCTTCTTTCGACAGTCGTTCCTTGTCGCATTACAATGATGACTTTTTCGATGCAAACGGCGATCGGGAAAAAGAAACCGAACGGAAAAAGGGAGATGTGCTTTCTAACGTAGAAGTTAAATCGGGTAAACTGGATTTTGTACATCCCTTTAACGACAAGATGAAAATGGAAGCCGGTATTAAAACAAGCATCGTAAATAGTGATAATGATGTGAAATATTGGAACTATGATGATCCCGATTGGGTGATCGACAGTGGTAAAACGAACCATTTTATTTATACCGAAAATGTGAACGCAGCCTATGTGAGTATGAGCAGGACTTTTGAAAAAGGCTGGTCCGCCAAAGCAGGATTACGCGCGGAACAAACCGTTGCCAAAGGAGAGCAGCAAACGACCGGCGATTTATTTGAAAGAAATTACCTGCAGTTATTTCCCTCTTTATTTGTTCAAAAAGACATTGATAAAAACAATAATATAGAATTCGCCTACAGCAGAAGGATAAACCGCCCGAGTTATCAGCGGCTCAATCCGTTCCGTTATTATATTGATCCTTACACGTATGAGAAAGGGAATCCATTGCTGGAGCCGGAACTAACGCGTTCATTTGAGCTCACCTATATCTTTAAGCATGCATTTACAGTCGCCCTAAATTACAGCCACACCCGCGATGTTATCAATGAAGTCATAAATGTAGACGAAGAAGCATCGAACGGACATAAAGTGATCTATGACACCCGCGATAACGTAGGGTCTTTAAACCATTTCTCCGCTACTTTTACCGCTGCTGTACCCCTTACGAAATGGTGGACAACGAATACTTCCGTTATCCCTATGTATGGCCATTATTATGGACGTTATATGGATAAATCGTTGGACAATGCGAAGTTTACTTTAATGGCCCATTCAACGAATACCTTTCTGTTACCAGCAGGGTTTAAAGGAGAACTTTCCGGGTGGTACCATTCTCCGATGGCCTATGGTACCATGAGCATCGGCTCGCAAGGCAGAGTTTCGGCAGGAGTTGCTAAATCTTTGTGGGATAACAAAATCAATATTAAACTTAACGTGGATGACATCTTTGATTTAGGCAGTTCTTCAGGTACAGCCTATTATCCCAATATGAAGTTGCGATTCAAAAACGACTTTAACAGCCGTATGGTTAACGTTACGGTATCCTGGAATTTTGGTAACCGGAAACTAAAAATAAATAAACATCAGTCTACAGGGATTGAAGAAGAACAAAGCAGGATACAGAAATAGATCTCGTAAAGGATCATCAATCTCCTTATAATCCGCTAAAAAAATTATTACTAAATCAATGCAACCTTTTTTAAATCTGTGGTCTTTATAATAAGCGCGCAATTAAAAGATCAGACTTAATCCAAAAAAACATAATCATCTTTAAAAGCAATCATCATGAAAAACGTAAGTAAAGTTCTTCTGTTAGCCATCTTATTAAGCGGGTTTTCCCTGATGGCTAATGCGCAGAAAAAATCCGGCAAACTCGAAGTGAAAGCACAATTGACCGAGGTAAAAGGCACTTATGATCAGCGTAAGCTATACAGGGATTTCCTCAGAGAGTATATGAGCAAATGCCCTTATGTAAGTCATTTTACTATTCAGGAAGCGATCGGTTCTTCCGATAACCATAAGGTGGTATGGAGCTACCAGGTAGACAGCTGGGAAGACATCACCAAGTTTTATCATTGGATCTCCCAACAGATCGAATCTAAAGAAGAGAACGGGTTGGAGATGGCTATGACGCCCTATGCCCCGGATTACAATATTGGCGGCCGCATACAGGTCGGCAAGACCAACGGAGCTGCATTGGCTAGAAAGTAAGGCCAATGTTTTGGTTGATAGATAGGGAAGTCCCCCGTAAAAGGGGGATTTCCTTTTTTTATTTATCTTGTTGCTGATTTTGCGGGGCGTATTCCGTGATGTGTTTGTCGGTACCTTTGCAAATCAGCGACAGCCGGCAACGGGAAAACCTGAGCAGGGCGTTTGGGGGCTCAAGTTTTGAGACCGTGACCCCGCTTCAGTGCTCATTTGCCCTGTTTTGCAAATGAAGTAGACTATTTTTGCGCATGCAATGCAACCTTTCCCGTTTTTATTGTCTTTATAAATAGACTAAACGTATGGAGAACGATACTATGGCATCAGATACGCTGGTTGCCCGCTGCAGAAGTGGTGACCCCGTTGCAGCTCGCAATTTATATGAAAAGTATGCCGGTGCCATGTATAACATCTGCCTCAGGATTATGAATAATGTACCGGATGCGGAAGATATGTTGCAGGAGGCGTTTTACCAGGTGTTTAAGAACATAAAGAGCTACCGGGGAGAAGCTACCATCGGGGCTTGGATCAGAAGGATTGTGATTAATAAATGCCTGAATGAAATAAAAAAGAAAACACCCTGTTTTATCGAAACAGACCAGGTGGAGGCGATCGAGGAGGAGCCCGTTGATGAAAAGAACTTTACCTATACCGTAGATAGCATTAAGCGTGCAATAGGCGATTTGCCGGACGGTTACCGGGTTGTGCTTACCTTGTATTTGTTTGATGGGTTGTCGCATAAAGAGATCGCCGAACAGTTAGACGTATCTGTTTCTACTGTAAAAACGCAATACATGCGGGCCAAGCAGAAAATAAGGGAATCGGTAAGGTAAAATTATTTAAAGCGTTGATTATGGATGAATTAGAAAAATATATACGTGAGAACAGGGACGCTTTTGAAGAAAAAGGTCCGGAAGACCGGGTATGGAAAAGGCTGGAAGGCTCACTTTGGAAAACGGATGAAAAGCAGGAGAAGAAACGTCCGGGGCTGTATTTTTCGAAGGCCTTCAGGAAGTGGGCGGCGGTAGCGGCCGTGTTTTTTCTGGCCGTTTCCTTTGTGGCTTTTATACGCACCTATCAGGTGAAAAAGGAGCTTGTGACACAGGGCATTCCCGCGGATTTACGGGATGCACGAGCGTATTATACCGCGCAGATAAATTCCCGGATCGCGCAGATTGATCGGTTGCAGCCCCGGCGTCTGACCGGAGATTCCGCTGTCTGGCATATGTTAGGCCAGGAGGATGCCGAATTTGAACGGTTACGGAAAGCGCTGTCGGAAAATCCGGATAATCCCCATGTCAGGGCGGCTTTTGTAGAATACTACCGTTCCAGGCTGGAGGTGTTAAAAAGAATTCAAGACCGTTTAGAACAAAGTAGATCATCCTTAAAAAAATAATATTATGAAAAAGATACGGAATCTGTTGGTATGGGCCTGCTTGCTTATCCCGATGGTAACACTAGCGGGAAAAGAAAGTAGAATAAATTATGAGAAAAAGCTGAATTTTTCCTTTAATGTAAACAACAACGCCCATTTTCAATTGACCAATAAATATGGGGATATTACCTTTTACAGCTGGGATAAAAATGTGATCAGCGCGACGGTTACCATTACCGTGAAAGCAGATAATCAGGAAGATGCGAAAAGGATTGCCAACGGCATACAAATTGAAAAGAGTCAGAGTGGGAATAATGTTTCCTTAACGACCAATTATAGCAGTGGGGGCAGTTCTACTTCTTTTTGGAATTTGTTTTTCGGAGGAGGTATGAGCTCTCAGAAGAATATAAGCATTGATTATAAAGTTTATTTGCCCAGAAGCCTGGGAGTCTTAAATGTAGTCAATAAGTATGGTGATATTTCTGGAAACCAGGTGCCAGGTGCAGTTAATGTAACCTTGCATTACGGTCATATTCACCTCAGCGACATACAAAGATCCCTAAATCTGGAGGTTAAATACGGGGAAGGATCTATAACGGATGTCACAGGAGCCAATATTCAATCCGCTTATACTGATTTTCATTTGGATAAGATAAAACGACTGAATATGCATTATGAGTACGGCGACCTTAAAATAGGGAGTCTGGGAAGTGCCCGGTTTGATGGAAGCTATGGTGATATTTATGCCGGACAAATAACAGATTTGCAAAGCACTACCAGTTACAGCGACTATCGCATTGCCGTTATCGGAAGTCGGGCTGTTATTGAAACAAGTTACGGCGATGTAGAGATCAACAAGACAAGTAGCAATCTTAAACAGTTAAGCGTAACCTTGCGCTATTCGGACTTGTCCGTTGGTTTCCCAGCAAACTTACCCATGAGGATAGAGGCGAATTTGCAGTATGGAGATCTTGATACCGACTTGCGCGGGCTCCGGGTAGTTAAAGCCGTAGAAAAATCAACGCAGACCAGCTACGTTGCCCAAACGCAAGGAGGTAGTGGTGCGGTCGTTCAAATTTCGGGAAAATACGGTGATGTGGAGCTGGAGAACAATTGAAAATAGTCAATAAAGGCGCGCGTCGTTTTTGAGGAAGGCTTACCAGGAGCTAGCCGAAGCCTGGTGTAATCTAAACCAAAGCCAATCGGATTCTGATAAATATCACAGATGCATGTGCTTAAATCACCTAGCGTCCAATCTATGCAAAATAGGGTTTCATTCCATCATTATTTAGCTGCCCCCATATACAAAAGCCTTCGTCCGGTATATCTTCTCAAAAACAAATTGACGCTTTATTTGAAACCTTTGATCACATGTAAATGAAACGAAAAAAATGGGTAGCCTGTATGTATATTAGACTCAGTTACTTCATTGGCCGCTGTAAAAACACAGATTCTCTGATCCGGTCCAATCCCTACAATATGAAGAAAGCTTGTGAGGAAACAAAGAGTTTAGTACAATTTATCCCTTTATTTTTATCTTTGCGATTACCAATTTGCTATGAAAAAATTTAGAATCTTATTACCTCTTTTCATTTTACTTTTTTTTTCTTTAATTTGTAAAGCGCAAAGCTATTACCACCTGATAAGTATAGCTGATTCCCTTTATAAAGTTAAAGAATTCAAAAAATCTGCACTTACTTACTCAAGAGCCTTCATGATTGCAGATGATCAATTAACTGCAGATGATCTTTATAATGCAGCCTGTTCCTGGACATTAAGTAATAATATTGACTCTTCTTTTTCGTTATTATTTAATGTAGCTAATAACTATAGATTTTCAAATATTACTCATTTAATAAATGATAAAGATCTTTTGAATCTTCATAGGTATAATAGATGGGGTAAGCTTTTAAAAATTGTTAAGAAGAATAAACGACTAAAGGATTCAATCTTAAACACACCATTAGCTAAAAAGTTAATTACAGTCTATAGGAGAGATCAATTTTACAGGAATAGAGTAGATAGTATCTTGTCAAAACATGAAAAAAATTCTAAACAAGCAAAATATTTTTTTGCAAAATGGGATGAAGCAGATTCTCTAAATTTCGCTATTGTAAAAAAGGTAATAAAGAATCATGGATGGTTAGGCCCAAATAAGGTTGGGGAGAAAGGAAGTCTTGCCTTGTTCCTCGTGATCCAACATGCCAGTCCCCAAATACATAGAAAATATCTTCCAATACTTAAGGAGGCTCTAAAAAATAAAACATTATCTCCAGAGGATTTCGCTTTATTTAAGGATAGGTTGGCATTAGAAAATGGGAATAAGCAAGTATATGGAACCCAGGTACAAAAAAATGTAAGAACAGGTAAATATGAGGTTTGCCCATTAATTGATCCTAAGAATGTTAATAAAAGAAGAGAATCAGTGGGATTGGGACCAATTCAGCCTTATTTAAAACTTTGGGATATTAAGTGGCCTGTTGATTCATTAACAAGTCAATGATATGATTTTAATACTTAGTAGAGGCCGATCTGAATCCACAACTGAAGAAATAGAATGGATAAATTATTTAGACGGAGAATGTATTAGAATAAATGGTGATGAATTAAAAAAGGCTACAAAGAAAATCTCGTTTGAGATATCAAATCCTAAGGATACTGATAATTTTAAATTTATATATAATAATAAATTCATTAATTTAAATGAAATTAATATTGTATGGAATAGGACATACAAGAAGGGTTGCGGGACCGTAGCCAGAGTGATGCAAAATCAATTTTCTGATAGGTTTGCTTTGGGGATTATAGATAAAGATAAGAGAGTGTTGAATTATTTGACGGAGTTTTAGGAGATATGTAAAAGTGAATCCCTTGTTTTACATAAACATAGCACACGCCATCATTATTTTATACAGATTTATCCAGCCATTGAAAGGTTTATCTTTAACGCGAATGCTTGTAACCTTTCGCTAGAGAATTTCGGATTACCAACGGAGTTCAATGCCTTTAAAAAAATAACTAAAAGTGTCGATAGTAAAAACGATGATCGGTTCCGGCTACTTTTTAAGGCAATGGATAAACATGGCGCAGTGGAAATAAAAAGGCTGTCTTCCTGGATTAAGCATTTGAAAGATTATCAATACAGGGCCAGGATAGAGGTTTTGAGAGAATTGTGAGAATGAAACGGTTAATCCTGTAATCCTGACTGGTTGATAGATTTCCTATTTATACTCCGGATGAAACCGCAGCAGGGTATCGCGCAAGTACTCTCTGTCAATGTGTGTATAAATCTCTGTAGTGGTAATGCTTTCATGACCAAGCATTTGTTGTACCGCCCTGAGATCTGCCCCTCCTTCAATCAGGTGCGTAGCGAAAGAGTGGCGCAGGGTATGCGGGGAAATGTTTTTAGTAATGCCGGCTAGCGCCGCTGCTTCTTTGATGATGTAAAAAACCATCACCCTGCTCAAACGGTTTCCTCTGCGGTTTAGAAACAAAATATCCTCGGCTTTGGGCTGAATAGCCAAATGACTTCTTACCGTATCTTTATAGATGGTGATGTGTTTTAATGCCGGCTTTCCGACGGGAACCAGTCTTTCTTTGTCTCCCTTTCCTGTTATACGCAAAAAACCTTCTTCAAAATAAATGTTTGATAATTTCAAGCTGATCAGTTCGCTCACCCTTAAACCGCAACTGTATAAGGTCTCCAGAATGGCTTTGTTCCGT
Source organism: uncultured Chitinophagaceae bacterium (assembly GCA_964424665.1). Classification (GTDB taxonomy): domain Bacteria; phylum Bacteroidota; class Bacteroidia; order Chitinophagales; family Chitinophagaceae; genus FW021-bin31. Next base: position 72,771 of record CAYRJM010000002.1, read on the forward strand.
ACGCCTCCCGGTTTGCTGAGATCCAGGCTTTCCATCATCCGCTCTATTTCCGGGTAGGTCAGTACCTCCGGCAGGCTACGCTTTAATTTGGGCGCTTCCAGAAGTTCGGCAGGATTTTTATCAATGATATTTTCGGTATACAGATAGCGGAAAAAAGACTTAATCCCCGAAATGACCCGGGCCTGTGAAGTGCTGCTCATTCCCATGAGCGCTACCTGGTGTAAAAAGCGTTGCAAATCCGCGGCAGTAACGGTGGTCGGCGTCGGTGGCGGTTGTTCGGTCTCGCAAAACCTGGCAAGCAGGCCTACGTCGTGTAGATAGGCTTCAATCGTAGGGGCGGCAAGAGACCGCTCCAATTGAAGGTATACCTTAAATCCTTTTATTTCACTTGACCACATAGCAATGATTTAGACTAAAATAAAATAATATTCATGAAAATAGATGATTTGTTAAAAATATTCGAATAATACAATATAAATTTTGCAATATTTCTATAAAATCATAACTTTGCTTTCTTGATGCTTACTTTCCGTTCAATTTTTTTATAAAGTTATGACAGATGTTACAATCCGCCCCATTAAAAAATTAATGGTGGCTAACAGGAGTGAAATCGCTATCCGCATTTTAAGAGCTGCCTCGGAGTTAATGATCCGCACCGTAGCTATATATACTTTTGAAGACCGATATTCCTTACACCGTTATAAAGCAGACGAAGCCTATCAGGTGGGCGCTGACGATGAACCCTTAAAACCTTATCTGGACGTAGAAGCGATATTGCACGTGGCTAAACAAAATGACGTGGATGCCATTCATCCCGGTTATGGTTTTTTAAGTGAGAGCGTGCACTTTGCCAGAAGGTGCAGGGAAGAGGGAATTATTTTTGTAGGCCCGGGTTCCGAAGTGATGGAACAACTGGGAGACAAGGTAGCGGCAAAAAAAATTGCGCGTAAGGCGGCAGTTCCTGTTATTGAAGACAGTCAGATAAAGCTGGACGACCCGGAAGTCGTAAAAAAAGAAGCGGCACGTATAGGGTATCCCGTTATACTCAAAGCTTCGGCTGGCGGAGGAGGACGAGGAATGCGCGTGGTGCGCAATGAAAAAGAGCTTGCTAACGCTTTTGCGGAAGCCAGAAATGAAGCAGGCAAGGCATTTGGTGATGATACGATTTTTATTGAAAAATTTATTGCCGATCCAAAACATATCGAGGTGCAACTGATGGGCGATAACTACGGTAATATCGTGCATCTTTTCGAAAGGGATTGTTCCGTACAAAGGCGCTTTCAAAAGGTAGTAGAGATTGCCCCAGCGCCAAATTTGCCCGAAAAAACACGTGCTGAGATCCACGCCTATGCGTTAAAAATTGCCCGTACGGTGGGTTATAACAACGTTGGGACCGTAGAATTCCTGATCGATAAAGAACACAACATTTATTTTATTGAAGTAAACACCCGCATTCAGGTAGAGCATACGGTAACCGAAGAAGTGACCGGAATAGACATTGTGCGTAACCAGCTGTTAATAGCGGAAGGCTATCCGCTGGCGGACAAACGTATTTTCATTAAAAGCCAGGAAGATGTAAAGCTGAATGGCTTTGCCCTGCAATGCCGGATCACGACAGAGAATCCGGAAAATAATTTTAAACCGGATTTCGGAACGATCATCGCTTACCGGAATGCGGGAGGCATGGGCATCCGCCTGGATGAAGGCAGCGCCTATTCGGGCATGAAAATATCGCCATTCTTCGATTCCATGCTGGTCAAAGTTACCGCCTGGGGGCGAACACTGGCCGGCGCGTCCAAGCGGATGCAGCGGACTTTGAGAGAATACCGTATCCGGGGTGTTCGAACCAATATCGGTTTTTTACTGAACGTGATCCAAAGTGAGACTTTTAGAAAAGGAGAATGCACGGTTAGCTTTATTGATCGACATCCCGAACTGTTTGAACTGACGAAAACGCGAGACCGGGCTACTAAAATATTGCGGTACCTCGCAGATGTATCGGTAAACGGCAATCCTGATGTACGTGGCGGCGATGGCAGTAAGAAGTTCAGGGTTCCGGTAGTGCCCCAGTTTGACCCGTTGATGGATTATCCGAAGGGCACTAAAGACCGGTTAAAGGCCCTAGGGCGAGACGCTTTTGCGAAATGGCTGCGTGAGGAGCCCCAGGTGTATTATACCGATACAACCTACCGTGATGCCCATCAAAGCCTGATCGCCACCCGGGTGCGCACGCGTGACATCCTGGCGGTTGCCGAAGGGTATGCAAAAAACAACCCACAAGTATTTTCTATGGAAGTGTGGGGCGGAGCCACCTTTGATGTATCTATGCGTTTTCTGCATGAGTCGCCCTGGCATAGGTTGCAACTGCTGCGTGAAGCCATGCCCAACATCTTGTTGCAGATGTTGTTCAGGGGCTCTAACGGTGTGGGGTATACCGCTTATCCCGATAACTTTCTGGCTAAGTTTATTGAAAAAGCTGCAGAGACGGGAATAGATGTTTTTCGCATCTTTGATTCACTCAACTGGGTAGAGGCTATGGCCCCCAGCATCCGTTATGTCAATAAATATACCGATTCCCTGGCCCAGGCGGCTATCAGCTATACGGGCGACATTCTGGATAAAGAAAACAAAAAATATACCTTATCCTATTATGTAGACCTGGCCAAACAATTGGAGGATGCCGGCGCCCACATGCTATGTATTAAAGATATGGCCGGCCTGTTAAAGCCTTATGCCGCAGAGGCCCTCATAGGAGCTTTAAGAGAGGCAGTAGGCTTACCTGTTGTTTTGCATACACATGATACTTCGTCGGTTCAATCCGCAACGTATTTGAAGGCCATCGAAGCCGGTGTGAATGTGGTGGATTGCGCTATCGCCTCCATGAGCGGGCTTACCTCGCAGCCTAATCTTAACGCCCTGGCCGCAGCGATGCATTATCACGAACGGGGACGGAAGATGAACCTGGAAGCGCTGAATAAGTACAGCGATTACTGGGAAGTTGTTCGCGAGTATTATTATCCTTTTGAGTCGGATTTAAAATCGGGAACAGCAGAAGTCTATACACATGAGATTCCCGGAGGGCAGTATTCCAATCTCCGGCAGCAGGCTGAATCGCTCGGCTTGGGAGGCAAGGTTGATCTGATCAAGAAGAATTACGCCATCGTCAACGAGCTTTTGGGGGACATCATAAAAGTAACGCCGAGTTCGAAAGTCGTAGGCGACATGGCTTTGTTTATGACTGCGAATAATTTTTCAAAAGAGGATATCTTCGATCAGAGCAAAAACCTCTCATTCCCGCAATCGGTTAAAAGTTTCTTTAGCGGAGAATTGGGGCTGCCTTACGGCGGTTTCCCGGAAAAGTTGCAGAAGATAGTGCTCAAAGGGGAGCAACCTATCCAGGGAAGGCCGAACGATCGCTTAGCGCCGGTAGATTTTGATAAAGAGTTTGACGCTTTCCAGCAGAAATTCCCGGATACTTCTTTCCTGGATTTTCTGAGCTATAAAATGTTTCCCAAAGTTTATAAAGATTATCACGCCATTCGTGAAAAATATGAAAACCTCGAGTCCGTTCCCACACCCGCCTTCTTTTATGGTATGCAGGAAGGGGAGGAAATCCTGGTTAACCTAGGGCCTGGGAAGACCATCTTCGTGAAGTTGTTGTATATCCTTCCACCGGACGACAACGGCATGCGGGAAGTCGCTTTCGAGTTGAACGGCTATTCCAGGAAAGTTTCTGTTAAAGACCATTCCGTGGTTTCTGCCACTGCTGCTAATAAAAAGGTAACGGACGCGGACAAAGAGGTGGGGGCGCCCTTACAGGGTAAATTATCGTCCATTAAAGTAACAAAAGGCCAGCAGGTTAAGGCTAATGCGCCATTATTTATTATCGAGGCCATGAAAATGGAAACGACGGTTACCGCGCCTAGCAATGGCTGCATCAACGAGGTTACCCTCTCGGAAGGAATGATGGTTCAGCAGGATGACGTGGTAGTGGTTTTCGAATAATCTATATTATCCTTGTCTGCGCCAGGTCCCCGACCGGTGAGGGCAAAAGTATGCTGCCGCCTGTTTCGTTCCGGTGGACGGCGTACATTTGGCTATGGACCTGTTTACCGGTCCGGGATTTTCCGCTGTGAAAAGAATGGCAAGGCATTTGTCTATTTTAGAAAAAAGGTTTAATTTTTGCATTATACATTGTATACCCTAAAGTCATTAAATTATTAAAGCAGGAAGAGCCATAAGGAAGGGATTGAAAATCCTCGGGTGGGTGTTAAGTTCCATCCTGGTCTTTTTGTTTTTAGTAATCGTCCTGCTGAATGTTCCACAGGTACAAAGCATGCTAAAAGATATAGCGGTAAAGTATCTGAATAAAAAGTTGCAGACCACCGTGCAGCTGGATCACCTGGCTATTGATTTTCCCTCTTCCGTTGCGATTGATTCCTTTTATATGGCCGACCGGGGGGGAGACACGCTGGTATACTCCGGGCATCTGTTCGTGCAGATAGATATGCTAGGATTGTTGTCGGGTGACGTACGCATTGATTCCATCCGGTTGGACAATTTTTCGGCTAATGTCTCTCGGACTTTGCCGGATACCGCGTTTAATTTTAATTATATTCTGGAGGCTTTCGGCGCGACGGGAGAAGATACTACCACGGAAGATACCGCCTCTTCAGGCACTTTTACCCTCGGCGCAATCGATTTGTCCAATATCCGTTTACGGTATAATGATGTGGTCACCGGCATGCACGGGAAATTCATACTTGGGAAATTTGTTACCCGATTTAACGCATTTAACCTCGACAGCATGCGGTTTGATTTGGACAGTATAAAACTGGCCGATGTATTTGCGGATTTTATCCAAAAGCAGCCTTTGGTAACAAACACAACTGATCATGCGCAGCCTGAGGCGGAGGACAGTGCAGCTGCTACTAAGATGCCGGAATTGGCTTTTGCCGGACTTTCAATACATAAGATGAAAGTGAACTACCAGGACCAGCCGGGAGAGATGGAAGGGAAAGTAGCTTTAGATACGTTTTTACTCATTCCGGATAAGATAGATTTAAACGAGCAGGACATCCGCTTAAAAAAGCTCTTGCTGGACCATTCTCAGATTGCTTTTAGTATGAAGTCGGCACCGGAAGAGCCAGAAGCGGCTTCTCCCCCGGAAGCGGAGGATACGTTAAACAAGGCGTCTACGGGATCCTGGCGTATTTCATTAAACGAACTGCAGCTTTTACAGAACCATTTTAAATTTGATGATGAAGGACAGCCTCGGCAAAAAAGGGGGATAGACTACAGCCATCTGGATGTTACTCATTTTGTTTTGCTGGCCTCCGACCTATTGTATACGGTGGATTCCTCGCATGTAGCCTTGCATCAGCTTACCTTTCAGGAGCAATCGGGTTTTGACCTAAAACAGTTACAAACCGACGCGACCTATACGTCGAAAGGCGCGACATTGGATGATTTGTTGCTTCAAACCGCCAACAGCCGCCTCAGCAGAAAACTGGCTATCAACTATAAGTCCCTGGAGGCTTTGTCTGAATCACCAGGTGATTTGGGCCTGGATGTAGTGATCGATTCAGCACAGATAGCCATGAAAGATGTGTTTTATTTCCAACCCGAGTTGGCCGACAACGCCTATCTGTCAGGTTTGGCCGACAGCCCCGTGTACTTGCGTGGCATTTTGCAGGGAAAGCTAAATGACCTGGCCATTGATTCGTTGTTGTTAAAAGTGTCTTCATCCACTTCCCTGGCCATGAATGCTCATCTAAAAAACGTAATAGAACCGGATAGAGCCTTTTTTGATGTCAATATCGATCGCCTTAATACCGGCAGAAAAGATTTGCAGGCTTTGCTACCTGACAGCCTGTTGCCGGACAATATCAGGATCCCTACCCGGTTTTCATTAACAGGAGATTATAAAGGTTCGTTACAAAGCTTTAATACGCGCGTCCAATTCAGGAGCACAGACGGCAACGGTCGGCTTCGGGCGAAAGTTAAAAACCTGTCCGATTCAGTGAATGCCGCTTATGACGCGGCTATAGCGCTGGACCGCATAAGACTGGATCACATCCTTAAAAACGATACATTATACGGTCCTGTTTCTTTGGATATGAGCGTACAGGGGCAAGGCCTGACCACCCAAAGCATGCGGGCCGGACTGCGTGGAAGAATCAAACAGGTCGTGCTACAGGGGTATAATTATCAGAACCTGATTTTGAAAGGACGTGTTGAAAACCAAAAAGGACGGATCACCGCCGATATGCACGATCCGAACCTGGATTTTTCTTTGGTCTCCAATGCGGATTTATCCGACAGCATACCTGCCATTGTCTTAAATCTTGATTTAAAGAACGCCGATTTGTATGCGTTGCATGTAGCGGAAGACAGTTTGAAAATTCAAGGAACGATCAATGCCGATATCCCGCAGCTCGATCTGGAAAAGCCGAATGGGGAAATAACTTTGGAAAACTGGAATATTGTCAACAAAACGCAGAACATCCGCATCGATTCTGTGTTTTTAAAGGCGGTCACCTCCGATACGCTCAATTCAATCCAATTGCGTTCTCCCTTGGTCAGCGCGGATATTTCCGGGGACTATAAGCTTGATGAGACCGGGCCACTCCTGCAGTATTTTAAAAATGAGTATCTGGGCGAAGATAGCGCCGCCGCCGTAGATGTTGATACGCTTTCAGACTGGGATATGCGCCTGGACATCCGGCTGCTTAGGTCCGGCATCTGGCAACAAATCCTGCCTTCGCTTACCGCATTTGACGGCGCGCAGATTCAGGGGGTAATCCAGTCGAAACCGAAAGCACTTTTGCTTAACGGTGATTTTGCGCCTTTTGTGTTTGACGATATTGCAGTGGACTCTATACTGATGGATGTTTATTCAAAAGGCGACCAGTTGAACTATGCGCTCGCCGGTCACGCCATCCACAGCAGTTCGATTAACATACCTCATTTTTATCTAAACGGACACCTGGACAGCAGCGCCGTTCTTGTAAACCTAAAGACCTTGGACGAGACCAAAAAGGTCCGTTATCATCTTACTGGAGACCTGGCCATGAACGGGGAAAATTATAAATTTAGTTTATTGCATGACAGTCTGATGCTCAACTATAATTATTGGAATGTTCCCACCGATAATTATGTGGCCTATAGTCCCGAAGGACTGATTGTACATCATGTGAAGTTACAGAATGGAAATCAGTATCTGTCCGTTAACAGCGAAGAAGAATCGGTGAAAAAACCCTTAAAGATTGTATTCCATGATTTTAATATTACCACACTCACCCAATTGGTAATGAATGATTCACTTTCTATTAAAGGGGTCATAAACGGCGATGCGACGGTAGACAGCCTGATGACCAACCCGTTGTTTGTATCAGACTTGCGGTTAGAGCAACTGGCTTTCAATGAAGTACCGCTGGGTGCTATTTTGTTAAAAGTGGACAACAAACTAAAAAATACGTATTCTGTTAATATGGCATTAACCGGTAACGGAAATGATTTGAAGGTAAATGGCGCTTATTATACACAAGATGCAGGCAGCTTTGATTTTGACGTGGATATCAACGCCCTTCCTATGAAGACAGTGGAAGCGTTTTCTTTCGATCAACTGTCGAACAGTACAGGGAAACTGACCGGGGATCTGACGCTGAAAGGTACTACGGAGGCCCCGCAGATCAACGGCGCTGTTCATTTCCAGGATGTCGGATTCAAAGTAACCCAGCTCAACAATTCTTTTAAATTAGAGAATGAAAGCATTGCCTTTGATCCCTCGGGGATTCATTTGAATCAATTTACCATATTGGATTCCGCCAACAATAAAGCGGTGATTGACGGTGATGTTTTGACCGAAAAGTATCAGCATTTTGCCTTTGATCTGTCTCTGAAGGCAGACAACTACCGGGTATTGAATGTGCCGAAAAATCTGGGTGAAACATATTATGGCCAGCTTTATATCAGTACTGATGCAACGATAACAGGAGATGAAAACTTACCGGAGATTAATATGAACGTAAATGTGGAGGACCATTCCGATCTTACGGTGGTAATGATAGACGAAAACCCCGAAGTGGTCTCCTCCAGCGGCGTGGTTGAATTTTTTGATCCCGATGCACCTGTAGATTCTGCGCAACTGTTAACTGCTGATTCTGCCCGCTATACAAGTACGCTTTCAGGAATCGATCTGAGTGCCAATATAGCCATAGATACGAATGCGGTGCTGAATTTGGTTATTGACCCTATGAATGGCGATAATCTGAGCGTGAAGGGGCAGGCTAACCTGAATTTCACCATAGATCCGGGGGGGAAGATGAGCCTGACCGGCCGCTACGACATTATTAACGGTCACTATAACATGTCCTTTCAGGGACTGATAAAAAGAGAGTTCGATATCCTGAGAGGGAGCTATATTATCTGGAAAGGAGATCCTACCTCAGCGGATATGGATATTACCGCGCGCTATAGCGTAGAAGCTCCCGCCTTAGACCTGGTTCAGGATCAATTAAGTGATGTAAGCGAAACTACTAAGAATACGTACAAGCAGGAACTGCCCTTTTATGTTTTGTTGAAATTGCAGGGGGAACTCATGGAGCCCGAGATACACTTTGAACTGGATATGCCGCAAGAGGCCCGCCAGGCTTTCGGAGGCGCCATTTATACCCGGATAAAACAAATCAATACACAACCCTCTGAAGTGAATAAGCAGACACTGGGCCTACTGGTCCTCGGGCATTTTATCGCGGATAATCCGTTCGAGACCGCGGGTGGCGGTGGCGTAGAACAAATGGTAAGGGAAAGCGCCAGTAAAATTCTTAGCCAGCAGCTTAACCGCCTCGCAGGTAACCTGATTGAAGGGGTGGACCTCAGTTTTGATTTGGAATCCTCTCAAGACTATTCTTCGGGAACCGCGGAAAATCAAACCAACTTGAATGTGGGGTTGTCCAAGTCGCTGTTTAACGATCGGACCACCATTTATGTTGGGGGTAATATTCCTTTGGAGGGCAACAGCAAGCAAAAGGCTTCTCAAATCGTGGGAGACGTGGCCGTGGAATACAAGCTGTCGAAAGACGGACGCTACAGGCTGAGAGCTTTCCGTAAAAATGAATACCAGGGCGTCATAGAAGGACAATATATTGAAACGGGACTTAGCTTTATTATTGTGATGGATTATGACGAGTTTAAAGAACTATTTCATCGGGCATCAAAATTTTCTGAAGACGAATGAAGATAAATAGCAATAAAAAACCTTATCTGTTCATTGTTCTGCTGTGGATAGTCTTCAGTTATTCCTGCAGTCCTGAAAAGCATTTGCAGAAAGGGCAGGCTTTATATACGGGGGCGTCTATAGCATTTGAACCGGATACGGGAACGGCGCCAAAGCTGGAAGATGAACTTGAAGGGTTGCTAAGACCTAAACCCAACGCTTCGTTTCTGGGCATGTACCCCAAGTTGTTTTTTTACAATATTTCAAAGAAGCCCAAAGGGAAAGGGTTGAATTACCTGCTTCATGAAAAATGGGGAGAACCCCCTGTGCTGGCGAGTAGCCTTAATTTGACGGCAAATGAGAATATTCTTCAAAACCATCTGCAGAATAATGGTTTTTTTCAGGCCATGGTAACGGGAGATTCTACCCAACGGCACCGAAAAGTGGAGGCTAAGTACCTGGTAGATGCAGGCAGGCGTTATTTGATCAGCCGGGTTTTTTTCCCGGAAGATTCCACTATATTGATCAACAGGGAGATAGACAGTACAAAGGGAAAAACCCTGTTGAAACCAGGAGACTTTTATGATCTGGACGTTATAAAAGCAGAGCGGGTACGCATAAAAGATACGTTGAAAAATAAAGGATACTTCTATTTTACGCCGGACAATCTGATTGTAAAGGTCGACAGCACGCTCAACGGGAAGGTGGACATGTATCTGCGGGTAAAGGAAGACGCGCCTCCGGCGGCCCTGGAGAAATATTATATCAACGACATTAATGTATTTGCAAACTACTCTTTAGGGAAAGATTCTCTTTTACGAAGCATGAAAGGGGCGTCTTACGAAGGGCTGAACGTTATCGACCCTAAACACCTCTTCCGCCCTTCTATTTTTTCCCGAGCCATCTACTTGACCCCCGGAAAACTCTATACTTTAGCCGACCATGAACTGACCCTGAGCCGGCTGGTCAATCTGGGTGCCTTTAAATATGTGCGGGTCGAGTTTAACCCTGTAGATTCGGGCTCGGGGAAAGGGTATTTGAATACGAACGTGTATTTGACGCCGGCGAAGAAGAAATCGCTGCGTTTGGAGATAACGGGAAACTCCCGCTCCAATAACTATGTGGGCGCTTCTGCCAATTTGAGTTGGCGGAACCGCAATATTTTTAAAGGAGCAGAACTGTTTAAACTGCAGCTGGGCGGGGCGTTTGAAACACAGGTGGGGGGCGACCAGGACGGTTCCAATACGTATTCGTTTTCACCGGGTGTCTCTGTTGAAGTGCCGAGGTTTGTCACTCCTTTTCAGGTGATTAACCTCTCCAGGGTAAAGGTCCCTAAGACCGTTTTGAATATTAATTATGAACTGCTGCACCGGCAGGATTACTATAATCTGAATTCCTTCAATTTACAAGCGGGCTATAACTGGAGACAAACTTCCCGGATCACCAATACGCTTCATGTTTTTGACGTCAGTTATGTTTTGCCTTCGCACCTAACGCCTTTGTTTGAGGATATTCTAAAGGATGATCCTACCTTACAGCGGAGTTTTAGAAAGCAGTTTATTTTGGGGACCAATTACCGCTTTGAGTATTCAGACCGGTTGGAGACGAAAAAAAGCAATAACGTTTATTTTATCGGCCAAGCGGATGTTTCCGGTAACCTGTTGGGGCTTTTTATGGGCAAGCATGATCATGAACATCCGGCAACCTTGTTTGGAAGCCCTTTTTCCCAATTCCTAAAAGTGAGTGCGGATTTACGGGACTACTGGCATCTGAATGACAGAGGACTGGATTGGGCCAACAGGCTTTTTATGGGCTACGGATTTTCCTATGGGAATTCCTACAGCCTGCCGTTTGTAAAACAATTTTTTATCGGGGGAAGCAATAGCCTGAGAGGATTTCGTGCCAGGACGTTGGGGCCGGGTAATTATCATACGGAACGCACGGGTTTTCAAGCCAATGAAGCGGGGGACATCAAGCTGGAGATAAACACGGAACTGCGGTTTCCTATTGTGAGTATTGTTAAAGGCGCCGTGTTTGCCGATGCCGGTAACATATGGCTCCTTCGGGGAGATTCCACCCGCCCGGGTGCGAAATTTAAAATGGAGGAAGCTTTTAACCAACTCGCCGTCGACGCCGGGCTGGGGCTCCGTTTTGACCTTTCCTTTTTTGTCTTGCGTTTTGACTTGGCTTTCCCCCTTCGCAAGCCCTGGCTGCCGAAAGGGGAGCGTTGGGTAATAGAGCAAATCGACTTTGGGGATAAAGCCTGGCGGAAAGAAAACATCGTGTTGAACATTGCCATCGGGTATCCGTTTTAACCACCCTTTCTTTTTTGTAATAGTTGTGTAAAATTTATTCGGATATAATTGTCTTAATATAAAATTAAGGTTATCTTCGCACTGCATTGTAATAACCTATAAAATTTTTAAAAATGGCAACAGAGACTGTAGATATCCTGGATGTAACGCAAATTGAGCCGCGGCTTAAGCATCCCACTATTTTTCAACGTTTTCATAATTTGCAGGAGGGAGAGGCCTTTGTAATTCACAATGATCACGACCCTAAACCATTGTATTATCATCTGTTGGCTGAGCATGGCAATATCTTCAGCTGGGAGTACCTGGAGCAGGGGCCCCGCTGGTGGAAAGTAAGAATCGCCAAGAAGATCCTGGCCGGTGAAAGTGAAGAGGAAACCATAGGTGATATGGCGGCTAAAGACCTGCGCAAGGCCGAGGTGTTTAGGCGGTTTGGCCTGGAGTTCTGTTGTGATGGCAGAAAGCCCCTGAGCGAGGCCTGTAAGGACGCCGGGGTACAGGTGGCGGAGGTGGAAAAGGCACTGGAAAACCTTTCGCCGGTGAATACGGCTGACGCTTCGGGACATGATTACTACAGCTGGGATCTTGATTTTCTTTGCGACTACATCGTCAACGTTCATCATAAATTCGTGCGGCAAAATGCCGAGATGATCTTCGGTTTGTCTGAAAAAATCGCGCAACACCATGGTGGATCCCATCCGGAGCTTTACGACATCAAGGATCATGTTGCTGAGTTACTGACGGAACTCGCCAGGCACCAGGGCAAAGAAGAAAATATCCTGTTCCCGTTTATTAAAAAGATGGTGGAGTCGAAGCAGACAGGTGCGCCATTGGAAAACCCCTCGTTTGGAACGGTGGAAAGTCCGGTTAATATGATGATGCATGATCATCGGTTTGTGGCAGATAACGTCCATGCAATTGACAAGCTGTCGTCAAACTACCAGGTTCCCGCTGACGGATGCGACAGCTACCGCCTTTTTTTCCATAAACTCGAAGCCTTGGACAAAGATCTGCATCTGCATTTACATTTAGAGAATAACATTCTTTTCCCTAAAGCGATCAGGCTTGAAAAAGAACTTAACCCGTCAGGTAATTAATAAGAAAAACATGGGGCTTGAGCGTGTTTATAGTAAGAAAGATTATCAGGTATTGAAGGCAGTGTTACCGGCAGGCAAGCGCATGCCGGTACATTATGCTACCTCTGAAGCGCTTGTAATTGTAATAAAAGGATCAGCTGAACTTATTTATAGTGACCGTCAGGAAGTCTTGAAAGCGGGTATGCAGGTCAGTATTCCCGAAAGAAAAGTGCACACTTTAAAGATACTTTCCGATTTTGAGGCTTATATTGTCATTGGCGGACCCGCCTCGATGGAGTTTACGGGAGGTACGCGCGAATCGAGGGCTTTTGCTGCAGAAATATAACATTCGTGGAATTTTTTGATTATGGAAATAAAGGATGATACCAGGATCTCGCAGCTGGTTAAACAGGATAAAAGGAGCATTGACGCGCTTGCGCGGCTAGCCAAGCCTTTTGAAAAGTTAAGAAATCCGATATTGAGACGAGCACTTGCCGGGCGAACGTCGCTGAAACAGGCGGCCCGCATGGGGAAATGTTCCGTTGCCGATCTGGCAGAAGCTTTGCGCCCGCTGGGATTTGTTTATAAAAACGATGGGGGAGAGCAACCCGGCCAAGAAGCCCCCGGGCACCTGCCTGAATTCGTCGGACAACTGGAACACTTACCGAAAGAAGTGCTGGATGTAAGAGAAGATATCGCTGCGGGGAAGGACCCGCTGAAGTTAATCATGAAAGCCGTGAAAGACCTGCCCGAGGGTCATGTCCTGCAGGTTGTAAATTCCTTTGAGCCTACCCCCTTAATTCATTTGCTCGAAAAGAAAGGATATGCGCATTATGTCAAAACCATCACCGCCGAGGAAGTGCATGCCTTTTTCAAAAAAGAAGAGGACGCGGAGCCGGCAGAAAATGACGTGGACATGCAACCCGAAACCGTAAGCCGCGAGGTCTTTGAAAGCAAACTGGCTTCTTTCGGGCAAAAGGTAAGACAGGTGGATGTGAGCATGCTGGAAATGCCCATGCCCATGGTGACAATCCTGGAAACGCTTTCAGCACTGCCGGAGGATCATGTCCTTAAAGTGCATCACAGGCGTGTCCCTATATTTTTATTTAATGAACTCAAAGAGCGAAGGTATAGCTGGCATTTATTGCAGGAGTCTCCTGATGACGTAAATTTGCTTATCTTCCGACAATAACACCGTGTTGTACTTATGATTCCTTTTGGCACACAAAAAGCACCGTCGCCTTCGGTAGTTTTACCGTATTATACTACTGCCGCCTTGGTCTTTTTGTTGCTGTCCGTGCTGCTTTTGGTTTCGGCTTCGGATTTTACCGGACATTATTTTCAACCACATATTCTAACCATTACCCACCTGGCGACGCTGGGATGGGGAACCATGCTCATTTTTGGCGCCTCTCATCAGTTGTTGCCGGTCATCATGGAGGTGCATTTGTTTAGTGAACGGCTGGCGCGCTGGTGTTTCTATCTGCTGCTGCCGGGCATCGCGTTGCTGAGCGTTTCGTTTTGGCTTTTCACCCCGGGTTTATCGATGCAGGCCGGTGCATTGCTTATTTTATTGGCTTTCGTCTTATACGCCATTAATGTGTATGGCACAGCCAAACAGAATAAGACCCATGGTATTGGCGCGGAATGTATCGTTACAGCCTCCTGGTGGCTGGTACTCACGGCGTTACTGGGTACGTTATTGGTTTTTAATCTCCGCTATGCTTTTCTTCCCGAGTCTCATCTTTATTATTTAAAAATACATGCACATCTGGGGCTTGCCGGGTGGTTTTTGCTGTTGATCATGGGAGTGGCCTCCCGGCTGATGCCGATGTTTTTACTTTCAGAAGTAAAGCCGGGTAAAAATGTCACGGTTTCTTATTATTGTGTAAACGGGGCCCTGATCCTTTTTCTTGTTATGGCGTTTTTCTTTCATACGGAGCAATATTGGTATCTGCCTGTGCTGATCGCCTTGACAGCTGTGGTTTTTTATGGCTTATTTTTAAGAAAAGTGTATAAAAAAGCGGTTCGTAAAAAAAAGATAGACTGGCCGATGAAAATATCACTGGTATCTTTTTTTACGATGATCCTTCCCTTTGTACTACTGGGGATCTTGCTTTTTATCGAACCAGACTCGTTATCTGTCTCACTAAGCCTGGCTTATGGCATGAGTATTTTGGGCGGGTTTATTACGCTGTTGATGTTCGGGCAGACGTTTAAAACGCTCCCGTTTATTATTTGGATGCATCGGTACAAGAAACTACTGGGTAAAATGAAGACGCCGTTGCCGAAGGATGTCTATTGGCATAAAATGGTTGCAATAATGTTCGCCTGCTATAGCGTGGCGCTTATGGCGCTGCTTATAGGTGTCATAGGGCAGTGGGTTGTGCTTATTCAGATAGGAGCGGTGGCGCTGGTGCTTGCCGCTATAGGGTACAACATCAATGTATTTCATGTGTTATTTCATAAAGTAAAAAATAATTCGACGAATGGACAATTTGGGAAAACCCGAAATCACGGAACCGCACGCATCTTTGAAGGCAGAAGTTAGAGAACTGTTGCTTCAGGTATTTGATCCCGAAGTAGGCATTAACATTGTGGACCTGGGACTGGTGTATGAGATCCGGTACCTGGAAGAGGAAAATACGATCATGGTTATCATGACGCTTACTTCAAGAGGGTGTCCGATGGGACCTATGATTACGGAAAATGTGACGGATGTATTGCAATCCCGCTTTCCAGAAAAAGACATCCACCTTCATCTTGTTTGGGAGCCTGCATGGAGTTCGGAAATGATTTCAGACCAGGGTAGAAGTGATTTGGGTTGGGGGTAGCGGAATTATATTAAATATATTTCATACCTTTGCCCCCCAAATTTTTTATTTACCAAAATTTAACTCATGAAAAAGGTACTCCTTTTAGCTGCTCTGACAGGCGTAATCGCCTTAACATCCTGTAATGGTAACTCCAACAATAACTCTGCTACTGAAGCAGGCCAGAAGGTGGATGAACTTGTTGATGATGCTAAAGACGCGCTCAATGAAACCGCAGACTCTATTGGTGCCGGTGTTGAGAAAGCGACAGATAGCCTCGGTGCAGCTGCAGACTCCCTGACTGACGGTAAGTAAGTTGGTCTTAAGACCTACGTATAATCCCGCCCCGGGCGGGATTATACGTTTATGAAGTTGCCCTCCCCATCCTGATTAATTCTTGGCGCCCTCTTAGCCGGCTAGGCCAAAAAGACATTGAGAAAGCTTAAACACCGGGCTTACGTCAGATCAAAAGCACTGGGATGCCCCCCTTCTACCTGGCTTAGCGAAACCGTATTTCCACTTTCTGTATATCGAGAAGAAAATATTTCTGGCGGCCGGATCAAAGCGTTAATAAAGCTTATTTTTCCTCCTCAGCAGTCCCTGCTTTTATCTTCCGGCCGCCGACCACCACAGGGATTTGGGCCAAAAGTAAGCCAGTCCTTGGCTATTTCGGAGATGTAAGTCGTCTCCGGGTTTGTTCAAAATACATTAAATTTGTACTTTGCTACCCTCTTTGGATAAAGAGGAATAGTTCTTATTTAACATAAAATAATATATTATGCCATGTGGAAGTTGTGGTACGGGTGCGGATGGTAGTACGGCAGGATGTAGAAGTAATGGAAGTTGCAGTAGCGGCGGATGTAACAGGCTGAATGTTTTTGACTGGCTGGCCAATATTCCGTTAAGCGATCAGGCAGCTCCTTTCGATATAGTTGAGATTAGCTTTAACCGTGGAAGCAGGAAAGATTTCTATAGAAACATTACCCACCAGATTTTTCAAAAAGGAGAAATGGTGGCTGTAGAAGGGGTGGGTGGTTTTGATGTAGGAGAGGTTTCGCTTTCCGGTGAACTCGTTCGTCTTCAAATGAAGAAGAAAAAGGTGAAAGATTCCCCTGATCTCAAAAAATTACTTCGTCCCGCTACTGAATACGATCTGAGTAAGCTACGTGCCAATAAAAAACGCGAAAAAGACATGCTCATTCGCTCCCGTATTTTAGCCAGGGAGCAGGGGCTCCAAATGAAGCTTTCCGAAGTAGAAATACAAGCCGATGGGAAAAAAGCCACGTTTTTTTACACGGCAGAATCCCGGGTCGATTTCCGGCAGTTGATCCGCATTTACGCCTCTGAATTTCATGTTAAAGTGGAAATGCGTCAGATAGGAGCGCGGCAGGAAGCAGCAAAACTTGGCGGAATCGGATCTTGTGGAAGAGAACTCTGTTGTTCGACCTGGCTGACTAATTTCAAATCTGTCAGTACCGCGGCAGCCCGGTATCAAAACCTGTCCATCAATCAGAGCAAGCTTTCCGGACAGTGTGGCCGGTTGAAATGTTGCCTGAATTTTGAGTTGGACACTTACCTGGATGCATTGAAGCATTTTCCGCAAAATGCAGACACTTTGGAGACGAATCTCGGGGTCGCCTACCTGCAAAAACGCGATATTTTCAAAAATCTGATGTGGTATTCCTACCAGGACAGCCATACCCAATATCCTTTGTCGATAGCGCGGGTGTTGGAGATCAAGGCATTGAACGAGAAAGGAAAAAAGGCCGAGGAACTTAAGCCGGTCATACTGGAGGCCAAACAAGGTGACGAAGAGCACACTTTTGTGGACGTGGTCGGGCAGATCAGCCTCAATACGCTAGAGCGCACTGGCAGAAAGAAGAAAGGCCATGGCAAAGGCCGTTCCTTTAACCGGAAAAGAGGAAGAGGGCGGAACAACCATTCCCGCAAAAATTAATGCACATATTCCACAAACCGGATGCCTTCTTTTTCTAGTTCCCTGAGCACAGGCAGATATATTTCCGGCAGGATCGGGATGTGGAGTCCTGTCAATTCGATGGTCCCGTTGAGTAGAAGCTTGGTCAGTATGCCAAGTGGCAGACCTACTGTTTTTGCGATTGCCGTATCGGTGCTGTTCTCGCCTTGGGCTATCAAAGCGCTTTTGTGGGTTTTTACCTGCCCGCCTTCCTTAAAATGCAGGCGGTGAAACATCACGACCATGTCTTTGTCGTCAGGAAGAAGCACCAGTTTTTGGGCAAGCAATTCCAGGAGCAGATCCCCGGAGGTCGTCGAGCCTTTGCCAATCAATTTATCCTTCGTCAACCCGAGGAAAGAGAATTGCCGGTGCAACAAGCTTCCCGCTTTAAATATTTCTGTTGTTGATTGTTCTGCTCCAGATTGTTTGATGTGGTTGGACAACCAGTTGCTGTAGGTTAAATGATTGGTCTGAACAGGCGTCGTCGTGTCTGTTAATCCCAACTTTACAACAGTTTGCCAGCCGGTACAAAAATCAGGGTGGCGCAGTGTTGCCCGCAAAACAGTCGGCACCTCATTGAGGCGGTATAGCTTGGCGTATCGCTCGGAATCGCGGTTGGGATAATAGGCCAGGCTGCCCAAGTCCGGTATGTCGATCATCCGGTAGCTGCTGAACAGCCTTTCATAGGGGATATTTTTGATGTGCCCTTTTTCACGGTAGGATGCGCCGTCTTTACCGGCAGTGATAAGGGAGCGGGGGCTCCAGGAGATTTTATAATGCCAGGGGTTGTCGTCGCTCTGAGGAGCAGGCAAGGCACCACAAAAGCTTTCAAAAGCGGAGATCATGCCGCCCTTTTCCTTGATCTGTTGAACGGCTTTCATAGCCGACATATGATCAATTCCCGGATCAAGCCCCATCTCGCCCATAAATAGAACGCCTGCTTTTTTTACGTCCGGTTCAAGATTCAGGACCTCCGGGGAAAGATAAGAAGCGGTGAGCAGATGCTTTCTGTAGTAGATACAGTCTTGAGCTACTAATAAATGTAAACTGGCCGGCAACAGCGAGATCACCAGGTTTGCCTGTGCGACTTGCTGTTTTCTGGTTGTTTCGTCATTTTGAATATCGAAGGAAAGCACCGTAATTCTTGGATTATTCCCCGCTTTTTTTCTGGCACTTTTGACGTCCTGGTCGACCAGGGTAATCTGCCATTTCTCCTTTTTTGATTCCCGTGACAGGTATTTAATCAGGGTCGTAGCAGACTTCCCGGCCCCTAACAGCAATATTTTCTTCGTGTACTGCCCAACCTCTAAAGATGACCCCGCTTCGGGGGTCGCCAACTTACCTAAGGGTAACGCCTCATTCCGTTTTTGTTCCCTGTTGGATTCAGCCCCGGAATCCGGCAATAGGTTTAGTCCCTGCTTGAGTCTGCTTTTAGCCGTGTTGATGTCCCGGTGTACTGTTGCAAACAATGGCCCCCCTTCCATTGGCCTGTGTATATTGAGCTTAATGCCTTCTTTAAAGTTAGGAATTGCCAAACTCCCCCCTTTTATCAAGACGTTTTGGGGTACTTTAAAGCTTTGCCGGTCATCGTTTGACTTAAAACGGGAAAACTTAGCTTGTTTGCAGAAAAACCGCTTGAACGCGGTATCCGGGTTTTTAGCTGCGGATTGTAAGGATTGGCCGTTTACCTGAGTTGACCAGGCGAATTCCTCTTGCTTTTTAAGTTCAGTTAGCGTCCCGGCGCTATCGTGGTAATTCGGTGAGGTTTTTTCGTTAAAATACTTTTCTTTACGTTCCTCTAAGAACCCGTGATACACAGGCCTACAGCGCCCAAAGTGCTTGGCCAACAAGGATATTTGTTCATTTGTCGGGTAAATTCTTAACTTATATGACTTTTGTATTTTCTTCACGTTACTCTCAGCCAGTTCTAAGCCTTAAAGGTACAAATTTTTCGCGGTAGGGCACAGTCTGCGGTAGAGCGCCGCTCATCTGTTACGGTGACACCATTTTAGGGGCCAGATTTTGCTTCAGCCCTTTTGGAAACAACACACCTTTGGGTCGGATGGTTATGTTGGGGCTCCCAGATACAATTCGCGGGTCTATCCTAATACAGTCTTAGGCGCTTACATGCCACAGGCTAAAGATCTGTGGGTTTTACACTCCGTTTCATCAAAGGAACAAAGCAAGGAGTGGCAGAAAAATAAAATAGCTCGCTTAGGTAAAGAAGCCCGTTAAAAGGGTAAAAAAAAGCCTTTCCGAACTGCTGTAAAAAACGTATCTTTGTGGGCTTTTAAGCAGCAAAAGGAAAAAAGATAAGCTGAAATACTTATGGAAGAAAATAACCTGGAAGAACAGGGAGGACGCATCATTCCAATAAACATTGAGGAACAAATGAAAACGGCTTATATCGACTATTCTATGTCGGTAATTGTGGGCCGGGCCCTTCCTGACGTACGCGATGGCTTGAAACCGGTACATCGAAGAGTATTATTTGCCATGCAGGGTTTGGGTTTGACGCATAATAAGCCTACCAAAAAGTCCGCCCGTATCGTGGGGGAGGTGTTGGGTAAATATCATCCACATGGAGATACCTCGGTGTACGATGCGATGGTGCGCATGGCCCAGCCCTGGAGCATGCGTTACAGGCTGGTAAACGGCCAGGGGAATTTTGGCGCGCAAGATGGTGATGGTCCGGCGGCAATGCGGTATACCGAGGCCAGGCTGCAGGAACTTGCGGAGTACATGTTAGCGGATATCAATAAAGATACCGTTGATTTTACGTTGAACTTTGACGATACCCTTGAAGAACCGACGGTATTGCCCAGCAGAATCCCGCAGTTGTTGATAAACGGTTCTTCCGGCATAGCCGTTGGTATGGCCACCAATATGGTTCCTCACAACCTTAAGGAGGTCATTGACGGCTGTATCGCCTATGTGGAAAACAAAGACATAACCATTGATGAGTTGATGCACTATGTCCCCGCCCCGGATTTCCCGACAGGAGGGATCATTTATGGCATGGAAGGCATAAAAAAGGCCATGCACACCGGTAGGGGCAGAGTCGTATTGCGTGGCAAGGTAGAGGTGGAAACCACCGCTTCCGGTAAGGAACGCATTATAATCTATGAAGTGCCCTACCAGGTAAGCAGGGATGCGTTGGCCGAAAAGATCGGTACCCTGGTTAATAACAAGGTGATTGATGGAATCACCCATGTCGCAAACCAGTCTAATAAAGAAGGAACCCGCATCGTAGTGGATCTGCGGAAAGACGCTATTTCCCAGGTTATTATTAACCAGCTATATAAATACAGTGAACTCCAAACCTCCTATGGTATCAATAATGTTGCCCTGGTAAAAGGCCGCCCGAGAACGCTCAACCTGAAATCACTGATTAAAGAATTTATTGATTTTAGGCATGAAGTGGTGGTGCGCAGGACGAAGTATGAATTGGCCGAGGCCGAGAAACGGGCCCACATTTTGGAAGGGTACCTTATTGCGCTGGATCACCTGGATGAAATCATCACGCTGATCCGTAATTCCAAAACTCCCGACGATGCCAAAGCCGGATTAATGGAAAGCTACCGGCTGTCTGAAATACAGGCCAAAGCTATTTTGGAACTTCGCTTACAGCGGTTGACCGGGATGGAGCGCGATAAAATAAAAGAAGAGTATGTAGAAATTGGGAAGCTCATCGAACATCTGCGTGAAATATTGGCCAACGAGGGCATGCGCATGCAGATCATTAAAGACGAATTGCTCGAGGTAAAGACGAAATTCGGCGATGAAAGAAAGACCGAAATTGAATATCGCGCCGATGAAATGAGTATAGAGGATATGATCGCTGAAGAAGATGTGGTGATTACCATATCTAACCTGGGTTATATCAAGCGTACTTTTGTAGAAAATTACCGGCAGCAAAGGCGGGGAGGACGTGGAGTGATCGGCAGCAGAGCCCGAAATGAAGATTTTATCGAGCATCTGTTTATCTCCTCTACCCATCATACTTTATTGTTCTTTACCGAACAGGGCCGCTGTTTTTGGTTAAAAGTTTATCAGATTCCCGAAGCCGAACGTCAGGGGAAAGGCCGTGCTATTCAAAACTTGATCAGCATTCCTCCCGACGACAACATCCGGGCGATCATAGATGTGCGCAAACTTGATGATGAAGCTTTCATAGAAAACCATTTTATTTTACTGGCTACCCGCCAGGGGATCATCAAGAAAACCCGCTTGAAAGATTTCTCCCGTCCCCGGCAAAACGGTATTAATGCCATTACGATAAATGAGGGTGATCAACTGTTGGCCGCAAGGATGACAGATGGCGACAGCTTTGTCATGCTGGCGGTTAAAAGCGGTCGTTCTATTCGTTTCCATGAAGAAAAAGTTCGCCCGACAGGTAGAGGGGCTATTGGCGTGCACGGCATTGAAGTGGATGCCGGAGGAGACGAAGTAGTTGGTATGATTTGTGTAGAAAAAGAAACCGAAGCAGCCCGGAAGGCGGTTTTGGTGGTTTCGGAAAACGGATTTGGAAAACGGACGAAAATAGAGGATTACCGGATCACCAACCGGGGGGGTAAGGGCGTAAAAACGCTGAATGTAACGGCGAAGACGGGCGCACTTATTGCCATGCTCGCTGTCGAAGATACCGATGACCTGATGATCATCTGTCGCTCAGGGATCGCTATCCGTATGGCGGTAGAAGGTATCCGTGAGGCCGGGCGGGCTACGCAAGGCGTACGGCTTATCCGGCTGGACGACGAGGATAAAATCGCTGCTGTAGCGCCTATTCCCAAAGAAGAAGTGATCGAAGAAGAAATAGCCGGAAGTGATGAGAACGGCGATGGCGAAGGAGGAGAAAATACAGGAAGTTCTGCCGATGAACCTACTTCTGGTGATGACGACAACGATAACGGGGCGGCATCATAAAGGAACGAAAGTTTAACCCATTTAATTTACATTTGTAAAAAAGAATAAGCATATGAAATCTAAAATAGCGCTATTAAGCATGTTGTTTGCTGCTTTTGCTATTTCAGGGGCAATGGCACAGAATAAGAATGTGCGTAAAGCAGAAAACAGCCTGGAAGATGGTAATTTGAAAGAGGCAAAAAGTTATATCAACATGGCTGCCAAAGACGAAAAGACGGCTGAAGACGCCAAAACCTGGTACACCAAAGGGGAAATTTACTATGCCCTTTCAAAAAAAGACAGCCTGAACGCTACCGGGCAGCAATACAGGGATACCGCATTTGCTGCGTTTAAGAAAACGCTGAAACTGGACCCCAAATTTACCGGTATGCTCCTTACCAGTTATAAGCCTTTGTCTGATCTTTACGTCGATTATTGGAAGTATGGGGCCAATGGATTTAATAATAAGGATTATGAAGCAGCTTTCCATGCTTTCAAAAAAGTTAAAGCCGTAAACGACTATATGAATAAGCTCGAACTGGGTATGGGTAGCAAGATAGATACCATGGCTGTTTTAAATATCGGGAACGCGGCCTATAACTGGGGAAAGAAAGACAGCGCGGTAAAATACTACCAAAAGCTGGCTGATCTCAATTACGAGAAGGAGTCCTTTATCTATAAAGTGCTTTTGCAGGAATATCGGGACACCAATGAGGACAAGTTCTTTGCCGTATTGGAAAAGGCAAAAAAGCTGTTCCCCGAAGATCAGGATTTTACCAACGAAGAAATTAGCTATTACAACTCTAAAGGAGAAACGGATAAATTAGTAAGTAAGTTGGAGGATGTCGTAGCGCAAGATCCGCAGAACTATAATGCCACGCTCAACTTGGCTATTTCCTACGATAACTTGGCCAATCCGAAGAGCACGGGGGATACCACGGCCGCCCAGCCTGCTAATCACGACGAGCTATTTCAAAAGGCGGTGACGTACTACAAAAAGGCCATTGATTTAAAACCTGATGACTATGCAGCCAATTTTAACCTGGGGCTGATGTATTACAATGCGGCAGCACACATAGGAAGCAAACTCGGCGCGTTAAGTTCTGACGACAAAGGGAAAAGCATGCAGGATTCCCTGTTAAAGAAACAGGATGAATATCTGGATCAGGCGTTGCCATACCTTGAAAAAGCGTACAATGTATTGGATGCAAAATCGTCGCTTACACCCAATGAGATGGTGGCCTATAAAAATGCCATTATTGGTTTACAGGGTGTCTATGCCCGTCAAAGCAAAATGGATAAATACAACGAGCTGAAGAAAAAATTAGACAGCGCAGACAGCAAAGCGCAGTAAGTAACTTTCTTTTAAAGCCTCACAGCCTCGTGTAAGTCATTGCGCGAGGCTTTTTTTATCGCTTAAATTAAATACCTGCACCGAAATATTTTTGGCCATAAACTTCGCGCTGTCTACCTCTCCGGGAAATAAACCGTAAATAGCCGATCCGCTGCCGCTCATTGAAGCGTATTCCGCCCCCCCGGCGTAAAGCATTTCTTTGATTTCTTTCAATGCCGGATGTAGCTTGAATACTGCGGCTTCAAAATCATTTTTAATGGCCTTTTTCCAGGAACGGACGGGCAGCCGGATGGCTTCGGCGAGGTTGACTTCCGCCGGCTGAGGGCGGATCAGACGATAGGCCTCTGCTGTGTGCACCTGAATATCTAGTGGGTACAGCAAGACAAGCTGGTAGGCTTGCAATGCCGGTATTTCTACCGGGTGCAGTATTTCTCCGCGGCCTTCTGCCAGGCAAGGTGCATTCTCCATAAAAAAACTGCAATCACTACCTAAACGGGACGCGTAATTATGTAGCTGCGTTTTACTAAGCTCCAGGTGGGCGATTTTATTGATCAGCCGCAACATAAAAGCGGCATCCGACGATCCGCCGCCAAGCCCGGCACCCATGGGAATGTTTTTATACAAATGAATCGCGTAAGAGGACAGTTGGGGGAAGTCGGCTTTGATGAGCTTGTAGGCGCTTATGCACAAGTTGTCGGATACGTCGGCGTTTATGGGGAGGCCATAGAGGTGTAGCTGTGTTTTGGCGGACGGAACGGCTTCCAAAACATCGTACAGTGGAAGGGGATAAAAAACCGTACGGATATTATGATATCCATCTGGCCTGCGATTTAAAATGTCTAAACCGATATTGATTTTACAGGGAGGAAAAACGACCATATATTCCGTCTCAGGAGATTATTTTCTACTGTTTATTTCATCACGAATAGCGATGGCTTTGATATAGTCTTCTCTTTCCAGTACTTCTTTAAGCAATTGGTTCAGTTCGTCCAGGCTCATTTTACCCAAGTCTTCTTCGGAAGACGGGTTTTGGCTGACCGCCTCCTTTGGTTTTTTTTCTCCGGATTCCTCCATACTGATGCCGGCTTGAGCCAGAATTTTTTCATAGGTGTAAATAGGACATCCAAAACGAACAGCCAGTGCCAGGGCATCAGATGTGCGAGAGTCTATTTCAATCGTTCCTTCTTTATTGGTGCAAATGAGCTTGGCATAAAAAATGCCTTCGCTGAGGTTGTTGATGATTACTTCATTGAGATGAACATCAAAAGCCTCCATGAAGTTTTTCATCAGATCATGGGTAAGCGGACGACTGGGCTGCATTTTTTCCAGCGCCACTGCGATGGCCTGAGCTTCGAAACCGCCGATAACAATGGGCAGGCGGCGAAGTCCGTTACTTTCTCCTAAAACTACCGCGTAGGAATGAGTTTGGGTAATGCTGTGCGATAGCGCCACAATTTCCAGTTCTACTTTTTTCTTCATAGTTATCCTGCTTTCCGGTACCGGAAAAGCTGTGAAGTTAGAAAAAAAATAGCGGTTTAAAAAGCAGCATTTTTTTTAACCTATTTTTTAATGTTCTGCCTTATATTTTTTTACGGCCTCGGTTAGCTGCGGAACCACTTCAAAGGCGTCGCCTACGATGCCATAGTCCGCTGCTTTGAAAAAAGGTGCTTCGGGGTCCTTATTGATGACGACGATATGTTTACTGCCATTTACACCCGCCAGATGCTGAATAGCCCCTGAAATACCGATAGCGACGTATAAGTTCGGCCGCACCGTAATGCCGGTTTGACCGACATGCTCGTGATGGGGGCGCCAACCGGAATCAGCCACCGGACGGGAACATGCCGTTGCAGCTCCCAAAGCTTTGGCCAGATCTTCTATCATACCCCAGTTTTCCGGGCCTTTCAATCCACGGCCACCGCTTACTATAATAGACGCCTCGGTGAGCGGAATATCGCCACTGAGCTTTTTAGTCTCTTTTAGCCGAATGCTGTGTTCGGGTAAAGAAGGAGAGAAGTCCGTAACTTCCGCCTCCTTTTCGGTCTTTTCAATAGGGAATACGTTGGGGTTCAAAGCGATAATCTTTTTATCCGTCTTGATGGCCACCTGGGCGAAGGCCTTTCCTGAAAAAGCGCCTTTCTTTACAACGAATCCATCGGTAGTATCAGGCAGATCCACGGCTCCCGACACCAAACCCGCTTTGAGTTTGACCGAAAGCATGGGCGCAAGCGCTTTCCCATTGAAATTATGGGGAAAAATAATAACGTCGGCATTCTCCTGTTCAACAGCCGACAGTATAGCGGCGGTAAAAACACCAGCGTCAAAAGTACTCAGTGAGGCGTTTTGAGCGTGTAAAACCTTATCCGCACCGCAGGCCCCCAGAGATTTAGGATCGGTATCACAGGGTCCCAGCAACAGGGCTGTCGTGGAACTGCCAGCCTGCTGAGCCAGTTTTGCGCCATAAGAAAGGGCTTCCAGGGATGCTTTTTTTACTTCGCCTTCATGTTGATCGATATAAACTAATATGGACATGGTTTTTCGTTTTTTATTGGTGGTTTTTTGACCTCGACTTTCGGCGGCCTTCTTAAATCACTTTCGCTTCTTCATGAAGCAGCCGGACCAGTTCTTCGGGTTTATCGGCGTCAATCATTTTAATGCCTTCTTTTTTCTCAGGGAGCTCAAATTTTTTGACAGTGGTAAGCGGGTCTACCGATATGGGATCTATGACTTCTAGCGGTTTTTTACGCGCCGCCATGATGCCCCGTACGTTGGGGATGCGCTGTTCGGCCATCCCTTTCATGCAGGAAACGACCAAGGGAGTTTTTGTCGTACAGATTTCTTCCCCTCCTTCAATTTCCCTGTTAAGCGTTACTTCGGAATCAGTTAATTCCATATGGGTAGCCAGCGGAACATAAGTTAAGTCCAGCATGGCTGCCAGCATGCCGCCAACGCTGCCACTGTTGTGGTTGATGGTCTCTTTGCCCGTGAGGATGAGATCATAGTCTTTTCCTTTCGCGAAGTGTGCGATTTGTGAAGCCGTGAAATAGGCGTCGGTACCTTCCGCGTCTATACGAAAAGCCTGGTCCGCGTCTAAAGCCAGGGCTTTTCGGATCACGGCGTCATAATCCGATTTGCCCACACTGACCAAATGCACTTCTCCGCCTTTAGCCTCTTTTATTTCCAGGGCTTTTACCAAGG
>CAYRJM010000003.1:0-1942 GCA_964424665.1 uncultured Chitinophagaceae bacterium
CAAGGGGGTTGCTAAGGCTTCAACGGGCCGGTCCCTCCGCCTTTCTGGATAAGTGGTTATTAAAGAACTGCCGCAAAGGTAAAATCACCTGAAGGAATTTCCCAAAAAAATATTTTCCGGGGCAACAACAGGGTATTTGAAATATGGATGAATCCATGTACCTTTGCAGCGATTTTGACCAGGAGTAATTACTATTTATCTAAACACTAATAATACAGCATGCCCGGCCAGTTAAAGGAAGTCCGCAATAGAATCAGATCCGTAAATTCTATCCAACAGATTACCAAAGCGATGAAGATGGTGAGCGCTGCAAAATTACGCCGGGCTCAGGATTCCATTCAGCAAATGCGTCCCTACGCCGAAAAGTTACAGGAAATGTTGCAAAATATCGTGAGCAACAGTGAGGGGGAAGTGGATATGTCCTTGGCAGATGAGCGTCCGGTAGAAAAAGTGTTGATTGTCCTGATTACTTCAGACCGGGGACTTTGCGGTTCTTACAATGCCAATCTTATTAAGACAGCCAGGCAACATATTTTAAAAGCCTATCCGGAACAATTCAGAAATGGGAACGTTACGCTGATGCCGGTAGGCAAAAAAGGGTATGAACATTTTTTTCGCCATAGGCACTTTGCCGGATCCCGTTCCGGGGAAGGCCTGAAGATTAAGGAAGGCTTCCGCGACCTGTTCCACGAACTGTCTTTTGAAGAAATTCAGAAAGCCGCTGAATTTGCCATGGCGGGCTTTTTAGACCAGCGTTTTGATAAAGTAGAGCTCATTTACAGCCAGTTTGTCAATGCTGTGGTGCAGGAATTCAGAGTGGAACCGTTTTTGCCGATTCCTAAAAGCCATAATACCGGCCAAGAGGCCGCCGGAACCGAAGAGTCTACTAAGAGAAAGGCCAATTTTATTTTTGAGCCGGACCAGGAATCCCTGATCCGGGAATTGATGCCGAAAATCTTGAATACGCAATTTTATAAAGCTATGCTGGACGCTAACGCATCGGAACATGGAGCCAGGATGACCTCAATGGACAAGGCGACCGATAATGCCGACGATCTCCTGCGTAGCCTGCGTATTTCCTACAACCGGGCGCGGCAGGCAGCTATTACCACGGAATTAACTGAAATCGTAAGTGGTGCTGCTGCATTAGAAGGATAACTACATATAAACATCTTATGGAAATAGCTGACATCATACCGCATGTGGAAGCCCTTATTTTTGCTTCCGATCATCCGCTGCCGGCTATAGAAATATTGGATCTGCTCAATCAATCCCAGGGCTTCCTCGAAGACCAGGTCAATATCAATCAGGTAACAACCGCGTTGGAGGCTGTAGCGGAAAAATACCATTCTGCGTTCTATGCTTTTGAAGTAGTGGAAAGTGGCGGAGGGTTTCAGTTTTTAACCAAGCCGCAATATCACGCAACTGTTGCGAGGCTAAATGGGGATAAATATTTGAAGCGACTGTCCAAAGCGTCGCTGGAAACACTTGCCATCATCGCTTATAAGCAACCCGTTACCAAATCCGATATCGAAAGCATCCGCGGGGTCAATTCTGACTACAGCGTGCAAAAGTTACTGGAGAAAGAATTAATCGCTATTAAGGGCAGGAGAGAGGATGCCCCCGGGAAACCACTGCTTTATGTTACTTCGGCTTCCTTTATGGATTATTTTGGGCTAAACACCCCGGATGAACTTCCCCGGATCAAAGAGGTAAAAGAAGAAATTACCACACAGCCGACGTTGCCACCGGTTAATCCTTTGCCGGATGAAAAACTGGCTGAAAAACTAAAGGACGCTGAGGTCGTTTTTTTAAAGACAGACGCTGATCAGGAGGGCAAGCCCGAATCCAACGGCAATGATAAATCGCATCCCGTACAATTTGCGGTCCCCCCTGAAGAAGCATCTTCAGCAACTCCCGAAGCGTTCGAAGCGCCGGACGA
>CAYRJM010000003.1:2042-89888 GCA_964424665.1 uncultured Chitinophagaceae bacterium
CCGGTACGCCTGATAATGATGTTGAAACGTCTGAAAACAGTGCTGAAACGCCGGATGATAATGCCGGTACGCCTGATAATGATGTTGAAACGTCTGAAAACAGTGCTGAAACGCCGGACGATAATGCCGGTACGCCTGATGATGGTGAAGAAGATATCGAACACGATCAAAAGACAGGAGATTGAGTTTTCTAAAAAAATTTAGGAAAAATTTCACTCCGATGCAACGTTTTCCCCTCTTTTATTGTCTAATGAAAAATTAACCCGTAATAATTAACAGTAAATCTAATGAAAATGATGAAGAAAAATGTGTGGAAACTATCTATGATGATGGCCGCGCTCGCAGGCATTACCCTTTTTAGCAGTTGCTTGAATAGTGATGATGATTATACCCCTGAGCCCCAGGCGGGTTTATTTCTCCTGCATGCAGCGCCAGGCATCGGAGGAACAGATGTTTATTTAAATACTACCAAGCTTTTTGACCCGGTTTTTAAATTTACAAATTACACGTCTCGAGGTGTAAAACCTGCAGATTACCGGATCGCTTTTGTTTCACCGGTCAGCGGCAGCACTGATACCCTGGCTGCAGTAAGTGATTCTTTAAAAGACAGACAGACTTATTCAGCGATTCTCTATGATACGGCTTCCGCTGTCAAAGTGATGCTAATTGAAGACCGGTTTGAGCAGGCACAGTCTAATGGTTCGGCCTTTTTGCGCTTCTTACAGCTTAGCCCCGGGGATTTGTCCGTTACCGTCAATATTGATAAGGACCAGTTTACCGCCAACCGCCATTTCGCGGACAATGTGGTTCAACCCGATTTAGCTAAATTCCAGCCGCTCAGCTATGGTACCTACAGCTTTACCGCCCTGGATGCCAATGGCGATACGCTGGGTCAAGCGGAAAGCAAGGAGCTGGTAGCGAACGGCTATTATACTTTATACCTGACCGGGTATGAAGGGGCAACCGAAGACTCCTTAAAAATAAAATTGCGACTAGCAAGAAGCTATTAAAAAGTTAGAAAACCCCCTCAAAAATGAAAGCTGCTTTGGTTGGTTCCGGAGCAGCTTTCTTCATCGGCCCATACTTATATGCGCGGCACATTTTTTACGAATTTTTCCCGGATCACCTCCTGTACCGGTCTCCGGTTGATCTTGCTTTCCAGCCAGGAAATAACATCCAGGTAGAGAAAAAAACGACGTTCATAAGGATTTTGGGCAATGAGTTCCAGCCGTTCCTTTAATTCTATGAAAGCAGGACGCAGGCCGCGAATACCTACGTGATTGAATTTTTTTAAAAACCGCAACATTTCCTCCACTACCGCACTCAAGTCTTTGTTCTTTGCCAAAAAGTGATATACGGATTTTAAGAGGTACTCGGTTAGGTCGTAATTTTTTAGTTCATAATGCGCGATCAGGTGAAGGATACGTGCGAAGCATTGGATATCCGAACGCAGGTTCCCGATTTTCAGGTTGATGATCTTATTGAGAAAGACAATGGCCGTATTATTGTCCCCGCTTCCGAAATAGAGACAGGCGATTTTGTAATAAAAAACCAGGATGCGGTGCTGGTCTATTTGTATCTGGTGCTGTTGTAGCCGTTGCATCAAATCCGGAACCAGAGCGGTCCCTTCACTGAAAGTCCCTTCCAAAAAGTGCTTGTTTATTTTGGCCGTATAAGTATGTACAAAAGCCAGTGTTTTAGTGTTTTCGTTAAAATGCTTTTCGTGCGTATGCCAGAAATTTTCCAATTGCGTTAACGAACTACGGAATTTGCTGTAGTTGCGATTGAAAAAATGTGCGGTCAAAAGGTTATTCATCGCTTTCAGGTAAAGCGAGGGATCTGTCTTCTTTTGAGAAGGGTAGCTGTCAAACAGATCTACCCATTTTTGGGTGTAACGGTAAAACAGGAGAAAATCCTGCAGGATATAGGCGTACCAGGAATAAGCCTGGTAGAGATTGACCTTTTCGTAGAACGTCATTTCGCTTAGCGCGTCGGTGAGTTCGGGTTGTTCCGCCGGCAAGTTGTTTTTGAAAAAAGTGCGCAACATCATCGCTTCTTTTTCATTACGGACATGCCCCATCTTAAGATACATCCCGTAGAGGCTGAGCGCCAGATTACTCAGGTGACTGAGACTTCTCAGTTGCCGGATACATGCCCGGGACTCTTCGCTCAGTTGCTCTGCCCTGTTTTCGATGCTTCTGGTAATGTGCCTGGCTTCTATCAGTTTTTCAAATTCTAATACCTGCATCTTTAACTCGATTTCCTGATGGGTCGTTGCCAGCAGTTTGGCTTTATTTAAAAGCTTAAGGCTTTGCTGATATAGGCCCTTGTTGTACAAAACCTGGGCGTAGTCTACCCATTGCCGGATCCGGATGCGCATGTCTTTCTGCCGGCTCAGCGCCCGCATGCTTTCCAGTAGATGGTCATAAAGGTTGGCCTTAAGATTGGAAAGCTGCTGCTTTTTTAATCCGGGAACCTGTCTTCTTATTTGGTCCTCATCGTAGTGGCCGGCCTTGTCCATTGCATCAAAAAGCTGCATAAACAGCGGGTCACTTTCTTTTGTATCCCAGGTGTTACTGATCCTGAAATTACGCTTTTCCGCTTTGGAGAGCGATTTGATCAGGAGAAATAACGGATCTTTTTTTGAATTGGGCATTGGAGTATTATTTTTATAATATACTGATCATCAATTTGTTAGATAAATATTTTAATTTTGAATGTTGTAATTAATATAAAATTAGTACTTTTTTTCAGGAGGAAAGAAAATACTTTTGACGATACGCTTTATAGAAATGAACTAGTTATGGGAAAAACATTGATTGACAAAGTCTGGGACGCGCATGTTGTAGCGCGTAAGCCAAACTTTCCCGATGTACTGTATATCGACAGGCATTTTATTCATGAGGTAACCAGCCCTCAGGCATTTTCAGGATTGAGAAAACGGGGCATCCCTGTTTTTCGCACCGCGCAAACACATGCTACTGCTGATCACAATGTTCCCACACTGAATCAGCATTTACCTATCAAGGAAGAGCTAAGTCGCCGGCAGGTGGAAATGCTGACACAGAATTGCAAGGATTTTGGCATAGAATTATATGGCCTCGGTCATCCTTTCCAGGGCATCGTGCACGTTATCGGACCGGAGCTGGGCATTACCCGTCCGGGGATGACGATTGTTTGCGGAGACAGCCATACCTCCACGCATGGCGCGTTTGGTGCCATTGCATTCGGTATAGGCACCTCGCAGGTGGAACAGGTGTTGGCCACACAATGTACGCTGCAGTACAAACCAAAAAGAATGAAAATCGAGGTGAATGGCACGCTAAATAACGGGGTGCTTTCCAAGGATATCATTTTGCACATTATTTCAAAGATTTCGGCCTCGGGTGCCACCGGTTATTTTGTGGAGTACGCGGGTGATACGATACGGAACCTGAGTATGGAAGCCCGTATGACCATCTGCAACATGAGTATCGAAATGGGCGCACGAGGAGGTATGATTGCTCCGGATGAAACGACCTTCGCCTATATGAAAGGCCGCGAATTTGCCCCTAAAGGCGCACAGTGGGATAAAGCGATGGAATACTGGAAGACTTTGTATTCTGATGAAGATGCGGAATTCGACAAAGTGCTCACCTTTGATGCGGCGGAAATAGAGCCAATGATTACATATGGCACCAATCCCGGCATGGGGATGGGGGTGACGCGTTCCATCCCTTCAATCAATCAACTGGCGCCGCATGAGCAAAGGTCATTCAAAAAGGCGCTCGAATATATGGCTTTGCAGGACGGGATTTCTTTATTGGATAAACCGGTAGATTATGTGTTTATGGGAAGTTGTACGAACTCACGCATTGAAGATCTCCGGATGATCGCGAACTTTATAAAAGGGAAGAAGAAGGCGGATAATGTAGAAGTCTGGGTTATTCCCGGTTCTAAACAGGTGGAAAAGCAGGTGTTCGAAGAAGGATTGCATCAGGTATTTGCAGCCGCCGGTTTCAGCTTCAGGGGCCCCGGTTGTTCGGCTTGTCTGGGCATGAATGAAGATAAAATCCCGGCGGGAAAATACTGTGTCTCGACCTCTAACCGAAATTTTGAGGGACGTCAGGGGCCCAGAGCAAGAACCTTTCTGGCGAGTCCTTTGACTGCCGCCGCCGCTGCCATTACCGGAAAAATAGTGGACGTAAGAGAATATTTGTGAACCATCAAAAGAATCGAGCTTACAACAAAGCTTCTCATAACGATGAATTCCAGTGTGCAATAACAATCAGTGATTAAAATTTCAAATAAAAGATGCCAAAAACATTCAGAAAAATAACGTCAACCGTTGTGCCTTTGGCGGTAGAAAATATAGATACCGACCAGATCATACCAGCCCGTTTCTTAAAGGCCACTACCAAGGAAGGTTTTGGTAAAAACTTGTTTCGTGACTGGCGCTATGAAGACGATGATGAAAAGCGACCAAAAGAAGATTTCGTACTCAATGATCCTGCCTTTCAGGGTGATATCCTCGTTGCAGGTCAAAATTTTGGATGTGGTTCTTCAAGAGAACATGCTGCCTGGGCGCTGGCCGATTACGGATTCAGAGTGGTTGTAAGCAGCTTCTTTGCTGATATTTTTAAAAATAACGCATTAAACAATTTTTTGCTGCCTGTTCAGGTTTCCGAAGACTTCTTGCAAAAAATATTTGAAGCAGTAGAAAAGGATCATGGAGCAATACTTGAAGTTGATCTTGAAAAACAAACGATAAAGTTAGTTGACTATGGCGTGGAAGAAGAATTTGAGATTAACGCCTATAAAAAGGAATGTCTGATGAACGGCTATGATGATATTGATTATCTGGTGAGCCACAAACAGGCTATTGCGCAGTATGAGCAAACCAGAACGGTATAATTAATTAACGATAGGGCGGAGACCTGCAGCGTTTGTCCCTGTCGGTAACAAGAACCACAATCACGAAATGGGTATTCATAAAAAAATATTAGTTATCCCGGGAGATGGAATTGGCCGGGAGGTGACCCCCTGGGGAAAAAAGGTAATGGAAGTAATTGCTGAAAAGCAAGGCCATCAGTTTGACTTTGCGGAAGGAATGATGGGGCACACGGCAATAGAGCATACCGGCGACCCGTTGCCGGAGGAGACCCTGAGGAAGGCCAGGGAAAGCGACGCCATCTTGTTTGGGGCTATAGGTCATGAGAAATATGATAATGACCCGACATTAAAAGTAAGGCCGGAACAGGGATTGCTAAAGATTCGCAAAGAATTAGGACTATATGCTAACCTCCGGCCGATCAGGTTGTTTGACGAATTGCTAAGTGCGTCCAGCATACGTCCTGAAGTATTAAAGGGGGCAGATATTCTGTTTTTCAGGGAACTTACCGGCGGTGTATATTTTGGAGAGAAACATAAAGCAGAAGACAACAAATGGGCGTCTGACCTGATGAATTATCAACGGTTCGAGGTTGAAAGAATTGCCCGGAAGGCATACCAGGCCGCTGCGACGCGGAAGAAAAAGGTTTGCTCTGTTGATAAAGCCAATGTACTGGAAACGTCGCGTTTGTGGAGAAGTGTCGTACAGGAGGTAGCCAAGGAATTCCCCGATGTAGAAACCGAGCATATGTTTATAGACAATGCTGCTATGCAACTGATCAAAGACCCGAAACGTTTTGACGTGGTGGTAACGGGTAACCTTTTCGGAGATATTCTTACCGACGAAGCTTCGCAAATCGCCGGATCGATGGGTATGCTGGCCTCTGCTTCAGTGGGTGATGATATTGGTTTTTACGAACCTATTCATGGCTCAGCCCATGATATTGCAAGCAAAGGAATAGCTAACCCGCTGGCTTGTATTTTATCTGCTTCGCTTTTAATGGATATCTCTTTCGGGTTAAAGAAAGAAGCGGAGATGGTTATTCGGGCTGTTGAAACGACCTTGCACCGGGGATACCGTACAGTAGATATCGCCCAAAAGAATACGTCGAACGAATTTATCCTTGGAACCAATGCAATGGGAGAGAAAGTAGTGGAAGCATTGCTTGATTAGAATAATGAATTGCCGGCAGGTCAATGAATCATCAAACCGATGGACGCTTTGAAATAGATTATAGTAATTTAAAAAAGGAACATAATTACAATTTAAAAAAATACCAGGTAAATAACTAATAATTTAATTATATAGGTTGGTGTTACTTAGATTAGTGATTGTTAATAACATAGGAAAGTTGTTTAGGGATATGAACGGGAGCTGTTGCTAAAACAACCTAAGGCGAAAAACCTAATAATTTATTAACCCAATAAACCAATACGACTATGAGTGCTAATAACCGGGTTTATATTTTTGATACGACATTGAGAGACGGGGAGCAGGTCCCCGGATGTCAGTTAACGACTGTAGAGAAAATTGAGATCGCCAAGGAGTTGGAGCTGCTTGGTGTAGATGTTATCGAAGCAGGGTTTCCTATTTCCAGTCCGGGCGATTTTAAAAGTGTGATAGAAATCTCCAAAGCGGTTAGTGAGCCGGTTATCTGTGCCCTTACCCGTGCCAATAACAAGGACATTGATGCCGCGGTGGAGTCGTTGCAATATGCAAAGCGCAAACGTATCCACACGGGTATTGGATCATCGGATATTCACATAAAAAATAAATTCAACAGTACGCGTGAGGCTATTTTAGATCGGGCGACGGAAGCGGTGAAATATGCCAAGAAGTTCGTTGAAGATATCGAATTTTATGCTGAGGATGCCGGGCGCGCCGATAATGTTTACCTGGCTAAAATGATCGAGGCGGTGATCGCTGCAGGGGCAACCGTGGTAAACATTCCCGATACGAACGGGTATTGCCTTCCGGAGCAATATGCGGAAAAAATAAGTTATCTCGTTAATAATGTTCCCAATATCGATAAAGCCATAATTTCGGTACACTGTCATAATGATCTGGGGCTCGCCACCGCCAATTCCATGGCGGGGTTGCAGGCGGGCGCTCGGCAGATTGAAGGGACGATCAATGGTGTAGGAGAACGCGCAGGCAACACCTCGCTTGAAGAGGTTAGCATGATCATGAAAGTGCATGAACAGACCCTTGGGCTGCAAACCAATATCAATGCTAAAAGATTTTACAATCTCAGTAACCTGGTATCGCAAAGGATGCGTATGCCGGTACAGGCCAATAAGGCGATAGTCGGTAAAAATGCCTTCGCGCACAGCTCAGGAATCCACCAGGACGGCGTGCTGAAAAACAAGGAAAATTACCAGATCATGAACCCGGAAGACATCGGTATTCCGTCCCATTCTATTATCCTGACCGCTCGCAGTGGCCGTCATGCGCTGAAGCACAGGCTTGAGCGCCTTGGTTATCAGATTGATAAAATTAATTTAGAGGATACGTACACCCATTTTCTGGAAATGGCCGATCGCATTAAAGAAGTAAATGATCATGATCTGCTGATGCTTATGGGAGGTGATAAACAAGAGGAACAAACCGGAGAGGAAGGAGTACGTGTGAAACTGGTTCAGGTTGTTTGTGGCAATCCTTTGCGTCCCATGGCCACTGTCCGGCTTAATATCAAGGGTGAAGAAAAGGAAGCCAGCGCTTCTGGAAATGGGCCGGTGAACGCTACTATTAATGCCATTCACAAAATTGTGGAAGACAGGGTGAAGATCGAAGAATTTAATATACAGGCTATGAATGGTGGAAGTGATGATGTAAGTAAAGTAAATATGCGTGTGGTGCATGACGGGAAATCTTACTACGGCTTTGGCTATAGCACTGATATTGTAAATGCATCCGTGAATGCCTACATCGATGCGTTGAATAAATTATTGTAACTTTTGAGGCGATTCGTTTGTTTGTACCCGTGGTTCTTTATGAACTGCGGGTTTTTTTTTGCAGCAGGGCGGGGAAAGCCAGTAATAGGAATGTAGGCAGGAGGTCGGCGACCTGGGTTTAACGGTATGGCGACGACTTGTTTGTAGACTTCGTAGCTATTGAAAGAGCCCGTCGCGCAATGCAACTTGCCAGTATCGTTGGGCTTACAAGCCAAAGAGCCGGTGCACTACCGTACATTCTGATTGTCCAGGTCCATATCCGGCTTCATTACATAGACTTTCCTAAACCGCTGTACGGCTCTTTTTATATCTACCAGCAGCTCATAATCAGTCGCGTTGCGAACAAAGATATAACTCGGATCATACCACAGCAAAAAGGCTTTTAGAGAATCGCCCTTCAGTTGGAAAAGCGCTTCAATTTGTTTGGGATGCACCCGGGATTCAATATACTTTTGTTGTTCGTATGCTTTGTAGTCTTTCTGAAAACGCCATAACCGTTTCTGACGACCGCTGAGCGCGTCATATAACGCACTGATGGGATGCGCTACGGCTCCCCATCCATTGACTTTATCCTGGCCCAAGGCCCCGGCAAACCAATAACGCCGCTGTGCGGAATCGCGCGCGTACTCGGGCCGTTGACCGATGATCTCTACCGGCTGAATACTGAAATCGTTTTTCTTCAAAGAAATGTTAATGACCTGTCTTTGATAAAGTGCATTAATCTGTATCGTGTCGCTTCTGTAGCCGATATAAGAATATACGATACGATCATAATCCGCCGCGGTAATCTGATATTTTCCCAGGCTGTCGGTCATGGTACCGGTACCCTTGCTGATGTTGTAAACGCTTACCCGGGTGAGCGGCTTATGGCTGTCGGCATCCGTCACTTTTCCGATCACACTTACCTTTCGCTGCGCCATGGTCTCCACTGAAAAGGACAGGAACATCAGTAGAAAGATTGGTATAATTCCTTGGACTATTCTCATGTTTTGCTGCTCAAACCTACTACAATTGTGTGATTGAGAAAAATAGCGCCATTGATTTCACAAAATTTTAGTAATTGGATTTGTCTTATATTTGATATTTTATTGTTGGCTAAAACGGATGTTTATGTTAAAAAAGACAGGTGTTGTGCTCCTCTGTCTGCTGTTTACTTTCGGTGGTTCTTACCTGGCGCGAGCCTGGGGCGTGTGGGGGCATCAACATATCAACCGAGCCGCTGTTTTTGCGCTACCCGAACCGATGCGCGCCTTTTATTTCAACCATATTGATTTTATCACCATTGAGGCCTCTATTCCTGATCTCCGCAAGTATGTTATATCGGACAGGCAGGAATTTCCACGTCATTTTATTGATGTCGATATTTATGGGGAGCATCCGTTTGACGCGCTTCCCGCATCATGGGATAGCGCCGTTGAAAAATATGGGAAAGATTCGCTGTACCGATATGGCATTTTACCCTGGTATATCCAGCTGATTACCCAAAAACTAACCAGCGCCTTTAAACAGCACAATAAAGCGAAAATCCTGTTTCTTTCAGCCGATCTGGCACATTATATCGGAGATGGGTATCAGCCGCTGCATACGACGAAAAACTATGACGGGCAGTTGTCCGGGCAAAAAGGGGTACATGCGCTATTTGAATCCTTTATTCCCGAGCTTTTCGGTTCCCGTTTTAACCTCCATACCCCTCCGGCCCGATACTTGAAAGACGTTGAAAAAGCCTCCTGGGATATCGTCAAACAAAGCCATGCCCTTGTCCGCCCGTTATTGGCCTCTGAAAAGGAGCTGCTGGATACCTGGCCGGAAGATAAAATCTACGAGCAGGATAAAAACGGCAAAATCCGCAAGAACCAGTATAACCAGTCCTATTATTCCAAGGAATTTACCAAAGCCTGGCAGCGACGTCTTGACGGCATGATAGAAAAACAACTCCAGCTCGCCATTCAAACCACTGCCAGTTTCTGGTATACTGCCTGGGTGAACGCCGGTAAACCCGATTTAAGTAAACTGGACACGGAATATTCCTATGAAATCAACCGCGCGCCGCTACGTACTCAATATCGCCTTTGGAAACAACAGGGCCGTCTGAAAGGAATTAAATCAAGTGCGGAATTTTAATCAATAGCCTTGCCGGAAGCCAATGGTACAAACAAAAAGTATCCACTATTAATGCAAGGAACGGCCAATAGGCTTTCCCGCCCGCAAATTAGCAGAGAAAAGGTCAACGGTATGTTGCCTTATTATCGCGTGGGTTACACTCCGTTTTGTTCCCTTAAAAACTGTACCGGACACCTACTTGCATCCGCCATCTGGACGTGAAATCCCCGTAGTTATACACTCTTTTCTCGCCATTCAGGTCGTTTAGTCCGTATCGTGGGTTAAACGTGAAAGTAGGGCTGGGGACGCCCCCCTCGTTAACGGTAACCGGAGTGACCTCCTGGTAACCGACAAAATACGCATGCCCCCATTTTTTATTGACCAGATTGCCTATGTTCTGGATATTAAGCGATAAGGTTATTTTGTGGCTTTTATAAAACTGTACGCCCTGTT
Source organism: uncultured Chitinophagaceae bacterium (assembly GCA_964424665.1). GTDB lineage: Bacteria > Bacteroidota > Bacteroidia > Chitinophagales > Chitinophagaceae > FW021-bin31. The sequence goes on from CAYRJM010000003.1 coordinate 12,420, forward strand.
CGATCTTTAGGTCAAAGTGGTTTTCCCAGGGCAACCGGTCGCCGTTTCTTTCCGTATTTTTCCCTACATGTTCACGCAGATAGTCCTGGGAATTGATGTAATCTGTAAATAACTCGTATACATCCTGACCGGTCATTCCGGCAGCTGCCTGATCAGGTGTAGGAACAAACTGGCTGCCATCGGTAGGGATATACATCAGATCAGCGCTTTCCGCATCATCTCCATTCAGGTCATTAAAGTATACATAAGAAAAAGGCTGACCGGACCTACCGGTATAGACCAATCCGATGGTGGTGTTGAAAACACCGTAATGGAATGACTTGGCCAAATAGCCGACCACCCTCGACCCCAGGTCGTAATTGGAAGTGGTCAGCTCGAGCCGGTTGAGCCCGTTGATATTATAGGCGAAACGCCAGTTAGAGATGGCTTGCGAGGAAGTGCCGTCATTGAGGGAGAACGAATGATTTAGGGTGTAGGCGATGCTTCCGACCCACCCTTTAGAGAAAGGTTTTTTAATTTGCGCCGTAAAGGTGTAGGCGTATCCCTCATTGGTATTTTCCAGCAGGATAACGTTAGAAAAATCCGGATCTATACGGTCCCCTGAATAAAGCGGCCTGCTTGTCTTCCCTAAGGTAAAGTTGTTCGTGCTGGGTTCCAGGTTGATGTCTTTGTACAAAATATTGTTGATGGTTTTTGTAAAAGAACCTTCCAATGTAGCGATCAGGCCCCACCAGGGAAGCCTTTGATCAACAGCGAGATTGGTACGCAGTACTTGTGGATATTTAAACGAGTGGCTGGTTACGTCAATTTCCGAAGGCGCACTTTTGGGGTTGGCGGGAATGTAGGCACCCAAATGTGGCTGATCCGGCTGGTAAACAAACCGGATAGCAGCCGGAACCTCGTCTCCGGATACATCATATTTGATGGATTCTACCCCGGTATTGGCGTATTGATTCGATATCCACACGAAAGGAACCCTTCCGGTAAATAATCCGATGCCGCCCCGCAACTGCGTCGAGCCATCCCCATTAATATCCCAATTAAAGCCGGCCCTGGGTGCGAACAAAGGAGTTGATTTGGGCATCTGGTCGGTAGCTACCTGGTTAGCAGCAGCCACAGCAGACTTGTTGAATTTCGTGTTGGCAGATGGCTTATCAAAAAATACCGGCAGGTCGATACGCAGGCCGTAAGTGAGGCGCAAACGCTCGGTTGCCTGCCATTCATCCTGTCCGTAAAGGCTGAATTGCGCCGCATGCACGCTGGCGGGTGCCCGGTCGCCGGGTTGTTGGGAAGTGGAATAGCTGATATGGTATTGCTCCGGTGCCGCCGCGTTATTTTTAAAATCATCAATGGAATTGTACACGTAGTTCCCGTAAAAATTTCTCAGGAAAACATTTGTTGTATTAAAAAATTCGTTGTCGGTGCCTATGGTGATCGTATGTTTGCCTCGGTAAAGCACAAAATTGTCTGTGAGTGTGAAATTATCCTGATCCAATTGGTTCGCTCCGGAATATTGTTCGCTTCCTATTTCATAGGTAAGGCCGCCGTCTCTGATGATAAGAGAGGGAAAGCGAGGGGTTATCCGGTGGTCCCGGATTCGATTGTAAGTAATCCTGAAGTCATTGGAGGACCGGTTGGAAAAACTGCTGGTCAGCTCTATTACCGAAGAATTCGTAGTAGACTTAAAGACATATCCCCCGTTGCCGAAAGTGATGCTGTTGTCGCCGCGGCTGATATTGTCATCTGTTCCGTCGACATAACTGTGCCGGATGGTGAGTTTGTTCTTTTGGTTAATGTTCCAGTCTATTCGCGCGAACAAAGACGTCGAATTACGCTCTCTGTTGATATTGGTATAGGTACCGGGATCAAAGCTGTAGGTGGATTTTACAAAATCCCTGAGATCTTTCAAGGTCGTTACGTCAAAATCAGACCCTGATCCGGATTCTGCGGGATTAAAGGGCAATGGCTTTGATAGTTTGTATTTTTCTGCGTTGACAAAGAAGAAAAGTTTGTTTTGAATAATCGGGCCTCCAAGGCTAAAGCCGTAAGTCGAATTGGTAAATTCTTCCAGCTTTTCGCCGCTGGTAATGCTTTTGCCAACAAAGTCCTGGTTTTGGTAATACCCGTATGCGCTGCCATGAAAACTGTTGGTGCCGCTTTTGGTGACCGCATTAATGCCTCCTCCCGTAAAGCCGCTCATCGTGACATCATAAGGAGAAAGCACGATATGTACGGCTTGAATGGCGTCCAGCGGAATAGGGTTTATTCCTGCCTGCCCGCCATTGGTTCCGGAGGCCGCCAATCCGAAGACGTCGTTGGCACTGGCCCCGTCGATGGTAAATTGGTTGTAGCGGTTGTTTTGTCCGGCAAAAGAAAGGCCCATGGAACTGCCATCGGAAGAATTCGTATAGGCGATGGCTTGGGGGGTAAGCCGGGCAAAGTCAGCGATGCTCCGGTTTATCGTAGGGAGATTGGTTAGTTCGCGGTTGCTGATGTTGGTCACCGTTCCGGTATGTTCGGGACTTATTACGGCATTTTTGTTGTAGACCACTTCGACCTCACTTAACTCGCTGGCGTTGCTTTTTAAAATAATATCCAGTTTCTGCGGCGTACCGAGCGAAAGCGAAATATCGGTATAGGTTCGGCTGGCATAACCAATGTAGGAAGCTTCTATCTTATAAGGCCCGCCCACCCGCATATTGGGGATGGTAAAATGCCCGTCTGTTTGTGAAACCGTTCCGTAAACGGTCCCCGAAGGCGTATGGGTAGCTTTAATGGTAGCACCGATCAAGGGCTCTCCCTGCGTGTTTTTAATGATACCGGTGATGCTGCTGGTGGTTACCTGCCCCCACAGCGGGAGGGAAAAGAACAGGACAACAAGGGTAAGCAGGGGTTTAAGGTGCTTCATGACTTAAGGTTTTTGGTTATACAAAGAAACAAAAACCTGGAGAAATGAAATAGCTAAAGATATGAACAAAATATTAACTTGCTTCCTGTCAAAGCGGAGGATCGCGGACTTCGTGGCTGCATGCCAGACGCCGGTAACCCAACGGCCGTTTTATCTTTTGCCAAGACAACTTCCTGATGGCGCCGGCTCTTCAAAAATGAGCGGGGTTCCCCTTTCAGAAAGCAAAAATAAATCTTCAGATGGTGCAACTTTTTCTGCAGCTCCGCTCAGCGATCCCCGCCCAGGTATTTTTTGAGCAGTTTGCTCCTGGAGGTATTCCGCAATTTGGTAATGCCTTTGTCTTTAATCTGGCGCACCCTTTCACGGGTCAGTCCGAATTTGGAACCAATATCTTCCAAGGACATCTGGTTAGCCAGTCCGATGCCAAAGTAGAGTTTAATGACGTCTTTCTGCCTTTCCGTAAGGGTATTGAGGGACCGTTCTATTTCCAGCTTCAGGGATTCAAAATAGGTAATCTTGTTGTCCGTGCTTTCCATGTTGGTGTTTTCCAGCACATCCAGCAAGCTGTTTTCCTCACCACTCTGAAAGGGCGCGTCAATGGAGACGTGACGGGATGACACCCCCATCGTTGTTTCAATATCCTCTATACCCAACTCAAGCAGGGAGGCCAGTTCATCCGGAGACGGCGCTCTTTCGTATTCCTGCTCCAGGGAGGCAAACGCTTTGCTTATCTTATTGGAAAGGCCGACTTTATTCAGCGGAAGTCGAACAATGCGGGATTGTTCGGCAAGCGCCTGTAAGATGGATTGCCGGATCCACCATACCGCATAAGAAATAAATTTAAATCCCCTGGTCTCATCAAATCTTTGGGCGGCTTTGATCAGTCCGAGATTACCTTCATTAATCAAGTCACTTAATGACAATCCCTGGTTTTGATATTGCTTAGCTACCGATACCACAAAGCGGAGATTGGCCTTGGTGAGTTTTTCCAACGCCATACGATCCCCTTGTTTGATGCGTATTGCTAATTGCACTTCCTCTTCAGGGGTAATTAAATCTACCTTACCGATTTCCTGTAAATACTTTTCGAGAGATTGCGACTCTCTATTGGTAATAGACTTGGTGATTTTAAGTTGTCGCATTGACATAGTTGGATCAAATTACTTAGCCTGTTGCCGGCCTACCAAAAAAATAAGCTTTAAAAGTTATTAAACTTCTAAAGACTTTGACGCCGCCGGTGTTATACAGTTAATAGGATTAATGAGTTGTTAATATTGTTGCCGTGGACAAATTTAGCATTATTTTTAAATTTTCCAAAAAAACTTTCATTTTTTATTAATTTTCATAAATCCACCGGTGAATGTTAGTGGATATATTTTTTTTATTGGCTTTATTGGAAGAATAATCATAGCGGGAAAATTAATTTAAAAAAATTTTGTCTGATAAAAATATTTTCTATACTTGCACAATATTGAAGGTCTTTCATTTTTAATATTTTAAACCGGGGGTTGTCACTCATGAAAAATAAAATAGCCTATACATTAGAATATACTGTACGCTGCTCACCGCAGATATTATTTGAGTTTTTATCTACGGCCTCCGGGCTTCAGGAGTGGTTCGCCGACCAGGTGAAAGTCCATGATAATGTTTTTTCCTTTTCCTGGAATCAATCAGCGGAAAAAGCAAAGATTGTCGAGATGACGCCCAATGAACTGGTTCGATACCAATGGGAGGACGCCCCCGACTCGGAGTATTTCGAATTCCAGATAAAACGTTCTGAGGTAACAAGCGAAACAGTTTTGCTCGTTACCGATTTTGCCCCTAAGGATGAAGTCGCCGACCAGAGCCAGCTGTGGGATTCACAACTGAAGGACCTTTTCCACAGAATCGGCGCCTGACGGTATTAGTTTTCAGAGGGTTGATAGAGACTATCCTGTTTTCTTAGCTTGGATATCTTTAAATAGCGGTCCTTTTTAATGAACTTGAAATACAGCAATAAAGCCGCAGGGGGAGCTACCAGACCCATATATGCAGGGTGGCCGGTGGTGAAAATAAGGATGGTCGAGACGATGGCGAGGACGACACCTGCGATATATACCGGATTGGAAATCACGTGAGATACTTCGTAAACGTTCTGCGCCCGGTCTGTTTCATTTACTTCTGTCACCGGTGTTTTATTGCGCATCAGATCTGCCTGGAGCAAAATAATATCGTGAGTATAAACGTTGATCGTCTTGGTTTCTCCGTTTTTCAGCTGACAAGCAAGGTAGCCGTTTACCAAAATGTCTACCGGAACATTGGCTTCCATGAACTGACGCTTTCTGCTCAGGGTTAATTTGGTAGGATCAGATTGACTTTTGAACATCTTTATCAAATTATTACGCTGTTTCTGTTAGTTGAGCTTCGATATAGGCAATGATCTTACCGGCATCCTCCGGCGAAAACCATTGAATTTCCTTATCCTTTTTGAACCAGGTCATTTGTCTTTTGGCATATTGCCGGGTGTGGACGATGATCTGTTGCAGGGCTTCTTCCAGGCTGCAGTTGTTTTCCAAATAGTCAAACATCTCTTTATACCCGACCGTCTGTAACGCGTTTAAATGACGCAAAGCGTACAGTCGTTTTGCTTCTTCCGCAAGACCTTGGCCGATCATTTGGCGACTTCGTTTTTCAATGCGGTGCCAAAGTGCTTCTTTGGGAAGCGTTAATCCGACCTTCACCAGGTTAAAAGGACGCTCCTTCACCTGGCCGGTTTGAAAATCTTTGATGGATCTTCCGGTGGTTTCGAAAATGGTTAGCGCCCGCATCAGCCGTTGGGGGTTGCGTTGTTCCAGCAATGAAAAACCCTCGGGATCTTTTTGCTGCAGCTGCTGCTGTAACCAGGAAAGCCCCTTTTCCCGGTATTGTTCCTGAATCTCTTGTTCGATTATTTTTGAAGACGGGGGTATGGGATCTATACCTTCCGCGAATGCTTTTAAATAGAGCCCTGTCCCGCCGGATACCACAATTATTTCGTTTTTTTCAAACAATTCCGTCGCCTTATGCAGGGCGAATTGTTCGAACCGGCCGGCGTTCATTTGTTCCGTTACTGAATGGGACCCTATAAAGTGGTGGGGTACGGTCCGGAGCTGGGCTGCGGAAGGTACGGCGGTACCTGTTTTCATTTCCTTGAAGCACTGCCGGGAATCCGCTGAAATGATTTCCGCGTTGAAATGTTGGGCCACTAAAATAGCCACCTTCGTCTTTCCGACAGCTGTTGGCCCGACTACCAGTACAGCCGTTTTATTGTATTTTTTTTTCTTTTTTTTCAACGGGACAATTGTTATCGCAAAGATACGAAGTACTCCCGAGAGGGGAAAACCGCTGATTTACCGGTGAGAAAATTGGCATTTTTAGGGTTTTCATTATACCTTGGAGCGCTCATTTAATTTAAATATCAAAAATATGTCACAGAATAGAAGGTCTTTTATTAAAACAGCCGCATTAGGCAGTACACTGGCTTTGGGATTACCGCAACTTGTATCTGCAGCCATCGAAGAACACGGGTACCGTCCCCGAAAACTCTCCCTGAACACCGATGATGTTATTTTATTTCAGGGAGACTCCATCACCGATATGGGAAGAGCCCGCTCCCGGAAAGCGGCCAATGACAACAAAGGTCTTGGGCCGGGATATACTTTCATCGCCGCGTCCGAACTTTTATTAAAGCATCCGGCGAAGAAGTTGAAAATTTATAACCGCGGCATTAGCGGCAATGTAGTCCCGCAACTTATTGCGCGCTGGCAGGAAGACTGCATCCAGTTAAAGCCGGATATTCTCAGTATTTTAATTGGCGTAAATGATTACTGGCATACGCTTAACGGAAATTACAAAGGAACGGCGGAAACCTACCGGGAAAGCTACGATCAGTTGCTGGCAACAACTAAAAAACAACTACCTGACGTAAAGCTGGTTATTGGAGAGCCTTATGCGGTAAATCATGTGAAGGTGGTAGATGACAGCTGGTTTCCCGCTTTTGATGCTTACCGGACGGCGGCGCGGGACCTGGCCAAAAAATATGAGGCCGTGTTTATTCCCTATCAGGCCATTTATGAAAAAGCGGCAAAATTGGCCGGCCCTTCCTATTGGACACATGATGGTGTTCATCCGAATACCGCCGGAGATGGATTAATGGCACAGGCTGTTTTAGAAGTGCTTCGATAAGGAATGTTTTGTTTCGTTTGGTTTTTATTTTGAAAGACTTTACCTTACATCCGTAAATATTCGTAATTGAAAATAAACGAGGAATAACTATGGAACAATTTATTTTGGCGCTTGATCAGGGGACGACGAGCTCGCGGGCGATGATCTTTGATCATTCGGGCAACATCAAGTCGGTAGCGCAGAAAGAATTTAAACAATATTTTCCGGAACCCGGCTGGGTAGAGCATGATCCGATGGAGATCTGGTCTACGCAGGCGGGCGTGGCAGCCGAAGCCATCACCCACGCCAATATTAACGGGGCGCAGATAACCGGGATTGGCATCACTAACCAGCGGGAAACAACGGTTATCTGGGACCGGGAAACTGGAAAACCCGTGTACAATGCAATTGTATGGCAGGACAGGCGGACCGCCGATTTTTGTGATCAGTTGCGAAAGGAGGGGGCGGCAGACCAGATCAAAGAAAACACCGGATTGATCTTGGACGCTTACTTTTCCGCTACCAAAATCAGGTGGATTCTGGACAACGTAGATGGGGTACGTGAAAAGGCGGAAGCCGGTAAACTGGCCTTTGGAACGATAGATACCTGGTTGGTGTGGAATTTTACCAAAGGGCAAAAACATGTGACGGATGTGACAAACGCCTCCCGGACCATGCTTTTCAATATTCATAAAATGCAGTGGGATGACGATATGCTTAAGTTGCTGGATATCCCGGCGGCGCTCTTGCCGGAGGTACGTTCCTGCAGTGAACAATATGGTCAGACCTCCGGGCAGTTCCTTGCACAGCAAATTCCACTGGCCGGTATGGCGGGAGATCAACAGGCAGCCTTGTTCGGCCAGATGTGCACCCGTTCAGGCATGGTAAAAAACACTTACGGCACCGGATGCTTTCTGGTGATGAATACGGGGGAAAAAGCCATTCCGTCCCAAAACAACTTGTTAACCACTGTGGCGTGGCAACTTAACGGGACAACCACCTACGCGCTGGAAGGCAGTATATTTATAGGGGGGGCGGTAGTACAATGGTTGCGCGACGGACTGGGTATTATCCGTTCCTCTTCAGCGGTAGAATCCCTGGCGTCAAAGGTTGAGGACACAGAAGGGGTGTATATGATACCGGCCTTTGCAGGCCTGGGGGCGCCGCACTGGAACCAGCATGCCCGCGGCATTATTGTGGGACTCACGCGTGGAACAACCGATGCCCATATCGCGCGCGCCGCCCTGGAGAGCATCGCCTTTCAAACCTATGAGGTACTCAAAGCAATGGAAGCGGATGCTGGAATGAAAATAAAAGAACTGCGGGTGGATGGCGGAGCGAGCGTGGACGACCTGCTCATGCAATTTCAGGCGGACCTGTTACAAACGGAAGTCGTACGTCCGGCCATTACGGAAACTACGGCTTTAGGTGCTGCTTACCTGGCAGGCCTGGCAACCGGATTCTGGGCCGATACCGAAGAGATCCAAAAACAATGGCAAAGCGATAAACAATTTTCTCCTTCTGCTCAGTCGGATGTACAACAAAAACTCAAGGGATGGCAACGAGCCATATCCGCGGCGGTGCACTGGGCGGATAACCGGGGTTAACACCAGAAAAACGCTTTAATTCTTTTAAAGGAATTAAAGCGTTTTATTATTTTTAAGCCGAAAATATAGTCAATTATTCACTAAATAAATACGTTCTATGACACCATTCGTAGCTGAAATCTTCGGAACCGCTTTACTCATCCTTTTAGGGGACGGAGTAGTGGCCAACATGTTACTTAAAAAATCGAAAGGAAACAAAGGGGATACCAGCGGCTGGGTGGCCATCTGCTTGGGTTGGGCCATGGCCGTGTATATCCCGGTATATTGTATCCACACCTTCAGCGGCGCCCACATTAATCCGGCGGTGACACTCGGACTGGCATTAACGGGAAAATTCGCCTGGGCTAATGTATTGCCTTATTTTCTTGCCCAGATGATCGGAGCGATGATTGGCGCTCTTCTGGTCTGGATAGCCTATAAGAAGCATTATGATGAGCCGAATGATCCTGACCTGATGTTGATGACCTTTTGTACGGCGCCGGCCATTCGTAGCAAATGGCATAATTTCATCACCGAAGTTATGGGCACTTTTGTCCTGGATATCGGTATTTTTTACCTGGCATGGCCCCCGGACGGCGTAGGAGGACTCGCGGCCTTGCCGGTAGCGCTCCTGATTCTTGCCATAGGATTATCCCTTGGCGGTCCGACCGGGTATGCCATTAATCCTGCGCGTGATCTGGGCCCCCGTATTATGCATGCTATTCTACCGATCCCCGGGAAAAGAAACAGTGACTGGCAGTATTCGTGGGTGCCTATCGTGGGCCCTTTTTTAGGAGCAGCGTTAGCTGCAGGCGTTTATGTTATGCTGGGACATTAAATGGTTGAGCATCGTATATAGTCAGCAGGCGGGTTAGCCTATTTTCGAGCTCCGGCGACAACCGGAGCTTTTTCTACTTAAAACGGTAACCGATACACTAAACTTAATCGCTTTTTTTTTGTTGGTAGTTACAAATTAGAACCATGATTGAACCCAATATCCCTGAAAGCCCGCTGCCCCGGGTGCTCATTATCGGAGCAGGTTTCGGAGGAATAAACTTAGTGAAAGCCCTTAAAAATAAGCCTTTTCAGGTTGTCCTGATCAACAATACCAACTACCATCTCTTTCAGCCGCTATTGTATCAGGTGGCTACTGCCGGGTTGGAAGCCAGCAGCATCGCTTTCCCGGTACGCGGTATTTTTGCCCATAAAAAGAACTTTATATTCCGGCTCGCCGAAGTGACGAAGATCCAGGCTGAAAAGCATTATATAGAAACCAGCATTGGCAATATTCCATATGATTATCTGGTCATAGCAACGGGGAGCACCAGCAACTTTTTTGGAAATGAAAACTTTGCGCAGTTAGGAAAAGGAATGAAGTCACTTTACGAGGCGATCGGCCTGCGGAACTTTGGCTTGCAGGGACTGGAAAACACCTTGTTATTGACCGATCACCAGGAAAAAGAAGTAGCCCTGAATATCGTGATTGTAGGAGGGGGCCCTACCGGCGTGGAACTGGCGGGAGCTCTTGCTGAATTCAGGAAAAAAATATTTCCCAAAGATTATCCGGAGCTTTCGCCGGATTTGATGTCCATCTATCTGATAGAAGCCTCTCCCGAGCTGCTGGACCACATGAGTGATTCAGCGTCTAAAGCGACCTACGAATACCTCACGAAAATGGGGGTACAGATCAAATTGAATACGCGGGTGGAAGATTATGACGGAACCAAAGCTTATCTGAGCGATAATACGACCATTGATACAAAGTATTTTATATGGAGTGCCGGGGTAAAAGGAAATGCACCGGAAGGATTAGCGGAAGAGGTTATAGCAAGAGGGACGCGGATTAAGGTAAATGGTTTTAACCAGATGTTGGGATCAGAGAATATTTTTGCCATCGGAGATGTAGCTCAGATCGCGACGGATCCCGATTTACCAAGAGGTCATCCCATGCTGGCACAGGTAGCCATACAGCAAGGAAAACTGTTAGGCGATAACCTGGTTCGTATAGAAAATAAGCAAAAGCCCGTTTTATTCAAATACAAAGACAAAGGAACGATGGCGACGATCGGACGGAATAAAGCCGTGGCGGATGTGGGTAATATGCACCTGACGGGTTTTATTGCCTGGGTAATATGGATGGTGGTACACCTGATGTTTTTAATGGGCTTTCGAAACAAGGTGGTCGTTTTTATCAACTGGGTATACAGTTATTTTACCTACGACCGGGGAACGCGTATCTTGCTGAAACGGCACTAGGAATTATCTTTCTTCCAGTGAATTAAGGGTACGGATTCCAATTAACTGGTCCGATCTGCCTCCTAACGGCCTGTAATACACTAAAATGGTATAATTATTTTCAGTTTCCCACCAGTTGCCTTCGGTATTTTGGGTTTGTAACTCGTCGGTTCCTTTAGGAATGATACCGTAGATGTAGTTGTAATATCCCTGCTTCAGATATAACGTAGCTTCATACACGCCTTTTTCGCCGTTATAGGTCATGCTGTTGACGGCGTTGCATTCATAGTTGGTAAACTCCCCGAAAACATAAACCTCGCTGCCGGCGAAAGGTTGCGGCGCCCGGAAAGTAAAATGCACGTGGGCATAGTCGCCTTCATAATCGGGATTGTATCCGTTTTCCAATATATCAGGAATGTAATGGCCGTTGACGTCGCGCCGGTAAACATAAGGCAGGATGGAACGATTGGCATCGGGCATCAGATACACGTCGATCTGGTTTTTGGTATTTACAATGTTCTTCACCCTTTCTGTTTGAAGACGATAACTGCGCAAATCCGCCCATCGCCATTCTTTCACTGCGGGAAACACACAATCATCTTCCGTATTATAAATTAAATTATCTCCTCTGATGAACGTGGGCTTTAAGTTGCGGATGGCATTATCCCAGCGACCATTTTGCAGTATAAAGACTTTAATCTGGGAAAGGGGATTGTTTACATTTATCCCTTTGAGGCTTACGCTAAAATCTACTTTTTGATGCGTCCGAAATATCCGGGGGTTGACCGGCTGTTCGATCTGCCCGCGGATAATGGCTTTGTTTGTCGTTACCATCAACCTGCGCGTGAAGGCCAGCTGGGACGTGTCTCCGTTCAAATATACTTTAAGCAGGTAATTCCCCGGAAGGGTGGGTTTGCAATCGGCATTAGGTATCCGGAGTTTATAGTGGGTGTATTTCTGTAAAGGCAGTGTGGAATAATGGTAATCGGTGATGCGGTTTTCCAGAAAACCTTCCAGGTAGTCAAATGGGTTCAGGTTGGCGGGCTTCCAGTCCGTGTTGCAAAGCAGAAGGGTGTAGTAATAGTTTTTAACGTCCCCGTCGAGATCGTCAAATCCGAGTTCCAGCTTCTGGTCGCTGTTGAGGTTAATCACAGGCAGACGGAGTTCATTTGCTTCCGGGGAGAGCTTAACGGTTTTGATATTTTCCATGTACACATGGTCCGGAGTAATGGTATTTACCTGAGCGGCCAGATTACTTGCAACGCAACTTACACCAAGCAGGAATAACAGGAATAATCTCATGATCAAAAAATAGGGCTTCAAAATACGATTATTTTTTTCATTGAACGTAAATAAAGGCCAACAAATCACCGTTTCTTAGCTAAAAATGCGTAGGTTTGACGCGTATTAAGTGGATCTCACAGTGCAATTACCATATTTTATTGCAAAAAGAATCGCCTTTAATCGTGAACGTACTTTTTCGCGGTTTATTATCCGTATTGCACTTACGGCTACGGCTTTGAGTGTAGCCATTATGTTGCTTACCGTCGCGCTCGTCAATGGGTTTCAGCAGGTGATCAGCCATAAGGTGTTTGACTTCTGGGGCCATATTCATGTGACCCGTTTTCAACCTTATTCCAGTTTGTTAACCGAAGACCTGCCTTTTCCCGACTCCGATTCTTTAACAAAAGCCATTAAGGCTTTGCCCGCGGTTACGTCTGTTTCCGAGTATGCAACGCGGTCGGTGATCCTGAAAGCCAACAGCGAAATAGAAGGGGCGATGTTTAAGGGAGTGGGCCCTTCCTATACCTGGCGGCACTTAAAACCCTATCTCAAAGAAGGTGGGGTTATCAATTTTTCCGATAGCGGCTACTCCAACCAGATCGTTCTGTCCAGGGAGATGGCCAATGCCCTAAAAGTAAAGCTGAACGATCCGCTTATCGCCTATTTTATCCAAAAAGGCAGCACCACGCCGAGGGCGAGAAAATTAGTGGTCGCCGGAATTTACAAAACAAGCATCAGCGATTATGACCAAACTTACATTGTCGGAGATATTAACTTGCTGAGGGGGGTAAGTAATTGGAAGCCGGATGAAATCGGCGGATATGAGATTTTTATCCGGGATTACCGGCGGATGGACGCCGTTCAACACCAGTTATATTCAACTGTTTTACCCCAGGATTTGACTGCAGTATCCATTCACCAACTGTACCCCAATATTTTTGACTGGCTGAATCTGCAAAATATGAATGAACTGATCATTCTTGTTATTATGGCCGTTGTAGCGGTCATTAATATGATTACCGCCATATTAATATTGATTCTTGAACGAACAAACATGATAGGCGTGTTGAAATCACTGGGTATGAGCAACTGGCGTATTCAGAAAATATTCCTTTTTCAGACCGGCTATATTGTATTAGCCGGGCTGCTGATCGGGAATGTCGTCGGGCTGGGACTTGCCTGGCTGCAAAAGACAACCGGCTTTTTTAAACTGGACGAGCATACCTATTATATGTCTACCGCACCGATAAAAATTGAATGGTGGCAAATTATCGGTATTGATCTGGCCACACTGGTTATTTGTGTGGTGGTATTGATCATCCCCTCTTTGATTATTCGAAAGATTTCGCCGGTAAAAGCCGTGCAGTTCAACTAACGCGTACCTTAATAACGATCTTTTTCACGGTTTGGTTGTCGTCATCGCTTACCTTTAATCCCGGTAAATGGGCGTCTCCAGGGAAGAAAATAAAGAAGGTGCCTGGTTTGGCAAGGTAAAACTTTCCTTGTCCTTTAAGGTTTTCATTGTCGGTTTCTTTATTGTAAGGCTTGATGACTTTTAGCTTTGACACCTCGGCTTTTCCTATGATCTCTTTTCCTGAAAGGACCATCTGAATATCGGCGTATTTGCGGTGCGCTTCCCATTGCTTATCCTTGCGATTCACCGGCACGTAGCTGCTGATGGAGGCGAACACCTGATCGTCTACAATGGGATAAGTACCATCAGCCAAGGTGACGAGGTCTTTTCTGTTTAGAAATGCAAATGCCTTATTCCACCAATCGGGATGAGCATTATACTGCTTTTGAAAGGTCACCTCGTTGATGGAAGAGTGAGGATCTGCCTGGAGGCCATTGCGCCACGCTCCGGACTGCACCCATTGGGTGGCTTCTTTTTGTGTTTGGGTATTTTGTGCTTTTGCCCGCAAGGTAAAAAGCGTGCCTGAAAGGAGTAAAAGCAGAAATAAGAAGGCTTTGTAATTTTGAATGCTTTGCACGATAAAAGTTTTAAACAGATTAATGAAAAAATAAATAAGCAATAAATATAGCGGCAACAATGCCTGCGAACTCCGACAAGAGTGCGCAGGGTAAGGCGTGTCTTGTTTTTTTGATGTTGACCGCACCGAAATAAACAGCCAGTACGTAAAAGGTAGTTTCCGTGGAGCCCTGCATCACGCAGGCCACTCTCCCGGCAAAAGAGTCGGCACCAAAGGTGTGCATGATTTCGACCATCAACCCCCGCGCTCCGCTGCCACTCAAAGGTTTCATCAACGCCACCGGAAGCGCGGGAACGAAGTCCGTGTTAAAGCCCAGCGCATGAAAACCGGCGCCTAGTCCCTGGACCATGTATTCCATACAGCCGGACGCGCGGAATACGCCCACGGCGACGAGAATAGCTACCAGATAAGGAATGATCATTATCGCTATTTTAAAGCCTTCCTTAGCACCGTCGATAAAGGCGTCGTAAATATTGACCTTACGTTTGAAAGCCAATACAAAAAAGGCGATGATAATGCTGAAGATAATAAAATTGCCGGCGACCGAAGAGATGGTGCCGATTTCCTTTTGGGAAAGGGTAGAAAAGTAATACAACAATCCGCCTATGGCTACAGTAATGGTTCCGATATAAGCCAGCACTACCTTATTCCATAAGTTGATCTTCTGGTAGAGCGCTACTGTTATCAAAGCGGTTATGGTGGAGAAAAAAGTAGCCAGGAGGATGGGCAAGAATACATCAGAGGGGTTCTGGGCGCCTTCCTGCGAACGGTAAGCCATTATACTTACGGGAATAAGCGTTAGGCTGGAAGCATTTAAAACGGTAAACATGATCTGCGCATTGCTGGCAGTATCCTTCGACACGTTAAGTTCCTGAAGCTCTTTCATGGCTTTCAGCCCGAGGGGAGTTGCTGCATTATCCAGGCCAAGCATATTGGCAGAATAATTCATCAGTATCGACCCATAAACAGGATGATTCCTGGGTATTTGCGGAAATAGTTTGTTGAAAAAAGGGCCGACTACTTTTGCCATTACTCCGATCACGCCTCCGCGTTCCCCGACTTTCATGATACCCAGCCAAAGGGCCATTATACCGATCAGGCCTAAAGAAATTTCCGCAGCCGTTTTTGCATAATCGAAGGTGCTATTGACGATATCCCGGAAAATATTAACGTCTCCCAGGAAGATCAGCTTGTATAAAGCCACAAGGAATGACAAGACAAAAAAAGCAACGAAGACAATGTTTAACGCCATAAGAACATACGGTTAAATGGATTTATCGTAATAAAGTCAAAGCTCTTAAGCACGCTAACTCCACTGACGTTTACCGCTTATTCTTATTTTTTTATTGCCGTTGAAAGTTGCTAATGGCTTAGCTGCTCACTTTATTCTTAGCTGCCAAAATACATAAAAATCTCAAAATTTGTCTGTAATTTAGCATTTTCATAAATGAATGATCATGATACCAAAGCAAAACCCAAAAGAAACACAAGCATGGAGACAACTTGTTGAACACGCTGATTGGATGAGCGGTGCACACCTTCGTAAACTTTTTGACCAGGACGCTGCCCGCTTTGAAAAATACAGCCTGCAGTTTGAAGACATTTTATTTGATTACTCTAAAAATATTATCACCGACGAAACGCTTGAACTGCTTCAGGACCTGGCCGGGGAATGTCAGGTAAAGGAAGCTATAGAAGCGATGTTTTCCGGGGAACATATCAATGAAACAGAAGATCGCGCTGTACTCCACGTAGCTTTACGCAATGTTACCAATGCGCCGGTGAGCGACGATGGAAAAGACGTCATGCCCGAAGTGAACGCCGTATTGGAAAAGATGAAAAAATTTTCCGAAAGGATTCATAGTGGCGAATGGACAGGCTTTTCGGGAAAAAAAATAAAATACGTTGTGAATATCGGCATTGGCGGATCGGACCTCGGCCCGGTAATGGTTACCGAAGCCCTGAAGCCCTACTGGAAAGACGGGATTCATCCGTACTTCGTTTCTAACGTGGACGGTACGCACATAGTTGAGGTCTTGAAAAAAGTCAATCCGGAAGAAACGCTCTTTTTGATCGCCTCCAAAACATTTACTACGCAGGAAACGATGACCAATGCGCACACCGCGCGAAAATGGTTTTTAGAAGCCGCAGGAGAGGAGGGATTAATCAAAAAACATTTTGTTGCGTTAAGTACCAATCAAGAAGCGGTGGAAAAGTTTGGTATTGATCCCGACAATATGTTTACCTTCTGGGATTGGGTCGGCGGCCGTTACTCTTTATGGTCTGCTATCGGCCTGAGTATCGTATTGTCCATCGGGTATGATCGGTTTCACGAATTATTAGCCGGTGCACATGCCGTAGATAACCATTTCAGGAATACGGAATTTGATAAAAATATTCCCGTTATCATGGCGCTTATCGGTATCTGGTATCGCAATTTCTTTGACGCGCAAACGGAAGCTATTCTGCCCTATGATCAGTACATGCATCGTTTCGCCGCTTATTTTCAGCAGGGAAATATGGAAAGTAATGGCAAGCACGTAGATAGAAACGGGGAGCCGGTGGAGTACCAGACGGGACCTGTTGTTTGGGGCGAACCGGGGACGAACGGACAACATGCTTTCTATCAACTCATTCATCAAGGCACGCTATTGATTCCCTGCGATTTTATTGCACCGGCAATCAGCCATAACCCCGTCGGGGATCATCACCAAAAGCTGATTTCCAACTTTTTCGCACAGACCGAAGCCCTTATGAACGGAAAATCAGAAGACGAGGTACGTGTTGAGCTAAAGGACAGTGGTAAAAGTGAAGAAGCAATAGAAGCGTTGGTCCCCTATAAGACCTTTACGGGCAACAAACCAACCAACTCCTTCCTGATCAAAGAAATCACGCCCTATACTTTAGGAAGCCTGGTGGCCCTGTATGAGCACAAAATTTTTGTGCAAGGCATTATATGGAACATATTTAGCTTTGACCAGTGGGGGGTAGAATTGGGTAAACAACTGGCCAAAAACATTCTGCCGGAATTGGAGAATGAAGAACCGGTATCTACCCATGACGTATCCACAAACGGGTTGATTAATGCCTATAAAAAGATGAGAAAATAAAATCAGAAATAAAAGCGCAATATTTTTATCAATTTGAAATATTCGCTCATTATTTTGCGAATTATAAAAAAAGTGAAAGTTTTCTTGGTTATTATTCAAAAGAAATAGTAACTTTGTGCCAGCCTCAAACATCATAACATTTGTCCATGCGTAAGCAAAATAACATACAGCGTATATTACGACTGCGTCTTCCTGTGCAGGGAAGAATCGTACTGCAAGTTGTAGTCATTATCGCTGTCATTATTATTGCCTGACGTATGGGGGAATGCTTGTAGAATAACGAACGCACGGTACAAATTATATTCGAATCGCCTTCCTCCCGTAAAGGGAAAGGCGATTTTTTATTTGATAGGAAAAAGAAGGCAGATGAGCGACCGCAGGTGTTTTCTCAACTGCCTAAAAACAGAAAACGACCGAAATGGAGTTAAACAAATACAGCAAGACGATCACACAAGACCCTACGCAACCCGCTGCGCAAGCCCAACTTTATGCGATCGGGCTTACGGAAGCCGATTTGAAAAAGGCTCAGGTAGGCATCGTCAGTATGGGATATGACGGCAATCCTTGTAACATGCACCTGAATGATCTGGCAAAGCTTGTCAAAAAGGGGGTTTGGGAGAATGATTTAGTGGGGTTGGTGTTTAACACCATAGGGGTGAGTGACGGCATGAGCAACGGGACACCTGGCATGCGGTATTCGCTGGTGTCCAGAGATATCATTGCGGACTCCATAGAGACGGTTTGTGGCGCACAATATTATGATGGACTGATCGCTGTTCCGGGTTGTGATAAGAATATGCCGGGATCGCTTATGGCCATGGCGAGATTGAATCGGCCTTCGATCATGGTATATGGCGGGACCATCGCTCCCGGGCATTATAAAGGACAGGACTTAAATATCGTTTCGGCTTTTGAAGCATTAGGACATAAGCTGGCGGGCAATATTTCTCCGGAAGACTTTAAAGGAATTGTCCGGCACGCTTGTCCCGGTCCGGGTGCTTGCGGTGGGATGTACACCGCCAACACGATGGCTATGGCGATCGAAGCGCTGGGTATGTCGTTGCCCTACAGTTCGTCCAATCCCGCGTTAAGTGAGGAAAAGAAAAACGAATGCCTGGCTGCGGGAAAAGCCTTGAAAAAGTTATTGGAACTGGATTTAAAACCCTTGGATATTATGACCGCCAGGTCATTTGAAAATGCCATTACGATGGTGATGATTCTGGGGGGGTCTACTAATTCTGTCCTGCATTTAATTGCCATGGCGCGTACGGCGGGGATTCCGCTTACGCCCGATGATTTTCAGCGGATTAGTGATAAGACGCCGTTGCTTGCTGACATGAAGCCGAGTGGGAAATACCTCATGCAGGACCTGCACAACCTGGGGGGGATTCCGGCCGTGATGAAATATTTGCTCCGTGAAGGATTACTACATGGTGATTGTATGACCGTAACCGGCAAAACGCTGGCGGAAAATATCGCCGATGCCAAAGCGCTGGATTTTGAAACCCAGGATTTGATTTATCCCCTGGAACGACCTTTGAAAAAGACCGGCCATTTACAAATACTAAAAGGCAACCTGGCCAGCCAGGGAAGTGTCGCAAAGATTACCGGGAAAGAGGGAGAGCGTTTTACGGGCCCTGCACGGGTTTTCGATGGAGAAACTGAATTGATCGCCGGGATCCAAAGCAAGCGGGTTAAGGCCGGAGATGTGGTCGTTATTCGCTACGTCGGGCCTAAAGGAGCGCCCGGCATGCCGGAAATGCTCAAGCCCACTTCGGCTATTTTTGGCGCGGGATTGGGAAGCAGTGTCGCCCTGATTACCGATGGCAGATTTTCCGGGGGAACGCACGGATTTGTCGTCGGACATATCGCTCCCGAGGCGTATGAAGGGGGATTAATGGCCATCGTAGAAGAGGATGATATCATTGAAATTGACGCCGTTAAAAAGACCATTACGCTGAAGTTGAGCGATGAGGAAATAGCAAAAAGAAAGGCTGCGTGGAAACAGCCCGCGTTGAAAGTAAAAAAGGGAATATTGTTTAAATATGCTAAATGTGTAAAAAATGCAACAGAAGGATGCGTTACTGACGAAGACTAAGAATGAAATTCAAGATCATTCTTCGCAAAAGGAAAATGGCGCTCAGCCTGAAACCATGATAGGAGCCAAAGTGGTAATCCGTTCCTTACTTGAAGAAGGGATTGATACTATTTTTGGTTATCCGGGCGGAGCGATCATGCCGGTATATGATGAGTTGTATCACTATCTGGATCAAATTAACCATGTCTTGACCCGGCATGAGCAGGGCGCGATCCACGCTGCCCAGGGATATGCGCGTACCTCCGGGAGGGTGGGGGTTGTCTTTGCCACCTCCGGTCCGGGGGCGACTAATCTGGTGACCGGGCTGGCCGACGCCATGGTAGATTCTACTCCTCTGGTTTGTTTTACCGGACAGGTGGCTTCTCCGCTGTTAGGCACGGATGCATTTCAGGAGGCAGACGTAGTCAATGTTACGTTACCGGTCACCAAGTGGAATACGCAGGTTACCCGGGCAGAAGACATTGCTGAAGCCGTATCGCGCGCGTTTTATATCGCCCGTAGCGGACGCCCCGGTCCTGTGGTTGTGGATATTACTAAAGATGCGCAGATAGCACCTACCGCCTACCACTATCAACCTTGTACGGATATTAAGTCGTATATTCCTAAGCCGGAGTTGGATCATAAACAAATCGAAAGCGCAGCCGCATTGATCAATGCCGCCAAAAAACCCTATATCCTGGCGGGGCAGGGCATACTCCTCTCCGGAGCAGTGGAGGAAGCACTCGCTTTTGCGGAAAAAACCGGCATTCCTGTCGCTTCAACGTTACTCGGACTCTCCGCTTTCCCCACAGATCACTCGCAATACATGGGCTTTTTAGGAATGCACGGTAATTATTCCTGTAACAAGATGATGGAAGAATGCGATTTAGTGATTGCTATTGGGATGCGTTTTGATGATCGGGTAACCGGCAATACCAGTAAGTATGCCCGGCAGGCCAAAATCATTCATATTGAACTGGATAAAGCGGAAATTAATAAAAATATTAAAGCCGATATAGGCGTACTTGCGGATGCAAAGGAAGCCCTGACTGCTTTACTGCCGTTAGTCCGCGAGTCTGATCATACAGATTGGATAAATGCATTTAAGGAACTGGATAAAGAGGAGTATCAGAAAATTATTGAAAAGGAATGGTTCCCCAAATCCGGCAAGATTAAGATGGCCGAAGTAGTGCATAAGTTGTCGGAACAAACCCGAGGCGAAGCTGTAGTTGTTACCGATGTGGGCCAGCATCAGATGATCGCTTCCCGCTATTATGATTTCAAAAAGCCGTTGAGCAATGTTACTTCCGGAGGAATGGGTACGATGGGGTTTGGTCTTCCGGCTGCGATGGGCGCTTGCTTGGGCGTTCCGGAAAGAGCAGTGATTGCTATCATGGGAGATGGTGGTTTCCAGATGACTTTACAGGAATTGGGGACAATTGCGGAAAATAATATTCCGGTAAAAATGGTTATCCTTAACAACCGGTTTTTAGGAATGGTACGCCAATGGCAGCAGCTGTTTTTTGAACGAAGGTATTCTTTTACCGATATCACCGGACCCGATTTTGTGAAACTATCCGAAGCATATAACATACCCGCTGAGAGAATAGACGTACGAGAAGGCTTGGATGCGGCGATTGAAAAAATGATGAGTCATAACGGGCCTTATTTATTGGAAGTGTCTGTTGAAAAAGAAGATAATGTATTTCCGATGGTACCCTCCGGCGGATCGGTGTCTGATATGCTTTTGGGGCCCCCGGAAGCTTAAAGGGGACGCTGACAGCAATGGCTGTTTACCATTAACTAGTGAATAATACAACTATATCACCATGAAAAAAGATTTCACATTGATTGTTTTTGCACAGAATAATTTTTCTGTCCTGAACCGGATGATCAATATATGTAACCGGAGACGTATTCGGATTAAAAAACTATTGGCTTACGAATTAGAGGACCCGCATAGGGGAGAAGCCTGCTTTATTCTGTACGATACCGAAGAAATGGTTCTTAAAGTAAAACTTCAGATCGATAAACTGATCGAAGTAGAGGAAACACAACTCCACGAGGGGGAAGATGTTTTTTACCAGGAACAAAACGGCGTGGCTGTTATTAAATAGCTTAAAGTTTTAATTATAATAATCAATTAAATCAGAAAACAAATGGCAAAAATTAATTTTGGGGGCGTGACCGAAGAAGTTGTTACGCGGGAAGAATTTCCCATGGACAAGGCTAAAGAAGTCTTAAAGGATGAAACTATAGCAGTCCTGGGATATGGCGTACAGGGTCCCGGTCAGGCATTGAACTTGAGAGATAATGGATTTAATGTAATTGTTGGTCAACGAAAGGATTCTAAAACCTGGGACAAGGCAGTCGAAGATGGCTGGGTTCCGGGGGAAACGTTATTTGACATTACAGAGGCCGCTCAGAAAGGAACTATCGTACAGTTTCTGCTGTCCGATGCGGGCCAAATAGCTGTTTGGCCACAGATTAAAGAATATCTTACCGAAGGGAAAGCTCTTTATTTCTCACATGGTTTTGGCATTACCTATAATGATCAAACAGGGATCAATCCCCCTGAAAATATTGATGTTATTCTTGCTGCGCCTAAGGGTTCCGGTACTTCCCTGCGCAGGAACTTCCTGGCAGGACAGGGGATCAATTCCAGCTTCGCGATTTATCAGGATGCTACAGGGCGCGCACGGGAAAGAACGATAGCCCTTGGCATTGGTATCGGATCAGGCTATTTGTTTGAAACCGACTTCAAACGTGAGGTTTTTTCCGACCTGACCGGTGAGCGGGGTACTTTGATGGGTGCTATCCAGGGTATTTTTGCAGCGCAATTTGAGACTTTGCGTAAACATGGCCACAGTCCTTCGGAAGCCTTCAATGAAACAGTGGAGGAACTGACCGAATCGCTGATGCCACTTGTGGCTGAAAACGGAATGGACTGGATGTATGCCAATTGCTCCACAACTGCACAACGTGGTGCGCTGGACTGGTGGAAAAAATTCCGCGACGCTACCCGTCCGGTTTTTGAAGACCTCTATAACAGCGTAGCTGAAGGGAAGGAAGCTGCCCGCTCTATTGAATCTAATAGTAAATCCGATTACCGGGAAAAGCTTAACGAAGAACTTAAGGAACTTCGCGAAAGTGAGATCTGGCGTGCTGGCGCAGCCGTGAGAGAACTAAGGCCTAAAAATTAATTCAATAATAAACCGGGTTTTTCGACCCGTCGGTCGAAAAACCCTTTAAACCAAACCGATACATGGAAGCGGTGACACGAACAGAAGAATACGATTTTAAAGGAACCGAAGCGGAATTGCTTAAGGTGGTAAAAAAAACACCGTTGGAAAGAAATGACCGGCTCTCTAAAAAATACAACTGCAACGTTTACCTGAAAAGAGAGGATCTGCAGCTTGTACGTTCTTATAAAATGCGGGGCGCTTATAATCTGATCAGTAAACTGCCTGAGGAGATAAGAACCAAAGGCGTGGTTTGTGCAAGTGCCGGAAACCATGCGCAGGGGTTTGCCTTTTCCTGTCATAAGCTCGGTATTCCGGGGGTTGTTTTTATGCCCATCATTACTTCGCGCCAGAAAATAGATCAGGTGAAAATGTTCGGTGATCAAGAAGTACAGGTCAAACTGGTAGGCGATACTTTTGATGATTGTCTTTCCGAAGCGATAAAATTTACAAGAGAGAACCAGATGACATTCGTTCCTCCGTTTGATGACAAACGGATCATCGAAGGCCAAGGCACGGTGGGGGTGGAAATACTTGAAGACCTTCCTGAAATTGATTATCTGTTTATCCCGGTAGGAGGAGGAGGACTGGCCTCCGGCGTAGGTTTGTATTTTAATACCTACAGCCCTAAAACAAAGCTGATCGGGGTAGAGCCGCTGGGCGCGCCATCGCTGACGGTAGCCATGAAGGCGGGGCATCCGGTAACGCTCAACCAAATCGAAAGATTTGTAGATGGTGCCGCGGTAAAGCGGATCGGAGAACTGACTTATTCTATTTGTAAAGAAATACTGGACCAGGTGGATCTGGTTCCAGAAGGAAAGGTTTGTACGACGATTTTAAGGTTGTATAATCAGAACGCTATAGTGGTCGAACCGGCAGGCGCCTTGTCGATAGCCTGTCTGGACAGCTTTGCGAGTGAAATAGAAGGCAAAAATGTAGTGTGTATCATCAGTGGAGGAAATAATGATATTGACCGCATGCAGGAAATCAAGGAGCGGTCTTTGCTCTTTGAGGGGCTGAAACATTATTTTATCATCAACTTTGCTCAACGCCCCGGCGCCCTGAAAGAATTTGTCAATAGTGTTTTGGGACCCGACGATGATATCACCCGTTTTGAATACATGCAAAAACATAACAAAGAGTCCGGCCCGGCCCTGGTCGGTATTGAATTGAATGACCCTAATGACTATAGCAAGCTCAAAGAAAATATGAAAAGATATAATTTCCGCTATACTGAATTAAATAAGGAAGGCGATCTCTTTGGATATTTGGTATAAAGGTTGTTGATGCCATACATGGAATAAAGATTAGGTTTTGGTGTAAAGCCCCAATTTGTTGAAAGACGGTTGGGGTTTTTTTAAAATTTTACGCAGAGAACTGAAAACAAAAAATTGGAATAATGAAAACACTGGCAGTAGATATGGACGAAGTACTTGCAGATGTGGCAAAAAAACTAAAAAGCGTTTACCATGACAAATATGGCGATACCTGGACGGCAGAGGAGATCGAAGGAAGAGACCTCAGAGAGGCAATACCCGTTGAGCGACTGCCGGTTTTTTATCAATTCCTCAATGAGCCCGGGTTCTTTCGGGATTTGGAGTTGATGACGGATGCCGATAAGGTGTTGAAAGAACTGAACCGTAAATACGAACTTTACCTCGTGTCTGCCGCTATGGAATTTCCCAATTCCCTTAAGGATAAATTCGATTGGATCGAGGAAAAACTGCCTTTTATTTCTTGGCAGCAAATCCACCTTTGTGGTTTGAAATACATTATACAAACAGATATCATGATTGACGACCGCAGCCGTAATTTTAGATATTTTAAAGGACGGAAAATTTTGTATACAGCCAATCACAATTTATTTGAAACCGCATATGAAAGAGTCAATAATTGGCAGGACGTAGCTGAAAAGTTGCTGTAAACATTCCGGACAAAAAGAAAAGCAGCTTGCCTTTATGGCAAGCTGCTTTTCTTCAACGTGTAATCATTTCCGTTAAATGCACAACACACTTAACGAATGTTGATAGATAACCCCACATTGGCTCCTAGCGTATGAATGGTTCCTATGTCATGTTTATTGTAAGCGATAAAGTTATAACGGAGGTTTGCGTTAAACTGCAATGGAGAAGTTTGGCTGAACGGAATCCGTATACCGACCATCGGACTGGCGCTAAAAGCGATGTTATTATCCTTTTCCAGAAACTCTCCCCAGTAATTTTTGTATACCACATCTGTTATACCGACGCCTAAACCGACATAAGGCTTGATATTGCCGCTTTTATCACCGGGAAAATACAATACCGTTGGCTGAACGGGTATTAGTTGCATGGTGTGGGTTTGTACGGCTGAAATAGCGCTGTTTTTACTTTCATATACTTTTCTTGGTATCCGCTCATAATAATCGTAGAATCCTGAGCCCAGGCCGATCATCCACTTGGGATTTACCTGATAGAGTAAAGACGCCCGCCAACCATTAAAGCTGGTATTGTCCGCGTAATCTTTTAATCCGCCAAATGGCTGGGTAACGGCGTAATCAAGGTTAATGTGCAGTTTTGTAGGGCGGTCGTTCCTGCGTACGTTTTGATTTTCAAGTATTTCTCCGTTTCGGCCGACCCGGTCCCGGTCCTGATTCCAGTTCCGGTTATGGGGATAGGGATACCAGATTTGAGCATTCGCGCTCATGGCAGCCACAACTAAAAATATAGTTAAACCTATTTTCCAAATATATTTCATTTTATTATTTTTTTATGTTAACTGGATTTTAAATAAGAAGACTGGTCGAATATCGCCTGAATTTCAGATTGGTAATTTCCGGGACTTAATACGCCTTCTCCCTTAAGCGAAGCGTTCCATATACCCTCCAACTTCTTGTCTTTATCCGCGTTTTTCAGATCTATCATGTCAATAACCATCATGTCAGAACGGGTACTGTAATACCTGAAACTGGGTGGATAGTAGCCAAAAGATGGTGGGAAGTAATAGTCATATCCGGGGTAACCCCAGAAGCCTGGATTATAATAGCCCGGGTAACCCCAGTAATTGTAAGGATAGGGAACTACGTTCAAAAAAGTCTGCGAAATCCGCGTGATGTTTATCCCCAGATCAGGATTCGCGTCGGAATCAACCAAAACGTATCCGCGGGCCTGAAGGTGATCCGCGATCAATTGGATAAGTTGTGCGTCACCTTCCGTCAACTCTCTTTTTTCTCCCTCATTAGTGACAACGGCCACAGAATCGACAATATCAAAAGTCTTATAAGCCGAGAAATCCGCCGTACTGTCCTTTTGCGTTATATAAATCCGGCTCTCCTCCTGTGTCATATCATTTAGCGGATTCTTGGCGCATCCGGCTAAAAGTAAAACAGCCGCCAGGCACCCGGTAACTGTTAAAATAAGATTTTTCATGTTTCTTTTGGTTTAATTTATGTATAAATCGTTGACTCTTAGCTTCTTCAAGTCATTCTTTACCATATAAACGAAAAAATGGGCCTGTCTGTTGGGGTTTTTTGTGAAAAAAAATGTTAATTCGTTATGATTGCAATAATTTTGCCGTAATAGATTGGTTAAACGCATGGAGCAAATTGAAACGATAGAAGTTCGCAACCTTACCGTAGCGGACTACCGCAGCCTGAAAGAAGCCATGGCGGCGGTGTATAAAGAAAACGACAAGATGCGGTGGACGGAAAGTGATTTGCGCAAGCTTATTCACGTTTTTCCGCAAGGACAGATATGTGTGGCTGTCAATAATAAAGTGGTGGGATGTGCACTCTCTTTGGTTGTACGCTATTCTCGCTTTGGGGACAATCATACTTTTGAACAGATCACCGGAAATTTCACTTTCACGACGCATGACGTCAAAGGGGACACCCTTTATGGCATAGAAATTTTTATCGATCCCCATTACCGGGGGAAACGCTTGGCCCGAAGATTATATGAAGCACGCAAGAGCCTGTGTGAAAATTTGGGGTTAAGGGCCATCGTAGCCGGTGGTCGACTGCCTAATTATGAAAAATATGCCAAGCAATTGACCCCCAGGCAATACCTCGAGAAAGTCAAATCCAGGGAGATCTTTGATCCTTCGCTCACCTTTCAACTGTCCAACGATTTCCACGTGAAGAAAATATTAAAAAATTATCTCCCGGAGGATCATCAGTCAAAGGGCTATGCCAGTCTTCTGCAGTGGGATAATATTTACTATGAGGAAAATGAAGAAAATCCCATCCGTCAGATGAAGTCCACCGTGCGTATCGGTTTGGTGCAATGGCAGATGCGACCTTACAACCTGCATGGGTTTATTCAGCAGGTCGAATATTTTGTCGATGCGGTCAGTGATTATAATTCGGATTTTATCCTTTTCCCCGAATTGTTCAACGCTCCGCTCATGGGAGAGTTTGACAACATGAGCCCGGCAGAAGCTATCCGGGAATTGGCCAAATATACCGAGACGATATTCGAGAAATGCCGTCAGTTCGCGGTCGATTACAACGTAAATGTTATCGCGGGCAGCATGCCGGTGATTGAAAACAATGAATTGTACAATGTGTGTTTTTTATGCCGGAGAGACGGGTCTACAGACAGTTATCGGAAAGTGCATCAGACGCCCGCGGAAGTTACCGACTGGGCGATGAAAGGTGGCGATGAGATAAAGGTGTTCGACACTGATTGTGGCCGTATAGGTATACAGATTTGTTATGACATTGAGTTCCCGGAAGCTTCCCGCTTGTTGGCTTTGCAGGGGATGGATATTTTGTTTGTTCCATTTATGACCGATACCCAGAACGGCTATAACCGGGTTCGTTATTGCGCAAAAGCCAGGGCTATAGAAAATGAATGCTATGTGGCCATATCGGGGAATGTAGGTAATCTACCAAAAGTGAATAATATGGACCTGCAATTTTCACAATCCGCGATTTTCACTCCTTCTGATTTTTCTTTTCCGGTTAACGGAGTAAAAGCTGAAGCTACGCCTAATACGGAAACAATAGTAGTCGCGGATGTGGACTTAATCTTGCTCAAAGAATTGCATGAACTGGGAAGTGTTAAAAATTTAAAAGACCGGCGGACCGACCTCTATGAATTTAAAAATCGGTAAATTTGTATAATGATCCGCACCCTGACTATTCTTAAATACAGCTTTTTGATGGCGCTGCAGGAACTGCGGACCAATAAGGTTCGTACTTTCTTATCCTTGCTGGGGGTAACTATCGGAATTTTTTGTGTCGTATCTGTTTTTACGCTTACTAAAAGTCTAGAAATGAACGTGCGGCAGGAAATGTCCGCCCTGGGTAATGATGTGATCTTTATACAACGGTGGCCCTGGGGAGGAGCGGGGGGAAACTGGTGGGAGTATGTTCAGCGTCCGCATGCCAAGTACGAAGAATTCCGGCAACTCAAAGACCGGGTTCCCAATGCAGGGGCCATGGCTTATGTGTATGATGCCTCTGATAAGACCGTTGAACACGGTGATGCGTATATGGAAGGAGCTACGATGTTTGGCGTCACCGCGGAGTTTGATGAGATACAAAACCTGAATATCGCGGCCGGCCGCTTTTTTAGCAATGCTGAAACAACCGGCAACAGCATGACCATTATATTGGGGGCCAATATATGGCAAGGTCTTTTTACTTCTGCCCAACAGGCGTTGCAAAAGGAAATTACGCTGGAAGGCATGCGGTTTACGGTGATAGGCGTGCTTAAACCTTACGGAAATAATCTCATAGGGGGATTTGATTATGACAACAGTGTATTGCTTCCCTATAATGCGGCGTTGAAAATCGTTAGCGATAAGGAACAGGGAGTTGATCCTTTCATCATGGTTAAGCCAAAACCGGGGGTGAGTGTAGCCGCCTTAAAGGAGGAAGTAAGAGGAACCATGCGGGCTATTCGTCACCTGGAGCCTACCGAAAAGGACGACTTTGCCTTGAATGAAATGAGCATGATGGCCAAATCTACCGAGCAGATATTTGGGAAACTTAACATCGGCGGCATGTTTATTGGCTTTTTTGCCTTGCTGGTAGGGGCTTTTGGTATTGCCAACATCATGTTTGTTACTGTTAAAGAGCGCACCAATATTATTGGCTTGAAAAAAGCGATAGGCGCCAAGCGCGCAGTTATTCTGCAGGAGTTTCTTATTGAAGCGGTTATACTCTGCCTGATAGGAGGGGTCATAGGCATGTTGTTAGTTTACGCCGTTACCCAGGCTATCTCCTCGTCGGTGTTTTTTAAAGTATATATGACTGCCGGCATTGTCTTCGTCGGTATTCTTATTTCGGTAATCACCGGTATTGTAGCGGGACTTATACCGGCTATTTCTGCCTCTAAATTGGATCCGGTTGTCGCGATCCGGTCCTGAGCCCTTTCATCAGACGGATAATCTTTTTAACAGATGCAACGTTTCGCCCGCCAGACTTGTCTTGCATATAGAGGTAGTGGGATGTGAAATAATCTTTAATATTTACCCAAGTCACGAATCTGGCACAGATTTTATACTTTATGAAAGTAAAACCGTTATGAACGCATGGATCATATATACGTTATTGGTGCTTTTGACGGGTGGAATTGGCTTTGTGGCTTATCTTTTTATCAGGAGCAAACAGGTGGGAAAAAAAGAGGAATTTGATGCAACCCGAGACCTGTTTATCTGAATAAATAAAAGATAAGAAAAGCAGCCCCTGTTGTTATAAGACAGGTGATAACCAGCCTGAGTGACTCTCTCCATGCGCTGATACCCGTATAAGCCGCCTTAAAAATACTTACGCATATCAATCCGGCCACAGACAAAACAAGCGCATATTGAAATCCAATCATTGCGTCGTTTACAAACAGATAAGGAATAACGGTTAATAGTCCGCCTGCCAAAAAAGACAGACCGACCATCATCCCGCTTTTTCTTGCTTTGCTAAAGTCGGGAAGCGGAGCGCCTATGCCAAAGTCTTCCAATAACCTGGTCCAATGTTTATGGTATTGCAGGGTTTCGTAGTCGGCTTTTTGCAGGGCGTCCTTCCCCAGTTCCAGCCTGTTCAGGATCTCTTTTAGCTGCAAATGAGGAGCAAATTTATTGGGATTATACCGGTGCATCTCCGGGATAAGATCTACGTTTTCTTCCGCCTGATTAACAATCGTAAAATAAGAGGCCAGCCCCATTAGACCGGCCATAAGGACCACCTCCAGCAAACAAAGCAGCAATACAATTCCCGGATCAGGGTTAAGCGTACTTAATGCGGTGGCAAGTGCCAAGGGGATCATGATGCCGTCTGGTACGCCAATTAAAAAATCTGTTGCAAAAGCAGAGCTTTGTAAGAATCTCGGCTGGCTCATTTTTTAGTCCTTTATTCGAAAGTACGTAAACTCTCTTTAATGATCGTTATACATTCATCAATCTGTGATTCATTGATCACGAGCGGCGGAGCAAAACGTATCTTATCACCGTGTGTGGGTTTGGCTAGCAGTCCCCTCTCTTTTAAAGCAAGGCAGATCTCCCAGGCCGCGTTCTCTTTTTTGTGATCAATGACAATGGCGTTCAACAATCCTTTGCCCCGTACGGCTTTGATGAGCGGAGACTGAATAGCCCGGATCCCGTCTCGGAAAATATTTCCCATTCGAATGGCATTGTCCGCCATTTTTTCTTCCTGGAGCACTTCCAGCGCAACAACAGCTACCCGGCAAGCCAGGGGATTGCCGCCATAGGTGGAACCGTGTTCTCCGGGTTGTATGGTAAGCATAATCTCATCATCGGCAAGCACTGCAGATACCGGCATGGTGCCGCCCGACAGCGCTTTGCCCAGGATTACGATATCGGGATGTACCTCCTCATAATCACAGCAAAGCAGTTTACCCGTACGGCAGAGTCCGGTTTGGATCTCATCGGCGATGAACAGTACGTTGGCCGCCTTGCATTTTTCCGCCACCTTCGAAAGATAGCCCTCATCCGGTACGAATATGCCGGCTTCTCCCTGGATGGGTTCTACTAAGAAACCCGCGACATCCGGGTCTTGCAGTGCTTCTTCTAGCGCCGGAAGGTCATTATAAGGGATGGTCTTAAAGCCGGGGGTATATGGACCATACCCGTTTTTAGCAGAAGCATTAGAACTGTAGGAAATAATGGTAATGGTTCGTCCGTGAAAATTGTTTTCGCAGACCAATATTTTCGCTTTGTTTTCCGCTATACCTTTGACTTTATAAGCCCATTTGCGGCAAAGTTTCAAAGCGGTTTCCACCGCTTCTGCCCCGGAATTCATGGGCAGCACCTTGTCGTAATGGAATAAACGGGTAATGTACTGGCAAAATTCTCCTAACTGGTCGTTATGGAAGGCACGGGACGTCAATGTCAGTTTTTGTGCCTGTTCGGTGAAAGCTGCAATTATTTCAGGATGACAATGCCCCTGATTAACGGCAGAATACGCGGAAAGAAAATCGTAATATTTTTTTCCTTCCACATCCCAAACATGAACCCCTTCTCCTTTAGAAAGAACGACCGGCAGGGGGTGGTAATTATGGGCCCCATACCTGCTTTCGAGGTCCAGAAAATGTTGCGCCCTGTTTGCTGTAGAAGTTGTGTTTATCATGACTCAAATGTACGAAATTTTAAAAGAATTGGCTTTTTGTAATTTTTCTTCCGTAGTTTAGTAGGCGCTTTTGAAAACACTGAAACCCTGTTCATGAAGAAGAAATACCTGTCCCACGTAAAACGCCACTATAAGCGGTACGTCTGGCTTATTATTGCGTTGCTTCTGCTGTTGACCATCAGCGGATGGCTCTTCGTAAGGCACTACAAGCCGCTGCTGTCTGAGCGATTGAAAAAACAGGTCTACCTGGCTACCGACAGCCTTTACCGGGTGACTTTTTCTGAAGTACACCTTAATCCTGTTTTAGGGCAATTTACGCTTGATTCTTTTCATCTGATTCCCGACACCAATACCTATAATCGCCTAAAACAGGAACACCGGGCGCCGCCTAATTTATTTGATGTTTCAGTTGGCGAATTTCAATTGAGGCGAATGAACTTATGGTCCCTGGTTTTTAATAAAAAAGTAAAGGTAGGAATAGTAAAAGCCGAGAACCCCGATGTTATTATTTATCATGAACAAATCCCTGAGGGGAACAGTAAAGAAAATATCCGGCAAGCTTTATTTGATCTGACCGCCGGTCCGCTGGGTTCTATACAGATTGATCACATAGGCCTGCATAATATTTCGTTGCTTTATAAAAACAGGCTGAAGCCGGAGGCAGGAGATATCGAACTGAAAAATATGGAATTGGTCTTTCGGGACATCCGGATTGACTCTAGTACCCTTAAAGATTCTACCCGGTTTTTATTTGCCAAAGATATCTGGTTTCATTTGGATAGGAGCCTTTTTTATACCGCAGACAGTTTATACAAGATCTCTACAAAAGGTATCGGGTTTTCTGTAATGGAAGAAAAGATGCTCATTAAGGATTTAAAGATAACACCCCGGTTGAATGAGCGGGAATTTGACCAGCTTCAGACCTATAGGAAAAACCTATTCGCATTCTCTGCCGACAGTCTGCTGCTGGAAGGGCTTACCCTTGAAGAACTGCAAAAAAAGAAATGGTATGTCGAAAAAATTAGTCTGCTTCATAGCAATGCGGATATCTATCTAAACAGAGGGTTAGCTATCAAACCGGTAGAAAAACCACTTCTACGGGATGCGCTAAAAAAGATTACAACTAATATATTAATAGATACGCTCCGATTAAAAAATGTAAACATCAAGTACCGGGAATTTAACCCGAATTCCGGACGCATAGGTTATGTGACTTTCAATAACATACATGGGGATATCCGAAACGTGACCAATGATTCCATCCGGCTTCAAAAGAACAAATTTTGCAAAGCAGATTTAAATGCGCTTTTTATGAATCACGGGAAGCTGCATGCCCTATTTAGTTTTGACCTGACAGATCCTGACAATATTTTTAGCTATAGCGGACACCTTGGTTTTCTCAGTGCTACTGTTTTAAATCCGGCAACGCGCCCGCTGGGGCTCGTGAAAATTAAGTCTGGCCGGATTCATTCCCTGGATTATGATTTTAATGCCGACAACAGTGGAGCATATGGGTCTATAGCTTTAAAGTATGACCGGCTGGGCATCTCTGTTTTGTCCAAGAACGAAACCGGCGATCTGAAGAAAAAGGGCCTGATTTCCTTAGCGGCTAACCTGTTGTTGCTGAAAGACAATAACCTTCATGACAGCCTGGCTATTCAGCAAACCAAAGTCGCGCATAAAAGGGATCCATACCGCTCCATTTTTAATTTAATGTGGAAGTCCATTTTTAGTGGCGTAAAAGTGATCGTAGGTGTAGATAAAAAAACAGAAGAGAATATCAAGTCTTTAAAAAAGACCGGAGAACGGCTCAGAGAAGGCAAAGACCGCGATGGAAAAGATAAAGAGGGGAATTTTTTAAAGCGGGCTCAACAATTTTTAAAAGAAAAATTAGGGAAAGACGACAACTCAGGAGACAAATAGTTTACGGAAGCTTTCTTTTATGCCGATGTTTTAATATTTCTGCTTCCCGGTAAAAAATAATTTCTTCGGCAATATTGGAAATGAGGTCTCCAATACGTTCGGTTTTTTTTATCACGGAAAACAACAATAAATATTGATCAATCAGTTCGGGATTTTTTTTGACTTCCTGTGAAATGATTTTGAATGCTTCCATGTTGATTGTATTGAGCAGTTTATCGTGCTTAAATATTTTCCTCGCTTTTGCGGTATCTTCATTTACATAAGCGTCTGTAATATTTTCCAGCATACACAGAGCCGCATTATACATTTCTTCAAAACGCAGTTGGGCAATAAGTTTTTTGTCAATAGGGATGTTGATCTCTACAATATATTTAGAGATGCCGTATGCATGATCACCGACCCTTTCCAGGTCGAAATTTATCTTTCGAAGCGCCAGTACAAACCTAAGATCGCTGGCTACCGGCGTATGAAGGGCTATAAACCGTTCACAATCTTTGTCGATCTTAATGTCCAGAGCATTTACCCGGTTTTCCATGTGTATTACCTCTTCAGCCAGGTCGCTGTCGTGATTTATAAAAGCTATTTTAGACTTTAACATCTGTTGCTTACATAACTCCAGCATCTCCAGCCCCGACTGATTTAAGGCGTTACGGTATTCACGTGTGTCTTTCATCGCAAAAAATTTTGTACTTAATGAAGTATTTTATCCAAATCGTCCGGTAATATAATTCTCAGTCCGTGTGTGTTCGGGATTGGTAAAAATTATTTTGGTCTTATTATATTCGATTAATTCCCCCATATAAAAAAAAGCGGTGTAGTCACTCACCCTGCTGGCCTGTTGCATATTGTGCGTCACTATAACGATCGTATAATTTTTGGAAAGGCCATGGAGCAGTTCTTCAATTTTTGCCGTAGAAATCGGATCCAACGCAGAAGTAGGTTCGTCCATCAAAATAATCGTAGGTTCTACTGCCAGCGTCCTTGCAATACACAGGCGTTGTTGTTGTCCGCCGGAGAGGGCCTGCGCCGATTTACCCAGGTCGTCTTTGACTTCCTCCCATAAGGCCACTTTTTTCAGCGAAGACTCCACACGTTCAGCCAGAAATTTTTTATTTTTCAGCCCTTGTATCTTCAGTCCGTAGGCGACATTCTCAAATATGGATTTTGGAAAAGGATTGGGCTTTTGAAAAACCATGCCTACCTGTTTCCTGAGTTGTTCTACACTTACTTTTTTATGATGAATATCCTCTCCGTCTATTAAAATTTCTCCCTCCATCCGAAAGCTGTCAATATAATCGTTCATCCGGTTAAAGAGCCGGAGAAAGGTGGATTTACCGCAGCCGGAAGGCCCGATAAATGCCGTTACGCTATTCTCTTTGATGGTCATGTTCACCGCTTTGATAGCTTTAAACTCGCCGTACCATACATGGGCGTTTTTCGCTTCAAGTTTTGTTTTAGGCTTAACCTTTTTTTCGGTCTTGTATTCCATTACTTGTTCCATAATAATTCAAAAACTAATTAACTCAGCTTTTTTTGCCATTTATTTCTGAAGTAAACGGCTATTCCATTCATTACAAACGTGATCAACAATAAAATAATGATCGCTGCGGCTGCATTTATTACGAATCCATGCTGCGGGCGGGATATCCAGTTGAATATTTGTATGGGCAACACCGTAAAGCGGTCCATGGGTGTGTTCGGGGCAAAGGGCACGTAAGCCAGGGCACCCACTACAATCAATGGGGCGGTTTCTCCCACAGCGCGGGATAACGCTAGAATGATACCGGTTAAAATACCTCCTGAAGAAGCAGGCAATAATTGATACCAGACCGTTTGCCACTTAGAGGCCCCTAAAGCATAGGAGGCGTCCCGTACTGATTTGGGGACGGCTTTTAAGGCTTCCCTTGTTGCTACTATAACTATGGGCAAGATCAGCAGTGCCAATGTAAAGCTTCCTGCCAGTACACTGGCTCCCATCTCCATAATGCGGACAAATATCTCCAGACCAAGTAAACCATAGATGATAGAAGGAACGCCCGCTAAGTTTGAAATATTCACTTCCAGCAAAGAGGCCCATTTTGTTTTCTTGGCATATTCTTCCAGGTAAATAGCTGCTGTAACACCGAGGGGCAGCGCAATCAACGTGGTAAGCACCAATATCCACAAGCTTCCCATCAGTGCGGTATATATTCCGCCTTTTTGAGCGAAACGAGAAGGCAAATCAGAAATAAATGACCAGTTAATGCGCTGTATCCCATCTATAAGAATTGAACCGATAAAAATAGTCAACAGCACCAGGCCCAAAAAAGTACAGGCGATTCCCCAGATCTTAAATAGATTATCTTTTATCCTATTGAACTGTAAGCTGCTCATAGTTTTTTATGAAATTTTTTCCGGATACGATAACTGATTGTATTCAATAAAAAGGTAAAAGCGAATAAGGTGATTCCAGCGGCGAAGATGGTTTTGTACTCCAGAGAATCATGAGAGACGTCTCCCAGGCTAACCTGGACTATATAGGTGGTGATTGTTTCAATAGGCACCGTAGGATCCAGGGTTAAGAGGGGGCGTTGCCCGGCAGCGATGGCCACAATCATCGTTTCTCCGATCGCTCTTGAAACGGCCAGGATTATGGAAACTACAATTCCTGAAGACGCTGATGGAACAATCACATTAAAGGCGCTTTGGAGCCGCGTAGATCCCATCCCATAGGCTGCCTCTCGCAAAGAGTCAGGAACAGCGTGAAGGGCGTCTTCACTTAAAGATGAGATATAAGGTACAATCATAACGCCCATAACCAGGCCTGCTGACAGCGAATTGAATCCTGAAAGCCCTGGAATGAAAGATTGTAAAAATGGGGTTACTACGGTTAATGCAAAAAAACCATAGACAACAGTAGGTACTGCAGCGAGTAATTCTAAAGCGGGTTTTATAGATTTTCGAAAATTTCGTGGAGCGTATTCACTGAGATAAATACTGATGGATAAACCAACAGGAACAGCGAAGATGATGGCAATTAAAGAAGTCAAAAATGTACCCGCTAACAGCGGTAATATGCCAAAGTGTTTATCGGTAAATAGAGGGGTCCATTTTGTATCAGTTAAAAAATCGACAAGAGGAACGGTTTTAAAAAATGCTACGGTCTGAAAGGATAACACCAATATGATGCCGGTAGTAACACCGATGGTTATTAAAGCGCTTAAGGACAAGGTCCTTTCGATCAACAATTCCCTGATTTTTCGCATAAAGCAGAACGTTGTTTTTTCTTTGATTAAAAAAGGACGTTATTTATTTTCCGGTATCTCGTTAGCCTGCTGGTGTTTTTTTACAAAAGCGTTGAACTTATCCAGCTGCTGTTGATATACTTCATTAGCCAGTGCTATGTATCCGACATCTTTGGCAACTTTTCCGGCGTTTTCCAGATAAAAACGGATAAAATGGACGACTTCCGGGTTTTCCAATGATTTAGTGCTTACATAAAGATAAAGGGGACGAGCTAAAGGCGCATATTCTCCCGACTTGATGGTTTCCCTTGTGGGTTTTACGGCGCCATTACCATTATCAACACCAATTAATTTCAAATCATCTTGATTCATTTCATAAAAGGCCAGTCCAAAAAAGCCCATGCCGAATTTATCACCGGCCACACCTTGTACGAGTACATTATCGTCCTCACTTGCCATGTAATCACCGCGGCTGGAACCGCTTTTCCCGACAATAGTTTCTGTGAAATAATCGAAAGTACCGGAGGCTACACCCGGACCGAATAGATGCAGCTCTTCATGGGGCCATGCGGAGTTAATCTGATCCCAATGCGTGATTTTACCCTGAGCTGCTGGTTCCCATATTTTTTTTAACTGAGCTACCGTTAAAGAATCCACCCATTTATTTTCCCGGTTGACTACTACGGCCAGTCCGTCATAGGCGACTTCCAGCTTTACAAAATCGATGTTGTTTTTTTTCGCCAACTCCATTTCCTCTTGTTTGATAGGCCTGGAGGCATTGGCAATATCAATTTTTCCAACTCCGAATTTTTGGAATCCGCCGCCGGTACCCGAAATTCCGATGGTAACAGGCAATTTTGGCTCTACAGATCGATATTCTTCTGCGATGGCAGCAGTAAGGGGAAAGACGGTACTGGACCCGTCTATGGAGATAGATTTGTCGTTTCCTGTATTATTGCAACTTGATAGTATAATGAATAACCCGATAATGACCCAAATTTTGTTTTTCATCTAAGACTTTATATTTATTTGCTGGCAAAAATCTTAGAATTATCGGATAAATTCCATTTTTCTATGTTACCAAATGATTAACTTTTGTTGATGTAACATCAAAGGGGAAAGGGGAATAGTCCAAACCAGCGACAGTGTAGCTGTTTTTTTTGTTTGGGGAGCCGTGGAAATAGGAAATGCGAGGATATATTACATCGTTTTTATGTTTTCTTCCTGTCCTTTTTTAAGATAAAACGCAATAAAGGTTAGCGGTTGGTCTTTGGATGCATTGTCAAAGTGTAAAATAGTTTTATTTTTTGGTTCATAAAAGCCTTCGCCTGCACGAATGATGACATGCTCTTTCCCTTCTATCTGGAAGAAAACACTGCCTGTTGCAACATAGCCTACCACAGGACAGGGATGAAAATGTTTTGGTCCGACTTGCCCCGGTGACATAGTGATTGCTTTTATTTCAATGGAGGAAATGGTGTGGTTAATCAGCACATTTAATAAATCTTTTCGGATGATTGTCATTATTTTACAGTTGAATTACGTTAATAATTACTTAAATATAATCTTTCCTTTTATGCCTTGTTTTTCATTAATAACCAGTGCGTTTCTGAACCGTTCCAAAGGAAGGACTTGAGCTACCGGTAATGTAAAAGAAGTTTTTTTGACTTCTTTAATGAGCGTATTGATCATTTCAGTTCTTTGTGATTTAGTTTGTTTTTGCAAAAAGCCTCTTATGCCAAATCCATTTATTGCCAGGTTTTTAAAAACAATATCTGCATTGTAATACTGGACGGGTCGTTTACTTAACAAACCATAGATAATAACGCTTCCTTGTGGCGCCATACTTTGCAAGACTCTTGTTCCGGTTTCTCCGCCTACCGCGTCCAAAGCCGCATGTACCCCTCCGGAAGTGATTTCTTTTACCTCTTCAGGGAAATTGGGGTCTTTTGCATTGAGTACCCAATCCGCACCGAGGGATTTTAATTCGTTTGTCTGTGTTAAATCTCTTACGATGGCTATGATCTTAATTTTTTTTAGTTTGGCTAACTGAATAACCAGCCTTGAAACGGTAGAATTGGCTGCAGTTAACAATAACCACTCCTCGGATCGGGCTTTTGACGCTTCCAATAACCCCCAGGCCGTAAATGGATTCAAAAAAAATTGCACCGCTTTATCCACCGGAAAATCACTGGGTAAGGGAATAACTGCTTCTTTGGGAATGACCGCATATTGTGCCCAGCATCCCCTTGCCTCAAAAGCTACCAATTTGCCTATTGATAAAGAAACATTTTTGCCGACCGATTCAATAATCCCCGCGCCTTCCAGACCGGCTGTTTGAGGAAACGCGGGCTTGTAACGATAAGCTCCGTTAATAAAAAAATAATCTGCCGGATGGATTGGGCTACCAAGTACCTTGACCAATATTTCATTGTCAGCGGGTATTGGGATTTTCTTTTCTGTTAGTTCCAGTACCTCTTTCGGATCCCCCACTTTATTAAAGCTAAGCGTTTTCATTTGTTGTTGTTAAAAATGTGACGGGGTAATTTTCCCTTTTTTAAATTGATCCCTTCTAAAATAGCTATCTGCTTGCTATTCGGAGAAAGACGTGAATACGCTCAGGTAAGCACGTCGCTACTGGTAGAATATTTTCTATTTAGGCACTCTCTGGCTGATCCATTGGGACAGTCGGTCAGGCCAAGTTTAAAAGAATATTTTAAATTACAGACCTTTTACAATACCGGGATCTATTTTTAAAAGAAATAGGAAGGAACGGTGTGCCAATATAATGTCTTTGTGGTGCAACCTGAGCGGTTAATTCCTTTTCCTGCTTTGATATATTCCGGTTATTGGCCATAGATTTAGCAAACTACTGCTGATATATTTTTGTTCGTCTTGTGAAGCCGTCTTTGCCAAGTATTTCCGAAAGTTCACGATTTTTTCTTACATTTATTTATTACTTGTTCACCAGCTTCATCGCATTATCACTATAACGTTGCCCCACATCCGGATATTTCTTTAATAAATTTTCAATTTGTTCCAGATCATTTCTATGCAAAGTGATATCTACTGCTTCAGCATTTTCTTCCAGGTATTTTCTCTTTTTTGTTCCCGGAATAGGGATAATATCTTTGCCCTGCGCCAGCACCCAGGCTAATGCCAGTTGTGCAGGCGTACAACTTTTTTCACGAGCTATAGTGGCAAATTCCGCTATCAGTTTGGCATTATTTTCCCAGTGTACGTCGTTAAAACGGGGTAGCGCACGTCTTGCATCATTTTCAGCTAAGGAACGGTTATCTTTTATGGTACCCGTAGCCAGGCCTCTGGCTAGCGGACTGAAAGGCACCAGGGAAATGCTTTGTTCGCGGCAGGTGTCCAATATTTTCCCTTCTACGTCCCTTGTGAGTAGGGAATATTCGCTCTGTAAAGCGGCAATGGGATGTACCGCGGCTGCTCGTCGCAAGGATTCCGCAGAGGCTTCTGACAAGCCAAGATAGCGTACCTTACCTTCACTTACGAGCTCGGCCATCGCACCTACCATTTCTTCCACCGGGATATTTGGATCTACACGATGGGCATAATACAGATCAATACAATCTACCTTTAACCTTTGTAAACTCAATTCTATGGCCTGCCTCATCCACTCAGGGGAACCATCAAACCTGCTGCTGAAGTGACTTACTCCTTCTTCGTAGCGGAATCCGAACTTAGTGGCTATAAAAATTTTATTCCGATTCTCTTTCAATACCCTGGCGATGAGCCTTTCATTATCTCCATCTCCATAAAAATCGGCTGTATCCCAAAAATTAATTCCAAGATCTAACGCTTTATGTAGTGTGGCGATACTTTCCGTGTCGTCTCTGGAACCATAGGCATGGCTCATACCCATGCAGCCCAGTCCGATAGCGGATAGTTGTTCCCCGGTTTTTCCTAATGTCCTGTATTTCATTTGTAAAAAGTTTAGGGTACAAAGGTAGGGCGGAAGCGTCTTTTCTAAGTTATACTATCCAAACGAAAAATTATACTATTCAAACCGAAAGGGATTTTCTTACTGCCTTCATCAACCTTCACTTACAAACACGCACAGGTGAGCGGGAAGGGAGAGATGGGATCAATTCTGTGGCCAGGTGTATTTTTTTGTCCGTCTCAATTTAATACGTGGAGTCATCGTCCGAAATAATCCGTTTATATCTTCACACGGCAGGCAGCGAAGTTCTTGCATCCGAACCGATGATCCATAACGGTGTATGTTGAGATCATAGACATATAGGTAAAGGGTAAACTGTGAAAATCAATTATTTGCATTAATTAGCTCGGGCGACTACTTCCTCATTGCGGAAAGACCTGGGTGTGGCATTCGCATGTCTCTTGAAAAAATGATTGAAATAAGAAGGGTATTCAAAACCTAAAGAATAGGCTATTTCGTTGATGTTCCAATCGGTATGAGTCAGTAACATTTTGGCTTCATTGACGACTCTGTCAGCGATATGTCCTGATGTCGTCTTGCCGGTAGCTTCCTTTACAGAGCGGTTGAGGTAGTTGACATGAATAGCCAGTTGAGAAGCATAATCCGCGGCTGTGCGTAATTGAAGTACTTGTTGCGGGCCTTCTATAGGAAACTGTCTTTCCAATAATTCAAAAAATAGATCTGAGATGCGTGAAGAGGCATTACGTTGGCGGAAATAATTATCTGCTGGTTTCATTTTCATCGCTTCATGGATGAATAGTTGAATGTAGGTATAAAGCAACGCCTGTTTATGAACATAATCTGATGTAAGCTCCTGCTTCATTTTTTTAAAAATAGGCCGCAGGAATGCTAGTTGGTCTTCTGCAATAAAAAATACGGGGTTCCCATCTGGCTTGTACATGGGAGCGTCTGTAATCAGGTGATTCTTATCTTGTGCCCGAACGAAGTCTTCAGTGAAAATGCAGAAATATCCTAACGGAGGTTTCCCACCCGGCTCCCAGGAATAAGGGATCATGGGGTTGGAAAAAACAAGCGCGGGCTTGTCAAGCATAATGCTTTTATTAGCATAATGCATGAATCCGCCCTCTTCGATCAGTGATATTTTGTAGAAATCACGTCGACGATAGACGGCCTTTCCCCTGCAGTGCTCCCGGTTATAAACATTGATATGACCGTTATTGCAGGTAAAAAGGCCCTTTTGAGGAATGCGGGCCCTACGGTAAAATTCTTCTAATGACTCTGACTGCTTCATGTCTGATATTTAATGTCTTGACCGAAATTACGTCTTTTTGAAAGAAAAATGAATGACTGTCCGGTGATTTTTGACGCACAAAGCCCGTCGGCAGAAGACCATCCGTATTATACCATTGTTATTGCATATTTTTCTTTAATAATGTTAAAGTGATGGATTTGATGACCTATAATAGTATATCCTATCGCCAACACAGACATAGGTACGCCAGAGCACTTACCGGTTTGCAGGAGCATTTCATCATCAAAGGTAGCAAACAATCTGGCGCTGCTTTGATGCACTTCTTTGTATTCATCAAACAGATCAGGGACGGTACGGGAACCGGCGTTTGCAGACAAGGCAAATTCTTCCTGGTCAAAGCCGGCCAGGGGATTAGGATCCTTTCGGGCAAACATCAAAGCCCGGTAACAAAATATTCTTTCGCTGTCGATAAGATGTTGAATGATGTCATGAATAGTCCATTTTCCAGGAGCATAGGTCGTTTTTCCCTTGGTGGCTAAGGCCTGGACATTTATTTGACTTAGCCGCTTTAAACGTCTGCCGAATGCTTTATTTAGTGGAATGTTATCTACTAATGCAATATAAGGTGCATAATATTTAGGGGGATGCTTCAATAATGATTTATCCATGGCCAGTTTTTTTCATTTCTAGAAAAACAGCATCCTTGGGGTGCCGTTGAAGTCAAAACCGTATTTCCGTCGTATCCCTATACAACGGTTATCGCTATCCGATCTTTGAGGTGAAAAAGAATCCTGCAATAATCGGATTTATCTGTAAGATTGCAGATAATCTACGGTTATTACAAAATTAATCATTTAGGATAAGGTAGAAACTGCAAATGCTGAAAAATTGCTACTTTTAAACATAAAATTGATCTATGGAACATACTAAACTGGACTTCAATAAAAACGAGGATGCCATGCGGCTTGCTGTACGAGAATTGCAACAAAGGTTTTCGAAAATAGCTAAAGGCGGCGGGAAAAAAAACATAGAGAAACAACGCAAAAGAAACAAGCTCACTCCCAGAGAACGTATAGATTACCTGACAGATTCGAAGACTACTTTTTTAGAGATAGGTGCTTTTGCCGGATGGGAAATGTATGAAGAGGAGGGAGGCTGTCCTTCCGGAGGAACGGTTGCAGGGTTGGGGTATATCAGCGGAAGGCAATGTGTAATCATTGCCAATGACATGACCGTGAAAGCGGGGGCGTGGTTTCCTATTACGGGAAAGAAAAACCTGCGCATGCAGGAGATAGCCATGGAAAATCATTTGCCTGTCGTCTATCTGGTGGATAGTGCAGGTGTATATCTGCCCATGCAGGATGAGATTTTTCCCGATAAAGAGCATTTTGGCCGGATTTTTTATAACAAT
This sequence comes from uncultured Chitinophagaceae bacterium, assembly GCA_964424665.1. Lineage (GTDB taxonomy): Bacteria > Bacteroidota > Bacteroidia > Chitinophagales > Chitinophagaceae > FW021-bin31. Next base: position 55,339 of record CAYRJM010000003.1, read on the forward strand.
GCCCGCATGAGTGCCATGGGCATTACTCAGATTGCAGCGGTCATGGGGAGTTGTGTAGCAGGAGGGGCCTATCTGCCAATTATGAGTGATGAAACCCTGATGGTTGAAGGAAACGGCTCCATATTCCTGGCGGGCCCTTATCTGGTGAAAGCCGCTATCGGAGAGGATATAGATGCTGAGACGTTGGGAGGTGCTGAAACCCATAATGCGATTTCTGGTATAGCAGACTACCAGTTTAAAACAGAAGAAGCCTGCCTGGATCAAATCAAAAAGCTTATCGGCAAGGTGGGAGCGCCCTCTTCTGCAGGCTTTAGCAGAGTAAAACCTGAGCCCGCGCAGAAGAAAATGAAAGAGATATATGGGCTTTTGCCTGAAGATCGCACCAAGCCGTACGATATGATGAAAATTATCAAATGCCTTACAGATCAATCTGATTTTGAGCCTTTTAAGGATAGTTATGGAAAAACGATCATTTGCGGCTATGCCCGAATAAATGGCTGGGCCGTGGGTGTTGTCGCCAATCAGCGACAGATTGTGAAGACCAAAAAAGGGGAAATGCAGATGGGGGGCGTTATTTATAATGACAGCGCGGACAAGGCGGCACGCTTTGTCATGCTTTGCAACCAGAAAAAAATTCCATTATTATTTCTTCAGGATGTGTCCGGATTTATGGTGGGTAGCCGGTCAGAACATGCGGGGATTATTAAAGACGGTGCCAAGCTCGTCAGTGCCGTATCTAACAGTGTCGTTCCTAAGATAACTCTTATTATTGGCAACTCCTATGGCGCCGGAAATTACGCCATGTGTGGGAAAGCTTATGATCCCCGTTTTCTTTTTGCCTGGCCAAGTGCACGTATTGCGGTGATGGGAGGGGAGCAGGCCGCCAAAACATTATTGCAAATCAAAGTAGCTGCTTTAAAGAAGCAAGGTAAAACGGTTAGCGAAGAAGAGGAAAAAGAATTACTGGAAAAAATCATCAGTCGTTATACCCATCAAACGACTCCTTATTATGCGGCTGCCCGCCTTTGGGTGGATGGTATTATTGACCCTGGTGATACGCGAAAAGTATTATCAGAATGCCTGGAAGCTGTTTCCCATGCCCCGGTTAACGACCCCTTCAATGTAGGCATCATGCAAGTTTAAGGAAACCCCTTGGTTTTCTTTGCGTGGTGGTATTATAATTTCTCGACGATAGCTAAGGATTTCTTGACATGTTCATCGGGGCTTATGCCGTCTGTTTTTGAAGAAAAGAGCGCTACAATTTTACCGTTTTCATCGATTACGAACGTGGTTCGTGGGATAAATCCGTGGGTAACCGGTTTGCCTCGTACATCTTTAACACCAGGCTTAGGAGGAATAATAGCCAGGCCGTAGGTGGCAGCAATCTTGCCGCCCGGATCGGAAGCCACCGGAAATTTTCCCGCACAGAAGTCTGGATCGGCTGAGAATGATCTTAATCGGTCGATGCTGTCTGCCGACACGCCTATGATTGTTGTGCCTGCTGCTGTAAATTTATCCTTAAGTTGGGCGAAGGTATGAGCTTCCAGATCACAGCCGCCCGTATATGCCGCCGGATAGAAATACAATACGACCGGTCCCTTAGTAAGGGCTTCCTCTAAAGAAAAATTAAATTCATTTCCCGCCTGGCTTGCTTTGGCGGTGAACACCGGGGCCGTGGAGCCTTCGGGCAAAGGCTTTGACTGAGCCAGAACAGAGGGAATGGCTAAAATCGAAAGGCCCAAAATTGTAAGGATAGAAAGACAACTTTTCCGGAACATAATGAAGTGTTTAGATAAATATATGTACTTACAAATTTAGAGGAAAGATTGTTTATTGGAAGTAAATTATTTTGGTGAATCCTACAGCAGTGGGTATAAGCTACGTGCCGTCTTTTGGTCAGCCTTTTTATTGGTCATTCAGTCCTTTGCCCGCCAAAATATGGGGTGCATATTTTTTCACTCGGGAAGCGCGGGTCTTGGCTTGTTTAGCGTCAGAGAAATAAAGGAGATAACCTCTTTGTCTGCCGGGGGTTAACTTCTCAAAAGCGGTTTTTAAGGCAGGATCTTTGTCCAGTTGTTGTTGGAACTCCGCCGGCATATTAAATTCCCGTGTCTTTTTCATCGGTACTTTCAAGCCCAGTTTTTCCACTTCAATAGCTTCGAAAATATAAGCTTTTATGCGTTTTTCCATTTGCGTTATTTGCTGTACACTGGAAAACCGGAGCTGCCGGGCGGCCTGCACGTTTTCGGTTTGTTGGATTAGCATACCTTCGGAATCATGGAGCAATACACCTTTGTGAAACAATAAGGCACAGTAATCTTTAAAGCCGTGGATCAAGACAATATTATTACCATTATAAGTATAACACGGGCAGCCCCACTTCAGTTCTTCTGTCAATCCGCAGTCGAGTATAATGGGCCTTAATTTTTGATAGGCTTCTTGCCATTTGGAGGTTTTGTTGAAAAACCAGTCGGTTTTAGGATTTTGCATTTGGTCGGGTGTTAAACTGATGGGAAAATAATTCAAATTTAGGGCTTGGCAGCTTTTATTGCAACAATTCTGCGGCTTGGCGGCCTGAAATACCAGGACACGACGGTGAGGACAAGCAGTATCAGCGCAGGTATTGTTTCTACCAAAGGGTTACCTGCGGCGATATGTGAAAAAGCCGCTCCCGACCATACGAAGAAAATACCGGCATAGGCCCATTCTTTTAAAAGGCCGTTTCGTGGTATTAAAATTGCCAAAACACTTAAAATTTTCCAAACCGCAAGCATAGTCATGAAATACAAGGGATATCCCAGGTGAGCGAACATGTCGGTAAAGTTTTCTGTGTGAAACAATTGCTGGATGCCGCCGGCAAGCAATCCCGAAGCGAGCCAGAGGGTGGATATCCAGTAGATTATTTTATTTCTTTTATTCATGATTGTTTGTTTTATATAATTAATTGTCAATTTAATACATCAGTTAGCTATTAATTTGCTTGCGATTTCCTGCAAACGATTATGCGCCATATTAATGCCATAAGCAAAGGGCAACTTAAGGACTTCATCCCGTTGTGCTGCTGATTCGTAGACAACGTGCATAGTCAGTTTACTGGTACGGTCGGTTCGTTTTTCGAAATCGTATATTTCTAATTGCACGCCATAGGGCGTACCTTCCATTTCAAAAGTTCTGATGATTTTTTCGTTGGGTTTGAATGTGTGAATGACGCCATTGGCGCGAAAAGCAACGTTTCCCTTAGGGTCGGTTGTTTCTATCCGGTAGCTGCCGTGGTTTTTACTTTCCAGCTTTAGTATTTTTGTACCCATCCACTGGGCGACGAGTTCTGGATCCGCATAAGCTTTGAATAGCAGCTCGAGCGGCAGATCAAATTCGCGTGTTATGACTAGATCCTGATGGCCATCTTCAGCCTGTACCTTTGTTTTCTGTTCCATGATTTATTGATTTTTTGATTGATAATGCTTCATAACGGTTTCCAGTCTGTTAAAGCGGTCTTCCCACATCTGACGAAAAGGTTCAATAAAATCAGATATTTCTTTCATTTTCAATGCATTAATATGGTAATTGATTTCCCTTCCTACCTTTTCTCTCCTGAGCAATTCACACTCAGTTAGAATATTTAGATGTCTGGACACTGTGGGCCGTGCCGTGTCAAAGTTGGCTGCTATGGCCCCCGCAGTCATGGATTGGGAAGCTACTAACAATAAAATGGCGCGTCTCGTCGGATCGGCTATGGCCTGGAAAACATCTCTTCGTAAATTCATTATGTAGTTATTTGGCTACAAATATACGTGTAGTTATTCAGCTACGCAATTTTTTTTTAATTTCTTCAAAAATAGGGAAGGAGGACAAATCAGTCTGTTGAATAGTAACCGGCTTTCCGGCCTGCCGCAGCGTTTACTGGTACATTGAGTGAATTGCTCACCCACACTATAGGCGATGGGTTGGGTTTCGGGTCTCACAGCGTGTGCCTGAAATTCAGGTCTTATTTCCTCTCCACCCGTGTTATCGGAAAGTTCCGTCCCGATTATTTTTAATCCTTCTTTCAGAATGTTCTTTGTAGTAAAAATCAATCGCTAGTATGACTGAAAATTTCATATATAACCGGCCGATTCAGGAATTTAGAAGCGCTGGGGAGCATTGAAGCAATTATAGCGGGTCGTTTGTCGATTTGTTTCCATAAGCATTATTTTTTTTAAGCTTTACAATGTATTTTTCCAGGAACTTATACACCTCTGCCCTTGGATAATGCTTATCTTTTTCTTCTCTGCCATTTTCCAGGAATTTTGCATTTGATATTGCATTAGTTTCAAGACGAGGCCTTAAAGTTTTATACAGGTTCTTTTTTCGTAAATATTTCTGGTTCTTACAATAATCTTTCAGGTATTTGGTAATAGCTTTACCTACAGTACCACAATCAGCATATGCTTTGCCGGTCTTTTCATAATGCACTAATATCCATGTTTCAAAGCAAGGATTGTTGATATAAATAGTAATCTTTTTTTTATCAATACATCTTAATTCCTGAGTAAAGTCCGCGAGTTTATTTTCTGAGAGCACTGTGTCAAAATCTATAAGACAATATACGTGGTCATAGCCTTCATCTACAAGAGATTTTGCAGTATTGATTGATTTTTTGTAAGAACCACCCTTTGAAGATTTATTGGGCAATTCCGGTTTGATAACAATATCTTTTATCCGCTCCAACTCTTTTAATTGCTCAAAATAAATCTTCTCGGTAACACCATCACCGACAACAGCAATCCTTCGTATAAGCCGTCTTTTCTTATAAGATCTGGCCATTATTCTCGGTTATAAAAATGTTACCTAATTCCGGCTTTGCTCCCAATTTTCCGGTTTTATATGAATTGATAATGGAAGAATTCTTTCTAATTGTCGAGGTGTCAAAATCCGAGAGTGAATATAATTCTGTAGTACCATTTTCTTTTTTTTGGGTAAACCAAATGACATCATTTCGGAGTATCTCACGCTCTTCTAACAGGAACGTGTTATGTGTGGTAACGACCATCTGTGATTGTCCGGAGTTAGCCAAAAATATCAGCAGGAAATGCTTCATCAGGTCGGGATGAAGAGAAGTTTCCAATTCATCTATAGATACAATTCTGCTTTTCTTAATTATAGTAGACAAAACGCCACTTAAGCTATAATATCTTAATGTGCCTCTTGATTCTTGGTCTCTGGATAAATTATATACACTCTCTTTTCCGTTATTATCTCTGACAAGATGTTTAAAAATCAGGTCAATGGTTTTGATACTTTTGGTAGATGATAAATCTTCCATTTCGGCAGGTGATAAAATAGAAGATAGGCGGGAAAACATCTGCTTATCCAGCTTACGTTCTTTTTTATTTACATCAAGGCCGCTAATTTGAATATCTGCTTTTTTAATTATTTCTATAACTGATTCTTTAAAAGAAGCATTTTCATCGACTCTCTTTGTTGTCCATTCCAATAAATCTGTTCCGGGTTCTATTTCAGCCATTAATGTTTCTCTAAACCAATGGAGCACTAGTTGTAACTCAGGGATATTAACATTGGTTTTGTTGAATGCCCCGACTACAGTAGTATTCCAAATGGTATTTCCCTCAATCAAATCAACATCTTTTGAACTGGCTTTTACAGTACTACCAAAAGAGACTTTTGAAAGCTGGTTTTTTATATCGGTTTCTCTTAAATATAGGTCTGCCATTCTTCCTTTAGGTGCGTATTGTAACTTTTCCCTAAGTATATAATTCTTTGTAAACTCAACCACATAACTGTGTCTTACTTTATTGATTACAAAGTTTATTTTTATTACGGAAGCCTTTTTCTTTGATTTGCTGTCAAATAAGAACGGTTCAAATCTTAAAGATTCAAATTTTCCTTTGACGGGATAGGTACTCAGGTCCCTTAAAAACTCTAAGGCCCTTAAAAAAGTAGATTTGCCGGAAGCATTAGGACCATATATTACCAATAATTTCAAAAGTTTCAACCCAGGAATGGGCTCCGTCACGTAGTAGTCACTAAGCCTATTATCGGCTGTAGCCTCGAAAGAAAGCGTTTGTTCTTCACGTATTGGACCAAAGTTGGATACTGAAAAGTCTATTATCATTTTCGTGGTTTATTTCTTGAAATTGATTACTTGTTGCAAAAATACTAAATAAAATTAAAAATAAGATTTTACATTTCTTATTTGGAATATTTTTGCAATAAATAGATATAAAATCGACAATTACCTGGCCTCACAGTATATGTATAAAATGGACCGCAGGATTTGCCACCCGAAAAATCCGGTTTTTGGCGTCCTTTCATAGAAAGTAGTCTTTTCGTTATGTAACTTCCTGAGTTCTCCGATAGGAGTAAATTGAAGGTGGTACATAGGAGAATTTCTGGTGCCCCGAGAAACGGCTTACGGGTCTATGCAGTAAACGTATATTTTGTCCTATAATTAATATTATGTTAAATAACCTGTATTTAGCATTGACAACAGGTATAGCTAAATGTAAAAGCCCGGGCATCACACCGGGCTTTATTGTTATTTTATGGTAAAGATGTCACACCCCCGGGTAGTTGAGCATTATAACTTAGATTTAATAAAGGAAATCTTTTTTATAGTTACGATATATTTAGTACGGAGGCAATTTCCATTTGTAATAATGTCAGGGTGTGACTCAATTTTACCAACTGTAAAATAAAAGGGATCCCCAGTCATAAAAGCAACAGGAATAGGCTGGGCACCAAGGGCATCCTGATAAAGAGTATCATTACCAGAAGTTGACTTCTGTCGCCAAATTGTTTCCTCCGGATCAAGCCCAACACTTGAAAGAGAGGGTTCAAGAACCTGGATAACTGGCCAACAACTTCTTCCTATATATTTTCCCTTAAAAACAATACCTTTTAAAGAGGGATCCTTTGTGCAGGATGTAGTCGAAAGGAATAAAAATGTCAGCAAAATAATAAAACGTTTCATAATTAATCGTTTTTAGCATGAGAAGCAAATTATGGAAAACGTCGCGAGGATACCTCCAAAGATATAAAATTTTGTTAAATTCAGAAGTTTATAAATTCTTGAATGGAATGGATAGCCGGAACTACTCTTTGAAGGCCGATGGAAAAATATTCGTAGTAAAATAGCTATTCTGGTGCCGTCGACTGTGAAAAGGTTTGCCGCCAATCAAGTCAAAAGTATGGGTTACTTTCACAGTAGTCTGAAAGGCTTATCAGCCACATGACTTCTAAATTATGTTTGCACTCCTTTCTCAAAACACGGGAGGAGCGGATTCTTTGTCACTTAAGAAAGAAGATTATTATACCGTACTAATGCTGAGAGTATGAATTCCAGAGAAGCAGTATTGTCGGCAATTATTCATTTGTTCATTATATGATACTTTCTTTCGTACATTTATGATTTAGTGTTCATTTGCAAGATATCCACTAAAGGCCTGACAAAAAGGAAATATGAAAAAAATAATTGCAGCAATCAATATGACGCTTGACGGGTTTTGTGACCACACCTCAGGTATCCCTGACCAGGAAATACATCAACATTACGCAGACCTATTGCGAAGTGCTGATACAGCTTTATATGGTAGGATAACCTACCAGCTTATGGAATATTGGCGAACTGTCCTGGAAAATCCTACAGGCGATGAAGCAATGGACGACTTTGCAGTCGCAATAGACAACACGCCTAAGATTGTTTTTTCCCACACGCTGAAAAGTGTAGACTGGGAAAGTGCGAAATTGGCAAGTCAAGACCTTGAGAAAGAAGTTTTGGAACTCAAACAACAATCGGGTAAAGATGTTTTGGTGTGCAGCCCGAGCTTGATTGTGGCTTTGACGAAACTTAATTTAATAGACCAATATCAACTTTGTGTTCACCCTGTTATCGCTGGAAGCGGTTTGCCGTTGTTTAAAAATATGAGTCAAAAAATTGTGCTTAAACTCATAAAGACCAGAATGTTTAGCGGTGGCGCAGTCATTCTTTATTATGAACGGACATCAGAAAAATAATGAACCGCTAACAACCGGTATGGTCAAAAGCCGGGTAGAATGGTTTTGAATGGAATACCTGGATACGCTCTCAATTGTTTTTCTTCCCTCCCCTATGAGCTGTAATATCTTTATTTTTATCAGTCGCAACAATTCTCCCAAAAAATTGTAATTAAAAAAATAAAATAGAAAAATGTCAGATAGAATCAATTTATTTAAAGAAAGCCCCGACGCTTATAAAGCCATGCGGGGCCTGGAGGAGTATATACAAAAAAGTGGCCTGGACCGCCGGCTCTATGAGCTGGTAAAAATTCGGGCTTCACAAATTAACGGTTGCGCCTATTGCTTGAATATGCATACCCGTGATGCACGCAAATTGGGCGAAACCGACCAACGTATGCATCTGTTGCACGCGTGGCGGGAGACAACACTCTATACACCAAAAGAACAAGCTGCCTTGGCCCTTACCGAAGCCATGACTTTAATTGCCGGCGGTCCTGTGTCTGATGAGGTATATGATGCGGCTGCCAGGCATTTTGAAAAAGCGGAATTAGCAGCATTAATGATCGCTATTGTTACTATAAATGGTTGGAATCGCATTGCGATTACTTGCGAATCTGAATTAGATTAAAGTGAGTTTGGAGAAATGTGGAGAACCACTTGGTTGACCAGCACCAAAAATACGAACCATTCAATCAGTTGACCAGGGCGATTTTAAAGAAGCCCTACCCTCCTTTTGGGTTGATGTGCTAAACGATGCCGTAGGTGACCGGCTTTCCTGTCTTCAGAGATAATATCCGTCGACAGCAGAACCGCTACTGCCCGTTATGAGGTATCGTAAAAAACAATTATGTTTGAGGAATCCAGTTTTAGACGCCTCAAAACATATTAAAGATGAGACAAGACGGCCTTCTGCTTGCAGTATCCCTTTGGTTATTGTTCCCAATGCTTTTATGCGCCACGGTGCATGCCCAACCTTCCGTTGATCTGAGTCAATTCACTCCCGGCAAAGATGTGCAGGCAACCGTTCAGAATAACCAACTCCATATTACATGGAAGGCCGGTACGGCTACGAAAGGGCATATGGCCATTAACCTGAAAAAGGGCAAATCGCTGTTAGACCGTATCGAGTTGCAACAAGAGAATGCGGGTTTTCAAACCATCGCCGAAAACCTGGATCCAGTTTTTATTTTGACTGTGGGCGAACGAAACCTGAAGCCTCGTACCGGGTGGACCATCTTTTTTGATAACCCCTGGCAGCGTCCCTATAAAACTTTTAAGGCACAATTGCTTAAAGAAAAGACCAGGGTCGTTTCCCGGGGTTCCCGAACCCAGATTCATATCTCTCCGGTCATAGCCGGTTCTTTTTCAGGGGAAGTTATTATTACGCTCTTTAATGGTACCGCTTTAGTCAAAATTGCTGCCGCCATGTCGACCTCGCTCGAATCTGCAGCAATCGTTTATGACGCGGGACTTATCCAACGAACGCCATGGGACCATGACCGGTGGAATAATATTAATCCCTGGGGCCGTTTGTTGTGGGCAGATCCGATGAATAAACCGCATACCCTGACCCGGATGAGTGACCCCATGCGAAGTACTAATGTAGCCACTAAATACCGGACTATAGTCGCCCAGAATACAAACGGGTCCATTGCTGTATTTCCCCCTCCCCATCAATATTTTTTTCCTGAAGACAATGGCTACAACCTGAAATTTAATTGGTATGGCCGCAATTACAAGGATCTCATTACCGAATTCGGCATCGGTATCCGGCAGGAACTTGACGGTGATCAACGTTACGTTCCGTGGTTCAATGCGCCACCGGAAACCGAACAACAGCTAAGCTTCTTCTGCCTCTTAAGCCTTAAAGATGGAAGAAATACCCTGGAACAAGTCAAGCAATATACCCATGGAGACAAGTACAAAGCCCTGCCCGGATATCGTACTTTTGCCAGCCATTTCCATATTGAACCCGAAGTGGACATTCTACAGGGCCAGCCATTGGCTGCAGTGACACAGTTCGTACCTGCTTTTAAGGAAGCCGGTGTAGACATTGTTCACCTGGCTTCCTTTCATGGTGTAGGGCATCCTGAAGGCCCGGACAGCAGCCGTTTACTGGAATTAAAAACAGCATACGATCTTTGCCAGAATATATCGGATGAGGACTTTTTATTGTTGCCCGGAGAAGAACCCAACCACTTTTTCGGTGGCCACTGGATAGACCTCTTCCCGCATCCGGTCTACTGGGTGATGCAAAGAGCTCCGGGGCAACCCTTTGTTAAAAAAGATCCTACTTACGGCCGGATTTATCATGTGGGCAGTAAAGAAGATATGCTGGAGCTCCTGAAAAGAGAAAATGGCCTGGCCTGGGCCTCTCATCCCCGGATTAAGGGATCTGTCGGTTACCCCGACAACTACAAGGAAGAACCATTTTACCAATCAGTACATTTTCTGGGGGCGGCTTGGAAAGCCATGCCTGCAGACTTGTCTATGCCTATACTGGGTAAAAGGGCATTAAACCTGCTCAGTGATATGGCCAATTGGGAAGGTAAAAAATACATGCTTGGGGAAGGAGATCTCTTCAAAATATTGCCTGAATATGAACTATACGGTCACATGAACATCAACTATCTGCAATTGGACGACATTCCTTCCTTTGACCAAGGCTGGCAACCGGTTTTGGATGCGCTAAGCGCAGGCCGCTTTTTTGTCTCGACCGGAGAAGTCCTGCTCCCCCACTTCGCCATTAACGGGAAAAAAGCAGGAGAAACCCTGAAATTGGATTCATCAGGAAATGCAGAAATAACGTTGCGGATCGACTGGACCTTCCCGTTGGCCTTCGCAAAAATTGTTTCCGGGGATGGTAAGCAGGTCTATCACCAAAAGATGGCACTTTTTGACACACAAGCCTTTGGCGATAAGACGTTTACTTTTCCGGTCAATCTGAAGAACCGGAAATGGGTCAGAGTAGAAGTATGGGACGCTGCCGTCAACGGGGCCTTTACGCAACCTGTCTGGATAAAGTGATAAGCGGAAGTATCTCCCGATACTATGGGCCGTCTCATTACTAAGAAGGCTTTTAGCTTGTACTTCTCTACTGCCTATTTATTGTATTTATATAGGTGTTCAGCCACCCTGGCTTTATCATAGCGTACGATCAGGAATTACCGGAATGAACATGCACGCCTTCTTCTATACTCGTAACATAAACTTCAGGCTCTTTATCAAATTGTTTCTTGTAATTTTCTTGCAGGTAGCGCGTGTACGCGTGTACCTGATCTTTGGCTACAATATTGATGGTACATCCGCCAAATCCGCCACCCATCATTCGCGCACCTATGACAGCAGGTGATTTTTTGGCTAAGGCCACCAGGTAGTCCAATTCCGGGCAACTCACTTCATAGTCGTTACTCAATCCTTCATGGGTAGCATACATCATCTTCCCAAACCCTGCCAGGTCTTTTTGTTCTAATAATTTGCAGGCTTCCACTACCCTATTGATCTCACTGACCACGTAATGACAGCGCCGGTAAACTATCTCCGACAGATCCTGCTTGTGGGTAGCCAGCATTTCCGGCGTAACATCACGCAAGCTTTTAACGTCAGGGAAAAATTGCTGCAGTTTATCTACTCCTGTTTCGCATTGTTTCCTGCGGGTATTGTATTCAGAGGATGCCAGCGAATGATGAACCATCGTGTTGCAGAGTACAATCCTGAAGTCTGGAAAATCAAAAGGAAAATGTTGGTAAGATAAATCCCTGCAATCAAGTCGGATTAAGCTGTTTTTCTTACCAAACAGATTGGCAAATTGATCCATAATACCACAATTTACCCCGGCAAAAGTATGTTCGGCAAGTTGGCCGATGCGGGATAACTGTGCCCTGTCCAGAGAAAGTCCAAAGAGTTCCTTAAGCCCGAAGCCGAAAGCTCCCTCCAATGCTGCAGAAGAAGACAGTCCCGCCCCTACCGGCAGATTACTGTCAAATACCGCATTAAATCCGGATAATTGATGTCCCTCTTTTTGCATCTGGGCCACTACTCCTAAAATATAATTTATCCACCCCTTCTTTTTATAGATATCATTCATATTGAAGGTGGATATTTTATTTAGGGTGGCGGAGTAAACTCTGCTTTCCGTAGTGCCGGAAGCGCCTATCGCGAGTACGATCTTTTTATCGATAGCCGCAGGCAATACATAGCCGTCGTTATAGTCTGTATGCTCCCCTATCAGATTGACCCTGCCCGGAGAGATAATTATCAACGGTTCTTTCTTGAATAATTTGAGATACGTTTCTTTTACGCGTTGAATCATTAATAGCACTTTTAAAAACTTTAGAATATTATATTTCCTCGCCTTTTTTCAGATTTAAACCCACCTTGTATCCTTTAAGGGCAAAATAAAGAATAAAGGCATAGCAGGGAATCGTTATTACATAAGGCAACTGTGGAAAATTACCTGCTACATTTGCCAAAGCTCCCCAAATTAATGGTAAAATTGCTCCCCCTGCTATGGACATGACCAAAAACGCTGAAAAAGTTTTGGTGAAATGCCCTAATTTGTTGAGGGTTAATGGCCATATCGCCGGCCACATAATGGAGTTTGCGAATCCCAGAAGCGCAACAAAAAGAATGGAAAGGTTCAACTGGTTAACCTGAAAAAAGGAACCGTTTTCTGAAAATAATCCGGAAAACGAAAAAGGTAAGGTAATTTGAAGAGTATGGGTAAACAAGATCGCGACGGAAAAGAGAATGCCCAATATCGCACAAATGGACAGTCCTTTACGTTGGGAGAGGTATTTGGGAATCAGAATGATGCCAACGATATATCCGATCACCATAAAACTTAAGGTATAGGTGGTGAAATACTGGTACCTGTCCAACTCATAGCCGAGCATTAGCCCATATTGTCCGATAGTATCTCCCGCAATTACTTCGCATCCTACGTAAAGGAACAGGGCGATAACACCGATAATAGCGTGAGGAAACTGGAAAACCGAGTCTTTATGCTTTACTTCATTGGCTTCTTTTTCATCCACGGCTGCTTCTTCTTCCACATCTTCCTGAGATACTTCGGGCAATCCGGAAAACCATACCCAAATAAACATGAGGACAGATACTACGGCGATAATAACATAGGGAAAGATGATTTTGGAGGCCAGTTGGTCGAGATAAGGAGCTTTCGCCGCCTCACTGGTGGCATCATTGATCTGGTTGAGCAAAAAGGTAGTTCCTGAGAGAACGGCTGCGCCCACTACTATCGGACTGACGGCGCCTGCTACTTTATTACACACACCCATAATGCTCATTCGCTTAGCGGCACTTTTTAAAGGCCCCAGGATCGTAATATACGGGTTAACGGCCGTTTGCATCAGCGACATTCCGGCTCCTTGCACAAATACCCCTAACAGGAACAACCCGTAGGTTCGTGTATTAGCAGCGGGAATGAACAGAAGAGCCCCTAAGGCTAATCCTAACAAGCCGAGCGCCATTCCTTTTTTATAGCCTGTTTTTGCAAGGACTCTTGAAGCCGGAATCGACATCACTAAGTAAGAAATATACGAAGCCGTTGTTATGAGAAATAAAACCACCTTATTATCAATCTGGCATACTACTTCGAGGAAATTTATTAAAGTACTGTTTAACCAGGTAATAAATCCAAGGGCAAAGAATAAAACCCCTACTATAAACATTGGAATAAGGTAGTTACTCTTCTTGGCGGAACTATTTGGATTGTTCATAAATAAAAAATTATAATTGGAATTTGCGGGCACGAACTTAGATAAGTTTTTGCTATTCTCCCAAATTTTATTACGCTATATCGGCTCTGCAGTTGATAAAAGTTTAAAAAGGAGGCTCTTTCTAAATTTTTTTTCAATTTATTCAGAATTAATTTTACTTTAGCTAATTATTTCACAAGAGGTAAACCCTTTTAGCAGCGCCAGGGAGCGGTTTTTCTCTTCAAAATTTAAGCTATAATCTATGTCAGAGCACCAAGAAAGAAAAGGACTCCATCCCGCGTTTTTTGTACTTGTTACTGTTTTTTTCTTCTGGGGATTTGTCGCTGCTTCTAATGGTATTTTTATTCCTTTTTGTAAAAATCATTTCAATCTGAACCAGCTTGAGTCGCAACTGATAGATTTTGCGTTTTATGGCGCCTATTTTATCGGTTCGCTTTTGCTTTACCTTTTCTCAGTGTGGAGTGGCAGGGATATTTTGAATAAGATCGGTTACCGTAAGGGTATTGTCATTGGTTTGCTTATTTCAGTTGTCGGCTCCTTGTTATTGATCGGAGCGGTAAACATGGGTTTAGATATGGCGGATAAAACCTTGGCTTTCTATCTTATTTTGGGTGCCTTTTTTATTGTTGCGTTGGGTTTTTCCCTGCAACAGATCGCCGCAAATCCTTTTGCTGTTGTACTGGGAGACCCGGAAACAGGGGCGCACCGTCTTAATCTTGCCGGTGGGGTCAACTCTTTTGGAACGGCGATCGGGCCGTTGATCATCAGTGTATTACTTTTCGGTACTGCCGGTAGCGGCGCGGCTTCTAATGCCAGTATTACGGGGGTGAATACGGTGTACTTTCTGTTGGCGGGGTTGTTTTTGGCGGTAGCGCTTTTATTTGGTTTCGCTAAGATGCCGGAGGTGACTAGTAAGGAAAAATTTGAAAAAACGCCCAAAGCCAGCAAATCGTTATGGGTTATTACCGTGTTTTTCTTTTTAATCGTGATCGGCATTCTGACGGAATATCGTATGACTATGTTTATCGTTGGCATTGTCGGCATAGTCTTTACGTTGTTATATTCCAATAAGCTGTCACAGAAAGATCATACCGGATGGGGCGCTATGAAGTTCCCACAATTGGCACTGGGCATGCTGGCCATATTCGTGTATGTAGGAACGGAGGTAACCATTCAGAGCAATATGGGCGCATTGTTGGAATATCCCGGTTTTCTTACGCCCGACGGCCTGCATGCCTCTGAGATCGACCCCTATATTTCACTTTACTGGGGAAGTTTAATGATCGGTCGCTGGGCTGGTGCTATCACTGCTTTTAATGTGAAAAAATCCATACGAAAGGTCTTATTTGTTGTAGTGCCGTTTGTGGCCTACGGTGTTGTATTGCTCACCAATTATTGGAAAGGAAACGACTATACGGAATTGTTCCCCTACATACCCTGCCTGCTTATTCAGATTGCCGGTTTCTTCTGGGGACAGGAAAAACCGGCGAAAACGCTGATGATATTCGGCTTTTTAGGTACGGCAGCTATGTTGGTCGGTCTGTTCACCTCCGGTTATGTAGCTACTTTTGCTTTTGTCAGCGGCGGGCTCTTTTGTTCTGTGATGTGGCCCAACATCTTTGCGCTATCTATTGCCGGACTGGGAAAATATACCAGCCAGGCTTCTTCATTCCTGATTATGATGATCTTGGGTGGCGCTTTAATTCCGCCGTTGCAAGGCGGGTTTGCTGATTTGATCGGCATTCATTTTTCATATATTGTTCCGGTAGCCACCTACTTATTTTTGGCTTTCTTTGCATACCGGGTAAAAAGAATCTTAAAATTACAGGGAATCGACTATGAATCAGCCGTTAGCAGTGGGCATTGACATTGGAGGAACCAATACTGTCTATGGAATTGTGGACCGAAGGGGGAATATCCTGGAGCAGGGGTCTCTTAGTACCAAAGCACATGACGATATTTCCGTTTATATTGATACGCTTTACAATCATGTTACGCCATTGATTGAAAAATCTGAAGGAGAGATCATTGGCATAGGGATAGGTGCTCCTAATGGTAATTATTATAACGGGACTATTGAGTTTGCTCCCAACCTTCCCTGGAAAGGGGTTATTCCATTAGCCCATATGGTACAGGAGCAGTTCGGTCTCACGGTACAGGTGACCAACGATGCTAATGCCGCCGCGGTGGGAGAAATGACCTTTGGCGCGGCCAAAGGAATGAAGGATTTTATTATGATTACACTGGGAACCGGCCTGGGCAGCGGAATCGTAATAAATGGGCAGCTGGTTTATGGTCACGATGGTTTTGCAGGTGAACTGGGACATGTCATCGTAGAAAAAGAAGGACGCCATTGTGGTTGCGGCCGGTATGGTTGTCTGGAAACCTATGTTTCAGCTACCGGTATTGTCCGTACCATGCTGGAGCTGCTGCGCGAGAAAAAAACAGACAGCATATTGCGAGCATTAAAGCCCGATGAATTGAGTTCAAAAGCTATTGTCGAAGCTGCTGCCGAAGGCGACCAGCTTGCCTTGAAAGCTGTAAATTTTACTGCACGTATCCTCGGGGAAACTCTTGCTAACTATATTGCTTTTTCCGCACCGGAAGCCATTATTTTATTTGGCGGGCTGGCTCGGGCAGGTGAACTGCTTATAGAACCCACGAAACACTATATGAATGAAAACGTGCTTCGTATCTGGAAGGATAAAGTACAACTCATCCGGTCGGAACTAAATGAAAATGACGCGGCTATTCTGGGGGCCAGCGCGCTTGTTTGGGAAATGAAGTAATGCTCAGAGCTATAATTCGATTCTATTATTTTTGAAAATAAACAGCTATGCAATCACGTAGAAAATTTATTCAATTAGCTACGTTGGGCGGTGGAGCATTTGCTGTCCAACCAAAAAATGTTTTAGCACGTTCTTCCAAAAAACCGATTGTCGTTTCTACCTGGAATTTCGGCTTAAAGGCGAATAAAAAGGCCTGGGAAATTTTACAAGAGCGGGGCAGCGCATTGGATGCTGTTGAGGCGGGGGCCCGCGTTTGTGAGGCAGACCCTTCTATTCAAACCATTGGACTGGGTGGTTTCCCGGATCGCGACGGATTCGTAACACTGGATGCATGCGTTATGGATGAAAATGGGAATGCGGGGTCCGTAGGTTGCATGCAACATATTGTGCACGCCGTTTCTGTAGCAAGGAAAGTTATGGAAGATACGCCGCACGTTATGCTCGTAGGCGAAGGGGCTACACAATTTGCGGTATCTAAGGGGTTTCAAAAACAAGACTTACTGACCCCTGAATCAAAAAAGGCTTGGGAAGAGTGGCTTAAAACATCTAATTATCAACCGCAAATAAATATTGAAAACAGCTCCGCTCCTACTCCTCCCACCGCTTTTAGTCCGCTGAGAATGCCTGGTAACCAATATAACCACGATACCATAGGCATTCTGGCAATCGACCAAAACGGCAACCTTTCAGGTGCATGTACTACCAGTGGGCTGGCTTTTAAAATGCACGGGCGGGTAGGCGACTCCCCCATTATCGGAGCCGGTCTGTTCGTCGATAATGAAATAGGGGCTGCCACGGCAACGGGTGTAGGCGAAGCTTGCATGCGTGTATGCGGAACCCACACGGTAGTAGAATATATGCGGCAGGGGTATAGCCCCGAAATTGCCTGTAAGAAAACAGTAGAACGGGTCGTAAAACATGACCGCGCTTACGCGGAAGCCATACAGCTGGGATTTCTGGCGATCAATAAAAAAGGAGAAACCGGTGCTTACTGTCTGCAAAAAGGATTTAATTACGCCGTGTATTCCGAGGATATTTCCAATAAATTATTTGATGGCAAACACTATTTCTAATAAGGCGGAACATTCGCTGCCGCTATGCTAAGACTATTTTATGTCCATTATTTTAGAGATCTGCGCTAACTCTTTGACCTCGGCACTTGCGGCACAGGAGGGCGGTGCAGATCGGGTGGAACTCTGTGATAATATGGCCGAAGGCGGTACTACGCCTTCTTATGGAACCATTTTAAAAGCGCGGGAATTATTGCAACTACAACTTTATCCGATCATCAGACCCCGAGGAGGCGACTTCCTATACAATGAGGAAGAATTTGAAGTGATGTATGCAGATTTAATGATGTGTAAAAAACTTGACTGTGATGGCGTCGTTATCGGTTTATTGACGGCGGATGGAAATATTGATATTGAAAGAACCAATAAATTGGTTGAAGCAGCCTATCCGCTTGGTGTAACTTTCCACAGGGCATTCGACCGTTGCCGTTCTCCTTTTCAGGCTTTGGAAGATATAATTGGTTGTGGGTGCGAACGTATTCTGACTTCAGGGCAGCAACCTACCGCACCTGAAGGAGCGGGATTATTAAGTCAACTAGTCCACAAGGCAGCTGGCCGGATCGTTATCATGCCGGGATCCGGTGTCCGCCCGGCTAACATCGGACAATTGGTTGAACAGACAAATGCAGCGGAATACCACTCCACCGCCAAAGCTGCTTTTTCAGGTAAAATGGCCTATAAAAATCAGCTTGCTGCAAAAGAGAGTAATGTCATCCCCTTGACAGATGCTAAAATAGTTCGTTCTTTACGGGCTTATGCAGAGGAAGCACAACAGCATGAACATTAAGCCCGCCCTCCTGTGAACGACGCACCCCTGCTGCGCAGATAGGAGGTTGGAATGCTGACTGCTATCGGAAACAAATCTGGAAAGATTTATCAGATAACGCCTGAAAGAGATCGGCATGTCATTCGTCTTTAAGTTCGATGCCAGCGTATTAAGCATTTTCGGTTTCCTGCTGATTAGAAATATCCGCTTGGTTCGTATTGCGATCCGTCCGTTTTAAGTTCCAATCTTTAGAAAGCACTCCCCCGCCCTCTTTTTTCAGTAGTAGACGGTCATCACCAGTACCCGTCGTTAATCCCCAAAATTGTCGTTTTTTTACTATACATATTAGGAGAACGAAGTAATCTTTGTCTTTTAATTGTTGACCAAGGACCCGGCAGTTGTGTCGGCAAAATCCAGAAATGGTTTTCTCGGCGGGACTTCAAAGTAGTACTGACAACTGGAAATCGTGCAATCATTATTTAGGCTTAAAGATTAAATGTTAAAACGGACAAAAGATTACAGATGGCAAATACGGTAATTAACTGGCATTTCCAGTCAGAGAATGTTTCCAACCAGGATGGGAGCTACCCTGCAGTATTAAGTGGTACCACAGCGGTGGCCGGACCGGGCAATACTGAAATTGGCCCCAGGCCGACGGCGTTACGTTTTGGCGCAGGCGCGTCTTGCCGGGTCCAGCTGTCTCCCGGAGAAGTTGATGCGACGCGTTTTGCCGTTCGCATAGTATTCCGAGTAACTGATAGCGTATCGACCCGCGGTAACCTCATCGAGTGTACCGCCTTGCCTTTTTCATTGTACGTAGAGCCGGGAAATACGGCTGACCACTTCAACATCAGGGCAACCGTTTCCAATGGCGCCGCCGGCTGGGCGGGGGCAAGTACTTCTAACCGTCAGCCTTTGATGCTAAATGACTGGTACCTGGCAACACTTGTCTACGATGTGGATACATTGGCGCTGATGATAGATGAAACGGTGCAGGCTGTGGCGGCCTTTCCACAAGGGGGATTAAGAGCGCCTGCCGGTGACCAGTTGTACGTAGGCACATGGACTGACGGCCGACGTTGGCCCTTCGGAGGGGAAATTGGCGGCGTGCAGATTTGGCGTGATATTCCAGCCGAACTTGAAGCAAAACTGGACGCCGAAAGAGGAAGCCCTGAATGGCACCTTTCCCGTAAAGAGAATGAGGTAAAAGAAACCTTGAATCTCGGACCAAAAACCGCAGACTTTTACTATGATGGTAGGACAAACAGTTACATTCAACCTTATTCGCTGGCTGTCGTTTCTTTTACAGAATCCCACGGGGCGGCTTTCGTCATGCATGGAGCCATTCTTGCAAAATGGCGGGCTGATGAAAACCTGCGTCGACGTCTTGGCGGCCTGGCTTCGGATGAAATTCCGGGAAGACGAACAGGAAGCCGCAAGAGTGTATTCGAACGAGGCGCTATATATTGGTCGCCCCGTTCGGCAGCAATACCGGTATTCGGGCGCATTTATCTGGATTATGAGCTAATCGGTGGCGGATCTCACGCCATAGGTTTGCCCGTGGAGGAGGAGACGGATATTCCAGGGGGCAAAGTACAGCATTTTCAGAACGGCAAAATGTTTTTCAGAGACGGTGCCAGTAATGCGTTTGAAGTACATGGCGCCATTTTAGAGAAGTACGAGACGGCCAACGGGCTGCAGCGCTTCGGATTTCCTACTTCACACGAAAGTGACATTCGCCAGGGGTCAGATGTTCTCGGTAAGGTTAATGAATTTGAGCGATGTACCATTTATTGGTCACCAGCTACTCCTGCTTCCATCGTCTATGGAACAATACGAGCACATTATCGGGGGACACCTTCTGTGCCGGGAGCGGGAGGGCCGCTGGGGTATCTGGGTTTCCCCACTTCTGATGAAGGTGATATTCCTGATGCTCCTGGTGCTCGATACAATACGTTCCAACGTGGTAGTATTCTTTGGTTTAATGGCCCTGTGTTCATTTGCCGGCCTTTCAAGATCTCACTTGGTCGCCTTGATACAAAAGAAGAAGATCGGGATATTTTCGATGTCGACGGGCAAAATGACCTCTATTGCCGGATATGCGTTGATGTTAACGGCGGCCGGGTGTTTGACCGCAAATACCCTGAAAGCGGGCCCCACTACCCTTCTGCAAATATCCGGGACCTGAATATTAACGTACCTTATGAGATTATTCCTAACGATCCGGATCTAAACGCTCTGGTACGGGTGGAAGTATGGGAAGCTGATGGCGGTCAACTTTTTGCAGGTGGTGATGATAATCTGGGCACAATGACCAGCGAACTCAATATGGCTAATGCCTGGGGAATGCGGACCGCCAATGGCCTTTTTCGGGCAAGTAATTTTGGTCCCTGGGTTAACTACCTGGACTGGTCGGTTGAACCGAAGGTCACTGAGAGCACCCCCTTCGATACTTGGGGCGTGCAGAACCGGGGGAGCGGAGCGATTGAGTGGCGTAAATATGCAGCGGCTTTCAGCGATGTTGACCCCGACTTTGAGATTGATTTCGGCCTGATTGATGACGGGCTTAAAGCCCTCTTCTACGAGTTGGTCGTGAAAGATGTTGCCGCCAATGGCAATTGCTTTGGTATGGCGCTGGAAAATATTTACGCCTGGAAGGAGCAATCCCGTTTAAGCCGCCCGCTGGGCCGTTTTAAAGACTGGGGGCAAATAGAAGACGATTTTAACATCCGGCATATTTATCAGGTTGGAGCCGATGCAATCTGGTGGTTTGTGGGACAGTTTTTGAGCGGTAATACGCACAACCCGGCACATGTATTCCAAGCTTCCTGGGATGCTTACAATCGGGGTGAAAACCCGGTTATCTGCATTGCGCAAAACTATGATTTTTCCGGCGCACCGCATTGCATGCTGCCGATTGAATGGAACCGCAGTGTCACCCCTTGGGAACTGACCGTTTTTGATTCAAACTTCCCCAATCGGCGCCGCATAGTCACCGTAGACCCGGTGGCCAATTGTTTTCGCTATGACGGATCAAGCGATGGAAGCAGAATCTATGAAGGGGATGCCTGGTCGGGAGGACGTTTTCATTACACGCCCTGGTCCGTCCTCAACCACCGGCAGCGAACACCGGTATGGGATGCGATTCTGCTGTTGATGGGAGGCATTGTTTTGATATTCGCCGATAGTACAGAAGTTACCGAACTTACTGATGAAAAAGGCAATGACCTTGATGCTTCATCAGCTACCAACAAAGAGGAACTGAAAGGTAAGCTGCTTAGGTTTCCCGGGATCTCCGGCGACGGTCCTGTTGCCGGCAGCATTTATTTCGGAAAACAAGGGCAAACCCCTTTCCTTTTCAATCCAAAAGTTATCGGTTCAATTAATCGTTTAAACCCCCTGCATTTAATACAAGATTCCCCCGTTTTTCGTCCCGGCGTATTACGTAGTCATCTGAACGTTCTCCCGGCAATGAAACTTCCGGTGAAGAGCGACGCACCAAGAGATGCGGTGAAGGGCGCTGACATCATGAATCTTCTCCGAAATAAAGGAGGTTCCTTCCTCAGACCAAAACATCCTACAGATTTGGATACCATTCGGTGTAAACTTAAAGGAAAGCAAAAAGGCAGATTGAATAATTACTACAAACGGGGCTTGCTCGGGGTTCAGATAACCGGTGAAGTAGCGTCGGGTGAAAAAATTGCCGTTGCGTACGACCGCATGGCGGGGCGTGAGAATGAATGCAGCGTTCAAAGTGATCGAGAACGTCAATATGCGGTCACAATGAGCCATAAGCTTGGCGCAGCCCAGGACTTTATTAAGGTTACGCTTAAGGACCTGGTTTCTGTATCGGGCCGACCGCTCACTTTAAATTTTCAGCCGGGGATGCATGCCATCAATATTGTTTCGGGAAACACACCGACTGCTGTACAGGTTACCTTGGAGGGAGTCATTAGTGGAAAGAAAGTAAAATCCATCTTTAAAACGGAACTGAATGGTGGCCAGCGGCTGATTTTTCCAGACATCAGCGATCCCGGGCAGTTAAAGGTCGGCAAAATTGACAACCTGCTAGGCACAGGCCGTGAGTATAGACTCGTTAACCGTCAGTGACCTAAGCCCTTTAAAACACACCCCGAAGCCCTGCAGAAAGCAGGTTATCTGTCTTAAGGCACTTTTAATCCCCGTAAAGCTAAAAAGCTGATACAGTACTCTTTGTCCGGGCGTTAACGTGGTATTGGATTTCTGAAATAACGGAAACTCCCCTATTTTTGCAGTTATGGCATTATCAAAGAATTACCTTCCTGCGGAAACGGAGGATAAGTGGTATAAACACTGGCAAAATAAAGGGTATTTTCATTCCGAACCGGACAACCGGACTCCTTTTACGATAGTTATTCCTCCCCCCAATGTAACGGGGGTGCTACATATGGGGCATACGCTCAACGAAACGATTCAGGATATTCTCATCAGGCGAGCCCGAATGAACGGCAGAAATGCCTGTTGGGTTCCGGGGTCTGATCACGCCTCTATAGCGACAGAAGCTAAGGTGGTAACGATGCTTAAAGAAAAGGGTGTTGACAAGCGATCCCTGAGCAGGGCGGATTTCTTGAAGCATGCTTTTGAATGGAAAGAAAAGTATGGTGGTATTATCTATCAGCAAATGAAAAAGCTGGGATGTTCCTGCGATTGGGAGCGGACCAACTTTACCATGGATGACCATTATTACAAAGCGGTAATAAAAACCTTCGTTAAGCTTTATAACGAAGGATTTATTTACAGAGGTGCCCGGATGATCAACTGGGATCCCGAGGCCTTAACGGCGCTTAGTGATGAGGAAGTGGAATACCGGGAGGTTCATTCCAAACTCTACTACGTTCAGTATCCGTTAGAAGACGGTAGTGGTTTTATTACGATTGCGACAACCCGGCCAGAAACGATCCTGGGCGATACTGCTGTTTGTGTAAATCCGGAAGATTCCCGTTATCGACATCTGATTGGGAAAAAAGCCAAGGTGCCTTTGATAGAACGCGCCATCCCGGTTATTGCCGATGATTACGTGGATAAAGACTTCGGTACAGGCTGCCTGAAAATTACACCTGCGCATGATATCAATGATTACAACATTGGCTTGAGACACAAACTGGAAGTTATTGATGTTTTAACGCCAAACGGTACACTGAGCGAAGCGGCACAGTTGTATATAGGGGAGGATCGTTTTGTGGTCCGTAAAAAGATAGTAGAAGATTTAAAAGAAAAAGGATTCCTGGTCAAAGAAGAAGCGATCGTAAATAAAAACGGTTTTTCCCAAAGGACCAATGCAGTGGTGGAGCCGCGTATTTCCACACAGTGGTTTGTAAAAATGGAAAAGCTGGCGGAACCCGCGGTAAAAGCAGTGGAAGATCGCGAAATCAAACTTTTTCCGGAAGGACGCTTTACCAACACGTATCGTCATTGGCTCGAAAGTATCAAAGACTGGTGTATTTCCCGTCAACTTTGGTGGGGGCAGCGCATTCCTGCCTGGTATGATGAAGCGGGAAATATTTATGTGGCTGAAAACGCAGCAGCAGCAGAAGAACTAAAGCAAAAAGCTAAAGGAAAAGGAGACCTTCGTCAGGATGAAGATGTTCTGGATACCTGGTTTTCTTCTTGGTTATGGCCGCTGGAAGTATTTCATGGCATTACAAATCCCGGTAACGAGGCATTTAAATATTATTATCCGACCAATGTGTTGGTTACCGGTCAGGATATTATCTTTTTTTGGGTAGCACGTATGGTTATGGCCGGCTATGCTTTTGAACAAAAGAAGCCCTTTGATGACGTGTATTTTACCGGGATGGTGCGCGATAACCAGGGCCGGAAAATGAGCAAATCTTTAGGCAATTCCCCTGATCTTTTAGAGCTTATTGAAAAATTTGGAGCCGATGCGGTCCGCTTTGGAATAATGATCGCCTCTCCCGCGGGAAACGACCTGTTGTTCGATGAAAAAGCCTTGCAACAGGGCCGGAATTTCTGTAATAAGATGTGGAATGCGCTGAAACTTACCCGGCTCTGGCAAACAAAAGAGGGAAAACCGAGTGCATCCGACGAGTTTGCTGTAAAATGGTTTGAAAATAACCTGGCTGAAGCACAAAAGGAGATCAACAATCATTTTGAAAACTACCGGCTGAGCGAAGCCTTGAAATTACTGTACTCGTTAATATGGAACGACTTCTGTAGCTGGTACCTGGAATGGGTCAAGCCATTACCTGATGATAAACTAAGCCTGGCTGTCTACCAGAAAACGCAACAGTTTTTTGAACATTTGCTGGCCCTGTTGCATCCTTTCATGCCCTTTATTACCGAAGAAATTTTTCATCAGCTTCAGGAACGAACCGAAGGAGAAGATTTGATCGTACGTCAGACTCAACCACCAGGGGCAATAGATACCGATGTGCTGGCGGCAGGAGAACTGGCCAGAAAAACTATCACGGCCATCAGGGATACACGTAATAAAAATAACATCAAAAACAAGGAAGCTATCTGCCTGCATGTCCAAACCGGACAACAGAAAACCTATGGCCTGTTTGAAGATATTCTTATCAGACAGATCAACGCCGAGACCTTATCTTTTACCGATCAGGCAGTGTCCGGCAGCATCACGGTTGTGGTAGACAAAGACACCCTCTATATCGAAGCGCCCCAGGACTTAGATCAGTCTGTCCAGAAAGAAAAGCTACTGAAGGACCTCGCCCATCAAGAAAAGTTTTTGATGGCAGTCAACAAAAAGCTGGCTAACGAGCGGTTCATACAAAATGCGAAACCCGAACTGGTAGCGCGTGAGCAGAAAAAACGAACTGATGCAGAGGCAAGAATTAGCGCTATTAAAGAAAGCCTGGAGCGGATCGGGTGAGTACTCGACTAATCAAACAGAGAATAGCCCAGCGCATCCGAGGCTTTTTTTAAGCCGCGGCGTTTCTCGCTATTTTAGCGTATTTCTTAAATATAACTAAATCTGCTATCACTGTGCCACAGGGGGGTAATGAAGAAAGTAAACTCCAGGCTACTTCACGCTTCTTCCATTTCATTTGAAAGCTGACGAGGAGCACCATCAACACAAATCCAATAAACAGAAAACCGTGAACCCGGCCTATAAGGTTCATATAGGTAGTAGTTTCCAAAAAATATTTATAGTACATCGCGATGAGTAAAGCTATCCAGGACATAGCTTCCAACATAGCCATTAGACGTAAAACTTTCAAAAGGGTTTGTGTATTCATAGGGCTGACAATAAGCGGCAAAAATAATGGAGACCCTTTGAATAAAAGCTTAGCGTTTTGTTAATAAATCCCTTAGCCGCTTTACGCCGTTTTCTTGGCTCATCAATACGCCCTGGCAAAAAGTACGCGCTCCTTCGAGGGCTTACCTGAATAGACACACTTTCCATTTTCTCCGGGGTTATTGAGCGGAATACAGCGGATAGTAGCTTTGGTTAATTCCTTGATCTTTTGTTCCGTTTCTGCGGTGCCGTCCCAGTGTGCCGAAACAAACCCCCCCTTTTCATCCAACACTTCTTTGAAAGTATCAAAATCATCAACGGACGTAATGTGGGCGTCCCGGAAACCCTGTGCCTTTGTATACATATTGGTCTGGATAGCATCCAGCAGTTTCCTGATCTTGTCAACCAGGCCTTCCATCGGATAGCTTTCTTTTCCGTCCCGGTCACGACGGCTTACTTCAACCTGCTGTTGTTCCAGGTCCCGGGGACCAACAGCCAACCGTACAGGAACCCCTTTTTTTTCATGCTCGGCAAATTTCCATCCGGGGCGCGTTGTGTCATCGTCGTCATAAATAGCGCGGATCCCGGCTGACTTAAATAGGGTCAGCCATTCGTTAGCTTTTTCGCTTATGGCCTGTTTTTGCTCCGCTTTTTTGTAGATGGGAACGATGACCACCTGCACTGGGGCAATCTTTGGCGGCAGAATCAATCCTTTGTCATCACTATGGGCCATGACCAACGCCCCAATAAGGCGGGTAGAAACCCCCCAGGAAGTAGCCCACACATATTCAAGCTTGTTCTCTTTATTGAGGAATTGAACCTCAAAGGCCTTAGCAAAATTCTGGCCAAGAAAGTGAGACGTACCGGCCTGAAGCGCTTTGCCGTCCTGCATAAGCGCTTCGATGCAGTAGGTGTCAAGGGCGCCTGCAAAGCGTTCAGAGGGGGATTTTACACCCCGGATGACCGGAAGGGCCATATAATTTTCCGCAAAGTCGGCATATACTTCCAGCATTTGCTGGGCTTCTTCAATAGCTTCCTCGGCTGTAGAATGCGCCGTATGTCCTTCCTGCCACAAAAATTCCGCCGTCCGTAAAAACAAGCGGGTACGCATCTCCCAACGGACGACATTGGCCCATTGGTTGATCTTTAAGGGAAGATCCCTGTATGATTTAATCCAATTTTTGTAGGCATCCCAGATGATAGTTTCTGAGGTCGGCCGGATAATGAGCTCTTCTTCCAGTCTGGCATCCGGGTCAACGACCAGGGTTTTGCTTTCCGGGTCGTTTTTTAGCCGGTAGTGTGTTACTACGGCACATTCTTTCGCAAACCCCTCCACATGTTCGGCTTCCTTGTTCAAAAAACTCTTAGGGATAAATAAGGGAAAATAAGCATTTTGGTGGCCGGTCTCCTTAAACATATGATCCAGGGCATCGCGCATATTTTCCCAAAGGGCGAATCCGTGTGGTTTGATAACCATACATCCTCGTACGGGCGTGTAATCGGCCAGTTCACCTTTGATAATCAAATCATTATACCATTGCGAATAATCCTGTTGGCGGGGTGTAATTTCTTTACTCATTAGTATTATGTATCTGCTTTCAAAATCACCTTAACGGTCTGAAAATCATGCAAACCTACAATGAAATTTACAACTTGTTGTCCGATTTTTTTGTTATATTGATACAATTTCGTTATATTGTACAAAATGGCTTGGAATCCATTTGTTTGTTTATTTTTGATTAACGGTAAGTTGCAGCAAAAAAAAAACCGTAACTTTATACCTGTAAAATATTAAAGCCATGAAAATTTATTATTTTCTTACAGCTTTTGCCGCTTTAGTGCTGGCGGGCTGTAGTACAACATATCAGACTGGCCGGACACCGGATGCGGTTTATTATTCACCGGAATCCACCCAACAGGCTGCACAGGCGGCAAATGATCGCAGTGATCAGTATGCCGTAGCTGCGGACAGCGACGGGGGGAATTATGTGGTGTATGAGAACGGAGATGCGTATTATAACAATAATTATTCGGATTATTATGACGATGGATATTACAGTCGCCGGATCCGGATGTTTGATCGCCCGGGTGGCCTTTTTTCCTACAATTATTATATGATGACCAACCCATGGTATGGCGGAAGCTACTATTGGGACCGCTTCGCGTACAGTGGGTTTGGTTGGTACAATAATCCTTACATGTGGTCTCCCGGATTGAGCTTTAGCCTCGGTTGGGGGAACCCCTACGCTTTTGGTAGTTGGTATTCTCCCTGGTACAGCTCTTGGTATAGCCCGTTTTATTCTTACGGCCACTATTACCATTCCGGCTATTACCCCGGATGGGGATGGGGCGGAAAATATGCGAATTACCAACCCAGGCCCGCTGTGAGTTACCAGCCCCGGCGCGGTGCCGGTTCAAGGGCTGCCCATGCTACAGGCAGCGCTACGGGTTCCCGCAATGGGGAAAGTACTACAGCGCCGAGAAGAGTGTTTACCCGTTCTGCCTCCGAGGGGGTCAGCACGGACGCAAACACAAGAGCAAGAAGACGTTCTTTTACACCAACTGAAGGAGAAAGGACACGGGCGGTGCGTCGCGGTAGCAACACGACAACAAGCTCCGCTGAACGTACTACGAGGAGGACCTATCAGCCTCGGGCGGACGAGCGTCCTACCCGCCGTGTGCGTCAGAACAGCAACACGCGTGTTCAGGAACGGTCTACACCGACCCGGCGCGTGATTCGTCAGCCTGAACCCCGGGTACAGCAAAGGAGCAATACCCGTACTTTTGAACAGAGCCGCTCCTACTCTACACCACGTGCTTCTACACCATCAAGAAGTAGTTCTAATTCAAGGTCGTTTAGTCCGAGAAGACGCTAAAATTTAAAGAAAAACAAAGAGAATCCCTATTTATGATGAAGATAAAGTGGCTCCTTCTTGTGGTAGGCATCTGCTATTTTCAGTGGAGTTCGGCACAAGTGGAAAGCGATGCACTACGGTACAGCTATCTGACGCCCGGAGGAACCGCCAGGTTACAGGCCATAGGCGGTGCAGGCGTTTCGCTGGGAGGTGACCCTTCCATGATGAGCCTCAATCCGGCCACCATCGGCCTTTTTAAAACCAGTGACTTTAGCATTACTCCTGCAGTAAAGGCTATTACCAATAATGGAAATTATCTTGGCGAGAGCGCCTCTGATAATAAAACAAATTTTTATATCCAGCAGATGGCGCTGATTCTCGCTATGAACAGCAATAATCGGAAGCCTGATTCTAAATGGAAAAATATTACTGTAGGCATCGGCCTCAACCGCTTGGCTAATTTTAACCAGAATATTTATTATAGGGGAAATAACAGCGAGTCCTCTTACTCTGATAATTATTTAATTAAGCTGGCCGATGGGGGGTACACCAATAGCGACGCCGATTTGAACGCCATTTCTTCCAACTTCCCCTATGGGCTGAGTCAGGCCTACCTCACATGGCTCATCGGTCCGGTGGTGAATGATAATGGTGATTTTGACGGGTGGACAAGCCTCCCGAGTAACATGCTGGCGGATGGCAATGCCATATCGCAGTCAAATACGATTTCAACCAAAGGCGGGTTGGACGAGTTTAGCCTGTCTGTCGCCGGAAACTATGATGATCGGTTGTTCATCGGATTGGGACTGAATGTACCTTCTATTAACTACGATAAGACGGCTACTTTCAGGGAAACCAATAATACGGATAAAAACTCTTATTTGAACTATTATGAAGTGACCGACGATATACATACGGATGGTGTCGGTGTCAACGGAAAGCTCGGTGTTATTTATGCGGTAAACAACCGCGTGCGGATTGGTGCCGCATTTCATTCGCCAACATTGTTTTCCTTACACGACACATATACGACCACGATGGTAACAAGTACTACTGACCAGGGTGTATTAACTTCTACTACGACAGATATCACGGAGGGTTATCCGGGAGAATATGATTATTCTCTGACGACACCTTGGCGGGCCATGGGAGGAATTTCTTATGTTATTGGTACAGGCCCTGGCGCTATGCATCACGGGTTTATCAGCTTGGATTACGAATATGTTAATTATGGGGCGTCCCGTTTCCATTTCAACAGTTCCAATAGCACGGCAGCGGATAAAGCCTATGCAGAGGCTTTGAACAGATCTATCAGCCAGCAGTATAAAGGCGCTTCCAACATCCGTTTAGGAGGGGAAATTAAGTTTAATTTATTTGCCGCTCGGGCCGGTGTTTCATATATGGGAAGCCCGTATTCAGATACGGAAATAGATGGACAGCAAATGCGGTACAGCCTGGGGCTGGGGTATAGAAACAGGGGGTTTTACGCTGACCTGGGTTACGTATATATCGATAAGGGAGCTTATCAGCATCAGCCGTATTTAGTAGATGAGAACAGTTTGAATATCCCCTCTCCTCCTGCCGCGATTATCGAAGGCACGGCCAGCAACATCCTGTTAACGATCGGCTTTAAACTCTAAAGGTTACACTGCCAGTAATGAAGGCCTGACTGCGGTGTTGCGGATTTACCTAATGGCCATGCCTTGTTCCCTTTTAGTTTTTAAGTGCAGGTATGTCTCCTGTACACCCCGTTATTTTGGATCACGCCGGGCTTGGTACTCTCGTGGCTTGACCTTTTCGGAAGATTGACCGATACAACCGTGTTACTTTTACAAAGAACGGATGGCAAATTGCCGTCGAAAAAGATTTTTAGTGTAAGCGGAGAAGTTGAGATTCCATCTGCGTTCGAAGGAGGGGGTTGATATCCTCCCATTAATACAAAAAAAGAGGTTGCCCTGCGGCAACCTCTTTTTTTACTTTTTTACTTTTTAATGTTCATTACCAACCGTTGCTGGTGGTATCGGCTTCTGAAGAATCTTCTTGCTGGTCTAAAGCAGGAGCGGTAGAGGTGTCTTCTTCTTCTACCATGTTCTGATCATCTGTCTGTGTTGGTTCGGTAGCTGTTGGTACCGTATCGGCATCTGTCGGTTCCGTCTGCGTAGGGAACGTGGTAGCAGGAGGTGTTACCTCATCCTGTCCAGGGATCGTATCCGTAGGAATCGTATCTGTAACAACAGCCTCATCCTGATTAACTAATGGGTTTTTTGGACCAACTGTGGCAAATGCAGCCGTAGCTACGAAAATTCCTGCTACAGCCATTGGCATAATCCGTTTCATAATTGATAAAATTTAATTTTAAAAAATAAGGTTTCACGGACTATGAAACAAACCCTGTGCCAAATCCCCTACTGTTAAAAATATTTAACAAAACAGCGTTATTACACCAACGGCACTTCAGGTCCATGGAAGGCGATACCGGTCCCGATTCCACGAAAAACGCAGGAGAAAAGCCTAAACCGATACTACCTCAGAGGTATTTGAGATTGATTTTGGGCGTGATATCCAACAGCGCATTATACATCAACAAAATCGTTTGTTCTACGTCTTTTTTGCTCACCATTTCTACGGTAGTGTGCATGTAGCGCAAGGGGAGTGAGATCAACGCAGAAGGGATACCATCGCTGGCGTAAGCAAAGGCATCCGTATCAGTGCCGGTAATGCGGTTAGCCGCCAGTAGTTGGTAGGGGATTTTGTTTTTATCCGCACTGGCCCTCAGCGATTTTAAAAGCAGGTTGTGAACGGCGGGCGCGTAACTTAGTACCGGACCGTTTCCACAACTTACCTCCCCTTCTATCTGTTTGTTGATCATGGGGGTTGTGGTGTCGTGTGTTACATCCGTGACGATAGCTACATCGGGACGAATGCGGCGGGCGATCATTTCCGCACCTCTAAGTCCGACTTCTTCCTGTACGGCATTCACTACATATAGGCTGTATGGTAATTTTTTCTTGTTTGCTTTTAACAGACGGGCGACTTCCGCGATCATAAATCCACCTATGCGGTTGTCCAACGCCCGACAGACGATCCGGTCATTGACCAGTTCTTCATACCCGTCCTGAAATGTAGCTACGCAGCCTACGTGAATGCCCAGTGCTTCTACTTCCTCTTTTGAACTAGCGCCGCAGTCAAGAAATATGTTCTCCAGTTTGGGTTGTACTTCATTTTCATTAGTACCCTGCGCGTGCTTACGGGTATGAATAGCCGGCCATCCGAAAACAGCTTTCACCGGGCCATTCTCAGTATGGATGTTCACCCGCATAGAAGGTGCTATCTGATGGTCCGATCCCCCGTTACGTGTTACGTAGATCAGTCCTTCCGGGGTAATGTAGTTGACAAACCAGGAAATTTCATCGGCGTGCGCCTCAATTACTACTTTAAAAGGAGCGCCGGGATTAATAATTCCCGCAACAGAGCCATACGGATCGATCAATTTATCATCGATATAAGGGGTAATGTATTTGAGCCATAACTGCTGGCCTTTACTTTCAAAGCCCGTAGGGGAAGGATTATTCAAATATTCTTTTAGAAACTTTTGTGATTCTGCGGTGAGTACTGTTGTCGATTTCTTTTTCTTAGCTGGCATATCGTGTACTTTTTTACCGTAAAGGTACGATTATATCTTCATTGAACCTACCATAACCAATATAGGCTGAAGCATCATCATGCCATCTACAACAGCCAGGTAATACAAGTCGCTGCGTAACCTTTTCGCGTGATCGATAACAAAATAAGTGCCCAGTGCGGAAAGAACCATGGCGTTGAATTGCATAAAATGGTGGGTTATTCTGAAATGAAGGAAGGACAGGATAAGAAAGACAAGCAGCAAGATATTGACCAAAACATATGATCTTTTTTCACCTAAGAAAACCGGTACGGTATGAATATTTTCTCCGCTGTCGCTTTTAATATCCCGGATATCAAAGGCCATGCATAGAATAAAGATAAAAACGAAACGTTGCAAGAACACCACTTCAAATCCTTTGGTTATTTCCATAAGCGTCACGGTAGGGAACCAGACGGTTATTAAAGTCCAGATATAGGCCAGAACAATAATTTTAATTAACCCGAAGTCTTTTAGTCGTTTCTTGTGCTTAAAGGGTAAGAAAGGAAAACTGTATAAAATGGTAATGATCGCAATAATGGCCAATACCATATAGTTTTTCGGTTTTAGACCAGTAAGGCCGATAATCAAACCCACGGCCCCTATGCAGTTGAATATAAGATGGATTTTCCGGTGTTGGATTGACCAAAAAAAACGATCGGAATCAGGATTGGCTGAACGCTTGATGTAATAATGAATGTTGTATTGACCGAGAGTCGCGGAAAAAACCGTTAAGTAAAAGTAGAAAGAATTATATGGCAACCCGAGTAGTAAATTCGTTTCCATACACAGCGCCACTGTGCACAGGGAGATAAAAATGGCCCCGTAAATAAAAGTCTGGTAAACAACTTTCATCCGGTAAAAATACAAAGATCATATTGGAATAATCGGATGTTTCTTTCTCAGCCAGGAATTCTTTAGTTTTGAACCTGAATTTAAAACTGCTATCCGCCTGGTGAAAATACTCTTTATAAATAAGCATGATATCCATGGCGGGGCAGCTATTGCGGCCTGGCGGCTGCAGGAGGCCCTGCAGAAGAATTTTCATACCGACAACAGGATATTGTGTGGCATCAAACACGCTTTTAGTGATCGAGTGTTTGAAACCCGACACAAGGGCTTCGAAAACTTTGTGGAACGGGCGGTTAACTTTGGTTTTTCCCAGGCAGGGTTGCAATATTACTGGTTCCCTTTTTCTACTCACAGCATACTTCGGTTGACCAGAGAATTTCAGCCAGACATCATCAGTTTGCATAACATTCATGGTGGTTTTTTTAAGACTTCATTGCTTCAAGCGCTATCGGCAAAAGCACCGATAGTATGGACCTTGCATGATATGTGGGCCTTCACGGCTAATGGTGCCTACACCGGTGGTGATGAAAGTTGGAAGGCGATGAAAAGCGGGAAAGGCGAACGAAAACAATTTCCTGCCATCGGGTTAAATACGGGCAATTTTTTATTGCGGCGAAAGAAAAAGATCTATGCCAAAAGCCGGCTCACTATCGCGTGTCCTTCCCAATGGATGCAGGAGCAGGCGCGGTTAAGTCCTGTACTCGCTGGTAAAAAAATTTACCATATCCCCAATGGGGTTGACCTGGGACTGTTTAAACCCGCGGGAGACCGATCCTGGGTTCGGAAAAAATTGGGCATATCCCCTGATGAAAAAGTGCTGTTGCTGTTCTCTGAAAAGATCTTTGGGGATCAAAGAAAGGGCGGCAACAGCCTGCTAAAGGTGCTCAGAAAACTGGATATTGCCGAAAACAGCCAAACGATCTTACTGACTGTCGGCGGCGGAAGATTACCCGTCAATTTCCGGTATTTAAAGTGGCGGCCCCTTGGTTATCTATCTGACAAGAAACAAATAATAACCGCCTTACAGGCCGCTGATTTGTTTATTTTTCCCACCAGGGAAGATAACCTGCCTAATACCCTTATTGAAGCTATTTCCTGTGGTTTGCCCTGTGTGACCTACGATGTAGGCGGATGCGGAGAAATAATTCAGGATGGATTTAACGGCTTACTGGCCCCTGGAGGCGATGTTGAAGCTTTTGTCGATGCCATAAAGCAGTTGTTACGTCAGCCTGAACAACTGCGGACGATGGGATCAAAAGCAAGAAGATACGCCGTTGAACATTTTGACGTCCGGCTCATGGCTGAACGGTATTACAGCTTATTTAAGCACCTTTTGGGAGAAAAGTAAAGGGAATTTCCCTACTTTAGCCGCTAAAATCCCCGAGTAATGGCTTTTTCATAATATGGGGCGTGAAACCCACTGATGCCGATAGGCTTGGTGGGAGGTAAGCGACACGCCAACGCTGTTTAAAGCTAAACAATATTTTCTTGTATCAGAAATATTCTGTAAATTTGTGTGATGAAACTGACGTTGAAAATCAAACTTTTGCCTATTGAGGAACAGGCCAA
>CAYRJM010000004.1:0-80442 GCA_964424665.1 uncultured Chitinophagaceae bacterium
TAGAATGCCTGCCTGTCACGCAGGAGGTCGCGGGTTCGAGTCCCGTCCGGACCGCCGCTTTTGCCCTAAATTCTTTACTACAAGGAGTTTAGGGCTTTTTATTTCATTTCTTTTTACTTGTTCCGCTTCGCCGGCGTCCGGCAGGGTTAGTTAAAAGATCCCAACTTCACTGCTGCTTTTTGAAAAGGAGGCGACAAAGTATTTCTACTGGAAAAATCATTTTCTTTCTTGCTAGTTTAATTATTTTACTATCTTAGACGGCTAGTTGAAATTTTGATCCTATCGTCAAATTAAAAATTAAAAGCAATGAATATAAAACGGATATTTGGGGCTATTTTGACCATCCTGGGAATTGCGGGGCTCATTTATGCAGGATACAATTTCGTTCAAAATTCTGACGATGCAAAAACCCTGATCGTAGCTGGTATTATTGGGCTGATCTTTTTTATTGCCGGCGTTAGCTTGGTAAAAAATACGAAAGATACGGATTGAACATTACTTTAAAGTAGTCGGCAATAAGTTCCGGAATAGCTTTTAAAATATAACTTAGAGGCCAGGCGGCACGTTGGCCAAGACGATAATTCCCCGATTGAAATAGCGCCATCAATTCTTTCAAACGAGCTTTGTTATTGCCTATATATCCCATCATTTGTATCACCCGTTCTTTGCTGAGCTTTTGCTTAACAAAACCTGGGGCAAATCCCCTGTCATCCGATAGGTCCGTCATTTGCGCTTCCGGCACGCCTCCCGGATCTCTAGGCCATGGAGAGAAAGGTTTTTACATCGGATGCCCGTATTGCCCGTATGTACTTGCAGTCTGCCCTCAAGGTTACCTCTTAGCGCAATTCCATTAGGCGGATGTCTATTGCCTCCGGGAGCACGGCCTCCGTACCTGGGTCATTACGTATTGTATTGTCAGTCTTCCAGTTTAAGAACAGCCATAAAGGCTTCCTGAGGTACCTCCACGCTACCGATCTGCCGCATGCGCTTTTTCCCTTCTTTTTGTTTTTGAAGCAGTTTACGTTTACGGGAAATATCTCCTCCATAACATTTGGCTGTTACATCTTTTCGCATAGCGGAAATATTTTCCCGAGCAACGATTTTTGCCCCTATCGCAGCTTGGATAGCAATTTGAAATTGCTGACGCGGTAACAACTCTTTTAATTTCAAACACAATTTACGACCAAAGTCCTGCGCCCGGCTGCGATGAATCAACGCGCTTAACGCATCGACTTTTTCACTGTTTAACAGAATATCCATTTTTACAATATCGGAAGTCCGGTAATCCAACGGGCTGTAGTCGAACGAGGCATAACCCCGGCTAATGGATTTTAACCGGTCATAAAAATCAAAAATGATCTCGGTCAAGGGCATTTCAAAGGTTAATTCTACTCTGGTTTGTGTCAAATAGTTTTGATTTTTTACGATGCCTCTTTTGCCAAGGCACAGGGTCATCACGGGACCAATATATTCCGGCAATGTAATAATCTGTGCTTCTATAAATGGTTCTTCGATATGATCTATTCTTGCCGGATCGAGCATCTCCGTAGGATTATTGATAACATGCTTTTCCCCATTGGTTGTATAAGCGATAAAACTTACGTTGGGGACGGTCGTAATTACTGTCTGGTCAAATTCTCTTTCGAGCCTTTCCTGAATAATCTCCAAATGAAGCATGCCTAAAAAACCGCAACGAAAACCAAAGCCCAACGCCTGCGAAGTTTCCGGTTCAAAGATCAGGGAAGCGTC
This sequence comes from uncultured Chitinophagaceae bacterium, assembly GCA_964424665.1. Taxonomy (GTDB): domain Bacteria; phylum Bacteroidota; class Bacteroidia; order Chitinophagales; family Chitinophagaceae; genus FW021-bin31. The sequence goes on from CAYRJM010000004.1 coordinate 1,750, forward strand.
GTTTAATTGTAATTTGTCCATGCAATCCCGCAGCTCTTCAAAGTCATCGGTGCTAATGGGGAAAATACCCGCGAATACCATCGGTTTTACTTCCTCAAAACCCTTCACCGCTTTTGCACAAGGACGATCGGCAAGCGTGATGGTATCCCCCACTTTTACCTCCTTGGCATTTTTAATTCCTGTAATGATATAGCCTACATTTCCTGCCCCTATTTGTTGCCGTTCTTCGGGTTTAAGACGCAAAATGCCAATTTCGTCTGCATAATATAGTTTCCCGGTATTTACAAATTTTACCTTATCTCCTTTATGAATCGTCCCATTAAAAATTCTAAAATAAGCGATCACTCCCCGGAACGAATTAAACATGCTGTCAAAAATAAGCGCCTGTAGCGGTTGTTCCGGATCCCCTTTAGGTGCAGGAACTTTTTGAATAATAGCCTCTAGTATTTCGGTAATTCCAATACCTGCTTTTCCCGAAGCCAATAATATTTCTTCTTCCTCGCACCCGATCAAATCAACGATCTGGTCTTTTACTTCTTCAATTTGCGCCCCCTCCATATCTATTTTGTTGATCACGGGAATGATCTCAAGGTCATGATCTATTGCGAGGTAAAGATTCGATATGGTCTGAGCCTGAATCCCCTGTGAAGCATCTACCAGCACCAAGGCGCCCTCACAGGCTGCCAGTGCCCGGGATACTTCGTAAGAAAAATCAACATGTCCCGGCGTGTCTATTAAATTCAACGTATAATCTTCCCCCCCGGAGCGGTATACCATTTGAATAGCATGGCTTTTGATAGTAATTCCTTTCTCCCGTTCCAGATCCATGTTATCCAGTACCTGCGACATCATTTCCCGGTCACTCACGGTCTCGGTGGCTTCCAGCATCCGGTCTGCCAATGTACTCTTTCCATGATCAATATGTGCGATAATGCAAAAATTTCTAAAATTTTTCATAGAACAATTCAAGCGTCAAAAATTTACTTTTCCTGTCTCGCAAAGGTAATTAATTTAAAAAGCTTATGGCTAAATCGAAAATAAATATCCCGATCAGTCCGATTATAGAAAAATGAAAAAAGGTTCGCGCACCGATCATCTTCGGAGCCGGGACCAATGGCTTTAAGATTGCCGGTAGGATGACTTTTTATGTCCAGACTTATTGTGTTGTTTCAGGAAACGGCTTCAAAAAACGTTATACCCTACTGACAAATAATACAATCCACCGACAGCCGGGTTGCCAAAAGCATTCTGATAATAATGATTTAACAGATTAGTCCCGCCCAGCTTAAAGCTTAGCTTAACCTTCGGAATTTTGTAGTTGATCTGCGCATCGATGGTGTTGACGGCAGGCACGTTGCCGACGGCAAAGCTGCCCTCATATAAAAAGGCATTTTGGTAGTGGTAGTTAATATTAAAACCCCAATTGTTATATACATTGCTGTTGCCAAAGCCAATATTCACCCTGTAATCCGGGGTGTTAAATTGCGTGAAGAATCCTTCGGGAGCGTGACTAAGTTTATTATAAGATACATTGGCGTTGACCTTGTAATTTTTGGCCAAAAGATACGCTCCACCCAACGCCCAACCCCATGTTCTGATGACACCTTCGCTGTTCACTTTCATTTGGTAAACATTGCGCGTCTGGTCATCGCCTAACTGCGGCCCGTAGTACTTATTAGGGTCGGTCGGTGCAATTTGTTGCGGCCCGTTTTTGGCCTGCAGCAAGAAAACGGAACCAAGAAAATTTTCATAGTTGCTGAAATACACATAAGCGTCTATCATCAGCTTTTTGCGAACAATTCCACGGTAGCCCACTTCAAAGGAGCGTACCGTTTCCGGCTTGAAGGATTTAAAAACGTATGGTGTTAATACTTTTTCCGCAGCTACCGCGGCTTTATATTGCGCTATTGGTGAGGGATCTCCGGCTTGCAAATTTTTCTCGTATTCCGACTGAAAAGCTTCCCCATATTGCGTCACATTGTTTAATGTGAAGGCTGCATTGTCCCTCAGATTGTATTTGGTAATAAACTGGGGCAGGCCGCCGATGAGCCGCGCCCTGCCTACATCCAGATCTATGTATTGGTCCTGGTTAGTTGGTAATTGATAGCCGGTTTGGTAAGAAATGCGAATATTGTTTTCGGGCGCCACCGTATACACCCCTGCAATTCTCGGTGTCCATTTACCCTCAAAGTTTTCAATTTTGTCGTATCGTATGGCCCCGGTCAGTTTTAAACGATCGTTAAATAATTTTTTTATACCTTGGATAAACATCCCCCACTGGTCAATGGTAAGCTTTTTATTTTTATCATCGAAGATAGTCCCGTCGGAATTAAGGCGGTATCTACGGAAATTGGCACCGAGTTGTACTTCTAGATAGGGAATCTGATCGGAAAAATTATAAAAGCCTTCATAATGATACAGGCTTGACTTATCGGTAAAAAGCGCCCCTTGCGGAATAGGTTTTTTACGGATCGTATTTTTATATTGTTCGAACGTTTCTGTTCCTGGCTGCGGCATATCCTGATCAGCAAAATCACGAGCAGCAATGAAAGCCTCCTGGTCTGAAGCGCCTGTTTGTTTGGCTGCTACAAACGCACCCACATATTCAGGATACCATTGCTGACTCGGTTTCCATTCTTCATTGATTAATTGTCCCAAAATTGTTGCATTGTATGCTTCCCCGGCGTCTTCCTGGGTCGTATACGCCCGTAGCATATAGTGCCTCCCGTCCAGCTGAATTTTATACTGACCGATATTGAAATTTTTTAACGCGTAACGGTCTGAACCGGTGTAAACGGTAGTACCTTTACCCCAATGCGCCTGGATAGAAGCGGTGGTGTTGGTAGTTATTTTGTAGGCCAGCTCTCCGCCCAGTTTCAGGTTAAACGTATTGTAATCCACCAGGTATTTCTCTTTGAAACCGGTACGGGCAACGTTTTGATTGGGAATGATTCCGCTGGCCATGCCCGCATAAAAGGGAGCGGTTTGCGCATTAGTCGATAAGAATCCATTGATCTGTGCTTCAGAAGGGTCTACGCCGGTCTGCTGGCGGTATTGCGCGATAAATAGCGCGGTAGCCGTTGACAACACACTATTCGCAACGTTCTGCATATTGGCATTAGTCTCGTCTCCATAAACATTGATGCCATCATAGGCAGGGTCAGTCTGAATACTTCCGTCCTTAAGCGAGAAATTGGCTTTGTCGTAGTTTCTGTAATCGGTGGCCATCCAGTCGTCCGCTTTGATGTAACTTGCATTAATCTTAAAGGCAAGTTTGTTATTAAAGGCCTTATCGTATCTGATGACATACTCCTGATAAGGTGTAGCTGCATGTTGCTGTTCGCCCATATGCATTATTCCTCCTTTGACCAATGCGCTGAACCCCTGATATTGAAAGGGGTCTTTACTGGTCAATAGTAAAGTACCATTTGTACCTCCGGAGCCGTACAAGGCAGAGGAAGCACCGGGCAGCAACTCAATGCTCGCGATATCCAGTTCGGAAATACCGACGACGTTGCCTACCGAAAAGTTGAGTCCCGGCGACTGGTTGTCCATTCCATCTATAAATTGATTAAGACCGGTATTGCCACTACCGCCAAAACCTCTGGTCGTCGGTGTGCTGAAAAGCAGCCCTGAGGTAACCATATCCACGCCTTTTAGCTGGCCTATATAATTATAAAACGTAGCGGTTGGTGATTGCCGTATCGCTTGCAGGTCAAGGTGTTCGATGGATACCGGCGATTCAAGTATGCTTTCCGGTACCCGGCTGGCAGCCACTACGATTTCTTCTCCGATCACCTGTGAAGGAACCAGGGCGATCTCCAACGGTGCTGCAGAGGACACCTGTAGCGTGTCGGTTTTAAAGCCGACAAAGGAAATAACCAGGCGGACCGGAAAAGGTTGAACAGTGGTCAGGCTAAAAAAGCCCTTCTGATTTGTAAAAGTTCCTTCGTCAGTGGCCGGAACCAAGATAGTTACCCCGGTTAAGGGAAGACGCGTTTGTTGATCCACGACAGTGCCGGTGAGCTGCTGTTGTGAAAATACCGGGGCGGATACGGATAGTAGGGCTATGCAGGAAGATATTCCGGCAAAAAGGGCGGATCTTTTCATAGCAATAGGTTTTAGTGTTTTAGCAGAAAAGAATACTTACCCCTAAAGATAATTCTTTTTACGATACGAAGCTCAAAAAAGTACTGGCGTCTTTTGAAACGCTATTGAGCTACTACCTCATCCGGCGGTTCCCGCTTAACGGCTTCTTCCCCTTTGATAATTTCTTTAATCTCCTCCGTTTCGAAGCCCGTACGCACGCCCCAGATATAAGCGACGATGCCGACCAGTATAATAGCCACTGTACCCCAGGGGAACGTTAGAATAGGATCAGTAAGTGGGCCGTAGTAACCAAAGTAACTGACGACCAGGCTCGCCAGCATCAGGAATACCAACCACCAGGTGGCGTGAACATGCTGGCGGCCCTCTTTGCTACTGATAAACCATAATGCGGCAAAAAATACAATTGTGAGGGTCGCAAAAGAGACGAAGTAGGCGGCAAAAGTCCAATCGTCAGCACCTCCGCCCGGATTGGTGTTGAGGACCCAGCCACTGACAATAGCTACATACAACCATAAAACCAAAAACGCGATGCTAATGATCATACTGGAGGCGTTGGATATCCAACCCCGCTTCCTGGCATCATAAGCGGTAAAAATAGGAAGTCCCAACAGCGTAATGGTAAATACGTTGGTGAGCACTTGAAAACCACTCCAATACAAAACGACAGCGGCGGCTAAAAAAGATACGGGGGACCAGAAGGACTGCCCGCGTAATCGGAATGGGCGGTTTAGTGATGGAGCGGTCCGACGCAAGACAGGCAGTCCTACCCCCCCCATCAGGTAGGTGAGTACGGCTGCCGAGCTAATAAAACCCACCAGTTTATACCAACTCGGGGCCGGCACGAAAAAGGCACAGCCGACGACTGCAGAAAGCACCAGTGGTACCCAGGGAATACCATGCTTGTTATTTTTCGAGAAAATTTTGGGAATCGAGCGATGAATGGACAAGCCGTACCCCGTGCGGGAGCCCGTTCCCAGATACACCCAACCCGTGGCCAGCGGCGATACTGCAGCATCAATTAACAGGAAAACACCCAGGGCCGTGATAATGGCTACATTGGCTGACTCCAATGCATGAAAAAGCGGGCCATCTGCCCAGCCTCCCGTTACCAGCGCCCCCCACTGTCCCGGCTCAAGTCCCATGGAGCTCCAGCTAAGGGCACCAATAAAGGCCACCTGCAGTAAGGCGTAAATGATGGTTGGGATGAGTATAGAGCCGAAGGTAGCTCGGGGAACGTCGCGTTGAGGATTTTTAGATTCTCCACCATAATCCAATGCCTGGCGAAAACCCAGAAGCGAGAAAATAATGCCGGTCATCGGTATGGCATGGAAAATTCCCGGGATCCCTTCGGGCGCGAAGCCGCCGTATGCCGAAAAATTGCTGCTGTCCAGCGTGAAAAACAAGGCGATAAACGTCAGCGTAGGCAAAGCAATCTTCCAAATAGTGACCCATTTATTTGACTCGGCCAGCAATCTGCTGCCAAAATAATTCAGGCAGAAAAAAAGTATCATCAGGGCGATGCCGGCAAGAATACCGTTAGGCCAACTTAACATGTGAACACCATTGACCGTAGTTAAAAGACCTAATTGGTCGAATTCCCCGCCAATATAGGTTAGCGTTGCGACGGCCTCAAGTGCAGGGATAGCCACGACCGATATCCAGTAGGCCCATCCGATGATCCATCCCGACAAGGAACCGTGTGTGAGATAGGTATACCGCACGATACCTCCCGATCGAGGTAACATGGCTCCTAATTCAAGATAGGTCAGCGAAATCAGGAAGATCAATACAGAAGCAATCAACCAGGATAAGATAGCGGCCGGACCGGCCATGCCTGCAGCAGCAAGAACGCCAAACAGCCAGCCTGACCCTATTTGTGCACTCACGCCAAGAAGAAGGAGTTGCGTAAATGACATGTCTCGTTTAAGTTCCTTGTCTGCTGATTCAAAAGCGCCCTCGGCGGTGTGATGACTCATAAAACTATTTAAGTGATTCTTTGGTTATTCTTCAGTTCTTCTTTGCAGGGCAAAAGAACTAAAAATATATTGATCTGCAATAGCCTTGGCAAAAGAATAAAAAAAAACGGGCGCGGACGACGCGGTAAAGTTTTTTATTTTTTAGTATATTTAAAACTTTGGCTGGTCTAAATTTGCAGGTTTAAAAATAACGAAATTGTCAGGTCTCAAGCATATCTTCTTGGATGAATACTTTGAGCCGGCGCTGGGCAGGGCGATCCGGGTAACACTCGCTTTCATTTTACCGCTTGCCTGGGGACTGTTTACCGGTAATATGGAAGCGGCCGTCTGGATTGCCATAGGTGCGGAAGTCCTTACTTTTGCTAAGCTGGAAGGGAGTTACCCGGTGAAGTTATTGATTCTCAGCGGTGCTGTAGTGGCCAGCAGCGTAGCCGGCATGCTCGGTACGCTCGCCGGAGGAAACGACCTTTGGGCTATCTTACTTATGTTACTGCTTGCCTTTTTAGGAGGGTTCGTCCGGCAAAGCGGCCCCCAGGGACCGGGTATTACAATCGGAACCTTGCTGATTTTTCTTATCAGCCTTGATCGCCCGGGCAATTGGGTAGACGCAGGCGAAATGTTTATCTGGGTCCTTTGCGGTGGAATCATTGCGCTTGTATTTACGCTTTTCAGTTGGGTCTTTATTCCCTACAGCCCGTTCCGGCGATCCATATCTTCCACCTGGAAAGCCATGTCCGACTGGTTACAGCTTTTCTCTACCTTGTTGAAGAAAGGATCCGGACTATCCGATGATCTGCTGGATGAAAAAGAGCTTGACTTTCGCACGGCGCTCAATGATTCTATGGAGGTTCTAAGCCGGCGCCAAGCGATCGCCCATTCCAACCAAAACAGGCTGTCCTATCATCTGGTAGAGTTAAGGCGGGTTGTTTCCTTCGCGGACCCGGCCGTTTCTTCTTTGTTTGATGCGATTAAAAACCTCAAAAAAGAGAAAGACTATCCCGGAACGTTGATTCTTTATATCATGGAAAACATGAGTCAGGCAGCACACCGTATCGCTATTAGCATTATTTCAAATCGTCCTGAAAACGTGTATGCCGCAACGCTGAGTATCCAACGGATAAAAAACAACATTGAATTACTGATTGAAGGCTTGCCCAAAGCCAAAGCGGAGCATTATCAGCTTATGCAATCGCTCGATGAAATAGTTCGCTATCTGGAAGAAGCCATCATTATTCTAAAGCAAATGGGCAAAAAATCCGGTAGCATGACGTTTTTTATGCGTAATTTTTTTACAGGCATGACCATTCCCCAAAAAATCCCCCTGGTCCGTATTGAGTTGAGCTGGAGGTCGTTTGCCTTTCGATTTGCTTTACGGCTGGCGTTGGCAATGGGCCTGGGAATCGCCATTTATAAAATCTTCAATATTCCGCACGGTTACTGGATCGCAATGACTGTGATGATAATTCTCCAGCCGGAGTTTGGCGCTACGTTGACTAAAGCTTTCCGGCGGATAAAGGGGACGATCCTCGGGGCGGCTTTTGGCTCGCTGATTTTCTTGCTTCCTATGCCGTTGCCTGTCAGCTTTTCTATTGTGATCGTGTGTGTATTTATTATGGCTTATTATATCCAGCATAATTATGCTGTTGCGGCCTTTTTTATCACCATCATGGTCATCGCTTTATATCATCTGATGGAGCCGGTGACCTGGCAACTGGGCCTAACGAGGGTGTTGAATACTTTCGGCGGGGCGGGGCTTGCTCTGCTTGGCGGCTATGCTTTCTTCCCGTTATGGGAGCGTTATCGCTTTCCGGCCCTGATGGAAGAAGCCATTCGGGCAAATAAAGCCTATTTTGAAGAACTGCTTGCCACACCGGAAAAAGGTCGGCGAAAAAAAACGGATTATCTAAAGCCCAGAAGAGAAGCTGAAGTAGCCAACTCTAATGCTTTTCAGTCTCTCCGGCGAATGAAGGAAGAACCGGGGCATAAGCAGGCCCATCACCAATCCTATTATATTATTATTGGTTACAATATCCGCCTGACCCGTTTATTAAAAACATTCAATCAGCAGTTGCTGAAAAACCAGGACATCACCTTTCCTGAAATAACACGTTTTGAACGGGAAATAAACAAGATCCTGGACACCTCGGCTCATCTTTCAGCAACGCCAGGGAAAGGTGCCCTGCTTCCCGACCTCCCTTCTTCTGAAACCCTTATCCGGCAACTCGACAAGCTGATCAATACGTTTTCCGACACTGATTTAGAGCACCGCCAAATGATTAGAAACCTTTACGAAAGGATAGCCAGAGAAGCTATCGGTCTTTACTATTCTGTTCAACAGCTAGAAAAAACCGCTCCATAGCGCATCGGTACCACACGTCCTTTGCGGCATGATTAACTTATGGAAAATTTGCGAATATTATTTTAAAAAATAAGCGTAAACCGGTGCCTACATCCCCTCCGGGTTTGCGCTCCACTCATGTAAAATTCGGGCAAGAATAGGGCGCTTTACTTCCCCTGGTTCATAGGCAAGGCTGTGCATGGATTGTTGACCCGTGAGCGAAGCAACTTCTAGCTGATCCAACGCTGCCTTTTCCAGTTGCATACTATATTGAAATTCAGGCAGATCTTCCTTATTGATCGGTTCGGCCGGCGGGAAATGCTGGCTGTACGGATCTACCTGTCTCCCATTTTTCCAAAAACGATAACATACGTGCGGTCCGGTAGCCAGTCCGGTGCTACCGACATATCCAATAACCTCTCCCTGTTTTACACGCTCTCCGACATGTACGGCCCTTTTGCTCATGTGCAGATATTGTGTCGTATAAACGCTATTGTGTTTGATTTTGACATAATTGCCATTAAAGCGCGAATAGCGGGAAGCGATAACCACGCCGGCAGCAGTGGACATAATGGGTGTCCCTGTAGGTGCCGCGTAGTCCGTTCCCAGATGAGCCTTCCAGCGGTGCTGTACCGGATGAAAACGGCGACGCGTATAATGAGAGGTTATTCTGAAAAACTTTAAAGGCGCCTTGAGGAAAGCCTTACGCAGGCTTTTAGCGTTTTCATCATAATATCCTTCGGTGTGCGTACTGTCGTCTTTGTAATAGAAAGCGTAAAATTTTTCTTCGTCATGACTGAAGACAGCCGCTTTTATCCTGCCCAGAGCTACGGGTTGATCCTTTACGTAGTGCTCCTGGTAGATCACTTTAAACCAGTCTCCTTTTTGGATAGCGTAAAAGTCTATATCCCAGGCATAGATATCAGCCAGCTTGACCGCCAGTTCAGGGTCTGCCCGTACCTTGGCCAGTGCTTCGAACATGGAACTGGTGATCACTCCCGAGGAAGTTTTCTCTTTTGTGGTCACCGGCAACTTACGTTTGTAGATGCGAATCGAGTCTGTCAGATCATACACAATATAATCAATAGGATTAGGCTGGTAAATGAAATAACAAGCCCTGCTAAGCGTGTCTTTCGAACAGAAAATAGTATAGGGTTTACCTGCTCTTAAATCACGAATGTCGAAGACCTCCCTGGATTTCTTTGCCAGTGCAGCCAGTTTTTGCGGACTGATATTGTAAGGCGATAAAATATTAGATAAAAACTGATTGCGCCCTATGGTCGCCTTTACCAACTGAAATGAATCTACCGGGAGGCCAAATTCTTTTTTAATAACCGCTACGGTATCACGCGCCGCAGAATCTTTGTCATTGGCGTGTCCCTGCGAATATTTACAGGATTCCAAAGCCGACACAGCTGCAAAGAGCAGCAGGCCGACCGCTATAGCCATGTAATTATATCTAAAAAATTTCCTCATCAGTGCTATCCTTCTCAAAATAATTTTGCAAAGTTCCCATTTTATGGGACTAAACGGGTCGTTTAGTCCCGCTGACGACGGACTTTTAACATTTCTTAAATAAACCCGTTCTTACCAAATGACCACCCTAAGGCTGTCAGGGCGGTACATGTCGTCTCCAGCCTGTACGCCAAAAGCCTTATAAAAAGAAGTCATATTGGAAGTGGGACCATTCACCCGGTACTTTTCCGGGGAGTGCGGATCATTATTGATGCGCCAAAGCATTCGTTGCGGTCGGTTCTTAATACGCCATACCTGTGCAAAGGATAAAAAGAACCGTTGATCAGGTGTCAACCCGTTGATTTTTTTATCACTTTGGCCTTGATCCGTTTTCTTAAACGCGGCATAAGCGATGGCCAGTCCACCAATATCAGCAATATTTTCACCCAGGGTCAGTTCGCCATTTACATGAACGCTATCCAGCACCACAAAATTGTCGTACTGTTCTACTACTTTTTGGGCCAGCGCATCAAATTTTTTCCGATCGGCTTTAGTCCACCAGTTATGAAGGTTGCCATCTTTATCGTACTGGCTGCCCTGATCATCAAAACCATGAGTCATTTCATGGCCGATAACCGCACCAATAGCACCATAGTTTATGGCGTCATCCCCGTTCTGAAAGTAAAAAGGAGGCTGAAGAATACCTGCCGGAAATACAATTTCATTAAAAGAAGGATTGTAATAGGCATTTACAGTGGGAGGCGTCATAAACCATTCGGATTTATCAACCGGTTTACCCAGTTTATCAATGTTATACTGGTAATGCCATTCCCCGATTTCGCGGAGGTTATCGATCAGCGATCCTCGGTCAATCGTAATAGCGGAATAATCTTTCCATTCATTGGGATAACCAATCTTCTTGGTAAAGGCTTCCAGTTTTGCAATGGCCTTTTTCTGCGTCGAATCTCCCATCCAACTGCTATTGGAGATTCTTTCTTTATAGGTTGCCTGAAGATTATTGACCAACCCGATCATATATTTTTTAGCGGAGGGTGGAAAATATTTTTCAACATATAGCTGGCCCAGCGCATCACCCAAGTTTCTGTTTACTAAAGAGGAAGCACGTTTCCAGCGCGCTTCGGGCGTTTGCTGTCCGTTTAATAGTTTGTTGTAAAAATCAAAGTGAGCCGAGGCGAATGGCTGACTCAGCCACGATGCGTAGCCATTGATATAATGGAAAGCCAGATAATTTTTCCATACCTTCAATGGCACGGAATGCAATAGAGCGGATAAGGCCGAATAAAACTCCGGCTGACCTACCTGAACGGTGTCCACCTTTATTTTCAGTCTGTCAGTCAGGTTTACCCAATCAATATTTGGCGTTTTCTTTGCTATTTCTGTTAACGCCAGGAGATGATAATTAGCCTGAGGGTCTCTTAGTTCTACCGGCGTTTTAGAAGCCGCCGCCATTTGGGTTTCCAGATCAATAATAGCCTGAGCCTCGGCTGCAACATCTCCCGTATTTCCGCTTAACTTCAAAATATTAGCCACGTATTTTTGGTAGGCGTCTCGTATATGCCTGCTTGTGCTATCCTTTTTAAAATAATAGTTCCTGTTAGGAAGCCCAAGGCCTCCCTGGCCAAACTGAGCCCTTTCCACATTGCTGTTTTTATCGTCCGGTCCGACATAAAAACTAAAAATGGTGCCGTCCCCATGGGTATACTGCGTGGTGGCCTCCTGTAGAATTCCTTTGACGTCCTGAATGGCGGCAATACGGGATAAAACGTCTTGCAAAGGAGCCAGGCCCGCTTTTTCAATTGCCGCGCTGTCCATTGCAGAAGCGTACAAATCCCCGATCTGCTGGGCTACACTCCCTTTTTTAGGATCGGTAAGCCCGCTGCAGGAATCCAATATAAATTTCATTTGGTGAAGGGCATTGTCTCTGACGACGTAAAACGAACCCCATCCGGTTTTAGAGGCCGGGATCTTTGTCTTTTTAAGCCAGGTGCCGTTGGCATACAGGAAAAAATTCTCCGCGGGGCTTATCATCGTATCCCTTCCGCTAAGGTCTAAAGCATCCTTTGTTCCTTTGTTTGAACGGCTGTTACAACTTATTATCATACCGCCAATAACAAGTACTGCGAGGGAGAAAGAAGAAATTTTTTTCATCTTGTGGAATTTGGTGTAAAACTAAAATCAAAAGGCCGAAATTAGGAAAAGTTAGGAAAATGGACAAGGGAGTCCGTTCCCCTGCCGCTATACGCCGGTGAACCGCTATGAGTCAGGCAGCAAAATCCGGTAGTTCAAAGCAATAAAATCGGTAAGGGACCCCTTCCGTAAGCACAGGTGTAAACGCCATGAGTTACGTATCCCTTATGAAATTTATAAAGGACACCTATAGCGCATGGAGAAGGGTATTTGGAACGGGAGGCAGTTCATTGGTTTTTAGCCCTTAAAGAACTGAGGGGTACTCCGCGTGATTTCGAACCGTGTGTCTTTAGGCTGTTATTCTTAACAATATTGGGTGACAGAGAATTTTAACCCGACTTTAGTCGGACAACAATGATTCTTTTTCTACAAATCTTATCTCTACTTTCCTGTTTAAGGTTCTGCTGTTCATTTGATTATCCCGCGATTGTGAAGCATCTTCTCCGTAAAATTTAGTAATGAGGCGTTCTTCGGAAATGCCTTTGTCAACCAAATACTGCTTCACAGCATTCGCTCTATTCTGAGACAGTCGCAGGTTAAATTCCGCAGGGCCGGAGTCGTCGGTATAGCCCGATATTTCCACATTATAACCGTCGTTTTGATTTAAGCTGGAAGCGACAAAATCAAGTTCCGAGTAATACCTTTGGTCTATGGACGCGCTACTGGTCCCAAAGTATATTTTTATAGCGGGTAAATCTGTAAGTCTTGCTGCCGGCTTTGCTTTAACAGTATCCACTATCCTGACGGTATCGCGAGCCAGGCTGGCCGGTGGGCGCGCAGCTGCCGCCGTATCAAAAGGAAGCTTGCTTGTGTAAACCGTATCATACTGGTAAACCGTGTCGGTAACCGCAGGTGGGTTATCTCTGCCATTTCCAGCATAGGCCGGTAACACTGGAACTATCTGAAGGTTGTTTTTTCTTTCCGGTATGCTATATCGGGGATGGGTTTCAATCCTGACTTCAGGGCGATTGTCATTTAAATTCCGGGCTCTCCTTCTCAGCACCCTGTTTTGCCTGTCAAGCTGCTTTTGCAGATCTTGCAGATCTTCTAAGCGGTCCTGAAGCGATTCCATTCTTTCTTCATAAGCGCGATCGACGTTCTCCTGCCGGCGAATGTTGCGGGTTCCTGTATTAAGGCTGTCTGAGTTTACTTTTTTTTTTCAATGGAATCTTCTATCGACCGGATTTTGGCATTCTGCTCATTGATCATCTGCATCAGCGTGTCCAGTTGTTGTTTCATAACGCTATTCTTCTGACTGTCCACTTGTTGTTGCCGGAGTTGGTTTCTCAACTGTTGTAATTCTTCTTTCAGTCCTTTATTTTGCTGCTGCATCCGTTCATACAAGGTCGCATCCGAACTATAATCCGTTGTATCGGGACTATAATAGTTTAGACTATCTGAAGGTACCGGTGCCGCATTCCCGGTATCAAAGTTATAGTTAAGGGTATCGGGTTGTTGATCACGATAATCATATCTCTCGTTCTTAGGGTTGTTGTTACCGTTCCCTTTCTCATAGGGAAAACCGTCTTGTTGCCGGTATTTATTTTGCCGGTATGCAGAATCGATTTCTATGGTTTTATGGCGGTTTTTTCCACTGATACGGCCCTTCGTTTCCCCGGCGTAATTATTTATGTTTATTGTTATAGGGATATGCGGTGGCCTGTAGGCCGGAGACTCTTTTAACGCTTCTATTTTTTGTTTTAACTGATCAATCTCATTTTTGAGGGAATCGTTCGCTTCCTGAAGCGCAAAAATATTCTGTGTTCGTTCTGATAACACCTCCTGCTGCGTACCCAGGGCAGAACGTCTCTCCGTGATTCTTTTAAAAGCCCTCATGGCCTTACTGGGTTTGCCAAACCCTACGGGGATTTTAAGCCCTAAATGGAAATCGGCTGCTTTTAGTTTATCTTCAAACAATACGGAAGCCAGATTGCTAGACCCCACGAATAAAGGCCCTAGCCGAACAGCTGCGCCTAAATGCGTATCATGGAATTCATTGAAGGACAGCGGAACATAGATTCCGAACCACCGGTTTTCCCAACGAGGGGTAATAGCAAAGGTGCGAACGGCCTGTATGCTGCTTTTGGCATCGGCATTGTCCAGCGGGAAATACCCCAACATGTTTAGGTAAAGCCCTTTAACCAGTTTCAGATCGATTTGCGCACTGAAGACCTGAGGAAGCGCCACCGTGTAATCGCGGCCGCCATCTTTTAAATTCACAACAGAAGCAATAGCGGAGTCCACTTCAGCTATATTATGCGCATGAACATTGCCATAGTCATAATTATTCACATTTACCGAAAAGTCGTTGACATCAGAGGGCTTCGTAAAATCAAGACGACCGCCATTCAGATAAGAGACCCCTATTTTAAACAGGTATTTATTTTTATCTCTGCGCGCTGCCAATTCAGGATCTCCTTCTTCGTTGTATTTCCAAAAGCTAACTGCGTCAATATTTCCGCGGTATTCGTAAACCAGTCCAACATCGTAACTAAAAGCAGAACTCTCCGGGTTATAATTTTTTCGGTTGGCAAAATCAAGGTCGAACTTACTGCTGTGACCATAGTTAACATTATCCGAATTTACGGACACCGTGGAGTCGCTGTTGAAAGCAAAATTAATTTGATCACTATTCATATATCCGGATGCGACACCTCCTAAGTACTTTCCGGTAATGCCAAACTTAAAAAAGTTTTGACCGTCATTATATAATACCCTTGCGTAGGTAAATCCTGCCTCCAGCCAGCTGACGATATCGGTTCGGACATTGCTCATGTTAAAGGACTCTCCCATGTAGGGTTCATATTGAAAATCTTCATAGATCATCCGTGCCAGCTCTGGACTCATGTTGTCTATCTGCATAAAAGTCCTTGAGCGGAGATTGAGCGCGATAGCTGATTTTTCGCCGGTCGTGATCATCACGGAAGGCAACTGTACGGTGCTGTTCATACGGACATATACCGGCTTGTTGTTTTCTGTACCTATCTCCAGAAGGTCCCGCTTTACGGCATCAAAGTCACTGTTGTAAGGCGATTTGAAAAATTTATTTTCCAGGATGGCGTCTTTTTTTACATAAAAAAAGTTGTTGTTGTAATTAACATCAATAGAAAAAAGATTGAGATCCCATTTTAATCTGCTGTCCGCAATACTTGCGGGCTGAAGCGATACACCGGTGATCCCTGAGTAATTACCTGAGCTCATCCCCAGATAACTTTGGGAAAAAGCGTTGTCAGCGATCAAGATAAAAAACAGGGAAAAAGCGGTCAATACCAATGGAAGTAATCTTTTCATAAAATATATTTAAATTATATAATAATTCAGCCACAATTAATGGTATCATTCATATAATGTCTGCTTAAAAAATTAGCTTAAAAAAACATTCCAAGCCTCAATGACAGGTTATTCAAACGTGTTCTGCCATCCCGGAACGTCGGTCCGTAAAAGGTGTTGTATTTTTTGGGGTTTGTCGCATCCGGCAAAAAGCCATTATTGAAAAAGACCCCTATTAAAGCGCTCTTTTTTTCACTGAATGGAAATTCCAGTCCCAGTCCCAGATTCATTTGCAGCATTACCGGCGCAATAGCAAACGAGCCGTTTATTCTGACCTTGTCCTCTATTGCAGTTTGGTTGCTGCCATTCTCATCGGTATACATAACCGTATAATCCGCTTTCTTGCTGATATTTATACCTAGCATCAGGCCCGCCTGTGCAAAGAAGCGGACAGGAGAATTGTTATTATTGGTGTAAAGTTTAAGGGTCGCTGGAATCTCAAGGTAAGTCAATCTGTATCTGTAATCAGCTGATTTAACGAAAGACTTATCTGCAGGAAAATCCCCGATGCGCGTCGATAATATTCGTCCTCCCGTCATGTTAACCTGAAGTCCTGTACCAAAAACATAATTTTTGCCAAAAGAATAATCTGCCAAAATCCCATAGGTAAAGCCAAAAACATTTCCTTTACTTTCTACGGCAAAATTTCCATCATCGCTTTTGCTCGTTGTTGGACGCATCCACGAAACATCCGGCCCGACAAAAATGCCAAACCGCCAATTCTTAACGGAGTCTTTTTCTTCAGAATTTCTTGTACTCCGCTCGTCTATCCTGTATAGTTGAGCATAAGACACCGTACTCATCAGTAAAAGCATTCCTGTAAAAAAACAACTAATAAGACTACGCATACTTTTTTCTTAAAACGGCGGCCACCGGGCCCCCCTTTAGTTCTTAAATTTATTCAATTTACCTGCCAGTTTTACTGAAGCAGTAATAGCGCATCTTTGATGCACATCCCCCCATTTTATCTGCCTGATTATGGGAAAAATTTTCCACATTTTTCCCTGTTGTGACGGCAAGAGGCCTACATAGATTAAAGGTTGGTATAAGTATATTCGAACATATACTTACGTTAATAGAGATGTTGTCGAATCAATTACTAAATGATTCGGACTTGTAGCAAATATACGGCTTATTCTTTAAGATGCCAAATCATAAATGGCGTGATTACTGCTATGCAGGCTTTCGGTTTTTTGCCTTACCTTCGTTCCATGGGAGAAATGAGCCTTGGAGACGCCATGCGCGAATACCTGCGCCATAGTCCTTTTCGAAATAAGATGAATGAAGTACGCATTCAAAATATCTGGGAAAAGGAAATGGGCCAGACGATTGCCAAATACACCCGGTCTATCCGGCTGGTGAATCGGCAGCTTATTATCTCGACCGATGTAGCTCCCCTGAAACAGGAACTCTCCTACTCCAAGGAAACGATTGTTCAACGGATGAATGAGGCGCTGGGAGAAAGCTTAATTGACAAAGTGATCATCAAATAACAGGCGGTAGTTTTTTTAGCCCTTACTTTAGGACAATCCGTGGATCCAGGTAGGAATACAACAGGTCGGCCAGGATATTGACAATCACAAATAAAGTAGCGATCACCAGTACGCTGCCCATGACTACGGGAAAATCGAACTTCATCAATGCATCTACGGTTATCTTGCCAATTCCTTTCCACCCAAAAATATACTCTACAAAAAAGGACCCCGCCATCAAGCTGGCCAGCCATTCGGTAATAGCAGTAACCACCGGATTAAGGGCGTTTTTTAATGCATGTTTGAAAAGGACCAGTTTCTTCTTTAAGCCCTTAGCATAAGCGGTCCGGATGTAATCCTGGCTGAGTACATCCAGCATGGCGCTTCGCGTAAGTTGTACAATAATGGCTAATGGACGAATGCCCAGTGTAAGGGCAGGCAGGATGATATTTTTCAGGGCGACTTGTTTTCCGGCGAAAGGATCAAATTCAAAGAGGCTGCCCGTCATTTGCAGGTGGGTCCAGTCACTCAGCAAATAACCAAACATATAAGCAATGACAATACCCGTAAAAAAGGAAGGCGCAGATATTCCGGTTACACTGGCGAAAACTGCCGTCGTATCCATCCAGGTATTTTGCTTTACCGCCGCAAGGATTCCCAACAATATGCCTACAACCGTAGCAAACAGCATAGCTACCAGTGCGAGTATAATCGTATTGGGCAGGGCTTCCATGAGAATGTCCCAAACTTCCTTTTTGCTCTGATAAGATCGTCGCAGGTAGGGCCACTTTAGTACGACGGAACGTTGATCCGACAGCTTAAAAAGCACGGTATGGGGGTGTTTTACCTGCAGCGGATAGCTTTTATCCAGAATACTGATAGGTAAAAGATCATTGACGTATAAAACATACTGCAAGGGTAAGGGCTTGTCCAGATATAACTGATGCCGCACATTTTGCAGGGAAGCCACATCGGCGCGTTGGCCTAAGGTCATTCGCGCAGGGTCGGCAGGCAATACGTTAAACAGGAAAAACACCAGGGTAATCACGCCAAAGATGACGAGTACCCCGTACAGTATTTTCCTGACGATATAACGTATCAAAACTTCAAAATTAATTTACCGTTTTTAGGGCTGGGTACGGCTCCCTGCGGCATATCATGATAATGCCATTTTCCCATGATCACTCCCTGCTTCAAAAGGATCAGGCAAGGGTTGCTGCGCGCCGCTGTTTTGATAACCGTTCCATCCATCTGCAGGAAAGGGAAGTTAAGTCCGTGTTCTGCCTTAAACTGGTCAACTGCTTGTTTTGTAGAAGAGGTGAGGCCATAGAGACGGATCTGGAATCTTTTACAATCTGCCTGTAAATGCTGCATTTTTTCGGTCCATCCTTTACCGGCCTTCTCTGTTTGTTTTACCAGAAATAAAAAGGTATAGCCTTCCTGATTGAGAATGAAGTTTGTAGAATCATTGCCTTCAAAGTCTGCAATGACAAAGTCCGTAATCTTTGGCTGGGCATTTCCTTTTTGAACCAATTTGTCCTCTCTGCTTACATAATGCCATGTTGTATCCTGCCAGGGAATAGAATCAGCGGGAAATTCTTTTTGTTCTCCATCTTTTTCATAAATAAAAACGGTTTCATATTTATCGGGGATAGCACCCGGAGGGATTTGCATCAGTTCAGGAATATTGTTACCGACCTTGTAAGGCAGGCAGTCCACGATGGGTAAATGATTCAGCACATACCGTTGTACCCCAAAGGAAAAGATGACAACTGCGATCATGATCAGCCAGGTAAAAAGGCTGCCTAAAAACGGCTTGATGCTCCGGCGGTGCCGGTACAAGAAAAATACGAGAACCAGCAGGATGACGTCTTTCCAGAAAGAAGCGCCCGCGGTAATCGGCAGGCACTCTCCAAAACAGCCGCATTCCTTGATCTTACCAGAGAGATAGGCAAAACCGGTCAAAAACAGGAACAAGACCATCAGCGCCAACAACAACGGTCCAAAAATACGCATCTTAAAACCAAGCAGCAGGGCGAAGCCTGCAATGATCTCGAAGGCAATGATGACTACCGAAAAAGTTAAGGCCGCCGGATCAAGGAAATGGACATGCAATACGTGGAAATACTCCTCCATCTTATAGCTCAGCCCCAGGGGATCATTCGCTTTTACCAGGCCTGACAGAATAAAAAGGATACCCACTATTACCCTGAAAATAACGATCAACGCTCTCTTTAGATTTATCATTGGATAATAAACAAAGTTTAAATGGTTTGTGCTTCATTGATTTGGATTAAGGCAAAAGCAGCATAGTTCACAATGTCTGCAAAATTGGCATCTATCCCTTCTGAGACACACGTTTTCCCGCCTTGTTCAATGATCTGCCGGATTCGTTGCAATTTGGACAGGATCAGGTCGACAAAAGATTGCTGGCTCATCTGCCGCCAGGCTTCTCCGTAATCGTGGTTTTTACTGAGCATGAGCCGGCGGACAGCCTGCGCTTTTTCATCGTAAATACGAACAGCTTCCACCTGAGGAAGTACCCACTGCTCATGCACAGGCATGGTCAATTGTATCAGGGCGATAAGGCCGTAATTGACAATGCCGCGAAACTCATTATCTATTTTATCCCCGATCTTTTGCGTGCCGGTTTCCTGGATATTCCGGATCCGCAGCGCCTTGATCATGATCTGGTCGGTTATGGAAATAGGCCGCAATACCCGCCAAGAAGTACCATAGTCTTTCGCCTTATTAAAGAAAATTTTCTTACACTCAGCCATTTCGTGGTCATACTGCTGCAAAGTTTGTTCCTGCCCCATTTTAGATTTATCTTAAATTTGCCCTGTTCTATTTTATGAAAGTCAAAAATACATTATTAATGCCTACTTTTTCAATGAATGTAGGAGGAAAGTTACTTACACTGGATAAACCCCTGCTGATGGGGATCCTTAATATTACGCCCGACTCTTTCTACGCAGGTAGCCGGTATGTCGACCGGCAGGCT
This sequence comes from uncultured Chitinophagaceae bacterium, assembly GCA_964424665.1. Lineage (GTDB taxonomy): Bacteria > Bacteroidota > Bacteroidia > Chitinophagales > Chitinophagaceae > FW021-bin31. The sequence goes on from CAYRJM010000004.1 coordinate 21,643, forward strand.
TATCTGGAAAGGGCCGGCCAGATGATGGAGGAAGGAGCGACTTTCATAGATATTGGCGGCCAAAGCACCCGTCCGGGCGCTCAACGCCTTTCGGCCGCTGAAGAAGCGGAACGGGTGCTGCCCGTCATCGAAACCATAGTTGAAGCATTTCCGGAGGCTTTGCTCTCCATTGATACGTATCATGCGGAGGTGGCAGCGGCAGCGATAGCCGGTGGAGCCGTATTAATCAATGACATCAGTGCCGGAGAAATGGATCCGGCTATGATTCCCCTTGTGGCCAGACTCGGAGTCCCTTATGTTGCGATGCACATGCAAGGAACACCGGCCAACATGCAGGACAATCCACGCTACGAAGATGTGGCGCAGGAGGTTTTTGATTTTTTCATCCGAAAGGCGGCTGTTTGTCGCCAAGCGGGTATTAAAGACCTGATCATCGACCCGGGATTTGGATTTGGCAAAACCATAGCACATAATTATCAATTGATGCACCGCCTTTCGTTTTTTCACCAATTGGGCTATCCGTTGATGGCCGGTATTTCCCGTAAATCTATGATCTATAAATTATTAGGTTCCTCACCAAAGGAAGCTTTAAATGGTACAATAGCCTTAAATTTGCTTGCACTGCAGCAGGGCGTTCAACTATTGAGAGTCCATGATATCAAGCCTGCACAAGAACTGGTACAATTATGGGAATATTATCGGAAACAAGCGTGATTTTACTTATTTTCGTTTTTTATAAAAATAAACATTTACATACGTGATTCACCTTTGGGGATATACTTTTCGCTGGCTAAATATTGTGGACGTTCTTATTGTAGCCTTTCTGATTTATCAGCTCTACCGGTTATTAAGGGGCAGTATTGCTTTTAAAATATTCTGGGGCATTGTTGTCGTCTATATTGTTTATTTTATCGTTCGTGCGTTGCAGATGCCGTTGCTGACCAGCATCTTACAAAACTTCATCAATGTAGGTATTCTGGCTATTATCGTCATCTTTCAACCGGAGATCAGGCGGTTTTTGCTACTGCTTGGCAAAAATATTCCTTTTAGTGAGGATAACGTATGGCGAAAATTTTTGATTTCTGACAAGCAAAAAGATTCCCGCAGATCTGAAGAATTGATCAAACACCTGGTGATGGCTGTGGGTAACATGGCTAACACGTATACCGGTGCACTCATCATCGTTACCAATTCATATAAGTTGCGTTTTGACACCTCTTCGGGGGTTCCCATAGATGGCAATGTATCCGCTCGACTTTTAGAGAGCATTTTTAAGAAGAACAGCCCATTGCATGACGGGGCTGTAATTATTGCTGGAAGTAAACTGGTAGCTGCAAAAGTAGTCTTGCCGGTATCGGAAAATCCCAACCTTCCACTGCGTATTGGCTTGCGTCATCGTTCCGGCGTGGGGGCGACCGAACAAAGTGATGCGCTGGCCATTATTGTTTCTGAAGAACGCGGTAATGTATCTTACGCCAGAGACGGGCATTTGCACATGAATGTTTCTTTGGAAGACCTTAAATCGCTGCTTTATGAAAAGCTGATAGAAGAGACCGGATAAAATCTGGTTAAAAATGGCGGACTGCCACACCTGGTTGAAAAACTTGGGCTTCTTTCCCTGCCCGGAAAGCAAGAACGTATTCGGATTGATACCTGCCTCCTGCCTAAAGAAAACAAAGGGTCGGTGATCCTTTGGATCACCGACCCCGATAAATGAATCATGCCTGCTATTAATTCCCTTGGGAGGTGTCTGGATCAGGCGTTCCCGAAATATCCTTCACCACTACATCGAACAACAGTACCGAATTGGGCTTGATTACCGGAGGACGGCCGTTTGGCCCGTAGGCCAGTCCGGAAGGAATAACGAGTGTGGCTTCTGCTCCTTTTTTGAGCAATCTTACGCCGGATTCCATTCCGGGAATCATTCTTCCCTGCCCTAATGGGAATACCAGCGGATCCGTATGGTGGAAAGAGGAATCCATATTGGAATCAAAAACCTCTCCCTCCAGCGTCTTTCCGGTGTACATAATAGAAACGGTCTGGCCATTTTCCGCCGGAGCACCTTCTCCTTCCTTATGAACGATCACATAGACTCCTTCATCGGTTGGCTGGGCTTTCTGGCCGGTGCTGTCCAGGTATTGCTGAATAATTTTCTGGTCTTTTTGTTTTTGCTCTATTTCTGCTTTGGCCATGGCACTCTTGTAGCCTTCCTCATCGCGAATGTCATGTACCCTTACATAAATATGAATTTTATCTCCTTTTTCTACAAAAGGCGGGCGATTCATTGGATTCATGACCGAGTCGGCCGGAATGATAAATTCAGCGCTGTCGCCCTTAGATAAAAGCGCAAGCCCTTCCATCATGTCATATTTCTGACCGTTGCTTTTTTGCAGGGGAAGCCAGCGATAGCCGGCACCCTCTTTATAGGTATCCATAAGCACGGAATCATGAACCACCGTACGAATGCTTACTTTCATATAATCGCCGGGGCTGGCGGTATCTCCGGGTTCATCTTCTACGATTTTGTATTCTAACCCGCTGGGCGTTGTTTCAAAACTGGTCATCCCGTTTTTACAACCGGTAAAGGCCAGCATGCCGATACCGATACCAATCGAGAACAGCATAACGGATTTTTTGATCCTTTGGTTTGTTGTCATTGTGAAGTTATTATTAGATTGTTTTTTAATGGAGTGATTCTTTATTTTCTTTCAGTGCTTTTTTAAAGCGGGCAATCGTTGCTTTAAGTGAAACCGATGACCTTCCCCCGGCGGCATTTATATGTCCGCCTCCTTCAAAATATTTCTGGGCAAACAGATTTACATTAAAGTCTCCCTTGGAACGAAAGGAAATGCGTATCTCTTCCCTGCGGTCGGTAAATAAGGCCGCAAATTTTATACCCTTGATAGCTAATGGAAAATTGACAAGCCCTTCGGTATCTCCCGGCTTTAACTCAAACTTTTTAAACATTTCATGCGGAATGGAAATAATGGCCGTGTTATATTCATAAAACACTTCCAGCCGGTCTACGAGGGCCTGGCCAATAAAGCGGAGCCGATTTTCCTTGTAATTGTCATAGATGGCGTTATGGACTTCTTCATGATCCAGCCCGATATCCATCAGATCCGCGATCATGCGGTGCACCCTGGAAGACGTAGCCGGAAACCGGAAAGAACCCGTATCGGTCATCGCTCCGGCGTAAATACACTGAGCCATGGCGAGGTTGATCATTGAGAAATCGCCCATCGCAATTACAAATTCGTAGATTAATAATGCCGTTGCTGCCGCAGTAGTGTCGCTTTCGCCATAGTCGAAACCTTCCTGCGGGTATAAATGATGATCGATCAACACTTTGACCGCTTTCATTTTTTCCAAATAAGGAGCGAGATGTTTTGTGCGATGGAATGCATTGAAATCCAGGCAGAAAAGAAGATCTGCCTCCTCTAATGCTTTAAGTGATTTTTCTTTTTGACTGTCAAAAACCAATACGGAGTCACAGCCGGGCATCCATTTTAAAAATTCAGGAAATTCATTGGGCGAGATCACGGTAAGTTCATGCCCTTTTTGCAGCAGATAATCTCTCAGCGCCAACGAGGACCCCATTGCGTCTGCATCCGGATTCTGATGCATGGTAATGACTGCCTTTTTAGACGCGCCCTCAATCAGTGGTTTTATTGCTGTCAATGCCTTCATAGAAATCTATACGAGCGGCGAATTTCTTTAAATTAATTGTAAAAGTCAAAAAGTTTTCCGGGTTTAGGCAACATCCTTTACCTTTGCCGCGCAAAAATAACCCTAAAAATGAGCAACAAAACGTTTACTATGATCAAACCGGATGCGTTCGCTAATGGCCATTCCGGTGTAATTCTCGATCAAATTATCAGAGCCGGCTTCGCTGTCCGCGCCATGAAACTGACCCGTTTATCCAAGGAGAAAGCCGGAGCATTCTACGCAATCCATAAAGGTAAACCATTTTATGAAGAACTGGTTGATTTTATGAGCAGTGGTCCGATCATCGCGGCTATTCTTGAAAAAGAAAATGCGGTAGAAGATTTTCGCAGGCTGATTGGTGCGACGGATCCGGCAAAGGCCGAGGAGGGAACGATCAGAAAATTATACGCAGCGTCCTTAGGTAAAAATGCCATTCACGGCTCTGATTCAGATGACAATGCCCAAATCGAAGGTAATTTCTTCTTCTCGCAATTAGAAAGATATTAACCAAAAGCAATGGGGCGATGAAGGGCGAGCGCGATAAACAGGTTCATGTTTCCTTGCTTTGCGACTCCTTCGCCCCACTAAGCTTTATCATTTGCAAACGCACCTCTGCTCGCTCAAACATCTTTTCCAACCGCCCAGCCTCCGTGTCGGTAATAAAAACCTGTCCGAAGCCTTCTCCCGAGATCAGGTCTATGAGTCTTTTGATACGTTGCTGATCCAGTTTTTCGAATATATCATCTAACAATAATATCGGCGTAAAGCCCTTATGATTTTTCAATATTTCAAACTGGGCCAGTTTAAGCGCAAATAAAAAGCTTTTTTTCTGTCCCTGAGAGCCGACTTGCTTTAAAGGATGACCATTCATAAGGAATACCAGGTCATCCCGGTGAATGCCTCTTGTGGTCCGTTGGAGTATTTTATCCCGTTGCCTGCTGCCGGACAGTAGTTTACCGAAGGAGGTACCGTGCAAAGCACTCTCATAAACGAGCTGAACCGACTCATTTTCTCCGGACACATAATTATAATAATACTGTACTTTTTCATTAAATGAGGCCAAAAAATCCCTGCGTACCTCAAAAACGGGCAGTCCATGGGTGATCAACTGGCTATCAAACACATCAAGCAACGCATTGTTTTGCGAATTTTCGTTCCAGCTTTTCAAAATGCTGTTGCGTTGCGTCTTTATTTTCTGGTAAGCGATCAGATGATCCAGGTAAACGGACTGCATCTGGGCAAGGAGCACGTCCATAAACTTGCGGCGTAATTCACTTCCCCCTGTAATTAAAACACTGTCATCGGGTGCAATAAAAACAGCAGGAAACCGGCCAATATGATGAGAAAACCGGTCGTATGCCTGTTCATCGACTTGCACTTCTTTTCGGCCATTCCGATAGACACAACTGACCTTTTCGATCTTTCCGTTCTTGGAAAAAGCCCCTTCAAGGCGAAACGCATCATGGCTATGTGTCGCATTGGTCGTTTCCCGGGCATTAAAATAGCTGCGGGTAAAACCAAGATAATAGACCGCATCCAGCAGGTTTGTTTTCCCCGCGCCATTGGGGCCGGTAATCCCAATGACCGGTTCATCAAAACAGAATTTCTGTTGGGGGTAATTTTTGAACTGGTATAACCGGATATATCTTAATTGCAGCACAAGGAAGAAGGATTTTTCGACAATAAAAAACAGCGGTTTTGACTATTGGTAAATTTCATATAGTTTTGCAGGCAAATTTAGAAAAATCGTGCAGACTAAGTTTTCCAAAGATACCTATTTATATTGGTACGAATTAATGTTGCTCCTGCGTCGTTTCGAACTGAAAGCAGGACAGTTGTATGGCATGCAAAAGATCCGCGGCTTTTGTCACCTTTACATGGGACAGGAAGCAGTTGCGGCCGGTGCAATGACTGCAACCAAACCCGAAGACAAATTTATAACCGCCTACAGGGATCACGGTTTGGCCATTGCTAAAGGTATTTCTGCTCAAGCTACTATGGCCGAATTATATGGCAAAGTGACCGGCTGCTCCAAGGGAAAAGGGGGAAGTATGCACATGTTCTCCAAAGAACACAATTTTTATGGCGGTCATGGCATTGTCGGGGGACAGATCGGTGTTTCTGCCGGACTGGCCTTTGCAGAAAAATACAAAAAGACCGATAACGTGGTTTTATGCTTCTTTGGCGACGGGGCCGCCCGCCAGGGCATCGTGCACGAAACTTTTAACATGGCGATGTTATGGAATTTGCCCGTTGTATTTATCTGCGAAAACAACATGTACGCCATGGGGACTTCGGTAGCACGAACCTCCAATGTGCAGGATATCGCTAATCTGGCGGACGGATATGACATGCCGGCCGATACGATCGATGGCATGAAATGTGAGGATGTCCATATTGGTATTGAAAGGGCCGTAAATCGTGCCCGCAAAGGAGACGGTCCTACCCTGCTTGAGATTAAAACCTATCGGTATCGCGGCCACTCCATGAGTGATCCTGCAAAGTACCGTACCAAAGAAGAAGTGGAGGAATACAAAGAAAAAGATCCACTCAACCAGGTTTTAAAAACCATCCAGGATAACAAATATGCTTCAGAAGAAGAAATCGAAGCGATTAAGAGCAGGGTTGACGATCAGGTGGCGGAATCGGTGAAGTTTGCCGAGGATTCTCCATTCCCGGACGATGATGAACTGCTGAAAGATGTTTATGCAGAAGACGATTATCCATTTATAACTGACTAATAACCTATTTGCACTGAAAGCATATGGCAACTAAAACAACAGGATCTGCGTATCACACGCATCATGTCGATAAGGGATTCCAGGGATCCGTGAATAAGGCCGAGGCGTTTTACCAAAAGAATAATAAGACAATTAATATTATCGGAATCGTTATTATTCTTTTAGTTGGCGGTTATTTTGGCTACAAATACCTGTATCTGAAGCCACGGGAAAAGAAAGCAGTTGCTATGGTATTCAGAGCCCAGCATTACTTCGCCATTGATTCCTTCAAACTTGCCCTTCACGGTGATGGCAATAATTACGGATATTTAAAAGTCATCGAGCGTTATGGCAATACCAAAGTGGGCAATCAAGCTAAATACGCTGCCGGCGTATGCTACGTCCACCTGGGAGAATTCCAAAAAGGGATCGACTATCTGAAAAAATTCGACGCCAACGACAAAGTCGTCCAGGCTATCGCTTATGGGCTGATCGGCGATGCATACATGGAACTCGGACAGCCTCAGCAGGGGATTAATTATTATAAAAAAGCAGGCAATTATAATGATAATGATCTCATCGCCCCTTTGTATCTTATGCGTGCCGGTATGGCCCTCGAAAATGCAGGTAAAACCAAGGAAGCGATTGCTATTTATAAGCAGATAAAAAAGCAATATCCGCTTAGTACGCAAGGCAGGGATATTGACAAATACCTCGCACGCCTGGGCGTAACCCAATAAAACCGCATAGCAAATGTCTGTACACAACAGCACATTACTCGATACCGCCGGATTGGCTCACCTTTCCGATGCCCGTATTGCCCTGTTTTCCACCCAATGGAATGATTTTATCGTTGATGAGCTGGTTAGTGGATGCCTGAGTACACTTCAAGAAAACGGGATTACCGAAACAACTGCTATGCAGGTCCCCGGATCTTTTGAACTACCTTTTGCCAGCCGGCGTTATTTCGAGACTACCAAAGGCACGGAAAAGGAACCCGATGCCATCATCGCCTTTGGTTGTGTAATCAAGGGGGAAACCCCCCATTTTGATTATGTCTGCCAGGCTGTGACAGCAGGTATAACGGAACTTAATGTTACTTTACCTGTACCGGTAATTTTCGGCGTCCTCACCGTAGATGATGTTGAGCAAGCCAGAGATCGCATAGGCGGTGTACACGGACACAAAGGCAAGGAGGCTGCACTCACGGCGCTCCAAATGATCGCATTCAACCGAAAGTTGAAATAACTTGATCTTTGCGTTTAGCTGTTTTTACTGTAAGTTTGACGCATAATTACTTGCATGGAACATTTGAATGTATCGCTTTTCATCCCCTGTTTTGTAGATCAGCTCTATCCGGAAACGGCTTTCAACATGATCAAAGTGTTAGAACGTTTGGGCTGCCGGGTACAATATAACCCCGAACAGACCTGTTGCGGACAACCTGCTTTTAATGCCGGTTATTGGAAAGAGGCCAAAGCGGTAGGGAAGAAATTTTTGCGGGACATCCACAGCTATGATTATATCGTTTCTCCAAGCGCCTCCTGTACAGGGTATGTACGTAATTATTATGGAAAATTGTTCGGCAACTCAGCAGTCCATAATGAGATGAAAGAAGTACAAAAAAACCTTTTTGAATTTTCGGAATTCCTGGTTAACGTATTGAAAGTAACTGATGTCGGCGCAACCCTGAACGGTATAGCCACCTATCATGATTCATGTGCCGGCCTCAGAGAGTGCAAGATCAAAGAAGAGCCCCGAAGGCTGCTGGCGCAGGTGCGCGGACTTGAGCTACGTGAAATGAATAATGTGGAGACCTGTTGTGGTTTTGGCGGCACCTTCGCCGTAAAATATGAACCCATTTCCATAGGCATGGCTGATCAGAAAATAACCAATGCTGCAGAAACGGGAGCGGAATATATCATTTCGACAGACCTGTCCTGCCTGATGCAACTCGAAGGGTATATCAAACAAAAAGAATTGGGGTTGAAATGCCTTCACCTGGCAGATGTATTGGCCAGTGGATGGTAAGCCGCAACTTCCCCCGGAGAATTTTTTCGGAACAAAGTGCTTATTGACTACTTAAATTATAAATTAATATGAACTATTGGTTAGTAAAATCCGAACCTTTTAAATATTCCTGGGATCAATTAGTACAGGATGGACAAACATTTTGGGATGGGGTGCGCAATTACCAGGCGCGCAATAATTTGAAAGCCATGAAAAAAGGAGATAGCGTATTCTTTTATCACAGCAACAAAGGACTGGAGATTGTAGGATTGGCCAAAGTGGTTAAAGAAGCGTACCAGGATCCCACTACACCCGATGACCGCTGGGTAGCCGTTGATATCAAACCCATCAAACCCTTCAAGCAAGCTGTTTCTTTAAAGGCGATGAAAGAAGATCACCGCCTGGAGGAAATGTCCCTTCTCCGCCAGTCTCGTTTGTCTGTTTGTCCCATTCGTCCAAAAGAATACAAAGTTATCCTTGAAATGGGTAAAACGAAGGATAGTAAATAGAAAATTTTTTGTACCTTGTTGCTGATTATCGGAATTCGAACGTATGATCGACAACGACAAACTACTTCTTTTATTCAATCAAGTGCAAAAACAAGAAAGCGAAATAGCATTTAGCAGGCTGTTTGATTATTGCTTTCCGGATCTGATGCGCTTCGCCTTTTCCTTCATTAAATCCCGTAGCCTTGCCGAGGAGATCGCTTCCGATGTGCTTTTGAACGTCTGGAAGAAAAGAGCTGTACTACAGTCTTCCAATAATTTTAAATTGTATTTGTACGTAAGCATACGCAACACCGCTTTTAATCACCTTCGAAAAAAGCAAAAGCATCAAACGATTTCCCTGGAAGATACCGCCATATGGATGAAAGCCGCTGATACTGCTACGCCAGAAGATATACTAATGACCAACGAGCTTCGTCTTAAGATCAGAGAAGCCGTTCATCAACTACCGGCCAAATGCCGGCTTATTTACAAGTTGATCAAAGAAGACGGAATGAAATACAAAGAGGCCGCATCCTTGCTTGATCTTTCCCCCAAAACCATAGAAACGCAAATGGGGATCGCTATGAAAAGGCTATTTAAAGTGTTTCAACATTACCTGCGGGAACCTGCGTTTAAAAAGTCCTTTTCGAAAACCACCAAATAATTCCTGCCCTTTTTTAAGGGTAAGCCTCCAAAAAATTGTTTTCTTTAAGAAGATAAACAAAAATGGTGTAGCAAGGGAAATACGTCAATGACAAACAAGACTAGAATCTGGGAATTACTGGCAAAAAGATTATCGGGAGAAATTGACTCTTCCGAAATGGCACTACTTAATGCCTTAATGAAAGAAGAAGGAATAGAAGATGGGGATTACATGATAGACCTCCTGGAGTCCTATGCCCTGTCCGTACAAAATGCGCCTGAAAAAGAAGCCATTCTCGAGACTACCAGGCAGAATAAAGAAAAAGTAATGGCGGCACTGGAAGAAAGCCCGAAGGCCAAAATGCATATGGAAAGCCCCCCCACAAGAAAACGTTTTTGGTGGTATGCGGCTGCCATTTGCTTGTTAGTGGGTTTAGGTGCCTTCTTTTTACAAACAAGGACTTCTTCCTCCGCAGTAAATGTAGTCTCTACAGAAAATGGTTCCAAATCAATGGTCGTACTGCCGGACGGCACGCAAGTCTGGCTAAACGCTGACTCACGCTTATCCTATGCCAATAATTTCAAAGAAGCGGCTATACGGGAAGTAACCCTTTCCGGAGAAGCTTACTTTAAAATTAAACACGATGCCAACCAACCTTTTATTATACATACTGAGTATTTCAATATTAAGGACCTCGGCACCGCCTTTAACGTCCGTTCCTATCCGGATGAAAATAAATGTGAAACCACTTTAATCGAAGGTTCTATCACGGTTTCTTTAAGAGATGATCCGGGGAAAAAGCTCCACCTGGATCCGGGGGAAAAATTCATGTATTATCCCGGTGACCACCAGCTTGTAAAAAGCTGTGAAAAAGGGGTGGCGGAAAGCAAAACATTAAAGCCGATAAAGCAGACGCAGAGACTAGAAGTAACACATATTCATCCTGTCGTAGTACATCCTGGCGATACGGTGATCAGTGAAATAGCCTGGCTGGACAACCAGCTGGTTTTTAACAATGAGTCGTTTGTGGAACTGGCCCGTCGCATGAATCGTTTCTTTAATGTAGAGATCATTATTACCAGTGAGAAGGTGCAAGCTTATTCGTTTACAGGTATTTTTGAAGGAGAGACGCTGCAACAGGCCTTAAACGAGCTACAGATGATCCGTCCGTTTAGCTATACAATTAATAAAAACAGGGTCGTTATAGATTCGGATAAATAATTTTTTAACGCATATAAAATAGTAAGCCAATGAAAAAAAGATCTTCTTATTAAAAAACGGGAAAAGCGGCTACTTTTCCCGTTAGATCAAATGAAACCTCAAGACGGCTCGCGCCGGAAATGAAGTTTCCATTCTTAACCAAAAGTCTTTACAAAGATATGAAAAAAAATGTACCTGTGACGGGCTGCGTAGGTAATGCAACCCTCACAAAAGCGTTTCTCTGTATGAAAATCAGCTTTTTACTTATTTTGGCAGCCTGTCTGCAAGTTTCCGCCAAAAGTTATTCTCAAAATGATATCAACCTAACCCTGCACTTCGAAAACGTAAAACTAAAAAAAGTATTCAGTGTCATCAGCAGGAAGGCCGACTGTCGTTTTTTATACAGTGAGGATATTGTACCTGTCAATCAACGTGTAAATTTAAAGATCAAAGACAAACCGGTTTCAGCAATACTTAAAACGTTGTTTGCTAACACGGGCCTTCATTTTAAAATTTTGGAAAATGGGGTCATTGTCGTGGCTAAAAAGGAAACCATTCTACAAGATCAACCCATATCCGGTGTCGTTACAGATGAAAAAGGGAATCCCTTGGCTGGTGTCACGATACAGGTTAAGGGTACCACCACCGGTACCGTGACCGATGCACAAGGTCGATTCCGGATAGATGTTCCTGATGATGCGGTACTGGTTATTCATGCGATTGGCTACGAAACCCGCGAAATCCCGGTCGCGGACAAAGCGCATTTAACGATCAGCCTGGAAACAAGCGCTCGATCTTTAAATGAACTGGTGGTAACCGGCTATACTACACAGCTAAAGAAAGACTTAACAGGCTCGGTGGACGTAGTAAATGTCGAAGAGTTAAAGCGGCAGCCCGCCGCCAGCCCTATTGCCAGTTTACAGGGTAAAGCTACGGGTGTACAAATCATCAATGACGGCGCTCCCGGAGCTACACCACAGATCAGGATCAGGGGCTACAGTACGATCAATAACAACGACCCGTTATATATTATAGACGGGGTGCCTTACGAAGGGAAGCTGAGTTGGTTAAACTCCAGTGACATTGCAAGTATGCAAGTGTTAAAAGACGCTTCTGCTGCCTCTATTTACGGATCAAGGGCCAACAATGGCGTTGTAATCATTACCACCAAAAAGGGCAAAAAGGGGCCTCCACAGGTATCATTAAGTATGTATTATGGGACACAAAGACCCAACCGGAACCGCTTCCCGGAGTTCTTAACGCCTATGCAATATGCGGAGTATGTTTACGAACGATACAAAAATGCCGAAAAAACACCCGGGACAAATGCCACTACAGGCACTAATTATGGCACCGACCCGGACAAACCCGTACTTCCGGATTACTTACTGGCCGGAAACAAAACAGGACATGAGATAACGCCCGCTGATGCGGATCCCTCAAAATATAACTACACCATGGACCCTGCGCTGTTTTATCAAATCACCCGTGCCAATAAAAAGGGTACTAATTGGTTTGACGAAATTACCCGCAACGCCCCCATGCAGAACTATCAGCTGAGTGTAACAGGAGGCGGTGAAAACTCAACCTATGCGTTAAGTGGCAGCTATTTCAACCAGGAAGGCACTTTTAAGTATACCGAGTTTGAACGTGCTACAATCCGCAGCAATACCAGTTTTACTTTCCTGAATGACCGGGTGACAATTGGAGAAAACATGCAGTATTCTTTTACCAAAGGGCATGGTTTTGGGGTCAATGAAAATACGTCCGGCTCCTACCAGGGTGAGGATTCGCCCATTGGCTGGGCTTATCGGATTCAAACCATTATTCCGGTCTATGACATTATGGGGAACTTTGCAGGCTCCAGAGGGGATAAGTTGGGAAATGCCGATAATCCGATGGCCATACTGTATCGGGCGAAGGATAACATCAACAAAAGCGGACAATTCTTTGGCAGCGCCTATGCCGACATAAAACTGATGGAAGGGTTGAATTTTCGAAGCACCTATGGCGTCCGTTATGAAAACTACAATGGCAAATCCATAGGATATCCTAACCCGGAACGTTCCGAAGGCAGTTTTACGAATAACACACTTAGTGAATACCAGGGCTATAACGCGGACTGGACCTGGACCAATACGCTGACATATAAACATAGTTTCAATGACATCCATGCCCTTACGCTGCTTGCCGGTACCGAGGCGGTAAAAAACAATTGGCATCAATTAGATGGCGATGGCAGAGATTTTTTTGTAACGGGAGACCTTAATTATTATTATATCAATACGGCAGCCACCAATAGTGCGGGAAGTGATGGTTCTGAAGGATCCTTGTTCTCGGTCTTTGGTCGGGCGGACTACGCGTTTAAAGATAAGTACTTGTTATCCGTTACCTTGCGCCGTGATGGATCTTCAAACTTCGGGCCGGAAAACCAATACGGGCTGTTTCCCGCAGCGAGTGCGGCCTGGAGAATCTCCAACGAGGAGTTTATGAGAAGCGTATCCTGGGTTAATGATTTAAAAGTCAGGGCCGGCTATGGTGTTACCGGTAACCAGAACATCCCCTCCTTTCAATATATGCGCAGATATGCTTCCAGTATCACCACATCAACTTATCCCATCGCCGGGGGTAATGAACTGGCCAGCGGATTGTGGACGAGCAACTATGATAACCCGGCGATAAAATGGGAGGAAGTAAAATCCATTAACGTGGGCATCGACTTTTCGCTCTTTGATCATAAGATTGATGGGGCCATTGATTGGTTCAACAAAAAAACCAATGGCATGTTATATCCTGTTCCGCAGCCTGCCGCGGCCGTAGGCAAAGGTGCTTCTCCTTTTATTAATTCGGGTGATATGGAAAACAAAGGGCTCGAATTTTCTTTAAACTACCATTATATGGCGCCCTCAGGAAGCAGTCCGCTCAGCTTCGATGCCGGCGTAAATATCTCTCATTATACCAATAAGATTGTCAGGCTTGCCCCTACCGTATCCGAACAACCCTACCTCACGCTACGCGGGGTTACCACGTCCATTATGAAGGCGGACGCGCCACTGGGCGCCTTTTACGGGTACCGGGTGATCGGCATCTATCAAAATGAAGAAGACATAGCCAAAAGTCCTTCTTACGACGAAGCGCGTGTCGGCGGCTTTAAGTTCGCCGACGTTTCAGGACCAGGTGGAACTCCCGATGGTATTATCAATGCCTATGACCGTACGGTTATTGGCAATCCACATCCCGATTTTATTTATTCTTTAAGCTTTAGTGCCTCATATAAACGCTTTGACATCAATATGTTCTTTAACGGTTCTCAAGGAAATGATATTTTCGATCTTACCCGCCAATATACCGACTTTTTTGCCTTTGCGGGAGCGGTAAGTACCCGTACACTTGATGCTTGGGACCCGGAGACGAACCCGAACAGCATGATGCCTTCTCCCAATGCCGACGCTCCTTCGATAGAATACCAGTCCTCCAGCTACTATGTGCAGGACGGCAGCTTTTTCAGGATGAAGAACCTCCAAATCGGGTATAACTTTCCGGTTGAAACCATGTTCCGGGACAGGATATCTGATCTCCGGATATATGTCAGCGCCACCAACCTGTTTACCATTACCTCCTATAGTGGAATGGATCCGGAAGTGAGCCAATACTCGTCGACTTACACTGCACCGGGAGTAGATATGGGTGTTTATCCCATCCCCCGCCAATACTTGGTAGGGCTAAACGTCACTTTCTGATTCCTGCTACTATGTTTTAATCAGAAAAAGACGTTTTGGCGTGTATTATTTTATTTGATCCTAAAAAAACTGAAAAAATGAATACGATAAAAAAAATATATCAGATAGCGGTCATTGCTTTATGGCTGATTGCCGGAGCTTGTGGTAAGAGTTTTCTCAAGGAAACCCCTCAGGGGCAACTTGTTGACGAGCAGGTAAACAGTAAAAAAGGGGTGGAATATTTGCTTATAGGGGCTTATGGGTTATTGAACGGCAATGTAAATGGCACCTGGGGCAATTACGCTGCCGCGCCGAGTCAGTGGCTTTTTGCGGAAGTAGCCGCCGATAATGCGCACAAAGGAAGCATTCCCTCCGACCAAGCGACAATGCTTGATATAGAAAAGCATATTCCAAACAGCGATAATGAACATTTAGGCACCATGTGGACCAATTACTACGAAGGGATTACCCGTTGCAATGCCACCCTGCGCGCGCTGAAACAGGTACAGGAAAAGGCGGAAGACAAGTTCTCCGACGAGCGGGCAAGGGAGATAGAAGCTGAAGCAAAGATGCTTCGGGGCCATTATTATTTTTTCCTGTGGCGCGTGTTTAAAAACATCCCCTATATAGATGAAACCATGTCCACCGAACAAGCAGCTAAGGTTCCCAACGATGTGGATATATTACCGATGATTGAGGCCGATTTCAAATTTGCCGCGGAAAATCTCCCTGCTGATCCTCCGATGGGCGAGGCAGGAAGAGTAGATCAGATCGCGGCAAAAGCCTACTTGGGGAAAGTTTATTTGTATGAGCAAAAATACAAAGAAGGGCTTCCCTTATTTAAAGCGGTGATCGCCGCCCGCCCTGCCTTGGAAAGTATTCCATTCCTGGACAATTTTGATGTCAATACGGAGAACGGACCAGGAGCTATCTTCGCCGCACAACATACCATTAATCCTGATGGCACAGGGGACAACGGTAATGTTGGCGACATGCTCGCGGGCCTATACGGTTCTGCGCCAATCAACTGCTGCGGTTTTTTTAATCCCAGTATTGACCTGGTTAATGCATTTCGCGTAAACAAGGATGGTTTGCCCATGCTTGACAAGAGTTATCGCAACAATCCTTATTTATCAGATTTTGGCCTGGAAGGCGCCGCTAAAACCAACTATAAAGTCGACCAGACCATTGCTTTTGACCCGAGACTCGATTACACCGTGGGCAGACGAGGCGTACCTTATCACGATTGGGGCATCATGCCGGGCGGCGACTGGATACGTGATATGGCTGTTGACGGTCCTTTTGTCGCCTCGAAACAAATGATCGACCAGGCTGATTTTTCCGGTAACACATCGCCGGGCGCATTGGAGATCACATCATTGAACGTAAATATTATCCGCCTGGCAGACGTATACTTAATGGCTGCCGAATGTGCCGCCGAAACGGGAGAGTTAGCCTATGCCCTTAAAATGGTCAACAGCGTACGAAAAAGAGCTGCCAAGATCCCCCATAAAAAGATAAACGGAAAAGATGCGGCTGCCTATAATGTTCAACCGTATCCGGCTTTTCCTGACAAAGATTACGCCATAAAGGCTATTCGTTTTGAAAGAAGACTGGAGCTGGCGCTAGAAGGACAAAGATTTTTTGACCTGGTTCGGTGGGGCATTGCCAAAGAGGTCTTGAACAGCTATACCGCTTTTGAGAGCAGCTATATAACCCTCTATAAGGGCGTTACATTTGAAGGAGAAAAGGACAGCTATTTTCCTATTCCTCAGGCGCAAATTGATAGAAGCGGTGGCGTGCTTAAACAAAACACCGGTTACTGACACCCTGACTTTGGCTGAATTGCTAAAACCGGCGAAATGAACGTTCCGAGGTATAAGCTGTAAGCTCCGACTGTGGTTTGACAAGCATTTATGGTATTTGAAAGTCTTGACATCTTACAGGAGGGTTTAAGAAATATATCGGTTGGGACAACCTATAGCGCTGAAGGAGCAGGAATAAACTGCTGATTGTACAGTCAGGCAGAGGTGATCGCTCACAGGACGTGCGGTTGCCGATTTGCTTTCGTTTTCGACAGCCCGATGAACGTTCATTTCATCCGTTTCATTTGTATGTTTTTAATGGTCGGGGGACTCTGCAGGTAAGCATTCCCAGGTGACTTATTAAGCCTGGTTTCATGCTCAATAAGTTATCGGAATTATATACCTTCCTCTAAAGTACTTTTATTCATTTGGTTAGAAAGTTTTTTTAAAGTTCAACTTCTCCTTAATATAGGTAATTATGTCGCTTTCAAAGGAGAAAAGACTGTTTTGCAAACGAAGCGGAGGAAGCCGGTTTGAGGCCTCCTTTTGAAGGCTGCCAGTATCCGTTTAATGGGAAGGCGGGTGGGCTGTTGATAGACCGCTACGTCGTTTGGCCTTCGGAAGATCTACGTTGATGGAACACGACGATCAAGAAAGTTCCTAATCCCCGGAAGGGTGGGCTTGCAATCGGCATAGCCCATGCTTTCTTCGTCGGCAGAGCGCTGCTTATTACTAAAATCCAATAAAACAATCGGATCTTTTTTCGAGCTAGAAAGGCATAATGGCAATGGTTATCCCGGCATACGGGGCAAATACTTATCCAGCTGTTTGAGTTGGGTAACCACTTCGGTTGATGTGGGATTCTGGTCCTTGCATAACTTATGATAACGTCGCACTCCCTTAAAATCTCTTCTGGCCATCGCAATGGAAGCCAGTTGCAGGTACGCTGCAGCTTTACTTTCTCTATCGGGCAAACCAGCGCTAACCGCTTTTTTAAGGTATTCATTGGCCTTCTTCATATTGCTTTTCTGATAAGAGATGTTTCCAAGCTGAAAATAGGCCTGCGCCTGCACTTCTTTCATCGGCGTACCGAGCGAAACACATTTTTGCATGTAATCTTCCGCTTCATCCAGATTTTGTTTCGTGCTGGCAATAATGGACTTTAAAAAATAATAAGTCGAACGAATCGGCTTATACAACAGGCTCGGAAATTTGATTTTTTTCAGAATAACTTCGGCACCTTCCAAATCACCTTCTTCCAGGTATCCTTGTGCCAGGCCAAGCGGACCGAGAAAAAAATGGGTGAATATCAGAATCAGTGCTACCAGGTAAAATATCCAGGCCAAATTAATGCCCGAACTAAAATTGATAAATATCCCCAGTAGCAAAAAAAGAATACCCAAGTGGAGACGGTATGTCAGAAAAAGTTTACGTACCATAAATACTCAGTTCACGCGAATTACAATGAAAGTGCAAAATTAAGAAAAAGAAGTGAAGGATTTGAATAAGTATTGAAGGGCAGATAATAACCTACCGTGGCAGACTAAGCAGGGAATCTACAATATGATTAAATTCTTTTTTATAAGCTTGAAAATGGGAACCGGTCCCCGGGCCGGCAAACCCCGCATGTATTTTGGCGATCCTGCCTTTTTTATTCAGGAAAATAGTCGTCGGAAAACTAATAAAATGTTCCAATTGCGGCAGGGTTTTTTCCATTAAATGCGGATCATTTAAGGCCACCCCTGTTATCAATAACGGGTATGATACACCAAAACGCTTTTTGAAAGTCATTACGCTGTTCACCGCCTCCTGGAAGACTGAAGAACGCTCATAGCACAAGCCGACCACTGCAATATCCTTACTTTTATTTTGTTGGTACCAATTGCTCAAAAATTGGGTTTCATCCATACAATTTGGGCACCAAGACCCCAAAATCTGAACAATTACCACCTTATTTTTGAATTGTTCATCGGAAATGGAAACGGGGTTTCCTTCTAAATCGGGAAAAGTAAAGTCCAACTGATCCATACCCGGCTTATAGGTGGTTATGGAAAATGCATCAGGTAAACTGGCCGTACTGTCTTTAACAGCTGTCCAGCTTTCTTTGCCCTGAAAACCCGCGTAGTAGACCCCATCGGTAATTGTACTGTCGTTTTCTATTGCGGCTTCAAAAAGGTATATATGGGAACCATCAAAAGTAGAAAGGAAAAGCGAATCGCCACTGACCACACCTTGTAAGTATCGATAGTCACCATATTTAGTTAAAAACGTTCCGGTCAGGCGGTTGCCCTGCTGTTTAAACTCACCAATAGCGATTGACGAATCACCTGTTCCCGGTGTAAAAAAATTCGTACGCCAGCGTCCCGTTACGTTAAATTTTGCAGATCGGGGTGCTGGTGTAATCCGATATGCAGTATTAGGCTCGGCCGTAAAGCCCAGGGTACGATTGGTGTCAGGGTAGTGTTTTACCCATTGTCCTTTCAAAGCACCGTCATTCTGGAAATAAGTTAAAAAATCGGAATTAAAAAACGGCATGTGGATAAAAACAGAATCACCGACATAACGAATGCTATCTACTTTCAGTCTGCCTTCGCCATTTTTGATATACAAGACTTTTCCACTGTCTTGTACTTCAAAATTAAACGGGATGCCGATGCCATCTGAACGATGCAATACCCCTCGCCATGTACCTGCCTGCAAGGTACGATTGTTCGTCATATTCCGGCAACCGAAAAAAACAGACGGTAACATCACCACTAGAAGAAAAGCAAGTTTTTTCATTATGATCTTTTTGGTCATCTTAATCTTTTAATAAAGCGTTCAGGGCTTCCTGCACCTTGTCAAAGTCAAATAGCTCCAGTGTGTTATTCATCATTTGCTGTATTTCTGTATTACAAAGATTGCCAATGCTCCCTTCATGCGTATGCTTTATTTCAGTAGAATAATTAAATTTTCCTTTCTCAATGGCCAGCCCCACCTGTTTATAAGCATCGCGGAAAGGAACCCCCTGTAGTACCAACTTGTTTACCTCCTCCACACTAAAAAGGTACTTATATTTTTCCTCCTTGAGGATTTCCTTATCAATTTCTATATGACTGAACATCAAGGAGGCCATCGACAGGCAGTTCTTCAAGTTATTGAAAGCCGGGAATAAATTTTCTTTCAGCAATTGCAGATCACGGTGATAACCAGAAGGCAAGTTAGTGGTCATCATCGCCAATTCATTCGGCAGCGCTTTTATCCTGTTGCAGTGCGAGCGGATGAGTTCAAACACATCGGGATTCTTTTTATGTGGCATAATAGAAGAACCGGTGGTCAGTTCATCTGGGAAACGAATAAAACCGAAATTTTGATTCATAAACAAGCAGACATCCATGGCCATTTTTGAAAGTGTAGCTGCTACGTTGGACAATGCTTGTCCTACAACCCGTTCGGTTTTTCCCCTTCCCATCTGGGCATACACTACATTATAATTTAAGTCCTCAAATCCTAAAAGGCGGGTTGTCATCCTTCTGTTTAACGGAAATGAAGATCCATAACCTGCTGCAGAGCCCAGGGGGTTTTTATTTACTATCCTGTATGCAGCATGTAGAGTGATCATATCATCCACGAGGCTTTCGGCATAAGCCCCAAACCACAATCCGAACGAGGAAGGCATTGCTATTTGCAAATGCGTATAGCCAGGAAGATAAAATGCTTTATATTGTTCACTCAGGCCTATGAGCTGATCAAAATAAGATTTAATCTCTTTGACAAGTTGTTCAACTTCATCGCGCAAGTAAAGCTTTACATCCACCATTACCTGGTCATTTCGCGAGCGACCGCTATGTATCTTCTTTCCTGCGTCTCCTAATCTGCGTGTAAGCAACAGTTCAACCTGCGAATGGATATCCTCCACGTCACTTTCAAGCTGAAAATGACCTCCTTGTATGTCCTCATAAATATCTTTCAGCGCACGGGATAATTTGTCCAGTTCTTCAGCCGAAAGTAATCCGACTGATTCCAGCATGGTAATGTGAGCGAGGGATCCCAATACATCAAATGGAGCCAGATACATATCCATTTCCCGATCGTTGCCCACCGTAAACCGATCTACTTCCTCCAGGGCGTTCCTATCTTTTTGCCAAAGTTTCATCTGTATGTTTTTAGAATTTCCAAAAGTAGTTAAATTACATCTTCCAGCATACTAATATAGGCAGTAATACCCGATTTGATTTCCCTGAGCCAGATAAATTCATCCGCACTGTGGGAACGGGCGGAATCCCCCGGACCCATCTTAACAGAAGGAAATGGTATAAGCGCCTGGTCAGAGGTAGTAGGTGAGCCGTAGGTTTTCTTACCGATCTTTAGGGCAGCTTTTACGATTGGATGCTCCTTGTCTATAAAGGACGAACGCATACGCATGGATCGGGGCCGTACATCACTTTTGACGTGCTGTTTGATAATGTTTAAAATTTCTTCATGGGTATAAACATCTGTTACACGAACATCCACAGTAAAGCTGCACTGAGAAGGCACCATATTATGAAGCTCGCCGGCCCTTATCACAGAAACAGTCATTTTCACAGGTCCCAGCGTTTCGGATATTTCAGGAAACCGGTAATTACCAAACCACAGGATGTCCTCAATGGCATGATAAATGGCATTGTCGCCTTCTTCCCGGGCAGCGTGTCCGGCAATACCATGCGCCGTACAATCCAGTACCATCAGCCCTTTTTCGGCGATAGCGATATCCGTTAATGTGGGTTCTCCTACGATGGCAAATGCAATATTTTGGGGAAGTTCAGACAGAATACTTTCTATCCCTCCCCTGCCGGAATTCTCCTCTTCAGCGGTAATGGCGATTGCCAGATTGTATCGTAAATCTTCTTTTTCATAAAAATACCGGAAGGCGGCCAGTAGCGATACAACGCATCCTCCGGCATCATTACTACCTAATCCGTATAGCTTGCCTTGTTCTTCAGACGGGCTAAAAGGATCTCTCGTGTATGCTTTGTTCGGCTTGACCGTGTCATGGTGTGAATTCAGCAGAATTGTCGGCTTGGACGGATCAAAGTGTTTATTAAAGGCCCAGACGTTGTTTCCTGCCCGGTTGTGGGCAATGTGGGCGGTCCCTAAAAATTTACATAAAAGCGAGGCGGTCTGGTCTTCTTCCCTGCTGAAAGAGGGTGTGGCAATGAGCTGTTTGAGTAAGGTAACAGCGTCATGATATAAATGGTCTGTATTCATTTTGAGTTGTTTTTTGCACCTGTTTGCAGGTATGCGTAAATAATTTTTTGTCTTCTTTGGTTAGCGGCCGGGCCGCAACATATCATTTTACCCCCCAAAGGGGTGGTGGGAGAAGACAGAACATATTTACTTTTATCCAACTCATTTTATGACTTTATCAGTGTGCCGGAAACCGTTGTTCCGGAATTTTTCCTAATATCGCTGGCGTGCCCTATGAGCACACTGCTGACCCCGTTGTCAATCGCCTGAAAAGCATTGTGCAATTTAGGTAAAATTCCTTCAGACAGTGCGTTTTGGACAAGCATTTTTTTATATATTTCTTTATTTATAAGCGGTACTACTTCCTCCTCATTATTTACATCTTTTAGCACTCCCTTTTTCTCAAAACAATATATCAGCCTGACCTCAAAATACCCGGCCAGGGCTACTGCCAATGCAGCAGCAATTGTATCTGCATTGGTATTGAGCAACTGTCCTTTCCCATCATGCGTTAAGGGTGCGAGAACCGGAACCAGATTTTCTTTTAAAAACAGCTTCACCGCTCCTACGTTCAGTTTCTCGTTTTTAATATCGCCCACATAGCCGTAATCTATTTCTTTTACCGGTCTCTTATCAGCCGGGATGCTGTTGGCATCGGCTCCTGTCAGCCCCAGCGCATTGCAGCCAAACGCCTGTAAACGAGCTACTATTTTTTTATTGATCAACCCGCCATACACCATTGTAACTAAGTCAATAGTTGATTGGTCGGTTATCCTTCTTCCATCCACGTAGCGGGAAACAATACCCAGCTTCTCTCCTATTTCCGTGGCTTTTTTTCCACCGCCATGTACGAGGATCTTATGGTCTTCAATTCTGGAAAAATCTTTCAAAAACGAATCTAACGCCACTTCATCGTTAATCACATTTCCCCCGACTTTGATAACGAGCAACCTGCTTTGCTCCTCAGATTTTACCAAATGCTTCATTTCATTGTCTGCCTTCTAAACCTTTTTTCGGGCACAAAATACAAAGGAGCCCTGGATTTTTATAATTTGTTTTTCAAGATGGCCGCCAGTACGGCTTGCGCAGCCCAAACGCGGTTAGCTGCTTCTTCTGCTACAATGGATTGCGGACTGTCCAAAACTTCATCTGCAATCACCAGATTGCGTCTCACCGGCAGACAGTGCATCACTTTAGCCTGGTTGGTATTACGCAGTTTGTCCATCGTGAGCATTCTGGCATTATCCGTTTTGGTGACCTTTCCATAATCCTGGTAAGAAGACCAATTTTTCACATAAACAAAATCGGCGCCTTCCAGGGCGTTCTCCTGATTGTATTCGATCTTGGCTCCCCGGGTGAATTTTTCGTCCAGTTCATACCCGCCGGAGGAGGGATGGGTAATGACGAAGTCGGCTTTATCCCAAGCGTTGACCCATTCGGCGAAAGAGTTGGCCACCGATTGTGGAAGCGGGCGGATATGCGGAGCCCAGGACAATACCACCTTGGGCTTCTTCCTTGCCTTGGTAAAATCAAAATGTTCGGTGATCGTCAGCAGGTCTGCCAGGCTTTGCAAAGGATGCAAGGTAGCACTTTCCAGACTGACTATGGGAATACCCGCATATTTTACAAATTGAGAAATGTATTTTTCCTGATAATCGTCCTCCCGGTTTTTCAGACCCGGAAACGTACGAATCGCCAGGATATCAAAATATTGTCCCATTACGGCCGCTGCTTCCTTCACATGCTCCGATTTATCCCCGTTCATCACCACGCCATCAGCAAACTCCAGCTGCCAACCTTCCTTGTCAATATTAAAAACAACCACTTCCATTCCCAGGTTCCGGGCTGCAATCTGGGTACTGATACGTGTGCGCATGCTAGGATTGAAAAACAACATACCCAAAGTTCGATGCCGCCCAAGCAATTCATCTTTTATTGGGTTTTGTTTATAAGCTTTGGCGCAGTCTATTAGCTCCGAAATATTATCTACATTGGTTACAGAAAGGAAATGATTCATTATTCAATTTGTCTGTTCGAAAATATTCGGCTGCAAGATCGGAAAAAGTTTTTAAACCGTATAAGATAGCCGTATAAGACAGCTGTGAATTCCTTTTCTTTTTTTAGTCTTGCATATTTTCATCGGTCATTAATCACCAGATGAAAACACGATCGGAAGGGAAAATACCGCTCATATTGCGGTCATCATTGCCGGAGGGGAAAAGGATATTCAAAGATTTTTCGGACAGCGGGCAAAGAAAACAGGTTTACTGCAGCTGTCCGGGCCATGGGATTTAATTTTTTCGCTATATTTGTTAAACAAAGCAGCCTTTAACACAACCTTACCTAATGAAACGACTCTTACCCGCCTTGCTTTTACTGTGGTTTCCCGCCTTGCTTTTTGCCCAAAATGGCTCCTTTCCCTTCGGGGAGGTACCTCCAGCAACGCTGTATATGAAAAGCTACAAGCAGGATACAAGCGCCAATGCCGTGATAATAAAGGAATTTGGACGTACCTATATTGATAATCACGTAGACAACCCCCTTATCCATCATTACCATGTACGCATAAAAATTCTCAATGAAAAAGGCGTAGATAAGGCCAATTTCACCATACCCCTCTATAAAAACAAGGGCGGACAGGAGATTCTATCCAACGTTAAAGGCAGGACCTTTAATCCGGGAGAAGAAACTGCCCGGCTACGGTTAAAGGACATCTACACCGAGAATAAGAGCCAGTATTTGGATTTGGCGAAATTTACCCTCCCGAATGCGAAAACCGGATCCGTCATAGAAGTTGCCTACGATCTGTCCTCTCCTTTTATCTATAATTTCAGGCAGTGGGATTTCCAGAGCGATATTCCCAAAATGTACAGCGAATATTGGGCAAAAATTCCCGCTAACCTGGAATATCATATTTCTCTGATCGGGTTTTACAAATTGACAAAAAACGAACGTTCACGCGTAGACGATTGCCTGACCACTTTCAACGGTGGAAAAGCCGACTGCGCGGTATTGAAATTAGGCATGAAAGATGTCCCGGCGTTTAAAGAAGAGAAATATATGACAGCGGCCAGCAATTTCCGTTCTTCTGTACGTTTCGAACTGGCGTCGGTACATCGTTTTAACGGCAGCACCGAAGAACTGGCGAAAACCTGGGATGACGTGGATCATGAACTAAAGACCAACAAGTCCTTTGGCATACAGCTGAAAAAAGGCATAAACTTCTTCAAAAAACATCTGGACACCCTGCTGTCCGATAAAGCGGATTCCTTAGCGCTGGCCAAACGCATCTACAGGTTTATACAACAATGGTACAGCTGGGATGGATATACCGGAACACAATGTGAAAAAGGCATTAAAGACGCCTTTGAAGACCGTAAAGGCAATGTAGCAGATATCAACCTGTCGTTGATTGCGGCCCTGCAGGCCGCAAAACTAGACGCCTGTCCGGTTCTGATCTCTACCCGGGATAATGGGTTGCCCCATGATTTGTTCCCTGTGATCAGCGATTTCAACTATGTATTGGCCCGCCTGACAATTGGTCCCAAAACATATTTGCTGGACGCCACACGTCCGGCAATGCCGTTTGGCGTTTTTCCTGTTGCCTGTATCAATGGACGCGGCCGGGTATTGTATAATGATAAACCTTCAGAATGGTCCCCCATACGAGCCCCTGTCGCCCGTAAGGCTATTTTTATCGCTAAATTGCAATTAGATGACACCGGTGCCATAAGCGGGACCATTACCCGTAGTTATTATGGTTATGCAGCACTCGCCAAGCGGGAAGAAATGCATGGCTATAATTCAAAGGAGGCCTATCTGGCAGCTTTGCGGGGGCAATGGCAGGACCTGGATATTCTCGATGACAGCATCCGGTATCTTAATGATCCTGAGCACCCCCTGGTAGAAATCCTCAATATACGTTTTAAAAATCTGCAATCTGCCGGTAATGGTGGCGTAGTATTCAATCCCTTTTTCCAACGCTTTATCCGTGAGAATCCTTTCAAACTTAAAGAAAGGCATTATCCTGTGGACTTCGGAACGCCGGAAAAGCTTTATACTATTACGAGTCTCCGCTATCCGGAGGAATATGAGATCGTGTCGGTACCCGGGAAAAAAGTGCTTGCCCTACCCGAGAATGGTGGACGATACATACTGAACAACAACACTTTTAGCAACGAAGTTGTCATCAAAACAATCGTGGATATGTACAAGTCGTTATATGACGCCGAGCAATATATGGCGTTAAAAGAATTTTATAACCGGATCATTCAGTCTCAGCGTGCCCGGCTTGTACTTGTGCCATCCGACGTAAAGGCATCATTGAAAGATACAAAAGGACCGAATAAACTGTACAGCTACTAAAGAGGGTTCCTATGACAGTCAAAATGTTTTTTTTCTCGGGGGTGCTTTGTTTAACAACGGGAGTTGCCCTTGCACAAAACTATCCGGTTTCCGACATTTCAGAGACTTTGCTTTCGGACGCCAATGCAGTTATTCGCAAGGACGACATGCAACTCACAGTTGACAAGGCCAACGAAGTCTGGATTAGTCACCAAAAAGTTATCACCATCCTCAATGTAAAAGGAAAATATGACGGCATCATCCGGGTCAACTACAATAAAAGCCGGCCACTGCGCGCTATTTCAGCGACCCTGTATGACGCATCAGGGAAGATCATCCGTAAATACAAGAAAAGAGATTTCGAAGATGTGAGCAATATCCAGGCGTTTTCGCTTTTTGAAGATGATCGCGAAAAAAGGCTTTTGCCATCGTCGCCCAAATACCCCTATACCATAGCCTACAGCTATCAACAGAAATATAAATTCAGTTTATATTTTCCCAAATGGATACCAGACAGAAGCGATGGTGTAGCCATTGAAAAAGCGACGTTTCAGGTCGTTTCTCCTTCAGACTTCCCCTTGCGCTATTACAGCCAGCACCTGCCAGCCCCCCAGATAGCCGCTTCAAATGAGACAACATCTTATACCTGGCGCATAAAAAACAAGCACGCTATCTACGGCGAACCGTTTAGTCCTCCTCTTTTCCAAAGCAATCAGCCCCTGGTTATGGTTTCACCGGTGAAGTTTGCTTACTATGGCCTGAGAGGCACCTTTCACAACTGGAAAGAGTATGGCACCTGGGTATATACCCATTTATTGTCGGGCAGGGACGAGTTGCCAGAAAGTACAATTGCGCGGGTCCGCAAGATGACTAAAGGGCTGTCGTCTCCTCGCGAAATCGCCAGGAAAATTTATAACTATGTCCAACGCAAGAATCGTTACATCAGTATTCAGGTTGGCAAAGGCGGCTTCCAGCCCATGGAAGCCGCCCAAGTAGATGCAATGAGTTATGGCGATTGTAAAGCCTTGGTAAACTACACAATGGCACTGTTAAAGGTTGCTGGCATTCCCTCTTATTATACGGAAGTATACGCCGGTGATCAGAACATTAGTCTCCGTCCTGAATTTGCGAGTGCTGCTCAGGGCAATCATATTATTCTCTGTGTACCCTTTGGGAAGGATACCACCTGGTTAGAATGCACAGACAAATATACGCCCTTTGGCTATCTCGGATCCTTTACAGACAACAGAAATGTAGTAGTTTGTACACCGAAAGGAGGCGTATTTACCCGAACACCTGCATATGCCGATACCGTTAACCGGCAGATTCGTACGGCGCGTTTTACCCTTGACAGCCTTGGCAATTTACAGGGTAAAATGACTACCTGCTTTACCGGATTTTTATACGAGCAAAGACAGCCTTATGAAACACTTAGCCGGAAAGATAAGATCGAACGGGTCGTTGCCGACTATTCGTTTTTGCAGATGAATGTCAACACTTACCGGCTTTCTTTGGCTAAAAGCCCGTTACCGTATGCGGAGGAGACCATCACTTTCAACAATCCGCGTTATGCAGCAGTGAGCGATCAAGGCTTAAACATCCCCTTGGACCCGATCAGCCGAATCGGGCAGGTGCCAGCCCCGGATACACATCGCACCAATAAGGTTTACATCAGTCGAGGCTATGTGATAAGCGATACAGTGCACTACATCCTCCCCCCGACCTATCATATCATACTTGCTCCGAAAAGCATAGCTATTCAGGTCCCGTTTGGCAGTTACCAGGCAGCGGTTAAGCAGCAAAACAATACATTGTCCTATGTTCGTACCTTCCGTCTAAACAGCGGCCTTTACGACCGAAACCAGTACAACATCCTGATCAGGTTCTTGCGACAGGCCTCCCGGCATGACCGCGCCAGCGTATACGTGGGTGCACGCTGAGATAACTTAACAACGCGATAAACCACTAACCCTTCGGTAGTTTCCGCGCTGCCTGGATTGCCAACGCAGATCTTATAAAACAAGCTCAGGCAAGGCAAAGGACGGATCACTTTCTCTAAGCAACCACGAAGTTTTATCCCGGTGACGAAAAGGCTCATTTGTCATTTAACGGGTTCCTTGGTTAAAACATCATTGACCGTCCGCCATAAACCTAGTGGATTGCTGTTCTTTAACTCATCCGGCAACAGGTCATCCGAAAAATTCTGAAAACTCAATGGCCGGGCAAACCGTCGGATACCATCGGAACCCACAGAAGTAAACCTACTGTCCGTTGTAGAAGGGTATGGTCCGCCGTGTTGCATGGCCGTACATACGGCTACGCCTGTAGGTACGCCATTCATAATTAGCCGCCCGCAGATATCCTGAACCGCCTCCAGTATTTCGGGAGCGCCGGCGATATCTTTTTCAGTAGCCATCAACGTACTGGTCAGTTGCCCTTCCATTTTATAAACAGTCTGCAAAAGCTCTGCTTCGTCTTTACATTTTACAACCAAAGAATAGGGGCCAAAAACCTCTTTATGAAGTATGGGATTGTTTAGGAACGTTTCGCCTGTAGTGGAAGCCAACGTAGCAATGCCCTGGTTGTCCTCTGCCGCGGCGTCCGAAGTCGACTCCACTTGTACACCTTTTTGTTCCAGTGCGGTCTTTCGCTTCTCCGCATAACTTTTAGCGATGCCTTCATGCAGCATGTCACCCGGCGCACATTTTTTAATCTCATCTCCCAGTATCTTGATAAACTGCCGGAGATTGTCTCCCTCTATGCCAAAAATAAGTCCTGGATTGGTACAAAACTGTCCCACGCCTTGCGTAATGGAAGCGGCATAAGCCTTTGCAACTTCTTCCATCTCATTTTCCAGCTTTTCGGGCAAAAGATAAACCGGATTAACGCTTCCCATTTCCGCAAAAACCGGAATGGGCTCTTCCCGTTGAGCGGCCGCATCAAAAAGCGCTTTCCCTCCCGAGAGCGAACCCGTGAAGCCTACCGCTTTAGTCAGCGGATGTTTAACCAGTGCATTCCCGGTTTCAAAAGAAGCACCTTTTACATGTAAAAAAATACCCTCCGGCATATTGCATTTTTGCGCCGCGGTCAAAATAGCTTCAGCCACGATTTCAGAAGTGCGTTCATGCGCGGGATGCGCTTTCACGACGACGGAGCAGCCTGCAGCGAATGCACAAGCCGTATCGCCGCCTGCAGTAGAATACGCATACGGAAAATTACTGGACCCGAAAACGACCACCGGTCCGAGCGGAACGAGCATTTTGCGGATATCCACATTATCCTGTGGTTTACCTTTATTTATTCTTACGTCCAGCCAGCTCCCTGCTTCGGCGTTTGCGGCGTAATCATTGAGCTGGAAGATCGTTCTGCTCAATTCATTGTTCATTCGCCCTTCCGGCAAATTCGTTTCTTCCATCGTTACGGGAACTACTTTCTCCCGGATATTTTCGAGTTCAACAGCAATAGCGCGCATAAAATCAGCCCGCTGCTTCAAACTGTATTTTTTATATTTCAAAAAAGCAGAATGGGATTTCTGCATCACTTCATCCATCGACGTTGTTTCGGTTTTTACTGAGGTTGACATGCTGATTTAATTTTTTAATACCACTATTGTCCTAACAACAAAGTCGCCAGGATGTTGAGTTTCCATAAATGATTTAGTGACAAAGTTAAAGGGATCCGGCAGGATAAAATAGTCCCAAATTAACCGCTTTTGATACAATATTGACAACGCTTTTTTACCCCTGGACCAATCTTATCGCCGACCCGGATATCAAGACAAGCCCAGGAGCGGGCAGCCTTTGTTAAGAATCTATTGCGTGATTTTTTTCCTTAACTGTTCGGAGATACTCACTGGTTTTCGGGTCGTATAATCAAAACAAAGTATACCGGTTTTCACCTCAGCAATTGGTACTTCTTTGCCTTCCCGATCACAGGTAATGCGATAATAAAGATCAAAGCCACGGCTACTCAGATCGTCGAGCACTACCGTGATCGTCAACAAATCGCCTGGAAAGCCCTCCCCCTGGTATATCACGACCGAATCAGCCATAATCAAACCGGTTCCGAAGGCGTCTATTTCGCTGAACCCCTGGTGTTGAAAAAACCGCAGACGGGCTTCATGCACAACCGACAAGATCGCATCATTTCCGAGGTGTCCCCCGTAATTAATATGCTGAATTAATACCGGAATTTGCGTAGAAAACGATGGTTTTTTGTTCGGAAAGGTTATTTTTACTCTAGACATATCTATAAAGATTGGTTATACCGAATTTTTCAGAAAGGAGATGAATTGCGCAAAAGCTTTTGCACGGTGACTGTACGCGTTTTTTTCTTCCATATTCATTTCCGCAAAAGTCTTATCCGCTCCATCGGGAACAAAGACCGGGTCATAGCCAAAGCCCCCTGTTCCTCTCTTTTCATTAATAATAACTCCTTTGCAAATACCTTCAAACTGGTACGCTTCTCCTTTATAAAATAAAGCGATAACCGTACGAAACTGCGCGGTGCGGTCTTCTTTATTTTCCATTTTTTGTAACAGCAAGGCGATATTTTCCTCCATATTTCTATTTGGTCCGGCATAGCGCGCCGATTTCACACCCGGCGCTCCGCCTATTGCATTTACTTCCAGGCCCGTATCTTCTCCAAAGCAGTCTTTAAGTGTTTTCTGATATATGGTTCTGGCCTTCTGGCTGGCGTTTTCTTCCAACGTATCGAAGGGCTCGGGAATCTCCTCCATCAAGCCGACATCCGTCAAGCTGACAACCTTCCATTCATTATCGGTTAAATTCCTGATTTCGGCTATTTTATTATCGTTATGTGTGGCAAATATAAGTTCTGACATGGTTATTTTCTTAGCTCAAAAAATTGTTGAAGCGTTTGCCAAAAGGCTTTCTTTAGTTGGGCATTGTCCTTCAGCTCCTGTAAACTGTCTGAGAATAAACAAGGGCAGCCTTCCAGCCGGTTAATTTGATTCTTTTCAAGACGCTGTTTTGTCCATTCCCTGAAAGAGGAGCCAAAAAGAATCAATTTTTCGGTGGCCAGTTGTTCCAAAATACCAGACAAATCTTTCTGGGGCAAAGAAGCAACGTTGACCAAAGCTACGTCATCCATACTTAATCCGCAAGCCTGTAAAATCTTGGTAAGAAGTGAAAAAAGTTCTTCTGGTAGCCAGGGTTGATTCCTATTATCAACAAGGAGGGTAATATGGCGGGAGTTGTTTCCCAAAAATTTCACGGAAGAATGGGTTGCTGATGATTCCGTTTTTTCAAAAGGAATTACAGGAGACTTGTAAAGTTGTGCTAAAAGAAAAGGATCCAGGGATACTTGTTTCAGAGTCATCAGAAATTTATTTTGATCGTTTTGCGCGTACAATGTGGTAAAAATTCCGTTTATTTGCAATAATAAGGGATAATAAATAAAAGTTCAATTTTAAAATTTTTCACTCATGGCCGTTATCACACCAGAAATGCCTACACCGGAGCGTTTGAAGAAAGGAAAGGAATTATGGCCGGTTGAACAGGTAAAAAAAAGCAGATTGGCTGAAGTGGATTTTGACCACCTGAATTTTGGAAGAATCTTTTCAGACCACATGCTTATGGCCCAGTATGACAGCGGAGCCTGGCGAAATGTTGCCATCCGGCCTTTTGGCGATATTACCGTTAGCCCGGCCAGCCTCACCCTGCATTACGCGCAGACGATCTTTGAAGGAATTAAAGCCTATAAAAACAAAGCGGGGCAAATAGCCATTTATCGCCCGGATAAAAACTATGAGCGCATGCTGCGCTCTGCAGAGCGGATGGCCATGCCTGCTATTCCTTATGAAATATTTATGGACGGCATGTGGCAGCTGGTACAAACAGATAAAGACTGGGTACCACAAAAAGAAGGAAGCTCGTTGTATATCCGACCATTGCTGTTTGCCACCGATGGCTTTATCGGCGTCAGGGCTGGTTCACAATATACTTTTTTGATCATCACTTCGCCAAGTGGTCCTTATTATAGTAAACCGCTAAAATTGTATGTGGAAGACTATTTTGTGCGTGCTGCCGAAGGTGGCGTAGGCGCCGCCAAAACAGGCGGAAATTATGCGGCCAGCCTCTACCCGACCGAACAAGCGCTAAAGAAAGGTTGTGATCAGGTCTTGTGGACCGATGCCAAAGAGCATAAATATCTGCAAGAGTGCGGTACGATGAATTTATTTGTCGTTATTGACGGAGTAGCCGTAACCCCGTCGCTGGAAAATGATTCCATTCTGGCCGGTGTAACCCGAGACAGCGTAATCACTATTCTCAGAGAACGAAATATCCCGGTGGAAGAACGCCCCATTTCCATTGACGAGGTTGTTGAAGCCGACAAAAACGGTACGCTGGAGGAAGTATTCGGCGCCGGGACTGCTGCAAATATTATCTTTATCCAGTCTTTACAGTACGGAAGCCAAACGATTGAATTGCGTCCGAAGGAGCAGTGGAAACTCGCGCCTTCTTTACTGGAAGAATTGAACGCCATCCATTACGGACTGGTCGAAGATACCAGAAACTGGATGTGGAGAGGATGACCTCCGCTCATAAAAGCCGCATGAAATTATGAAGACTTTTGATATTCCGATAATCTATCGGAGTCCGCTGATTAACGCCATAAAAAAGAAGAGAACGGCCGAAGACCGCCGTAAAAAAGACTTCAGCCCTACTGTGCTGGACTTTGGCCCGGTTCAATTCGTACTTGCCAGGCATTTCGGCTTTTGCTATGGCGTACAAAATGCCATTGAGATTGCTTTTAAAACCCTGGAGGAAAACCCCGGAAAACAGGTATATCTGCTGAGTGAAATGATCCACAATCCGCATGTCAACAGAAACCTGAAAGAAAGAGGGGTGCGGTTTATCATGGATACTTCAGGAAAACAACTGATTCCCTGGGAAGAGATCAACGCAAACGATATTGTTATTGTTCCCGCCTTTGGAACCACCTTGGAAATCGAAGATCAGCTGAAACACATCGGCGTAAATGCCAACAATTATAACACCACCTGCCCTTTCGTAGAAAAAGTATGGAACAAAGCTTCTTCCATCGGAGAAAAAGTTTATACGGTAGTTATTCATGGAAAGCCCAAACATGAAGAAACCCGGGCTACTTTTTCCCATAGCCAGTCCCACACCCCTACAGTAATAATTCGGAATATAGAAGAAGCTAAGATATTGGGAGACATTATTTTAGAAAAAATACCTCAAGAAAAATTCTACACCCTATTTGCAGGAAGGTATTCCCTAAATTTTGATGTAAAAAAGGACCTCGTCAGACTGGGGGTTGTTAACCAAACAACGATGCTGGCTGATGAAACGCAGGCCATATCCGACTACATCAAAGCGATAATGGTTCAAAGATACGAGCTGAAGGAAAACGACGTGCTCCAGCACTTTGCGGATACCCGGGACACGCTTTGTTATGCGACCAATGACAATCAGAAAGCCGTGAGACAGATGCTTGAAGCGGAGGCGGACCTCGCCATCGTGGTTGGCGGGTACAACAGTTCCAACACCTCGCATTTGGTGGAATTGTGCGAACGGAAAATGCCGACCTATTTTATTTCTTCTCAAGAAAGAATAATATCTTCAACAGAAATCGCGCATTGGGACCTGAAAAAGAAAGCAGAAAAGCTCAGCTGTGATTTTCTGCCGGATAAACAACCGGTAAAAATAGCCCTCACCAGCGGTGCTTCCTGCCCCGATGCGTTGGTAGAAAATGTTATTCGAAAGTTACTGTTCTTTTACGGGACTGAAAACGCCATTGAAGAAAAAATTAAAGAATATGAACATTAATAACTGGCTATCAATATATAATGTAGTAACACTTAAACCAGCGTATAAAGAAAAATTATGGCTGCCTGCTTTTCCGGAGGCAATATTGAACGAACGGCCGGCAGTCGATGTGTACTTGTAAGGAAGATCAACTTTCGATAAGAATTAGGTTACTTTTTGGCTTTCATTCACTACTTTTGTTCAAAATCCGGAGGTACACTTGAAGACGATTTTAAATCAGCAGCAGCTAAATATCACTATAGACCGGCTGTGCCATCAACTTATTGAAAATCATTTGTATTTTGCCGATACCGTACTTATCGGATTGCAGCCGCGTGGCATTTTCCTTTCCGACCGCATTTTTCAGAAACTGAAGAAGATTTTGCCGGAAGCAGCCATCCCCTATGGTCAACTGGATATTACGTTTTACAGAGATGATTTCAATAAAAAAGCAGCCATGCCGGTACCCAACAAAACGGAGATCAACTTTTCCATGGAAAATAAAAAAGTGATATTAATCGATGACGTTTTGTATACAGGACGAACGATCCGTTCGGCATTAGATGCGATACTGGATTTTGGAAGACCGAAGAAAATTGAACTTCTCGTATTGATCGACCGGCGATTTAGCCGGCAACTCCCGATACAACCGGATTATACAGGGCGTAGCATTGATTCCATTATTTCTCAACAGGTAAAAGTGCAGTGGGCTGAAAACGAACAAGAGGATAAAGTGGTATTAATCGATTAATCGTAAAAAGACTAACCGTGATGAATAACCGGACAAAAAGAGCCATTCTTT
The DNA here is from genome assembly GCA_964424665.1 of uncultured Chitinophagaceae bacterium. Lineage (GTDB taxonomy): Bacteria > Bacteroidota > Bacteroidia > Chitinophagales > Chitinophagaceae > FW021-bin31. The sequence continues at coordinate 56,083 of CAYRJM010000004.1, forward strand.
CGTTTTTTGTCATTAAATTTGCGCCCTAGAATGACACTATCGGTAAAACATCTGCTGGGTATCCGGGATCTGACACGTCAGGATATTGAGCTCATTTTTCAGACGGCTGATAACTTTAAAGAAATATTAAAGCGCCCTATTAAAAAGGTTCCCTCGTTAAGGGATACCACCATAGCCAATCTTTTTTTCGAAAATTCCACCCGTACAAGGATTTCCTTTGAACTTGCCGAGAAAAGGCTCTCTGCCGATGTAGTTAACTTTTCGGCCTCCTCTTCCTCTGTAAAAAAAGGAGAAACACTTGTAGATACGGTAAATAACATCCTGGCTATGAAAGTAGATATGGTAGTGATGCGCCATTCCGCAGTCTGGGCTCCTCATTTTTTGGCCAAACGCATCAATGCATCCATCGTTAATGCGGGAGACGGTACAGATGAGCACCCGACACAGGCACTACTCGATTCTTTTTCCATAAGAGAAAAACTCGGATCGGTGGAAGGCAAAAAAGTAGCCATACTCGGGGACATCACCCATTCCCGGGTCGCGCTATCCAATATTTACTGCCTGAAAAAACAAGGGGCGGAAGTAATGGTCGCCGGCCCTCCTACCCTGATCCCTAAACACCTTTCGCGTGCGCTTGACATAAAAGTTTCCTACAACCTGCGTGAAGCGTTGGAATGGTGCGATGTGGCCAATGTGTTGCGGATTCAACTGGAGCGCCAGAATATGCCGCTGTTTTCCTCTCTGCGCGAATACAACTTATTCTATGGTATAGACAAGGCGTTGCTCGATAGCCTGCATAAAGATATCGTAATCATGCATCCCGGACCAATCAACCGCGGCGTGGAATTAAATTCCGATGTAGCCGATTCCCGTCAGTCCATTATTTTACAACAGGTTGAAAATGGCGTTGCCATTCGCATGGCCGTACTTTATCTTTTGGCTTCAAAAGGGGAAATTCCCGCAAATACAGACTAAAAAGTAATAGACCAATGAAAGCTTTTAGAATCGTAGGTATTCTTTCTGTCGTTCTCTTATTTGTCAGCGCGTTCCTTCCCTGGGTATATATTAATTCAGGGGATCTACATAACGCTACCCTGACAGGAATGGATACGGGTGCTTCACTTTACGGGAAACCGGCGTTGCTGGGGCTGATCTTCGCGGTTCTGTATCTCATTACAATTTTTATTCACAAGGTTTGGATAAAAATATCGGGGGTGTTTTTTGGCGTAGTGGTTCTGGCCTGGACGATCAGGAATTATACGCTTTTCCAATGTGTTTTAAACTATTGCCCGGAAAAGAAAATAGGCTTATACCTTACCGTGCTCGCCGCCCTGGGTATAATGGTGGCCGCCCTGGTCCCTTATATGCCTGACAAGTACAGGAAAGAGGCGTAGTTTTTTTACCCCTTACAGCTCACCCAACATGGCGGCCAGGCTCCTCAACTCCTCGTATCGGTAATAATCCTTTTTATTGTCATAACAGAGGCTGAGTTCATTCAGCAACAGGCGAATTATATCGCGGGCGGATTGCGGCCGAAAATAATTTGCCTGCACCGGCATGTTTAGTTTCTTAAGGTAGACGTCAACATCATCGCTGGTATAAATCTGGCCCTGTATCGGATCGACATAAAACAAGATGGCGGACTTCAGTGCGTCAATATGTGTTTCGGCTTTATCCGGACTGAGGACGGGATCAGGAAAATCAAAGTAGCCCAGGATAAACTGCCTCGGCAAACCTACCGCATACACCGGAATGTCTAAGCGGTGGCAGATTGTCTGGTAGAGGATCCCTATTGTTATCGCATTGCCTTTTCGGCTTTCCACTACCTTGTTGATGAAAAACTGATTTGGCCTCCCATAAGCTATTGAGGCGCCTTTTATACCAAAATAGCTGTAAATCATGCTATTGAGCACATTGATCTTTTCCAGCGCCGTCAGATAATTATTCAGTTCCAGCCAGATGTTTCGTTCTATCTTTTTTATCTCATTTAAGATGACCGAAGCGGATAGACCGGGATATTGGTAACGGGCCGCCAGAATGGCCCCTGTCAGTAAATCCCTTGCCGGCGATTGACTCCATTGTTTGAAATCCGCCTGAAGGTTCTGAAAATGGGCTCGGTGGATGAGCAACTCCAGCCTTTCCTGTACTGCTTCATCAGGCGTTTCTTCCCAAAGGCTCTCCAGATTAGGGATAATCTCCGAACCATAATGCAGTATCTTATCTGCCACGGTATCGAATACTTCCTGATCCGGATCGTCGATCAGTCGTAAAAGTGCCTTTATTTCCCGTTCCTCAGGCCTCATAGTTAACGTTCCTTTTATTTTTTCTTTGCAGCCGGTTTCCGGGAGGCTGCCTTTTTGGCTGTTTTTTTCGCGCCGGATTTCTTGAGTGCGCCCGGTTCATTGGTTTCGATGATCTTTTTCACATCATCGAGTGAAAAATCCTGTAACTCGTCAGCGGTATACTTTTCGCCATTTTTCTTTTTTCCCAATTTAATGGATTTCTTTTTAAAGCGGATGAACGGTCCCCAACGGCCGTTCTCTATGGCGATTTTCTCGTCTTCCCATTTTTTGATATACCGGTTGGCCTCTTTTTCCAGTTTGGCTTCGATCAGTTCTTCGATATCATGCTGGCTCAGGTTATCAAAATCATACCTTTTAGGTACGTTTACGAAGATGCCTTTGTATTTAAGGTAAGGGCCAAAACGCCCGACGCCTTTTGTTACCGGCTCTCCTTTATATTCGGCTATAGGGGCATCCGCCTTTTTTTTCTCCTGAATGAGTTCAATGGCCCTTTCTTTATCTACGGAAAGGGGATCCTCTTTGCGGGGAATAGAAATGTATTTATTATCACCCCATTTAACGTAAGGGCCAAATCTGCCCACGCCCACTATCACTTCTTTCCCTTCGTATTCCCCCAGGGCGAACGGCAGCTTAAACAGGTCCAGAGCTTCTTCCAGTGTAATGGTCTCTATACTCTGTCCTGGTTTTATGGTGGCAAATTTTGGTTTTTCCTCATCTTCTGCCTGCCCGATCTGGACCATAGGACCAAAACGCCCCAAACGGGCATAAACGGGTTTACCGCTCTCCGGGTCTTTGCCCAGTTCTCTTTCTCCTTTTGCCCGTTCAGCCGTTTCCAGCGTGTGCTCTACGGATTTGTGAAAAGGCTCATAAAAATTACCGAGCATTTTGTTCCATTCTTTGCGGCCGGAAGCGATTTCATCGAATTCATTTTCTATTTCTGCTGTAAAGCCATAATCCATGACCTTTTGAAAATGGGCGTTTAAAAAATCAGTAACCACCAGGCCCAGGTCAGTAGGAAAAAGCTTATTTTTTTCTACACCGGTGTTTTCACTTTCCGTGCGTTCGGTTATTTTTCCTTCCTTCAGTTGCAGGTACTGATAGTTGCGCGGGTGCCCTTCTTTGCTTTTCTTTTCTACGTACCCCCTGTTTTGGATCGTACTGATCGTAGGTGCATAAGTCGAAGGCCTGCCAATACCCAACTCTTCCAGCCGTTTTACGAGGCTTGCTTCAGTATAACGTGCCGGCGGGCGATTGAAGCGCTCGATCGCATTCAACTCAAGCAGCGGCAATACCTGATCTTTCTTTAAAGGCGGCAACAAACCGGTATTTTCATTTTCCTCCTCATCATCCCTGCCTTCAATATATACTTTCAGAAAGCCATCGAATTTTAAGGCCTCTCCTGTTGCGGTCAGATAATCATGTTGACCGGAATCGGTTTCTATGGTAGAGATTTTAATCTTAGCGGTTGTTTTTTCCGTTTTTGCATCTGCCATTTGAGAAGCAATGGTTCGTTTCCATATCAGGTCATACAATTTTTGCGACTGCGCATCAGGGATCCGGGTCACATTCAGGTCGGTCGGGCGTATGGCCTCATGCGCTTCCTGGGCGCCCTGGCTTTTGGTTCGATATTGCCGCTGCTTATGGTAGGTCTCTCCATATTGTTCTAAAATAACCTTCCGGGCATTGTCGATGGCCGTTTGAGAGAGGTTAACGGAATCCGTACGCATGTAAGAGATCAACCCATTTTCATATAAATGCTGGGCGATACGCATGGTCCGCGATACGGAATAGCCAAGCTTCCTGGAGGCTTCTTGTTGAAGCGTGGAGGTGGTAAAAGGAGCAGCAGGGGACTTTTTACCCGGTTTCACCTGTACATCACTTACCTGAAAAGTCGCATCCACACATTTTTCCAGGAACTCCCGTGCAGACTTGTTTTCCTTAAAGCGGTTGCCTTCGGCTTTAAAAGGCATCAGCTTACCCTGGTCATTTTTGGCCTGAAAATGCCCTTCAATCTTATACCTGCTTTCAGCCACAAATTTATTGATCTCTCTTTCTCGCTCGGCCAGGAGCCTTACCGCGACCGACTGCACCCTACCGGCAGAAAGGCTTTTACCGCTTAACTTACGCCAGAGAACGGGAGAAATCTCAAAACCCACCAGACGATCCAGCACACGGCGGGCCTGCTGCGCGTTGACCAGGTTCATATCCACCAGCCGGGGAGATTGAATGGCCCGTTGAATAGCCGGTTTAGTGATTTCATGAAATACGATTCGTTTAGTAACCTCCGGGTTTAAGCCCAGTACCTGGCATAAATGCCAGCTGATGGCTTCCCCTTCCCGGTCCTCATCCGTCGCCAGCCATACCTCTTCCGCTTTTTTCACCCGGTCTTTCAGTTCTTTGACCACCTTCTTTTTATCATTGGAGATGCTATAATGAGGCTGAAAACCATTCTCAATATCAATACCCATTCCTTCCTTATTGAGATCACGAATATGGCCCATAGAGGAAAGCACCTCAAAATCCTTTCCCAGGTATTTCCCGATCGTTTTTGCCTTCGCCGGCGATTCTACTATTAATAAATTTTTTGACATTTAGGCTATTTTACATTTTCAAAGTCCTGAAAATATCCCAGAACATGCTACAGCACTTGCTTTGAATACAATTTTATCACTTTCCTGATCCTGCAAGTATAAAGTAATCAGGGCAAAAAATAAAATCGTTTCAAGGAATAATGTTACAGGTGTAGTAAATTAGCCCCAATTTTTTGATCATGGATGTAGTCATTATAGGTTCAGGAAATGTAGCGCATTGCTTTAGTCATTTGTTAAAAATGAACGGGCATCAGATCCAACAGGTGATCAGTAAAACGCCGGAGCATGCGCGCGAGCTTGCAGAAAAACTCAATACGGATCATACGGCCGACCTGGCGGAGATTAATTACGATGCAGATGCTTATCTACTGGCTGTATCTGATGACGCCATCAGGGAAGTGGCAGGTAATCTCCGTCTGGGTAAAAGGCTTATCGCACATACCGCTGGTGCCGTGGGCATGGAAGTCTTGGCACAGGTCTCTTCCAGTATAGGGGTGCTTTATCCCCTGCAAACGCTACGCAAGGAAGATTTTGACCGCAAAAAGATCCCTTTGCTGGTGGAAGGCAACTCTCCATCGGCGGTCAACAGGCTCACAGCACTCGGCACTGCCATCTCAGAAAACATCATACCGATGGATTCCAACCAGCGGCTTAAAATGCACCTGGCAGCTATTTTCTGCAACAACTTTCCCAACCACCTGGCTACGCTTTGTAAATCGTATTGCGCTAAAGAAGGGTTGGAATTCAACTTGCTGCTTCCCTTGCTGGAGGAAACCTTCGGACAGATGATCAAACCATTGGAAGCCGTTACTCAGACTGGGCCGGCACGAAGAGGTGATCAACTTACTTTGCAGAAGCACGAATCCTTGTTAACGAATTATCCGGCAATAAAATCGCTCTACGAGCTGCTCAGCGAAAGCATTCAAAAATATTACCAATCTTAAGCCGAACAATACTATGAATCCATTAGCGCTTTTCAAGCCGATCACTACTTTTATTTTTGACGTAGATGGTGTCATGACAGATGGAAGCATTCAAATTCTTGAAAATGGCGAGCTTTCCCGTACGATGAACATCAAAGATGGCTTCGCCCTTCAGTATGCCATTAAAAAAAATTACCGGGTAGCTGTTATTTCAGGGGGAAGGTCTCTTCAGGTAGAAAAAAGACTGCTCGGGCTGGGGTTAACGGATATCTATCTTGGCATCATCTCCAAAGAAGACAAGATGGAAGATTACCTGCAGTTGCATGCCCTGACACGGGAAGAAGTTTTATATATGGGGGATGACCTTCCGGATCTGGAGGCGATGCGGATGGTCGGTCTGCCCGCCTGCCCCGCCAACGCCGTGAAAGAAATAAAAGCCCTTTGTCAATATATTTCCCCTTTCAAGGGCGGAGCCGGTTGTGTAAGAGATGTAATAGAAAAAGTAATGACAATAAACGGAGACTGGTAGGAGTTGCCGGCTTTTCTTAATACCTTGTGTCAAAATCAGATCTTATGAAATATTCAATCTATGCAGCTATTCTGGCTGTATCTCCCCTCTTTTTTTCCGGCTGTGGATCCCGACCATCTTCTAATAATACGGTTAATCAAAATGCAGATTCCTCCGTGACGGCACAACATTCCGATGTTCAGGGAAACCCATCATTACAGATTATCTTCCCCAAGGGAGGAGAGAAACTGATCAAAGGAAAGTCCTATACCTTTAAATGGAGCGGTGGTGATTCGGTCATTGCCATTTTCTTGGTAGATTCGTCTTTAGAGTCAAAAGGCGCATCTGTAAGTTTGGCCGATCGCCTTTACGGGATTCCAAATAAGGGAAGTTACTTGTATACCTTTCCGGCCAGGATACAGGCAGGAACATACAAGGTGCGCATAGGTAAACAAGAAAGCGGATACTTTAAAGTAGTGGGAAAGGCGGTTAAGCAGTAAGTTGTGCATGGATGCGAAGCACCTGGGGAATCAGGGCCTGCTGTTCGTCATTTTGAATGACAAAGTCGCAAAGCCTCATTTTCACTTCTTCATTCATTTGGTTTTTCATCCGGTTCTCGACTGCCTCTTTGCTGATCTGATCACGTTTCATCGTCCGGTGCAAACGTAAAGTGACCGGTGCAAAAACACCGATCACTTTATCGACATGATGAAAGGCTTCGCTTTCAAATAATAAGGCGGCTTCTTTGAGTATATACGGTGAAGTCTGTCGCTCGGCCCACCGATTGGAATCCTGTATGGTGGCAGGATGAACAATGGCATTTAAACGCGCTAATTTTTCTTTATCTTCAAAAACCACTTTGGCCAGAAAAGCACGATCAAGGTTTCCTTTGAGATCGTATGCCCCGGGCCCGAATTGATCCCGGATAGCCGCAATAACCTCCGGGTTCTGCCGCATGATTTTTTTAGCTTCCTGATCGGCATAATAAACCGGAATTCCCAGCGTTTCAAATATTCTCGCTACCGTGGATTTTCCCGATCCGATTCCTCCTGTCAACCCGACTTTAAGCATTATTTCTTTCCGGTATTGCCGGTAGCCAGGGCTTCTTTTCTCTTTTCCAGCCCTTTGGTAAATTCCATGCTGATGGCGGAGCGCTCAATAGTCATGTAAGATCCGGGGCTAACTTCCATTTGCAGCGTATCGTCTTCATTGATCTTATTGATACGACCGTGGATCCCTGCGATGGTCACAATACGATCGCCCTTTTGAATGCTTTTATTAAATTCCTTTTGTTGCTTTGCCTTTTTAGACTGCGGACGAATCATGAAGAGCCACATGATCACCAACATGGCAGCGATGAATAAAAGTGACATGCCACCGCCGCCGCCACCTTCTCCGGTGGGAGCCATTAATAAAGGGTTTGAAAGATACATCATTTTGGATTCTTGTTTAAAATATTAAAATTATGGATAAGGTAAAAGATTAATTCGCTGCTTTTGTAGGTTTTATCACATCACAGGTAATGGTAAGCTGAGACATGGTCGGTTTGGTATTGGCTTGTATAAATATGGGTTTTACCTGGCGGCCCGATTTGCCGGCACTGTTAAATACTACTTTTAAAACCCCATGTCCACCCGGGGGAACAGGTTTCTTCGGATATTCCGGTACCGTACAACCACAAGTGGAAGATGCCCCGCGGATAATCAACGGTTTTGAACCCGTATTTTCAAAATGAAACGAATAAGAAACCACATCTCCGCTCTCGATTTCACCAAAATCGTGCAAGGTATCCGAAACGCTGAGTACCGCGAAATGCTCAGGATCCGTCGTCAGCGTATCGGTAATAGGCTGATTGTTAATGACTTCCATCTCAGTCGCTTGGTTCGATGAACTACCGCCATTGCAGGAAAAGTATACAACAGCGACTAAAACCATTAAAATCCCTATGGAAAACTTTCTTCTCACGCCGCAAAAGTAATCAAATTAAACTATTAATTTTGTGCTCGTTCCGTTTTATTCAATTTACCACTTTTTTTCATTGCTTTCAGCACATTATCCAATACACCGTTAATAAAATGGCCACTTTGTTGGGTGCTGTAAACTTTTCCCAGGTCAATGTATTCGTTGATGGTTACTTTTGGGGGAATGGAGGGAAAATATAGAAACTCGCAAACACCCATGTACAACAGCAGCATATCTATAATGGCCACCCGTTCCGGGTCCCAGTTTTGTAAACGCGGCTTGATCCATTCGATACAATGCTCCTTCTTTTCAATAACAGTACGTACCAGTGTAAGCGCGTATTCTTTTTTTTCCGTACTGATGAGTTGTTTAAAATTGAACGCCGCCGGTTTATTCAAATAATTTGCGACCAGTATTTTCATCATGGGTTTGTCGTCCTGCCAGTGCATATACAAGTCGTCCATAAACTGGTCGTAATTTTCATCCTGGATCAACAGTTCGTTAAAAAGTGCCAGCAGGATTTTCTTGTCGGAACGAAGATCATTCTCCTCGGTTTGGATATAATTTTTATAGGTGGCAGTAGCGATCAAACGGCTATAGAGATTCTTGATCAGTTCCTTATCCATACGTTCGGGTAAATGCGCCTCTTTAACCAGCTGCTTGAAGTCAGCATGCTGCTGCAGATTTTGTACAAAAATATTATGGGCTATTTTAGTACTCACCTCCAGGTCTTCTTTGGAGGGTAGATACTTGGCGGCGCGCTGCCTCGCATCTTTATCGGCGAATTTTGCTATCTCACATAAGGTAAAAAGAAGCTGTATAAGTATCCGGCTACTCTGTTCAAGATGCCGGAGGGTCTGTTTCTGCGCCGCTTGCACTTTCTTCTGTAATTCTTCATCGTCAAGATCCTGCCAGGTTTTTAGTGCATACAAATTTTGCATCACCTTCACTCTGATATTTCTTCTGCTGATCATCTGCTGTAAAATGTTAAAAGAGCTTTGAGAACTGCAAAGGTAGGAAAACGGAAAGATAAATGGGCATCCCTTAGCTACAATTTATTTAGGTTGGGGAAGCTACTGCCGCCAAAATCTGCATCCAGGGCCGTTTGACTGCAAAATTGACATACCATCGTCGGCTCTGTTGGAACAAATCTGCCAGCCAACTGAAAAAATGGCTTAAATAAAGCTACTTTTGCAAATGGCATAATTCTCGTGTAGAAGCAAGCACTGATAATTTTGTTTATCCAAAACATTGATTTAATTAAAAAACACAAATCCATGGCAAACAAGTTGAACATTAAGCCTTTGGCTGACCGGGTGATTATACAGCCCGCAGCAGCAGAAGAAAAGACCAAGGGAGGGATCATTATTCCCGACACGGCTAAAGAAAAGCCTCAAAAGGGCAAAGTAGTAGCAGCCGGCCCCGGCAAAAAAGACGAACCGGTAACTGTTAGTGTTGGCGACACGGTTTTATATGGCAAATATGCCGGTACCGAAATCAGCTACGAGGGAGAAGATTATCTGATTATGCGTGAGTCAGATATACTCGCTGTATTGTAAACTTTTTTTAGGCCCGTTGGCCTTTTTGAGAATTTATTCATTATAAAAAATTAAATTAAATTATGGCAAAGCAATTGTTTTTCAATATTGAAGCCCGCAACAAAATGAAAGAAGGGGTAGATGCCTTAAGTAATGCCGTAAAGGTAACTTTAGGCCCCAAAGGACGAAATGTCGTTCTGGAGAAAAAGTATGGCGCTCCCACCATTACCAAAGATGGGGTGACCGTAGCCAAAGAAATTGAACTGGAAGACCCGATCAAGAATATGGGTGCGCAAATGGTCAAAGAAGTGGCTTCCAAGACCGCTGATATTGCAGGAGACGGAACCACCACTGCCACTGTTCTCGCACAGGCTATTATTGCCGAAGGGCTTAAAAATGTGGCTGCCGGTGCAAATCCAATGGATTTGAAACGCGGTATCGACAAAGCGGTCAAAGCTGTTGTCGAAAACCTTCAGAGCCAGTCCAAAACTGTCGGAACCGATACGGCTAAGATCAAGCAGGTGGCTTCCATTTCCGCCAACAACGATGAAGAAATCGGCGCGCTTATCGCCCAGGCGATGGAAAAAGTGAGCAAAGATGGTGTTATTACCGTTGAGGAAGCTAAAGGAACTGATACTTACGTAGATGTAGTAGAAGGAATGCAGTTTGACCGTGGCTATCTCTCTCCCTACTTTGTTACGGACAGTGAAAAAATGCAGGCTGTACTGGAAAACCCCTACATCCTGATCTTCGACAAAAAGATCAGCACCATGAAGGATATTCTTCATATCCTGGAAAAAGTGGCTCAACAGGGAGCGCCTCTGCTGATCATTTCTGAAGACCTGGAAGGGGAAGCACTGGCTACGCTCGTAGTGAACAAGCTTCGCGGTACACTGAAAGTATGTGCCGTAAAGGCTCCTGGATTTGGTGACCGCCGCAAGGAAATGTTACAGGATATTGCCGTATTGACCGGCGGTACAGTAATCAGCGAAGACCAGGGATACAAACTGGAAAATGTAGAGCTGGAACAACTGGGTAAAGCAGAATCTGTAACCTTAGATAAAGACAATACCACGATCGTAGACGGCAAAGGCAAGAAGAACGATATTCAGGCCCGCATTAACCAGATTAAGTCACAGATTGAAGTGACCACTTCTGACTATGACAAAGAGAAACTTCAGGAACGTCTGGCTAAGCTGAGCGGTGGTGTAGCCGTACTTTACGTAGGTGCTGCTACTGAAGTAGAAATGAAAGAGAAGAAAGACCGTGTCGATGACGCGCTCCATGCAACCCGCGCTGCTGTAGAAGAAGGTATTGTGGCCGGCGGAGGAACCGCGTTCATCCGTACCATCAGCAGTCTTGATCAACTTGAAGGAGAAAACAACGATGAAAAAACAGGTATCCAGATCGTCAAACGCGCCATAGAAGAACCCCTTCGCCAGATCGCTGAAAATGCCGGACTCGAAGGTTCTATTGTGGTACAGAAAGTCAAAGACGGTAAAGGCGACTTTGGTTTCAACGCCCGCACGGAGACCTATGAAAAACTGTTTTCTATCGGTGTTATTGACCCCACCAAGGTTACCCGAATTGCGTTGGAGAACTCTGCTTCTATCGCCGGCATGGTTTTGACTACCGAATGTGTAGTGGCAGATAAACCAGAAGAAAATCCAGCTCCTGCAGCACCGCCTGCTGCTCCGGGCATGGGTGGAATGGGTTATTAATCCTTCCAAAAATTATCATAATAAAAAGCCTTTCCCATATTGTTGGGAAAGGCTTTTTTATGTGTTTTCCTTTCTTGATTCCCGTATACGGCCTGCGTATTTTTGTAAGTTTCCGGAGATACCACTCACCCGCTGTGAACTACCACCCACAGATAAGCTGATGGATTGGGCTTCGGGGGCGTAGACTTACCTAATGGCAACGCCTCATCCCGTTTTTGTTTATACGCCGACTGCATCCCACAACCAGCGCTACTGGAAATATACATTTTTTATTTTTAATTGTCAAATGTTTTTGTCGCTTACCTCCCACCGAGCCTATCGGCATCAGTGGGCTTTACGCTCCACTTTTATAAAAAAAACCGGAAATCAGAAAGGCTGGACAACCAACCATCAACCCACAGAAGACAAACCGATAGCGGTATACACCTTCCTCCTCTTTTACGTTTTTTGCTCATTTTTCTTTTTTTATAGGGAAATTTAACTTTCCTGCCTATCTTTACGCTATTAAAAATAACTAATAGAAATAAAAGAAAAAAGAAATGAAAGAAATTAAAACTGGTTGGGTTTTAGCGTTACTCCTTTGTTTTGTCGTAATGAGCAGTTGTAATACCAAACATGCGGTGAAGCATGTGGTATTAATTAGTTTGGATGGCGCCCGCCCCGAATTCTACCTGGACTCTTCCTGGCATATGCCGAATTTACAAAAGCTCAAGCAAGAAGGGGTTTACACCGTTAAAGGGGTAAAAAGCGTCTTCCCTTCGTTGACTTACCCCTCGCACACCTCCATGGTCACCGGTGCCTATCCTTTTAAACACGGTATTTATAATAACAAGCCATACAAGGGGATTCCAGGTCAATGGCTGTCCGATGAAAAAGACATCAAAGCGAAAACATTGTGGGATGTGGTTAAAGAGGCCGGTATGACTTCTGGTGCTGTCATGTGGCCGGTCACTGTGGGAGCTCCCATTGATTATAATTTCCCCGAACGCTTTCCTATGGAGGGCGAAGAAGACAAAAACGTATTAACGATCAAATATCCGTACTTAAATCCCCCTAGCCTATTGTCCGATATTGAAAGGAGCACCGGCCGGCAATTTACGCCGGAGGACCTAAGCACAAAAAACAATTATGCCGAAAGCAAGACCATCGCACTCATTTCCAATTATATCATTAAAACCTACCAGCCCAATCTCATGGGCATTCATCTGATAGCCATGGATCATCAACAACATGCCCATGGAACAGACGCGCCAGAAGTGAGGGAAGCCGTGCGCGTAACAGATAGTTTGATAGGAACGATAATCCAAACGATCAAAGACGCCGGGATCTGGGAAAATACCGCTGTCATCTTCATTGGCGATCATGGTCATACCAACACACTGGCGACCTTTGCTCCTAATGTCTATCTGGCCAAACACGGCTTAATTAATAAAAACGGCTGGAAAGCAAAATTTCATGCCGCCGGAGGGTCGTCTTTTCTGTATCTAAAAGACAAAAAGAACGCGGCGATTATCGATTCCGTTTCTTCCATTTTAGAAAACACACCTGAATATCAGAAAGGATATTTCAGAATCTTAAGGCGGGATACTTTAAATAAAATGGGAGCGGCTGCCAATACACGACTTGCCATAGCAATGAAAGAAGGGATAACTGTGAGAAATGGTAGTACCGGAGAAGCCTTCACGAAAAAAGACGGCACTAAAAGCACCCATGGTTATGACCCGGCTTACAAATCTATGTATACAGCATTTGTTGCCTCCGGTGCGGGTATAGCCAAAGATCAGATCATTAATAACATGGAAGTTGTGGATATTGCACCATTGGTTACGGAATTATTTGATTTAGAGTTTAATACGCCTGATGGGAGACTGATCCCCGGAATTATAGCGGAATAGATTTTACACCGAGCTGGATGGCGGCACTTTTAATCCGTTTTTTCCGGGCTACCCAAGCCCCCTAAACAGCACGGTGGAATAACCTCATCCGTCGTCCTTGCATCCGTTGACGTATATTTGCCGAAGGTCCCGTAATCAGCCTTTTCCAGCAGGCTGTAATGCGAACTAAATAAAAAGCAACCAATGACCCCCATATTTAAGAAACTGAATTTTAAACAACACAAGGAAATCGTGATTGTAAATCAGCCGGCAGGGTTTAAAGCCGAGACAGATGCCATGCGGGACTTTACAATGATCCAAACTGACGTTAAAAACGTCACTGAAGTTGCCTTTGTTTTGGTTTTTGTGGAAACGCAAACAGACATAGACACCATTACACCACTTATTGACAAAAAACTTAAAGGGGATGGTGTCGTTTGGTATGCATATCCCAAAAAAACTTCAAAAAAATACCAATCGGAAATAAACAGGGATAATGGCTGGACCGTGCTTGGGAAATCTGGCTTTGAGGCGGTAAGACAAGTTGCTATTGATTCAGACTGGAGCGCAATACGATTCAGGAAAGTGGAATATATTAAGACCATGAGCCGAAGAAAGGATTTTGCTATGACCCAACAGGGAAAACAAAAGACGAACCATACCCGCAAATAAAACGTGCAGCCGTCCTCAGGCCACCGAGTAAGCCAGTTGACAACGATAAGCAGGCTATCCTTAATATGCCGATCGAGCCGTATATATGGACAGATAGGAGATTGATTGACAAAGACAAATAATACAAGGTTGAATAATGACATTAACAATTTATCAGGTTGACGCTTTTGCTGACAGCCTATTTAAAGGAAACCCGGCAGCGGTCTGTCCGTTAATAGAATGGCTGGCAGATGATATGCTCTTGAAAATAGCAAAAGAAAACAGTCTTTCGGAAACAGCGTACTATGTTATCAGGGAACATACAGTAGAAATACGATGGTTTACGCCGGGCACCGAAGTCGACCTTTGCGGCCATGCTACGCTTGCTGCAGCCTATGTACTTCATCATTGTGAAGGATATCAAAAAAACACCATCAATTTTTATTCCCCGCGAAGCGGGGAATTACCGTTAACCATTCGACAGAACAAATTTATTTTGAACTTTCCGGCAGATCCTCCCGTGGAAACAGCATTAACAGAGGAACTTTTATCGGCAACGAACAAGAATCCGGTCGCTGCATACAGCGGGAAAACAAAATATATGTTGGTATTTGAATGCCAGGACGACATCGCGACTATTCAGCCCAACCTCCCATTGATCGCCGGTTTAGACAAAAGCGGCATTATCGTAACCGCAAAAGGCAAAAGACATGATTTCGTTTCCCGGTTCTTTGCCCCTGCGCAGGGCGTAAACGAAGATCCGGTTACAGGTTCTGCCCATACGGTTCTTATCCCCTATTGGGCAGGTCAACTCAAGAAACAAAAATTTAACGCCTTTCAGTTGTCAGCCCGGGGCGGTGAATTACAATGCAGGCTAGTAGACGACAGGGTACAAATCGCAGGAAAGTGCGTACTTTATATGAAAGGTGAAATCTTTGTTTAGCAGAATAATTTGGTCTCAGCTTCCTGATGCTGATTTCGGTGTAGTTCGCATCACCGGTAATAAGACCGGACGCTAATCTTCCCAATCCCAAAATTTTGTATACCCCACGGGGGGGACCCAGCTATCATCCGGAGCAAAGTAATTCCACAGCAGTTTAGACACATTCCGTGCTAATTGCCAGGCTTCGTTATCCGGACTCCACCGCTGATCCTTGTTATTCTTGGTAGCGATATAAAAGACATATCCTTTATGCGGGGCACCCTTGCTTCCCGATGGTAAATTGACCATAACCAATTCGGAACGAGAAGCATTGACCATCCCTTGCTTAGAAGCGACCTGCACATAAGGAGGGATTTGGGAAAGCGCATAATCATCCCAGTATACGTTGCATAGATTGCGATACATCCTTTCGCAGGCGGCGGGCGTCAATATTTTCTGTTCCTTGATGGAGAGCAGCAAGTGCGCCATTTCCCTGGGGGTGGTTTGTCCCCAGCCATATTGTTCATATTGTTTTTCCCTGCCCGGTGTGCGTGAATTAACGCGCGTGTATTTATAACCATGATCATTTAACCAGGCATTAATGGTTTTCCCACCTCCGGCCAGTTTTTCGCACCATACGGCCGCAACGTTATCGCTATGGGAGATCATAAGCGTTACAGCTACGCTCAGGTTGGTTTTTGTACCGTCTTTAAAGTACTGCATAAGCCCTGATCCGCCACGCGCCATAGAATCGTCGTATACCAGGGGCTGGTGATAGCTTAATGCGCCATCTGTTATTTTCTTGAATACGCCTACCAGAATAGGTACTTTAATTATACTGGCAGTTGGAAACACAGTATCCGCATTTACCGCTGCTTCTTTGCCGTTGTTTAAGTTGAGCACATACACCCCCGCGGTGCCATTAAAATTACTTAATAACGCTTGCAATTTTTCAGCCAGTTTCTTATCGGTATGATATTGTCCGGCAGAAGGAAATGCACCAAGTAAACCAGCCATCAAAAGGATTGACATGAGCAGTTGTTTTTTCATTGCAGTATAATTTTAACTAAATTCCGCCATTTGCTTTCAGATCAGCGAGACATCGGGCATCCAGGTCAGGGACACTACCTGCCAGCAGGAATCCAAGAATATCGGTGGTCTCGGAGGCATAATACATCAAACAGTTCTCATTGTCACAATGTCCGGCATGCGCTGCATCTTCATGGTCATTTTGCATTGTCGTTCCGGCATCAACCAATCCCATCAGGTGACCAAACTCATGTTCCAATACCGTTGCTGTCAGCTTAACCGTGCTGGCTTGACCGATCCCCCCGGAATGGGCATCAATCGTTTTCCCAAATAAACAAATCGATGTATTTCCATAGGCCACGCCCAAGACCTTATCGTTTTCATAGTTCGTATCTGTGTAGATAACACAAACGCCTATCCTATCCCCTTTTGTAAAAATTTCTCTGTGTTTATTTTCTATGGCTTGTATATCTTTTAACGTCAACGCAGCTTTTCCCGATGAAGGGATCTGACGCAAGCGGAGGTCAATGCCCGCGGTCTTATTCAGTCTTTCTTTTAGGAATTGTATCGCCATATTCGAAGCGGAGGCGTCGGGCTTAATAGTGCTATAGAGTATTTCCACTGTTAAGGCAACATACTTGTCTGACGACAATAGCGCATGGGCGGACTTTCCCACCGCCTGACGGTCATAGTTGTTTTCTGCTGATTGCGGGCCGGCATGGTCCTCTCTTTGGCAAGCGAAGAGGCTGGAACAAACTACCAGGGAGGTAACAAGCAAAAAGCGTTTACAGGCTTTCATGAAGGAAAGGTATTGTAAAAATCGGTATTGTCAAAATGGAATTATGAAATTACTTGGCGGCAGGTTTTTTCCTTGCTTAATTTGGCTTTATTTTTGGACCTGCCATTTTGAAACCATTAAATACTTTGTATCTTTAACATAAAGAAAATGTAAATCAATGAAAAACAATGTCTTAATTACACTCTTGGCGCTAGCAGCGCTTTCGCTTACTTCCTGCGTAGCGTCTAAAAAATACGTTAATGCCAAGCTGCATATTAGTGCTTTGAGAGCCGACAGCATGCGGCTGTCTCGTTCACTGGACGCTTGTCGGAATACCAACAGCGGCCTCAATCAACAAATTGACTCTTTGAACCATCGAATGGATCAGCTGATAGCAGCGGCTAAATCCGAGATTGCCAATCAGAAAAACCAGCTTAGCAGCTCTGAAAAAAGAATTGCCGAACAGCAGAGAAAATTAGCAGAATTGCAATCCGTTATAGACAAGCAAAGAGCAATAACCGAACAGCTGCACCAGTCTATTTCTAAAGCGTTGATGGGATTTGACTCCGATGAGCTGTCCGTTTCCGTAAAAAACGGGAAAGTGTATGTTTCACTACAGGAAAAGCTATTGTTTCCCTCCGGAAGCGCCAGAGTAGATCCCAGGGGCAAGCAGGCCTTAGCAAAAGTAGCCCAGGTACTGAACGCCAACCCCGATATCAGCGTGGATATCGAAGGACATACAGATTCCATTCCTATCCGGGGGCGTTTTCAGGATAACTGGGAGCTGAGCCTTGCTCGTGCGGCATCCGTCGTACGCATTCTCACCGAAGATTATCGTGTAGACCCTACCCGCGTAGTAGCCTCCGGACACAGCAAGTATGATCCCGTAGACACCAATTCAACAGAGCAGGGACGGGCACATAACAGAAGAACGGATATCATCCTGTCCCCAAATCTGGATAAACTCTATCGGCTCATCAATGAAAGCGGCCCTCCTGTTGATACAACGATGTAGCGTGCGCGTCAGAAATTTCTCTGTTTCAAGGCTTCATACAAAATGATTCCGGTGGCTACAGATACATTGAATGAATCAAAATCTGCGGCCATCGGGATTTTAAAAGTAACATCGGCCAATCTTAACAGCTGTCGTTGGACGCCTTTGTCCTCCGCACCCATAATCACTGCCGTGGGTACTGTCCAATCGCAATCCTGTAAATAGCGCCTGCCGGAAGAATCGCTAGCCAGTATTTGAAATCCGTTCAGCTGCAAGGTTTTCAAAGCTTCCGTTAGGTCAGCGACACGGCAGACGGACAAATGTTCCAAGGCACCTGCCGAGCTCTTTACCGCTTCTTCGTTCAAGGAGGCGACTCCTTTTTCCGGTAAAATCAATGCTTGGGAGCCACAACACAAAGCGCTGCGGGCCATGGCACCTATATTCCGGACATCAGTAACGCCGTCAATTAACACAAACAAGGGGACTTCACCACTTTCAACCACATGAGAAATAACCTGCTGCAAATCCAGATAACTCACTTTTGAAACGATAGCAATACATCCCTGATCGTTTGCCTTTCCGTACCGTCGTGCGGGATGAAGCCGATTCAGTTTTTCTTCCGGAACAGCGTGGACCGGAACAGTCAGCTGACGAGCCAATTTTCGTACAAGGCCAATGGCCTCTCCTTCTGATTGACGCAATAAGAAGATGCGTTCAATCGAAGTGCCGGCTTTCAGGGCTTCTATAACCGGCTGCCGGCCGGTTATCAGTGTTTGTTTGGATGCTTTTTTCAACAAGGAAAATACTTAATTGCGTTCACGTAATATTTTTAGCTTAAGCAGCGCAGCTACTGAAACAGAATCGGTAATCTCACCTTTCAGCACCAGATCAACAGCTTCTTCAAATGGAAGACGCCTTATCTGCAGCTCTTCCGTATCTTCAGGCCGGGCTTCTCCCCGATTCAGATCGGTAGCAATAAATACAAGGCAGCTTTCATCGCTAACAGAATTGGATAAATCCATTTCCAACATCAACTCCCAATGCCCCGCTATCAAGCCGGTCTCTTCTAACAATTCACGCTTTGCCGCCTCCAGCGGTTCTTCTCCCGGTGGCCCTCCTCCTTCCGGAATCTCCCAGCTATATCTTTTCAATGGATACCGATATTGTCCGACCAGGTAAATATAATCGTGTCGATCTATAGCCACAATACCGATGGCCTTGTTTTTAAAATGTACAACGCCATAAATGCCCGGTCCGCCACTTGGTTTAAGCACCTGGTGTTCATCAACCTTTATCCAGGGATTATCATATTTTTGTTCTGAAGACAGGAAAGTCCAGGGATTTTTGTTTGCCATGCTGCAAATTAAGACAAAATCCGCCAAACTTTAAGCGATCGGAGGTTATTAACGCAGCATACCAAACAGTGTAACCCCGCTTAAAATGAGCACGGCCATTTTGATAAGCTCCAGGCCAACGTAATAAATATGCAATTGGGATTTAGGAAGCTGCTCTCCATTCATGACCCTGATCGCCCTGTTGTCCATTCTGGGCAATAACCAGGCAGTTTGAACGACCAAAACAAGCGCCAATGCAAGACCGGCTCCCCATAAAAAAGAAGAATCCGTCAACAAAGCGCTGGAAAAAAAGCCGCCCAAAATAATCAAAATAAAACAAGCCCATTCGATTCGGTTCAAGACCTTAAAGATCAACCGGCCAATGCTTAAACCGGTAGCAAGCTGTACCCCCGGCGCCCTGAATTTTACCCAGGATTCCATAAAGCTTATTGCCGCTACGAACCCAATCCAGATAAAACAGATACCGATCATAAAAGACAGGCCCATGATAATACTATTTATACAAATTTAAAAAATCGGCTTCCGCCCGGTGTTTTCTCTGCCAAACATCTTTACCTGAAAGACCTCGCCCATTTTTTCGGCGCGCCATAACGCTTCATCGGCTACCGGTCCGTCAAAATGCTTTTTTAACGTAGCTTCCCAGAGACGCAACCAACGAGTAAAGTGAGCGGGGCTTATCGGTAAAGGCGCATGTTTTATAAAAGGCTTTCCAAAATATGTTTTCCCATCTGACAACAATATCGTTTGCCAAAAGCGGTACATTTTGTCTAAATGCTGATCCCATTTGTCGCCAATTACCTGATTGAATACGGGACCGAGCTTTTCATCTTCTTTCACTTTTCCATAAAACTCGTCCACCAGTAATTGCACATCGGCCAATACACGTATATCATCCATAGCTCAAGTTAACTTCCCCTTTTACGCAAAGGTACGAAACTTACTAAAACAGGGAGTAGCATCGTGTAATGCTCAGGGGTGAAATGCCGGATCAGGAAAAACAACCCCCATGCAATAAATGCGATCACCAGCACCCAAACCCAGGCGGGAATAGCAAGAGGTGTTTCCGAACCAGTAACGATAAACATATCGGGCCGCTCGTGTCCATAGGCATTAATGGTAATCGGCAGGTCATGATCCACAACATCATTATCCCGCAAACCCACTACGGTGATTGCAGGCCCGTTTCTAACGTTGAAGGGGATTTCCTTGACCCCTTCGGTGCCCTTCGTAGAACGAGCGACGACTCTTAGTACATGTTTGCCATCAGTGAGTTTGGTCGTATCTAAAACCATCTTTACGGGTGGTTTGTATTCGGCAAGCGGGACAGGATCATCATCTAAAAACACCCGGACCATTCTCTTATCCTTCTCCATAAGCTTCTTTATTTGGATTTAAAATGCTGTATTTGACATGATCCGGATTTTTTTCCCCGGGTTTAATTAATAATTTAACGCTAAAAAAAAGTACGGCGATAACGATAGCAATTCCTGCATACATGATGATATAATCAGCCGGTCCCTGCGGACCTGCGCCATGTACGGCTCCCTGTAACCATTTGGGCTGCTGCTCTTCACATAACTCACAGGCTACTGCCGCAGGTAGTAAACCAACAAGGAGGATAATAGAAATTAATACTTTTTTCATATACCTTATTTTATTATATTCAAAAATTATTTACTCTCTGCCCTGGCTTTTGTTACGTCCTCTGCAGTGACCGTCTTGCCCTCATTCCCCCAATTGGTCCTTTCATAATTAATGATAGCGGCTATTTCAGCATCTGAAAGCCGGTTTCCAAAAGGCGGCATCACACTATATTGGGTAGACGCGTCGTACCCCTGTAATACGATCTTAATATGGAGGGAAGCATCATCATCATTTACGATATCATTGCCCGCCAGAGAAGGAAATGCGCCTTTGACCCCTTCTCCGTTAGTTTGGTGGCAAACAGCACAGTTGGCATTGAATAACGCCTTACCATCAGGAAGTGCCGTTTCTCCGCCGGCGCCAGCAGCGGATGTTCCGCTCCCGCCAGCAGCGGAACTACCAACGGCCGCTTTGGTCCTGTCCAGCGCTTTGGGGTCGGGTAAAAAATCTGCGGGGGTAGGGATTTCGACCTGCTTTAAGGACAACAGATAAGCCACCAGATCCTGCGCCTCTTGCGTCGCCACAACCGTTCCTTTTATCTTTTTTTGAAATTCTTCAGGAAGGTTTACGATCACGGCCTTTGAGGAATCTACATTTTTTTTAATCTCAAACAGCCACGGAAACGCCGGCATAATGGACTGCGGTACAACGGCGCGCGGATTGAAGAGGTGCGTATATTGCCAGGCCGCTGCCGGAAGGCGTTGACCGACACTTGTCAGGTCAGGCCCTGTACGTTCACTTCCCAGAAGCGACGGCGATTGCTGTAATACACTCATCCGTTGTTTACTATAGTAGTAATCTGCCGGAATGGATGGCCGGCTTCCCCACATCTGATCCATTTCGATGTTACGCACTTGCTGGGTATGACAAGCAACACATCCGTTGGCGATATAAACAGCCAGCCCTCTTCGCTCCTGCGCAGTTAAACCATTATCTTTTGGCAGGGGTCCATTGCTTTCTTCTACTTTAAATGCCGGCACAATAGAGACGAAAATAGCCAGAATGGCGTACATCACGGTGATCGTAATCAACAGTTCTTTGTGGTTCTTATGAAAATTAAAAAGCATTCTTTATGTATTTTAAGCATTGGTTAAGGAAGTTGCAGGCGTTACAGAAGAAGCCGCAGCTACCGGTGCATCTTTTTTACACATCACATACATGTTGTATGCAAAAACAATGTGGGAGAACAACATTAGCGAACCTCCAACTGCCCGCCACAACCAGTAAGGGGCCATTTCAACGACCGACTGAATAAACGGTACATCTTCCATCCACATTATTCCTCGCATCGTCCCTCCTATCATCAAGGCAAACTCATAGATCAGCAATCCGACAAAAGCCAACCAGAAATGCATGCCAATCAGAGATTGTCTCGGCTCACGTCCGGTTATCCGCGGCATCAGATAATATATGCTACCCCACAACATAAAACAGATAATACCATACATGGTCATATGTGAATGGGCAACTGTATAATCGGTAAAGTGCCAGGCATAGTTAGTGAACCGGAAAGCTTCGAAGCTTCCTTGTGAGGATCCAAGAAAATAATAGATCACCCCCACCAGAATAAACGGCAGGACATAACTCTCTGAGATAGCCTTCCAGCTGCCTTTCATCGTCAACAAAAAGTTAGTCGTCCCCGCAATAACCGGAATGAACATACCTACACTGAATACGATAGCAATTGTTTGCAACCACCAGGGGATAGGGCTGAAAATAAAATGATGACTGCCAATCCAGGTATAAAATAACATCTGCGTCCAGAAAGCCAATACTCCAAGCGAATAGGAATAAATGGGCTTATTCAGCGAAGCCGGCAGATAATAATAGATCAATCCCAGCGTAAAGGTCATAAACCACATGCCAACCGCATTATGCATATAATATCCCTGTATAACAGTCTCTCCGAGTCCTGTTTGATACCACGGAAGATAACCGATTGTTACCATAACCAGTGTCCAGGCCAGTGCAGCTAAAATGTACCAGTTGGAAATATAAATCTCCGGCGCTTTACGGGTGGCAACGGTTTTGTAAAAATTATATAGCGTCAGTCCAAGGCCGAGACCAAATAAGCCCATCACCGGCCATACATATTCCCGGTACTCTCCTCCGCCGTTATTGACGCCCGCCATCAGACAAATATCTCCAATAACAACAGCGGCGTTAATCAGCCAGAAAGCCCACCAGCCCAGCTTTATACTGTATAGCTTGGTATTGGAAGTTCGGGGTATGACAAAATAAGCCAGTCCCAACATGGCCATAGAAGCCCAACCCCAGAAAACCGTATTGGTGTGTACCGGACGCAAACGCCCGAAACTAAGCCATGCTAGATGATCCACATCAGGAGCCACGAACTTGATCCCCAGATACTCTCCGACCGAAGTGCCAAACAAGAGCCAGAAAGCGGACATTCCGATAAATGCAGTAATCAGCTTTCTCAGGTCTGCATCGATGTGTAATGCTTCCCGCAGCGACTTTTTCTCACTTATAAAGGGCACTTCCATCTTGGAAGAGGCTTTACTAATGATTCCTCTTTTATCCATTGGAGACTGGGTTCCTGCCAATTCATCTCCTTTCAGTTGAAAAAGTAAGGCCTCCTTTCTTTTTTCCAATAGCAGGTCGAGATCCTGATTTTCCAGTTCACGTAATTCCTTCCGGATCTGTTCCTGTTCCTTTTCTTCACTGGTTAGTCTGGTTTTTTGAATCATTTTGTTAACCCGTGCCGCCATAAGGAATACCAACAGCAACAAAAGCAGAATAGCCACAACAACGGCTCCTATAATTCCAAAATGTTTAAACACGGATTTTTGCGCTTCTGTCTGCGCCATTACTTGTAGGGGAGACAGACTGTATAAAAGAAAAGCAACTAAAGAGAAGGCAAGAGAAAGCACCTTTGAATATTTCATAGAGTTATAATTGGTCTATAAGTTAAGATCAGTTACTATATAATTTAGGAAGAAAAGCCCGCCGTTTTTCCCTTTGTCCGGACTTTCCCATTACGGTCACGCAGTAGCTGGTTTATCTCTGTCACATTCAGACTCATTATGTCTTCAGGGGTAAAATGAATCGCCGGCATATCTTCATCGCTTCCCGGCTCATTGGCTAAGGAACTTAATTCCCTCACTCTCGCCAATAATAACAGCCCCATGAATACCAGGAAAATAACGCCCAAAACCGCCAACCCGATGACCAGGCCCTCAAAGGTGATGCTGCCGGCTTCTCCCAATCCTGCTGCACTGACGCCGCTGGGGATAAAAAGCACCGTACTCGCCACCGCAACCAATACAAAAACGAAATTTTTCATTTTAACCTATTTACGTTATAAGTCAATACACGCTAAAAACTAATAAATGGACAATTGCTCCATTCATCGATAAAAGTGCAAAGTAAACGGCTACAAAAAGATATAAGACTGATCGTAATCATAAAAAACTATGATTTCGATCATAAAAAATAAAAAAATAAAAAAGTATAGCTTTTATTAGCATCGGGAAAATTTGTTACTTTGAATAATTAAAAGAAGTATCATGAGCAGAGGATTTGTCAAAGAAGGAGATCAGGAAGAAC
>CAYRJM010000005.1:0-78870 GCA_964424665.1 uncultured Chitinophagaceae bacterium
CGTTTAAAGTCAAACTTTTCGGGGCATCTGTAAACAGGCCTGAAAAATCGACTATCTATTGCGCTTTGCATTCGTTGTCAGGTTTAAAGCCCGTCCCATCGCTTTAGCGTGGGTGGGTAGTTTACAAGGAACCATACTGATTAAGTATTGGGAAGGTACGGCATCTTTTTTATTTTCCAAGATGATGGAGGCATTTTTCCGGATCGGCGCTGTTTTTCTTTAATAAGACCGGTTTGAACAGGTCTCCCTTTTTTTCTATGCGCTTTTTAACATTTTTGATGGTAAAGCGATCCGGCCTCAGCCCCCTTTTGACCTCCTTCCATTCCAACGGTGTAGATACCGTAGCGCCCGGCTTCGGCCTTATACTATAAGCGCTACAGAGTGTTTGTCCACGGGAGTTTTGTAGATAGTCAATATATATTTTGTCCTTTCCCCTTTTTTTTAAGGATCGTTCCAGGGTGGTGATTTCTGGTAATGCCTCGTGTACCAGGTTGGCAACGAGTTCTGCAAAAGCACGGATATGGCTGTACTCATGGCGGGCTCCTACAGGCAGGTAAACGTGCATACCCGTGGCTCCGGAGGTTTTGCAATAACTGAGGGCTTTGGCTTTATCAAAAACGTTTTTAACCGCTTTTGCGACTTCAACCACATCATCGAAGTCGTTGTTTTCCGAAGGATCAATATCAATAATCAGGTAATCGGGGAAATCAAGAAATTTTGTCCTGGAATTCCAGGGGTTAAATTCGATACAGCCCCAATTGCTCAGAAACATCAGATCCTCCGCGCGGTTGCATAACACATAGTCCACTTCCTTATTGTCAGATTCAGAGGAGATAGCGATCGACTCCATCCATTCAGGTACCTCATCGCCGGCATCTTTCTGGAAAAATCCTCCGTCTTTAATACCATTGGGGTTGCGCTTGAGCGATTGAGGGCGGTCTTTTAGATAGGGTAGAATATACCCGCTCATCTGAGTATAATAATCAATGACGTCTTTTTTGGTATATTCTTCTTCAGGCCAGAAAACTTTATTTAGATTTGTAAGCTGTAATTTTTTTCCGTGAATGGTTATGGTCTTTTTCGTTTCCATGTCTTTTTGTTTTTCTTTTTTAACAACTGTTGTTGTTCCCGTAATTTCTGTTTCCCACTGCACCTCTGATGCGGATTTGTCGGTACGTAACCCTTGAAATACCGGATGCCTTAAAATTCCCTCAGCGGTTTTTTCGGTATATTGTATGCTACAGACGAGTTCGGGTTTAAGCCATGTCGCCGGATTGTTTACGGGGACTTTTTCCGCAAAAGGGGATTTGGCTACAATTAATGGTTGCATTTTTTTATATAAACTAGTGAGCTGTTTTGCATTGAATCCCGTTCCGGTATGACCGATATACTTTAATTTCTCATTTCTGTAGACCCCTAAAATGAGCGCACCAAAGTGTTTCCGGCTCCCACGGGGGCGAGTATAACCGCCGATGACAGCCTCCAGCGACAGATGGTTCTTAATTTTCAGCCATTGTCCGGACCTTTTACCAGACAGGTAAAGACTGTTGGCTTTTTTGGCTATTATACCTTCGAGATCCTTTTCTTTTGCAGCTAGAAAAAAAGCTTCCCCATCGGCTTTGACGTGCTCGCAGAATCGTATAATACCATTATCATCGATGAGTTTGCTAAGCAAGGCTTTTCGCTCCAACAGCGGCTCTTCGCGCAAATCTTGTCCGTCTAAAAACAGTAGGTCAAACACGTAATAGTACAAGTCCTGTTCATTGTTCGCATAGTCCTGAAGCCGCTGGAAACTTGGTCGCCCCTGCTCATCAAGCACCACGATCTCTCCGTCCAATACAGCCTGTACTTTGATCTTCTGCAGGGCCAAGGTCACCGTTTCGTATTTTTTTGTAAAAGATATGCCCTTACGAGAGTATAACCTGACACCATTAGGACCGGTTTCGGCTATAGCGCGATAGCCATCCCATTTTATTTCAAAAACCCAATCTGCAGAAGAGAAAGGTTGATCAGTGGTTTTTGCCAGCATGGGTTGGATGATGTCCTTGCCTCGGCGCGGTTCCGCCTCTGGGCGCTTGGCCGATGTGCTTTTTTTTTTCGTTGTTTTAGCGCCCGAACTTGTTTTGCTGGTCGAATTCTTCTTCTGGCTTTTCAAAGCCTTATTGATGGGGGAGTTGGCTTTAGTCTGCTGTTCGCTGCTGTATTTTTTATCTGTCGCATGCTCATCGTTGTGTTTAATCAATAACCAGGCGTTTTCCTGCTTGTTTTTCATTTTGACAAGCGCGAATTCCCCTTTGAGCTTTTTCCCCTTTAGGTCGATCTTTAACGAACCGTTTTTTAATTCTTTTTGCAGTACCTTTTCGGGGTCCTCGTCTTTTTTCCAGTTTACGGGTTCATAGGTGCCGTTATCCCATATTTCTACAATGCCTGCGCCGTAGTTGCCTTCCGGTATTACCCCTTCGAACCCGGCATAATCCAACGGGTGATCTTCGACCTTCATGGCCAGACGTTTGTCTTTGGGATTTAACGAAGGTCCCTTGGGGACCGCCCAGCTTTTCAAAGATCCACCTAGCTCAAGGCGGAAATCATAATGCAAGGAAGTGGCTTTATGGCGTTGTACTACAAACTGTAAAACGCCGGACCCGTCTTTGTGCTTTTTGCCGCCGGATGGTTCGGGCGTGTTTTTTAGTTGTCTTTTGCGTTTATATTCTGAAAGGCTCATCAGGATGTCTTTTTTCTTTTTTTGAGGCTGGCTTTTAGTTGCTCCATAAGATCGTCCGACCGTTTATGCACTACGCGCATTTTGCTTTTAGCCGGTTCTTTGCCATTGGCTTTCTGCTTAATGTATTTTAATAGTTTGCTTGAATATTCGTCCTTGTAATTAGCAATGTTAAAATCTTCAGTCATGTCATTAATTAACGTTTTGGCCATTTTTAACTGATTGGTGGGTATTTTTTTGTTTCCCGGTAAATCAAGATCGTTACTCTTCCGTATTTCTTCCTGAAATCGTAATTGATTCAGAATCAATACATCTTCACGCACCTTAATCAATCCCAGATGTTCTTTATTGCGGAGCACGAAAGTGCAAACCCCCGCTTTTTTCTCGCTCTGCAAAGCTTTCCTCAAAAGAGCATATGGTTTAGCTCCGCTCTTGGCGGGTTCAATGTAATAGGGCCGTTCAAAGTAGATACTATCGACTTCGTTTTCGTCAATAAAGGTGATGATTTCCAGGCGTTTAGAATTTTCGGGACTGGCATTTTCAAAGTCTTTATCTGTTAAAATAATGTATCTCCCGTCGATTTCAAATCCTTTCACTATGTCCTCCCAGTCAACTTCTTTGCCGGTGTCTGCATTGACCCTTTTGTATTTAATATTGGCCTTGTCTTTTTTGTCAAGCATATCCAGGTCAAGCTCACTTCGCTGTGTTGCGCTGTAGAGTTTGACTGGTATGGTAACCAATCCAAAGCCGATATCTCCGGTCCATATTGATCGCATAGGAAATAATACTATGAAATTATCATACCAAACACGGACAGAAGGGACTCGCGTATTTCTCTTTAAACGTTGCTTACCATTACCTACCGGCATAATTTAATAAAATGAGGAGATTCTTCTACACTTTTACCGATTTATACGGGCTGTCAACGAGAAGAAAGGGGAGAAGAAGGCTTTTAATCATTCAGAAATATTTTTATTTGAAAGCTGGCCGGTTGTTTGTAACTGTTTAAGTGTGTCTATTGCAATATATTTTTAACACAATTAGGAGAATAATGCAAAACCATGCAATGGTTCAGTTTTTCCACTGGAATTATCCGGTCGACAAGAAACTTTGGATAGAAGTGGCCAATGAAGCAAAACACCTGTCTGAACTGGGTTTTGGAGGCGTATGGCTTCCTCCGGCCTGCAAGCCGACAAACAGAAATTCAGTCGGTTATGATGTTTATGACTTGTATGATCTTGGTGAATTTGACCAGAAAGGAACCGTAGAAACACGTTACGGCTCGAAAGACGATTACCTGGAAGCCGTAAAGGCGTTGCATGCTAATGGAATACAGGCCTATGCTGACGTTATTTTGAACCATAAAGCAGGGGCAGATGAGACAGAAGCCGTAAAAGCTTATAAAGTAGATCCGGAGGACCGGACAAAGAGAATAAGCAAGACTTACACTATTGATGCGTATACGAAATTCACTTTTCCGGGCAGGGATAATAAATATTCTTCGTTTAAGTGGAATCATCATCATTTTACAGGTGTGGACTGGGATGAAAAGCAAAAGGAGGAAGCTATTTTTAAGTTAATCAACCGGTATACGACCTGGGAAAACGTTTTAAGCAAGGAGAAGGGAAATTTTGACTACCTGATGTTTTCCGATGTCGAATTAAGAAATAAACAGGTTCAGCGCGAGCTTTATAACTGGGGACTGTGGTATTTGAAAACGACGGGAGTAGATGGTTTTAGATTGGACGCTGTTAAACATATGAATAACCGGTTTTTCAGAAAATGGCTGGGAAAACTAAGAAAAACAACGGGGAAGGAAATTTTCGCAGTAGGGGAATATGCGGGTACACTGGATGTATTGTTAGAATACATTCATTTGACGAAAGGATGTATGTCCTTGTTTGATTTTCCCCTGCACAAACGCTTTTACACCGCGTCGCAGCAAGGGAAAGATTTTGACCTGCGCAAACTGGCGGATGATACCTTAGTGAGTAGGGTTCCGTCCCATAGTGTAACTTTTCTGGATAACCATGATACCCAATGGTTACGGGAAAGGGAGGCAATGGTGGAGAGCTGGTTCCGGCCGCTGGCCTATGCTTTCATACTACTCCGGGAGGGGGGGTATCCCTGTGTGTTTTACCCCGATCTCTATGGCGCCAGCTACGAAGGAAAAGGAAAAGATGGCAATAACACCAGTATTAATATCGAACCATGTAAAAACTTAGTGGGTTTATTGCAAATACGTAAAGATAAAGCTTACGGACCACAACGGGATTTTTTTAGTGACCAACATATTATCGGGTGGACCCGGGAAGGGATAGATAAAAAACCCGGATCGGGCTGTGCGGTGCTGATCAATAATTTTGAAGAAGGCCAGTTGGAGATGGAATTGGGACCACGGCATGCCGGTAAAACATTTTATGCCCAGGTGGGGGAAACAGATGAGAAAGTTGTACTTGATGAGAATGGCAAAGGTGTGTTTAAGGTAAAGGCGGGTTCGGTAGCGGTCTGGGTTCCGGAAGGTTAACAAAAAAGACTGAACCCTTTTTCACATCGAATTGTAATCTCTAGAGGAAGGCATCATTTTTGTTTTATATCTAATTATTAAATTTTAAAGTATGGACACTTTCTTCATATCGTTTAACTTCAACAATACAGAGCAGAAAGCAGAGGTGTTGAAAAGAAAGGAACAGACGGAGACGGAGTATGATGTTCGTCCCTCAGATCCACTAACGGTCAGGACTTTTGGAAAGCAAATCCGTATCTTCAAGAATAAGAATAAATACAACACACACAATCATATTGCCGTCGACCATAAAGAGTTTTTTAACAGCTTGGTGAATGCAATTCGCCTCAACGATGAGCAGGCGGTGGCTATAAAACATTCAGGAGGTAGTTATGTCTAAATCCGAAAAATCCGATAAAAAGCACCCTTATAATGATCCGGGTTATCCCCCGTATCCTCCTGAGGAGGACATTTACAGCCGGGAGGAAGAGGAAAAAGATAAGAACCCGGAAAACCCTCGGCAGGAAAGGCAGGAGAAAGAGCTAAATCCCGATGAAGTTAAACGATATCCGGAAGACCCTGACCCTGATGAAGGAGCGTTGGAAGAGGCGGCAGATGAAGACTTAAAGAATACCGGCCAACGCATGGGGCAAGGGCTGGATGTTCCGGGCTCAGAACTCGATGATGAGGAGGAAGATATCGGTGAAGAAGACGAAGAAAATAATTATTATAGTTTGGGGGGAGAAAAAGATCCTGAAGATAATAGGGACTACTCTTCGTGAAGAATAAATGATTTTTTACCCTTAAAATACTGAAGTTATGTTAGGATGGGCTGTTGTATTTTTGATTATTGCCGTTATCGCTGCAATTTTTGGATTTGGCGCGATTGTAGCCAGCGCAGTGGGAATCGCAAAGATTCTTTTTTGGATCTTTATCGTGCTCTTTATTATTTCATTGATCTCTGGTGTGGTTCGAAGAAGGCCCTGATGTGAAGCATGCGTAACTGCGTACGCACACAGTTTGTTGGGTACGCGCTGTTGTAGGATTTAAACGAAACAAAAACCGGAACG
Source organism: uncultured Chitinophagaceae bacterium (assembly GCA_964424665.1). GTDB lineage: Bacteria > Bacteroidota > Bacteroidia > Chitinophagales > Chitinophagaceae > FW021-bin31. The sequence continues at coordinate 6,296 of CAYRJM010000005.1, forward strand.
GCTTCCAGACTTCATCCCTTTCTTTGGTGCGGACATTTCGCTACTTTAGTTTATCAGCACCATCGCTTCCTGTTAAACATTCCATACCCGGATTAAGGGCGTTTTCTTACCTCAAGTAATAACTGATTTTTTGAAGAAGATGTTTGAGTTCAAAGGGTTTTGCTATAAAATCATCGGCTCCGCACTTCTCTAACTCCTCGTTTGATTTAATCGCCGCTGACACGATGATGACCGGGAGGTTTCTCGTGCTTTGGTGTGTTTTAATGAGTCTGCAAATTTCCAACCCGTTTACATTACCGTGTAGTTGTTTGTCCAGTATGACAAGATCGAAATGGGGCTTAGTTTTGCTATCGAAGGTAGCATCGGCGTAGAAGGGAAAATTGTTTTTCCCGTCGGCGGACACTGAAGTATGATAGCCTTCATTTGATAAAATGTTCATTAAAAGAGACGCAGTTTCGGGTTCATCTTCCACTAACAGTATTTCCATCTTCCTCTTCATGTTTTTAAATTATAATAGAATTTAAATATATTGATGGAGGCAAACGAAGGGCGTTATTGAATACCTCTATGAACGTCGGTCTTAATTAACGATGAACCAAAAAGGTAAAAGTGATGGCGATCCGTGCGGAGGTTGGTTGTAGGGATGTCTTATTTTGGTAATTTGCGGCAGTAGGCTAATAAAGATTGGAATTTGATAACCTGGGGGCCGAAACGAAGGTTTAATTTTTAACCAGGCTATTGCCGGGGTCCTGATGTTTAGATGTAGGAGCCAAATACCACTTCCCTTGATTAGTATTCCAAGGGAAGCAGTCGTTCGGCATCTAAAATAGGGCTTTATTAGACAACGCGATTTATATACTTTTAGTCGTTCTTATTTAATAAATCTTTTCGCTGATACGGGCGATATCTTTATGGGGTTTTCTGGAGGCTTTCCTGAATTGCCTGTGCTGAATCCAGGTGCGTCTGCAATTGAGGAAGCGCAGTAGAGATCAATTGTTTAATGTCCTGATCAGATACCTGATCCAGCGCTTTCTGGTAAGTGTCAATAGCTTTTTTATGTCCGTCTACCATTTTATCGATGAAATCCTGATCAAAGTTATCTGACTTCATCAAGTCTTCCCGCGCCTTTTGGATCTTCTGTGCATTCGAATCAGGCAGCGCAATATTCTTACTGGTAGCTAACTCGCGTACTTTGTTTCTCAGGTTGGTATGATCTTTAACAAGCATTTTTCCAAAGTCTTTCACCCGCTGAGAGTAAGCTTGTTGTTGAGCCATGTTTCCCAGTTCAATCTCTTCCATATTGATAATTGCTGCATCGGTCATAAAATCGGCCGCGTCATCGGGTACTGTCTTGTTGGATTTGTTGATGGAATCAGCAGTTTCGGCACTTCCTTTCCCTGCATTGTTACAGGCAACAAAGAATAGCATGCCTAAAACAATAGCAAAGGAGAATAATTTCTTAACTAACATAACGTGTATTTTTTCCAGATTACAAAATAAATAACGTAATAATAAGCGTAAAAATCAGGCCAAAACATCGCATGTTGTCCGGGAAGCGGCATCCAAAAGCGTGGGATGCATGCTATATCCCCGTCTGCCGCAATAGTAGAAGTAAGGCGGCTGAAACGCAAAAGACCGGAAAATGAGGCAGAAAATCTACACAATGAGGAATTATACCACGGCTTGTTTTTATATCGCTTTTTTCAAAAGAACAGGCAAATGTTTAGTGGAGTAGATGAGTCTTTTTGTAATATTCCGACTACTTTATGCCTTTAATAAGAATCGCAAAAAACAATGTTAACAGCAACTGCGTTTTTCAATATCGTTCGAACGGCTGGCCTTGAGAATGGAGCCATATTTGTTCTTTAGTTTCTTATACATCATTATATTTTTATGGAAAAGAGCAATTTAACTTCTGATCAGGCACAAAGTTTCTATAAAGAGGCGTTGGATATTCTTAAGGAAAATCAGCGGCCTTTTATGTTGGGAGGTGCTTTTGCTATTGCATGTCATACAGGACTTCAACGGGACACCAAGGATATGGATGTGTTTTGTAAAGCGGAAGACTACCCGGGATTTTTGCGGGACTTTGAGGAAAAGGGGTTCGTGACGGAGATAACAGATTCCCGGTGGCTGGCCAAAGTATTTGAAGGCGACTATTTTATAGATATTATCTTTAATTCTCCTAACAATATATGTCATGTTGATGACAGTTGGCTAACCCATGCCGTTCTAGCTGATGTGATGGGCCGCCAGGTAAAGTTTGTCGCACCGGAAGAATTAATTTGGTGTAAGACTTATGTGCAAAGCCGATACCGGTACGATGGAGCGGATATCCTTCACATTTACCTTAAGCAAGGAAGAAATCTTGATTGGAAGCGGTTATTCCGACGACTGGATATACATTGGCAATTGCTTTTATCGCAATTGATGATTTTTCAGTTTGTTTATCCGGCCGATTTTCGTGAGATAGTTCCTGTATGGCTTTTAAAGGATCTTCTGGCGCGCCTGGAAACACAACTTTCACTACCGGATCCCGTTCGAAAAGTGTGCTTGGGGCCATTGATAGATCAGAAACAATATAGTATTGATATTGAAGAGTGGGGATATGAAGTAATTAACATTTAATTTTGAATATGAAATCCCAGAACGAAAAAATACGTATCGCTGCAATTGCCGATATACATGTGCAGAAGACGGACGAAGGCAAATGGCGCCACTATTTCAAACAGATATCCGAAAAGGCGGATATCCTGCTTATTTGCGGAGACCTTACCAATACCGGAGATGTGCAGGAAGCAGAGGTGCTCAACCGAGAACTTCAATTTTGCCATATTCCCGTTCTGGCCGTATTGGGTAACCATGACCATGAAAAGGGGCAGGTGTCGGATCTTTTGCGGCTTTTGCAAAACGAGAATATTCATCTGCTGGATGGCGATTTTTATGTAGTCCATGGTATTGGTTTTGTTGGAGTAAAAGGCTTCGGTGGTGGCTTTGATACTTATAAACTTTTTCCATTCGGAGAACCCGCCATCAAATCGTTTGTCGAAGAAACACAAAGGGAGGTAAACCTGCTGGATAATGCGCTGATTCAATTGGATCGGGAATTTGGGTTTATTCCCAAGATTGCGCTATTGCACTACGCTCCGACTTTGGAAACCGTACAGGGAGAACCCGAAGTAATATATCCGTTTTTGGGCTCTTCCCGCCTGGCGGAGCCTTTAATTAAAAGAGAAGTCCGGGCTGCTTTTCACGGCCATGCCCATGGCGGTAAGCTAGAAGGGAATGTCTCCGGCGTTAAAGTTTTTAACGTTGCGCATGAGGTACTCCTGAAAGCCGGGCTTCCACTGCCTTTTTTTTTATACGAGCTATGAAGGGTTTATACGGTTGGCTCCTCCCTGTCCGACAGGTTGATATGACTTTCTGCAATGGAATATAGTAACGTAGCCATTGCTTTCTCTTCCTGGATGGTAATTTTTAAAAGGGCAGGCACATCATCGAGTTGGATAGTTTTGGCCATCGTAGCAAGTGCACTGTAGCAAGCCGTTTTATAATGCGCGAGTTTCTGGCCATATATCAAAAGCCCCGCCTCCCTGGCCAGGCCGTGATCCGGTGTTTGGGCGATGATTTCTTTGCAGTTGTTTAGTATCTCTAAAGCAGGATTGGACGTCCTGCCTTTCGGAACAATGCCAATTATATCATATATTTTCTTTAGCCGGTTAATGTTCTCCTCAATGGATTTTAGGTGGTTTTTATAGGCCTGGCGCGTTTCATTGCTATTTGTAGTTTCCCGTAGCGAGGGCAAAGATTTAAGCAAATGGTTTTCTATCCAGTATATATTCTCCAGTTCCTCAATAAACAGCGCTTTTAAAGGCGTTTGTTGAAATCGTTCTTTTTCATTAGGCATATTCATAATGTATTTATTCTTTGATCTAATTGTTGTAAAGAGTAAAAACCATACCAAAGTCCATTTGCCTTGGAAACGACTGACTATTAGGCGTTTAAAACGAGGAAAATTTTCCTCGGATCTGCTCAAGGAATCTATTTGTCCGGGCTTGGCAGGGAATTTATAAACGAGCGAAAATAGAGCCGATTAAGCATTTCTCTATTGTGTTGGCATGGATTTTAAGTTATAGAATACACGCTTATGAAAAAAAAGAATTTGATCCACTATGAAAACCCTTAATTATGCTTGATAATCAGAAGAAGCTTAACACGAAATTGCGCGAAGCGCTAGATCTTTTGGATAAAAATCTAGAAGAATTTGACAGTTTCGATCGCTCGGTCATTGACAAAGACTTAAAGCGGACTATTATGCAGCTGATGCGTAAAAATGAGGAGTATACCCGACAGTTGTTTGCCAACTTCTCGGAGGAAGAGTCTACCTGATTTTCTTGGACAAAAGCCTACCGGCCGAACAACCGGAACAGGCGGACAAGAAATAGATAAAAGACCCCGACAAGTATTTATCTGCGTTTCTTTGTGCTTGGGTTCTCTTATAAAAAAACCGGCTTTTTCTGCTTCCCCAGTAGGGAGTAGAATTTAAATTAAAGCGAGACAACCGCAGAAGTGGCTGAGTATTAGGGGGTTAAAACGGGGAATTTTTTCCTCAAACCTGATAAGGAAATCAAGGTATCAGAAAAAGGCAGTTGCCTATAAAAGGGTAAAAACAGGATGATTAAGCATTTCAGCATTGGATTGGCATGGATTTTAAATTATACCTTATTACTCCTTTATGGAAAATAATTAATCCATCATAAAAATCTGTTAATCATGCTTGATAATCAAAAACTCAACATTAAGTTGAGAGAAGTCTTAGACCGTTTGGATGAAAACCTGGAAAAATTTGAACGGATAGAACAGTCGATCATCGATGAAGACTCAAAACAAATCATTATGCAACTTATGCATAAGAATCGGGAATACGCACAGCAGCTGCTTTCCAATTTACTGCCGGATGGTAGGCCGTGCCGTATGTTGAAAAAATACGGGGGCGACAGGGGCGAAGTAGCCGCTGTGCACCATATGATCAGTACGGAAGAATTTGTCGATCGATGTAGAAAAGAGGAATCTGCCTTCGAAAAAACCTATCGTGAAGTATTAAACACCGCGAATTTACAGGATGGATTGAAGCAGATGATGCAACTGCAGCTTAATGAACTAAAAACACTTTTTCTGAAAGTGCGAATCAATTATATGATCAAAAGCCGGTTGATTTCTCCTTACACACTTCGAAAAGTCTATGTATGAGTCATGCAGACTTGTTAAGCCGGCATGCCAACCGTAGAGGCCTGCTTCCAAGATGACCAGTAAAGGAGTTTTAATATTTAACAGATGAGTCTTAAGTGGACGGAGAGCGGTGTTGGCCACTACCTAAGGCAATCCTCCGGCTACTGCAATAAACAGAAAGCCGGGCGCTTTCGACTACGTGATGGAAAGATGATTAAGTGCCGTGTCCTTTTATCTTATTGTAAAGGGTTTTGCGATCAATGTTTAAAAGTTTTGCAGCTTTTGTTTTGTTAAAATTAACGGATTTTAATACTTCGATAATGGTCTGGTATTCCGCTTCGGCGCTTACGTCCCTGAGCCCGGTTATTTTTGTGTTGTCATTGGACCGGTCCTGAGCGATGTCGCTGTCCTGCAGCGAAGGAAACCCTTCCGTACCGGACGCCAGGATTTCAGGGGAAAGCGTTTCAGTAGTGATCATGTTAGATGGACTTAACAGTACGGCCTTCCGTATGGCATTCCTCAACTCCCGTATATTCCCCGGCCACTCATAGCTCAAGAATCTTTCCAGCACTTCCTTTTCAAATCCTTCAATTTGTTTGCCTGTTTCTTGGTTGGTACGTTCCAGGAAGAAGTAAGCAAACGATTCTATGTCTTTTTTTCGCTCGCGCAAAGGAGGGATATGCAGCGAAAGTTCATTGAGCCGGTGAAACAGATCTTCCCGAAAGGTCTTTTGTCGGCATGCTTTCCGGAGATCCTCGTGGGACGCAACAATAATCCGCACGTCGAGTTTCATCTCTTTGGTGCCCCCAATGCGTTTCATTTTTCGCTCTTGTATGACGCGAAGCAGGGCCGCTTGTATATCATAGGATAAATTAGCCACTTCATCCAAAAACAACGTGCCCCCGTTTGCCATTTCAAAGTGGCCTTTTTTATCGGAGATTGCCCCGGTGAAAGATCCTTTCATGTGGCCGAATAACTCGCTGTTGGCTAGTTCCTTCGATAAAGTACCACAGTCCAATGCGACGAAAGGACCCCCGCTGCGGTAGCTTTTCTGATGAATGGATTTGGCAATAACTTCCTTTCCGCTGCCGCTTTCCCCTTGTAAAATAATGCTGTAGTCGGTTGGTGCGACCATCTCGATCTTCCGGTAGAGTTCTTTGATTGCACGGGATTGCCCCTCCATAAATTCGCTGGCCGCATTGGAAGCGTTGTTTTTGCTTTCCTGCTTTAGCGCCACAGCGGTAACCGGTTCTTTGTTTTGTTTTTTTCTATCGCGGTGTTGGAGTGCTTTATTGGTGATATTAATCAATTCATCGGGCACAAGGGGTTTGCACAGGTAATCGAATGCACCGGATTTGATGAGGTTTACCGCGGTTTTAATATCCGAATAAGCCGTAATTATGATGACCTCAGTTAAAGGATAGGCGTCTTTTATTTCTTCCAATACCTCTTTCCCGTCTTTGTCTCCAAGCCGGTAATCACAAAAAACTACATCATAATTGCTCTCCTTCATTGCCGTGAGTGCTTTGGAGGCAGAATAGGTAGTATTTACGGTAAATCCTTTTTTGGTCAAGTACTTTTGTAACAAAACACAGATGTCAACATCGTCGTCAATAATTAAAATACTTGGTCTCATGCTTTATAGATTTGAAGGATACGCAAGATAATATATCTTGCCGAATATTAAAACTATGTTTCTATTATTTTGCATATTTAGCTACTAATTTCCTAAGTGTTTTTGGACTAAAGGGTTTTTCAATACTTTCTACTGCTCCCGCATTCCTACCCAGATGTTTGATGTCCGGATTAGCGGATAACATGATTACCGGAATATTTTTGGTCTTGTTCATCGTTTTTAGTTGGCGGCAAACTTCTAGTCCGTCGATATCGGGCAGCTGTTTATCCAGAATGATTACATCAGGCGGCTCATAGCCGTTTTCTAATAAAGGCATGCCCCGCAGAAACGTTTTGACATCATACCCCGCCCTTTCGAGAATCAGCTTCACGACTTCCAGTATATCCGGATCATCATCTACAAGAATGATCTTTTTCATGCCGAACGATTATTAATGGATTCATAAGGTAATGTAAAATAAAATACGCTGCCTTTATTCGACCGCTCTTTATTGCCTGTTGCTGAAGGGGGTTCAACGCCTATCATGCCACCATGCATTTTAATGATTTCCCGGGAAATATATAGTCCCAGGCCAAATCCAGAAGGGTTGCTCTGGGGCCCTGCCTGATAAAACCGTTTAAATATTTTCTTTTGCGCTTCCGGGCTAAGGCCGATGCCAAAATCGCGTACATTTATTCTCACCTCTTTGTTAAGAGATACGGTAGAAATGATCACTTCGTTTGCATCGGGCGAATATTTTATGGCGTTGGCAATCAGATTAGCCAGTACTTGGCCAATCCGGTCCCTATCGGCGTTAATGGATCCCGTTGTCGAAGCCTCTACGGTTAGCTTATGATGGGGGGCCGTCAACTGTATTTCTTCCACCTGCTCAGCAATGAGGCGGTTCAGGTCAAAAGTTTCCCGGTTGAGCGTAAACCGCCCCTCCGTAATCCTGTTGGTGTTCAAAAGGCTGTAAATCAACCGGTTCATCCGGTCTATTTGTTTATTGAGCTTTTTGGTCAGGGAGGCGAAATCTTCTTTCTTGTTTTCGGCCGCGATCTCCTCTAGCATTTCTGCGTAGGCTTTTATACTTGTCAAGGGGGTTTTTAGCTCATGACTGGCGATGCTGATAAATTCATCTTTTTTCTTTTCAATGGCTTTCTGGTCAGAGATATTAATCGAGATAATCGCTGCATACCTCGGCTGGCCATCTTTGGCAAAGATAGCGGCATTGTAGTTGTTGACCCAAATGTAAGAACCGTCCTTGCGCATAAGGCGTTTTTCTATTCGGTATTCCCGTCCTTCTTTTTTCATCAATTCAAACATCCTGATATGCCGCGTCCGGTCTTTTTCATGAACAAGGTCGATCATTTTCATTCGTAGCAATTCTTCGGTGCTATAACCAAGCATTTTTCCAAACTGGGTGTTGGCGAATATAATATGACCGGACATGTCTATCTTTAAGATACCGGCAACAGCCTGATTGACAATAACCCGGTAATTTTCTTCGGATTGCCGCAGCGCTTCTTCCGAACGGGTACGCTCAATTATATCGGTCGCCTGTCGCGCCACCACATCAAGCAAATGTAAGTCTCTTTCAGAAACTTGGTGTACCTTGTACCAGTGGGTCGATATCATGCCCACAAGCTTGCCGACACGGGAAATGAGCGGGGTGGACTGTACAGCCCTGATGCCGGAGAGGCGGTAAAACGCCAGATCTTCCGAATCCGCAATACAGTCGTTCGCTTCTACATCCGGCACAATGATTCGCGTCTTCATATCTAAAGCCATTCCACAGGTCGAGTTTGAGCCGACCTTCACCCATTCCCAAAATTTGGCCGATTCAGGATCTAATCCCTTAGATGTCAGCAGGTTTAGTTCGTTTCTTTCGGGGTAAAACATTTGCAGGCTGCCGGCATCCGACTTCATTATGCCCATAGCGGCATCAAGGAGCTGCCGAAAGAGTATTTCCATGTCATTTTCTCTGATTAATTGCGTGCTCAGGTACTGCAATTGCCGCATGTCTGCCAGTTCTATGGCCAGCTGATTTTCGCTCTCTCGCAGGGCCTCCTGTACCCCTACCAGGTCTATTGCGGTACGGATGCGTTCAGCCACAGCCTGGAGCAGTTTTATCTCATAGTCGCGCCACAGGCGTGGTTTAGATTGGTGCACATTAAAGACAGCCTGTAACCGGCCTTCCCGCATTAACGGGACTGCTACGGATGCCCGAATGGAGTAGGACAGGTACTTGTCCCGTTCTTTTTTTGTGAGACGGCTGTCTTCCTCGACGTCGGCGATGACAACGGTTTCATTCTCTTCCAACACTTTTACAAGGGACTTTCCGAAATCAACCATTTTAAGTTTATCCGTAAAGCCCGGTACTGCTGCGGCATATCCTTGCTTGTTGATTCCGTAGGCGCCATCCGGTGTTATTTGCAAATAAAGTGCTCGACTGGTTCTGAGATGTCTGCCAAGTAGCCTGGTAGCTGCAGATTGGATGGCCGCAGAATTGGTGAGCGGTCGTAAGGTATCGCTGAGCTTAAGTAAAAAGTGTTGCCTGGCCTCACCTTCTTTAAGCCTGGATTCGGTATGGTGGCGTTGAATAGCCAAGCTCGCAATGTGTGCGCCGAATCGGCCCAACCGGAGCTCCCATTTGGTCGGCTTATGGGGACTGTCAAAGCAAAGCAAGAAAGAGGCACAAGGAAGACCTTTCTCATCAACTACAGGCGTCGAATGGCATGCTCGTATTTGATGCGCTTCACATAAATCCCGCCATTTCTTCGACCATTTTTTTTCTTGCTGTATGTCTACGCAGGTTACCGGCGTACGCTCGAAAATGGCTCTGCCGCAGGTTCCGATGAACTGGTCGTTGATCGGGGTGCCTTTTATCGCTGTGCCGAATGAAGGCGGGATTTCTTCGGTAATCGTTCGTTCAATAGCCGAGCGGTCTTCGTTTGCCAGCAGAATGCCTGCCCTGGCATGCTTATTAAGCTTTGGCAACGTCTTACAGATTTCATGGAGCACTGTATCGAGTATATTACCTGAAGCGATCATTTCCAGAAGGTGCGCCTGTTCCCGGGTCAATAACTGATCTTGTTTGCTTTCGCTAATATCAAAAAAGGTAATCACCACCCCGTCAATTTTATCCTCTGTTGTTTGATAAGGGGAAAAGTGTGCAATGAAAATGCGCCCTTCTCCGGAGCAAACTTCCCGTTCTGATGATTGCAGGGATTGCAATACCCGGGCAGCATCTTGCGCAAAATTATCCGGGCTGAGTTGATGAGTAATGTGCGAAAGTGGCCGGCCTATATCACCGGGAATCAGATTGAAAATTGCAGTAGTACGGGGTGTGTAGCGTTTTATCTTCAGCTCGCGGTCGAGGAAGATGGTAGCGATGTCTGTAGAGCGGACCAAATTCTCCAGATCTGAATTGGAATGACTGACTTCTGCTATTTTATCCTTAAGTTTATGATTAACCGTGGTAAGTTCTTCATTGACGGATTGTAGTTCTTCCTTACTGGCTTCCAGCTTTTCGGTGGCGGAACGCAGTTCGCCGTTAATCGCCTGCAGCTCTTCATTAGAAGACTTTAGTTCTTCGCTGGAGGTTTCGTATTGTTCTATGGTATATCGCAACTTATCTTTAGTTTCTTTGAGCTCCGTTTCCAACCGGTACACTACTGTTTCCATAGCTTTATCGCCTGCGATGGTGGCTTGCATAGATTCTTCCGGGGGCAGCGCATTGGTGGTTTCTTCAAAAAGAATGAGTGCATTGACTTCGGATGCGGCGACAGGTCGGATGGTCATATTAACCAGTGATTCATTGCCGTCGAATTGCACCCGTATGTTGCGGACTTCTACTGTTTTATTTTCTTTGCCCGCCGTAAACAATGCTGCTCGTAGATCCGAAAGCAGGGCGGGATGAATAACCCGCATAATATTGGCAGAGGGCTCACCGCCCGCAAAGCGCAAAAAACGCCCCGCATTTTCACTCAAGTGCAAAATAGTTCCTCCGTCATTGATTAGTATGGACGGCGGTGCATAGTATTCAATAAGACGGTGGTGTAGTTCACCAAAAGTGCGCATGTTTCGTTTCGTTTTCGACGAACTATTCTGCATTTCCAGCGCGGATACGCCTGCTATAGGCAAGGAAGCTGGCGTGGCATCCCGGGTTATACCCGACCGACGGTATTTGTAAATGCGCCTTTTTTTGTCCACGGGCGTAAAATGTCCGGGCGCGCTATCGACGGTTTCTGAAATGCCCAAAAACAAGTATCCGGATTCACGTAGCGCGAAATGGAATATTTGTAACACTTGTTCTTGGGTTTCGCGGTTCAGATAGATCATTACATTGCGACAGCTAATAAGATCGAGTCGCGAAAAAGGGGGGTCGTGTAAAATATTATGGGGGGCAAAAAGTATCATCTCCCGGATCTTTTTGTGGACGCGGAAACCGTGATCTTTTTCTTTGATAAAAAACTCTCGCAAGCGTTGAGGGGATACGTCTGTTGCGATAGATGCTGTGAAACGCCCGTTCCGCGCTTCAGCGAGTGCATCATCATCCACGTCGGAAGCAAATACCTTGATTCTAGGCGGTCTGGCTAATGTAGAGGCGTACTCACTCAAAAGAATCGCAATCGAATAGGCCTCCTCGCCGGTAGAACAGCCCGCGACCCATACACGAACCTGGTCGTTGGCGGTTTTCCCTTTGAATAAAGCAGGGATGATCTTTTTTTCCAGAAGGTCAAAGGCTTCTCTGTCGCGAAAAAAATTAGTGACGTTAATCAACAGGCCCTTCATCAGTGATAAAGCTTCTTCGGGTTTTGTACGTAAAACGTCCTGGTATTCTCTGAGATTATCGGTTTCATAGACCTGAAGCTGTCTTAAAAGCCGGCGGATAACAGTAGAGCGTTTGTAATTAGAGAAATCATGCCCGGTGCGTACACGAAGAAGGGTAAGTATCTCACTGAGCAAGTTTAAATTTTTGATCTTTGCAGCTATGGGCCGCCCGTCGGCTTCGGCCAGATGCCATTTTTTAGTGGTATCACGAATGAATAATAACTTTTCCGGCATGGCAGCCACCGGTAAGATGACGTCGGCTATTTTTGTTTGAATGGCACTGCGCGGCATCCCATCGTATTCCGCTTCCTGGGGGTCTTGAATGATGGCAAAGCCTCCTTTGCCTTTGATATGTCTCATGCCCAGGGTGCCATCTGATCCAGTTCCGGATAAAATAACGCACACGGCCTTACTCTCATAAGCATCTGCTAACGTACGGAAAAACCGGTCAACGGGAACACGCGCACCTTTTGTATATGCCGGCTCCTTAAGTTTTATCCTGTCGTCAACCATTTCCAGGTGTTTTGCCGGTGGTATGACATAGACGTGATTCGGCACGATCTTAACTGCTCTTTCAACCTGCGTGACCTTCATCTTTGTGGTACGTTGAAGTATTTCTGCCAGGTTGCTCTTGTGTATCCGTGACAAATGCAGTATGACAATAAAAGCCATCCCACTATCCGAAGGCATGGCTCCGAAAAATTCTTTAAGTGCTTTTACGCCTCCGGCAGAAGCTCCCAGCGCAACTGTCAGGAACGCTTGTTCAAAGGAAGTTTTGTTCTTATAGGATGCTTCTTTTGCCACTATAAACCGTTTAAAATCGTTTCTTTTTTTTAACCTTAAGCCGTACAAAAATCAAACCTCACAGGCGATTTCTCACAAATATAATCAAAAAAAGATGCCCTGAAACGATAATAGCTGAGTGTGCAATAAAAGCCGATTTTCTTGAATGCTTCACTCGATCTACAGATACTAACCTTAAAAAACTAATGGCACTTCCCCTTCTTCGGGGAGTTAAGGTACGTTCGTTTTCAGGAATCTTTGCCGCGCTTCGTCTTGTCATTGTAGGAGCATGATTCAAGATTGGAATGAACCTTGAACAATGCTATAATAAAAATAGTAATCTTATGAAAAGCTTAAGTTTAGTTGTAGTGATTTTTTTGTTATTTTACGGTTGCAGCAGCAAGGACAGCGAGCGCCGGCATGGCGTGGACTCTGTGGACCAGGCCCGTGAATCGATAAGCACTGATTCAGTTAGGGGATATCCACCTGCAGATACAACTCAGACTGCCACCGAGTCTCCTAAAAACGAAGATTCCACAGCAGCGGGCAGTATGAATCAAAATGATTTTAATCTTCAAAGGGACCATTCTAATGAACAACCCAAGAACTGAAATTTTTTGGTCTCCGTACTGCACGGCGATTTGTTACTTCGTAGAAGCCGAAAGGCCTATTGTCTCTCCACTAGTCTGCTCAAGGGGTTCGTTATTTTAAGCCTGATGCCGCTGCACAAGGCTATGCCTTGAGGATGAAAATGCAGCGTTTTGTCTTCTCTTGGCTGACGTCAATCGTTCTAAGGCATTCCCTAAGCGGCTGATCACAACCCCTCTAATGATGCCTCATCCGGTTTTTATATTAAGTGCACCATACACGCTGTTTTGGTGATGTACCCTTGGCAAAATTGCCCACATAGCAAAGGCTATTTCTTTTATGAGCAACTTGGCTGCCACATTAGATAAATGTTATCGCCACATGTACGAAAATTGCTTTAAAATGTACGTGTAAAAGAGGCTTACTTGGACCCCATCTGTGGTTGGATGGGTTTTACGAAGTTTTCACTTTAATCACGAAATACAAACAGAACAGATTAAAGGACTACGAATTTACTTTTTACGGCGCAAAGTGCTTAGGGGTTCGTGGTTCGTTTTACCCGTTTTTACTTCAAACCGGGTATTATATTCCCCATTCTCCGGATAGCGAGTCCCGCAAGTGGTGATTGTCGAATAGAAGTGCCCCCCTAAAATGCTCCGCTGCCACGGCTACGTCCGATCGTTTTAGGTTCAAGACAATGTATGGAAGATTGTCCGGTCTCCTACTCAACAGCTTATAAAAGTAAAGCTCCGTATGATAACGGAGCTTTACTGGTCTTTGCTCCATCGCTTGTTATGATCAACAGATGATCATCACAATGTCAAGGATGGTTTTAGGGATACGTGACCTTTAAAAATATTATAAAAAAATAATGCCAAAATATATCGTCGATAGCATCACTGGATATAATAAGGAAGCTTTTTTAGGCTTTTTCTATAACTATTTTTTTAAGGTTCAATTCCTGAACGCTCGTCTTTACTACTGCGATAATGGGAGGAGCTAAACGTACGTCCCAGAAGCCGGTTAGCACCCCCATTCCAACCTGGCTGAAAAATAAGTAAGGCCGGGGGAATGTTAACCCTCTTTTTTGCAACAGCTGCTGTTCGACTACGGCATGGCTAACCTGAATAGCTATGTAGTGTACCGCGACAACCAAGGCTGTTTGCCGCCTTTTTGTCAAATAAACCGGCAATTATGGATAAAGTAAGTACCAAGGGAATACCAATGATCGCTCGTCCTATTGCCGTTAGTGCAGTTACAAAAAGAGTATTTCAGGTCTGGCTTTTAAGCCAGTCCTTAAGCGGTCCGTATTTTTTTAGCGGTTTGCTTCTCCTGGCTCTTGTCTTGTCCGGCAACAAATGCGCCACATCATTTTCGTAGCCGGAAGGAGTGGCGGTGACCAAACCGCCGTTATAAGCGCAACGAACCAGTCATTGACAAAACCAAAAACGGATGAGAAGAATTTTTTACTCTTGGAAATCCGCCGGGAGGATTGAAACTTATTCAATAACTTTTGCCTTAGAGGGTTCTTACTTATCTGCTGTTTTGCTTGCTGTACCGTAAAGGGAACTTGTCGGAGCGTTGTACGAATTGAACTTGTATACGGGCGCCCATAAACCAGTTTAACGCTATCAATAAAACAACATTAAAGACAACGGAAAAAATAATGTTAGGTCGCCGGGCCAACGAAGCTATTTCTGTATGTCACCCGCTATAGCGTGAAAATACACAGCAACCAATGTAGCCGCCCGTGTTAACAAGAGGAGGCTAGAAAGCTCCTTAGGTATAAGAATGGAAACAACGACAAAGACGATAATTGCACTGGCTTTCCATGTTTTCCTAGAAAACGACGACTTGTCAAAACGCTTTTATTGTTATCGGATATATATGACTTAGAACATCCCGTTTTATGTTTTTGTTCTATTGAATGATATATTAAAATGGAAGGGAAGGCGACTCAAAAGTATAGAACAACGCCCGGGATCTGGAAAATTTCCCGGGGGAAAAAAGACATTGGCATTTTATTTGATATATATCCGATGTTTTTTAATAACTATTCAAATAAAAACTGACATTATGGATAAGCTGGAATTAAAGGGCAGATGGAATATCGCCAAGGGCAAGTTAAAGCAAAAGTATGCTGACCTGACCGACGATGACCTTCGTTATGAGGAGGGCAAGGAGGATGAACTTATTGGTCGCTTGCAAAAGAAAACTGGACAAAGCAAAGAAGCAATTGAAAAATTAATCAGGGAAGATTGATGTTTAATCGCAGCGTACTTCTAAAGGCACTCTTTGTATGCTTGTTTTTTCGTAAGCAGATCAAAAAAGGGGGTTTTTAGAAGTACTTTTTTTTATTTTTCAGATCCTTTTAAAATTTCTATTATGTTACGTTTAGCTATTATTTTCTTTATTATTGCTATTGTTGCCGCTGTTTTTGGTTTTGGTGGTATTGCCGCCGGCGCGGTGGGTATAGCGAAAATCCTTTTCTGGATATTTGTTGTTTTATTTGTTATTTCGCTTTTATTTGGAATAGTCCGCAGAGGACGTCCATAAAGTGCGGCTATTAGTTTTACAGATAGAACGTGTTTTGTCGCTGGGCCCGACGGTGGGATTCCGACATGCAAGTTATTTTTATCGGTTCTGTCAGGTTTTATCATGCCATATTTATGGCGTAAATCAATTGTGATGTTACTTGAGATAGGCGACCATGTACAATGGAATTCAGAAGCTGGAAGGGTATCGGGAATCATTTCAAAAATACACACCAGAGATTTTATCTATAAGGGTTATACGCACCACGCGTCCGCAGAAAGTCCGCAATATGAAATCAAAAGTGATAAAAGTGATCATATAGCGGTACATAAGGCTGAGGTGCTGACGCCCGTGAAAAAATAATAGGCATTAGCTGCTCATCTTGGTGACCCATCGGGCTAAATAAGTCGTACGATACCTGTTAGGGAGTTTGGGGCGGTCTTTTATGGGCTATGAATAATAGTATCGGGGCAGGCGGAGCTTGATCCCGGCGTATTGTCATAGTAAGACAGTTTGCTGTTCAGCCATTATTGTAGCCCGTTTTATTGCAAAATGGACTGGAATTATTAAGATGCTGTATCCTTTAGGTTTCTTTTTCATGCGCTAAAGCCATTTTCAATGCCTCTGCCAGATGCAGCCCATTACGGTCGGTTTCTTGCGCTATCTGTTCTCGGCAGCTATATCCGTCGGAGATGATAAGCGTATCTTTCTCGGCATTCCGGACAGCGGGTAGTAGTACCCTTTCTCCTGCTTTGATAGACACTTCATAATGCCTGCCTTTATTTAGGTAACCGAAGTAACCGGCCATGCCACAGCAGCCGGAATCCAATTCCGTATAATCAAGCTCCATCTTTTCGAGGATTTTTTTCTCACTGCTCATTTTGATGATGGATTTATGATGACAATGACCGTGGACAATCGCTTTTTTATGTAGCTTTGGAATGGCAAAATCCGGTGCTTTCTTTTCCAGAAATTCTGCTAAATCAAAGGTTTGTTCATTTAGTCGTCTGGCATCTTGATCTTCGGGGAGTAAATCGGTAAGTTCATCTCGGAACACGGCTATGCAGCTTGGTTCAAGGCCGACAATGGGGGTTCCCTGACGAATTTCAAAGCGCAGCTCTTCCAAAATCTCCTCCAACTTCTTTTTAGCTGTTTTTAGCATACCGAAATCATACAGCGGGCGGCCGCAACATAATTTTTTATGGGGAATGATTACATTAAAACCCGCCGCTTCCAGTATTTCGGCTCCAGCTGTTAAGGTGTCGGGTTTAAAATAATTATTGAAAGTATCTACCCATAAGATGACCTTTGGTTTATCGTTGTTATTTTTTTTCTCTTTTTGAAACCGATGGCGAAAGGTGCTGGTGGCGAATCTGGGAATCTCCCTTTTAGGGGTTACACCAGCCATAGCTTTAGCGATGCTTTTGAATCCTGTGGTCTGGGTTAGAAAATTGGCGAACCGAGGCATAACGGAAGCCATGGAGGCCCATTTATAAATCAGTCCGAAAGCATAAGCAGAACGGGGACGGATCCTTCCTTTATAATAATGAGATAAAAATTCCGCCTTAAGTGTGGCGATATCTACATTTACCGGGCAATCGCCTTTGCAGCCCTTGCACGCCAGGCATAGATCAAGAGACTTTTTCACCCTTTTATCCCTCCACCCTTTGTTGATTACCTCGCCCTGAAGCATTTCAAACAGCATATGGGCACGGCCACGGGTACTGTCGTTTTCTTCCCGTGTAACCATATAACTGGGACACATGGTGCCACCCTCATGCCTCCGACAATTGCCAACGCCCACACAACGAAGGGTGGCCCGCGCAAATTGACCTTTGTTGTCGTCGTTTAAAAAATGGAAATGCGTTTTCGGTGACGGTGGAGAATAATGCGTGCCTAGCCTCAAGTTGCTAAGTTGACCATACGTATCGATGATCTTTCCCGGGTTCATCTTCCAGTGGGGATCCCATATGGCTTTAAACTCTTTAAAAGCCTGGATCATTTCTTTACCATACATAATCTCTAGTAAGTCGCCGCGGGTTTGTCCGTCACCGTGCTCTCCTGAGAGGGAGCCGCCATACTTTACCACGAGGTGAGAAGCTTCCACTGTGAAGTTCTGATAATGCTTTAATCCTTCTTCCGTGATCAAATCAAACCCCACCCGGCAGTGAACACAACCCTGGCCAAAATGGCCATAAAGGGACGGATGATAATCGTATTTGTCAAATAAAGCCCGGAGTTCCTTCAGATACGGGCCCACCTTTTCCGGGGGAACTGCGGAATCTTCCCAGCCCGGCGCACCATCAGGCTCTTCGGGGACAAAGGCCGTGGCTCCTAATCCGGATTCCCGTACTTTCCAAAGACTTTCTTCCTGTTCCGGATCGTCGAGCAAAACCATTTCAGGCGTATGGTCCGCTTTTTTAAGCGCATCCATCAACGCCCGCGCTTTCTCATCGGCTTCGTCTTTGTCTTGTCCGCCGAACTCGACGAGCAACCAGCCTTTACTTTTTTCCCGGGGAAGACCGGAGAGGTTCATCAGGTGAAGATGTTTCTTGTACATAAACTCAACCAACTTGTCGTCAAAACCTTCCAGGCCAATTGGCTTGAATTTTAAAACATCCGTGACGTGCGTTCCTGCTTCATATACATCCGGATAGCCCAGGACCAAGAGCGAGCGTTTTGGAGGTACCGGCATTAACTTCATCGTCGCTTCCAGTATAACTACGCAAGTGCCTTCGGATCCTATCAATGCTTCGGCCACGTTAAACCCGTTTTCAGGAAGTAAAGCCGGCAGATCGTAGCCGGAAACCCGACGCGGTATCTTTGGGAATTTTTCACGGATGAGATCGGCGTATTTATCCCTGAAAACCTTTAACTTTTGATAAATCTCCCCTTTTCTGCCCCCTTCTTTTATGATGTTCTCCAATGCTGTTTCAGTGGTAGGGCCGACTTCCATTTTGCAACCATCATAAGTAAGTACCGTCATCGATTGCGTATTGTCCGACATCCGTGCGCCGTACCCGTAAAACTGAGCCATTACCGAATGAATACCGCAGGAATTGTTTCCCAGCATTCCACCAATTGCACAATGGCTGTGGGTGGCAGGGTCAGGGCCGAATGTCAGTCCTGCTTCTCTTGAAGTGGCTTCACGCATCGCGTCCAGTACAATACCCGGTTCTACCTTTACCTGTTTTTGTGCTTTATCGATATGCAATATATGGTTGTAATATTTGGTCATGTCCATCACCACCGCCACATTACAACATGCTCCTGTAAGGCTGGTTCCCCCTCCACGGGAAAGCAACGGTACATTATATTTTTTACAAATCGCTGTCGTACGGATTATGTCTTCTTCGCTTTTCGGAAGAACTATGCCTATGGGGATCTGCCTGTAATTAGAGGCATCTGTAGCATATAATGCTTTGCTTCCTCTGTCAAAACGTACTTCTCCTTTTACAGCGGACCTTAGTTCACGCTCAATATAAATAGCGTCTGCCCCTTTGGAGTATTTTGTTTCATAGCGGTTGTCTTGTTTAACGTCTTTCTCTGCACTTGTTTTCATAGTATCTTGATTTTAGCTCATTAGGCGTCAGGTGGCCGGAATTGTCCGACGATTAAGCCCTGGTTAAGTCTGTTTGTACTTCTTTGCATCTTTATATTTAAACTCCAGCCCGATACCGGGCCTGCTCAGATCAGGGTACAACAAACCGTTAATGGGTTTTTGAACCCCGTCAAACAGCATTTCTTCTATCCGGACGTGGTCATAAAAATATTCCGCTGTATAAAAATTAGGTACGGAGAGCGCGGCATGAAGATGCAGGGATGGTGCGCAATGAGAGGAAAAGAGCAGTTGATGAGCAAAACAAATATCTGCAGCTTTTAAAAAGCCAGAAATGCCGCCACACCGGGTCGCATCGGCCTGGAGGACATCTATTGACCCGGTCGCCATCATCTGTTCAAAATAAGGAACCGTATATCCGTATTCTCCTGCAGCTACCTTCACGTCAGGCGGCATCTTTTTTCTGATAAACCGCAGACCGTTTAAGTCCTCTGAAGGTACCGGTTCTTCAAACCAGCTTACGCCGGATTCGATAAATTCCCATGCTTTTGCAATAGACTGCTTAGCGTCATATGCCCCGTTGGCGTCTACAAATAACTGGGCACTCGCTCCTATCGCCGCTCTGGCCGCTTTCACCCGTGAAATATCCTTTTCCGGTTCACGTCCGATTTTCATCTTTACTTGTCTGATCCCGTTTTCTGTCCACTTGCCGAGTTGACCTTGTAATTTTTTCAACGGATAGGATGTAAATCCGCCGCTGCCATAGATTGGCATGGCCGGCCTTCTTAACCCCAGCAATAAAGAAAGGGGCAGCTCCAGTACTTTGGCTTTTAGATCCCATAAAGCATTGTCTATCGCAGAGATGGCCATCGCCGCAATGCCACAGTTCCCGTCATTTCGGACCGCAGAGGTCATGGCCTGCCACACGGCAGGGATATCCATGATGTCAGCATCTAACACGAGGTTTTTTAACTTGCGTTCAATATAAAAAGCGGTAGCTTCGTTCGCATAGCTGTAACCCAGACCGGTTTTCCCGGCTCCCTTAATTTCGACAAGGATTAAAGTGGTACTGTCCCATTTTATGGTGCCGTCAGATTCGGGGTAATCCGTCGGAATCTTATAGGCAGAAGCTTTTAACGATTTGATTTTTTCTGATTCCATTACATTTTTTCTTATCCGCTCTGTTCAAAGATTCATGCAAGGATTCCGTCCACCATATCTTTATAAGTTTGTTTGATGATCCCAACTTCCTTTGGATCTCCTTTAATAAGTGTTTTACTGAATTTTACCATCTGCTCGAAGGTAATGTGTGGTGGCAGTGGCGGCGTATCGGGATCGGTGATCGCTTCATATACCGTAGGCCTGTCTGCACCTAACGCGGTTTCCCAGCCGCGGGCGACCTCATCCGGGTGGTCGATGCGGACGCCTTTTAATCCCAGCGATTCGGCATAAGTGGCGTAGGGAAAGTCCGGGACATTCTGCGATCCTGTAAACTCCGGGTTGCCCGTCATCACCCTTTGCTCCCAGGTGACCTGGTTAAGGTCGTTATTATGCAGAACGAGAATCACCAGGCGGGGATCGTCCCAGCGTTTCCAATATTTAGCAATAGTGATCAGTCCGTTGATACCCAGCATTTGCATGGCACCATCGCCCACTAGCGCAATTGCTACTCTTTTTGGATAGGCGAATTTGGCTGCGATAGCATAAGGAACACCGGGACACATGGTGGCGAGGTTGCCGGATAATGAAGCCATCATGCCTTCTTTCAGCTTAAGGTTGCGGGCGAACCAATTAGCTGCGGATCCGGAGTCGGAAGTGAGAATACACTTATCAGGCAGACGGGGAGACAACTCCGAAAACACCCGCTGAGGATTAAGCGGTTTGGCGCTGTTCTCCGCCCGGGCCTCGACGACTTTCCACCATTTTTTCATGCCGTCTTCTATCTTTTCTCTCCACGAGCGGTCTTCCTTTCTGTCTAACAAAGGGATCAACGCTTTTAAGGCGGCTCTGCTATCCCCCAGTAAGTTGACTTCCATGGGATAACGAAGGCTCAGCATCCCACCGTCAATATCGATCTGTACTCCGCGTGCATCGCCTTCTTTGGGTAAAAACTCCGAATAAGGAAAGCTGCTGCCTACCATCAGCAGGGTGTCGCAGTCCGTCATCATCTCCCAACTCGGCTCCGTGCCTAACAAGCCAATGGCCCCGGTTACATAGGGGAGGTCGTCCGGCAGTACATCCTTACCTAAAAGTGCTTTGGCAATGCCTGCGCCCAATAAATCCGCTACCTGTTTTACTTCTGACGCTGCCCCTTTTGCACCGGCACCGACCAGCATGGCTACTTTCTTTCCTTCATTGAGCACCTGAGCGGCTTTATGTAAATCACTTTCCAGCGGAATCAGACGGGCTTCGGCAAAACCTACACCGGTATGAACAGAACCGTGCTTTCTGGGCGGAACTTCTACCGCATCCATTTCCTGTACATTGTTGGGGATGATCACGCAGGTTACCGTTCTTTTGGCTTTGGCAATGCGGATCGCGCGATCAATTATCTGCCGCATCTGAATCGGATCGGTCACCATATGCACATATTCGTGGGCGACGTCTTTATACAAACTGATCAGGTCTATCTCCTGCTGGTAGTCGCCGCCGAGTGAAATGCTTTTCTGCTGGCCCACAATAGCCACCACCGGCTGATGGTCCATTTTTGCATCGTATAATCCATTGAGTAGATGGACTGCGCCAGGGCCTGATGTCGCCAGGCAAACGCCTACTTCACCGGTAAACTTGGCGTGTCCGCAGGCCATAAAAGCCGCGTTTTCTTCATGCCTTACCTGGATAAAATCTATTTTATCTTTAGCGCGATCAAGCGCTCCCATAATACCGTTGATGCCGTCTCCCGGATAACCAAATAGGCGTTTGATGTCCCATTCCAGAAGTCTTTCAATTAAAAAATCACTGACTTGTTTACTCATTATCTTTTTTATAAGTAGTGATTTAAATTATCGTGCCAAGAGACTATAAGCCCGTATTTTTGATAAAAGCGTTGATATCCTTCAATGATTCTTCATTAAGCCCTACTTGTTCGTTGCCTGCTGTTTCCCAATTGGCCAGCAGTACCTTTCCATCGGAGGCAAGGGTAAATAAAAAGAAGTCATGAAATAAAATATCATAAAGAATCAGTTCGCCGTAATCTTTTTTCTTAATGATAAATTCCTGTATTTTACCGGCTGTCTTGCGGGTGTACACGAAGGTTTTTATTAATGGTTTCATATGTTTTTTAAAATAGGTTGATATTGCTTCGGTATGAACAAGGTTTACTGTAGGGATATTTCCACATAATGTAGATGGATTGCCTCAAAGAGCTTATTGATATTTACAACATGCGTTTTTTTATCTTTTTAACATGATTGGTCAATTTCTTATTGTATTCGGTTTTTATAGATGCTGCAAGAAGGTTTTGAATAATATACATTGGATAAATACTCGCTTCACCTGTCGTTTTCCCGGGTTGTTTTTTAACCGAAGGAATATCTGCCGCTTACTTGAGAATTTTTCTACTCAGGTTCAAAAAGCGTCCTGTTCTGATGTATCAGCCCATGCCGGCTATTTATCCCAAAACGAATTTGGAAACAGCAACAGGGCGCCGTTATCGGGTTAACCTTTAAACGATGCTAGTTTAATTTCAAATTTCATTCCATACATACCGGAATGACAAGGACTTCAGCGGCAGGAGTCTTCAACCTTATCTATAAGTCCGATTTTTACCGAGTGTGCAATAGCTGTTTTGCTATTGCGATAATAAAGAACAGGAATTCCGGAACGGTTTATTTTTTCCAATAATTTGTTTACCCGATCTCGTTTCTTGTATCCTGAATTCCGGATGTATATGCAGGCAATCTGCTGGGGGAACAGATGAGCGATTTTGCTGTATATTTCGGGGTCCTTCTGGCGGTCGTCGCCTAGTAAGATAAAAGACGACTCAGGATAGAAATTAAAAACATCAGTAATTTTTTTCAGCTTATGCATGTGATTCCCTTTGCCGGATCTCAACAAGTCTAACCATCCGTTTTTTATCTTCCGGAGCAGGTAAACGCCCTGAGGCAAACCATTTAGTCTGCAGAATTCCCGGATAAAAGGGTAAAGATTCCATTCACTGCTGGAAATATAAGCCATAAAGGAAACACCTTCTGAACGGTTTTTTAAACGCTGGGTAAGTAGCGCGTAATGATCAGCTACGTCTTTGAATACTTTCCTTTGCTTGGGAGTCTTGGTTAGTAGAGTAAACAGTTTTCTTACCGGACTTTGTGAATGGGAGATCATCAGTGTATCATCCACATCGGTAATAATGCTGTTGTTGGCGAGGGATGGGCGTATCAATGAGCCGGTAGCGCCTATTTTATTTTTTCCCTTCCGGTTTTTTCCCTTTGGCAGCCAGCTGACTTCAAAGTGATGATAACCTACAGGTAGATTTTCCTGCAGGTGATTTACTTCAAATCGAAAAAAACCATTTGCGTCGGTATACGTGTCAAAATTATTTCCGTAAAAGGATAGTGTAATTTTTTCTCCGGGAACGCTTTTTACCCGGAACAACAGGATCATGGTTTTAATATTTTTCCATACTCTTCCTGATTCCAAAAACCAGTGTTTGGGCGCTTTCTTCAGCAAGTGACCCGTAACCACCATGTTGATATTATTGGCATAGCCGGGATAAGCAATCAAAACAGGGTTCCTGTCCATATAAAAAAGATATTTTATTCAAGTTAACGTTTTTTGTTTTAATATGCGATAAATTTTATGATGAAAGAAGCAAAAAAGGTGCTGGTAATTATTAATCCTAAAAGCGGAGGCAAAAATAAAGAAGAATTAACGGAGGCGATAAGACAGGAGCTTACTACGCAGAAACTGGACTATTCTTTTTATGAAACGACCGGTCAGGGTGATGAGGCAAAACTGAAAGAAGAAATAGAAGTGTTTAAACCAGCAAGGGTATTGGTTGCCGGTGGCGACGGTACCGTAAACATGGCCGCGGGCCTGCTTGCCAAAAGGCAGATCATACTCGGGATATTACCCATGGGGTCTGCCAATGGCCTGGCCAGGGAACTTGGCATTCCCGAAGATGAAAATGCTGCGCTGCGTATAGCGTTAGGTACACACACAAAAGATATTGATGCAATAGAATTGGAAAATCACGGGCTTACCTTTCATTTAAGTGATATCGGACTAAACGCTACACTGATCAAACATTATTCTGAAGCCAGTGAACATGGTTTTTTTTCCTACATAAAGCACTCGCTCAAGTCTTTTAGGGATCAGTCGATCTTTCATATCGCGTTAAACAACGGGAAAAAGCGTTGGAAAAAGAAGGTGTATATGCTTGTTATTGCAAACGCCACTATGTATGGGACCGGGGTAAAGGTTAATCCGAAAGGCAGGGTAGACGACGGGAAATTTGAAGTGTTGCTTTTAAAAGGTATCAACTATCGCAATTTGTGGAAGCGCATAACCGGGCAACGGGGCTTAATGCAGACGATTCAAACAGACTATATTAAAATTCAAACGGCAGAAAAAATGAGCTTTCAGATAGATGGCGAGTATATCGGAGAAGTAAATGAAGTTAGCGCTAAAATTATTCCGGCCTGCATCACCGTGGCGGTACCCTTGCCAACATAGCCTTGTAGGTAGCCGCATTTTGTGCGTGGCTGCAGTTTGAAAGGATCACGCGGCAGTTCCACAAGCTAATCGGGGGCAAGGAGTTGGGAAACGATACACCCGAAGTAAACCTTTCCCATGAGAGAATCGTTACAATGTAAGGACAGGCCGTTACAGGCGGATTAAATTATAGTTTATGGAAGACAGGAAAGACAAAGATCTCATACAACTGGGCATTAACACCGTTCGCGTATTATCCGCGGACGCAGTTCAGAAAGCCAATTCAGGACATCCCGGAACCCCTATGGCGCTTGCACCGGTGGGGCACGTTTTATGGACGGAGCATATGCGTTATAATCCGGAGGACCCCGGCTGGCCCGGCCGTGACCGTTTCGTGCTTTCCTGCGGGCATGCCTGTATGTTGCAGTACAGTTTTTTATTTCTTACCGGTTATGCGATTTCTCTGGAGGATATCAAAAATTTCAGGCAACTCGATAGCAGGACTGCCGGACATCCGGAGTATGGATTGTTGCCGGGTATTGAAGTAACGACCGGACCACTCGGACAGGGTTTTGGTAATGGCGTAGGCATGGCTATTGCCCAGCAATACCTGGCGGGTCGCTATAATAAACCGGGTTTTGAGCTTTTCAATTACCGGATATACGCCGTTTGCAGTGACGGGGACATCATGGAAGGCATCTCCTCGGAAGCCGCCTCCTTAGCCGGACATCTTGGCCTTGGAAACATGGTCTACATCTATGACAATAACCACATTACGATAGAAGGTAAAACAGATCTGGCCTTTAATGAAGATGTGGCCATGCGCTTTGAAGCTTACGGCTGGCATGTGCAATCCGTAGCGGATGTGAACAACCTGGAGGCTTTGTCCGGTGCGATTGAAAAGGCGAAGGAAGAGACCGATCGTCCGTCTCTCATTGTTGTACGCAGCCATATCGCTTACGGAAGTCCTAATAAAATGGATACGAAAGAGGCGCATGGGGCGGCACTCGGAGAAGAGGAGGTCAGGTTGGTCAAAGAAGAATTTGGCTTCGATCCGGAAAAATCTTTTGTCGTTCCCGGTGAAGTGCTTAACTATTACAAAAAAGAAGGGAAGAAGGGAAAAGCGTTGGAAGCAGAATGGAACACCTTGTTTGAGGACTATAAAAAGAAGTATCCGGCGTTAGCTGAAGAATATATGCTGTTGAGAGAGGGAGGATTACCCGACGGCTGGGATAATAATCTACCCACTTTTACGCCGGATGACGGCCCTCTGGCCACACGAAAGGCCTCTGGCTCGTTTCTTAATAAAGCAGCGGAAAAGATACCAACGCTGATCGGCGGTGCCGCGGATCTGGCGCCCTCTACCGGTACGAACCTCAAAGCGTATAATTCCTTCACCCGTCTTGATCATTCAGGTCGTAATTTTCATTTTGGTATAAGGGAACATGCGATGGGGGCCATTGTCAATGGCATGGCGGTTACCAACGGGATTCGGCCTTTTGGCGCCACTTTTTTGATATTTTCGGATTACATGCGACCAGCAGTACGGCTGGCGGCGATCATGCAAGTTCCTTCCATTTTTGTTTATACCCATGACAGCATCGGGTTGGGAGAAGATGGAACAACTCACCAGCCTGTAGAACAATTGATCTCGTTACGGGCCATTCCTGGTCTGACAGTGATCCGCCCTGCCGATGCCAATGAAACGGTGGCGGCCTGGAAGGCGGCACTTTTATGCAAAGGACCCGTTGCGCTGGCCCTCACCCGACAAAAGCTGCCGATTATTGATCAGGAAAATTACGCTTCAGCGAGTGGATTGCAAAACGGCGCTTATATTTTATCGGATTGCGAAGGACAGCCGGATGTATTACTTATAGGCACGGGAAGTGAGGTACAGCTGGTGTTGGGGGCACAGGAAAAATTGATGGAAGCGGGCATATCGAGCCGCGTGATTTCCATGCCTTCGTGGGAACTTTTCGAGCAACAGGATGTTGCATACAAACAACAGATTTTCCCTGATAATATTCGAAAACGCCTCGCTGTAGAAGCGGGGTCCCCCATTGGATGGCTCAAATATGTAACGGAAGACGGGGCGGTAATCGGGGTGGATACTTTTGGCGAATCGGCGCCGGGAGAAGAAATAATGAAAGCGTACGGGTTTACCGTAGATCATGTGGTGCAGAAAGCTAAAGCATTGAACGAATCAAAGGCCTGAGCCTTCCTGTATATGTATACTCAGAAAAAGGGGATAGGGGCGATTCTAGCCGACAACCCGCTGGAGGCGGGGTTCTGGACAGCCAAAATGCAAACGTTTTCATTTTTTGAACATTTTTTTTACCTTACGCCGGCTAAACAAAATAAAACACAAAATGAGCAGGCACAGCAGCGGTTTATGGCTGATCATGGTGGGCGCTATATTGCTTATGGCTCCTGCGACAGAGGCACAAACAAAAGTATTACTGGACAATTATTTTAATCATGAAACCAAATCCGGCAATGGAGAACTGTTTCATTATTTATGGTCTGACAAGACCAACAGTGGATTTTCCGAGTGGGGAAAGCTGTTTAATGAAAAAGGAGCTGTAACGGATACTTTACAACGTGCGCCGGATGCTGCGTTGCTGAATGAGGTCGGAATTTATATCCTCGTAGATCCGGATACCAAAAGAGAAACCCCCCATCCGAACTATATTGAGCAGCGGGATATTAAGACGCTTTCCAAATGGGTGAAAAAAGGCGGAGTGTTGGTATTGATGGCCAATGATTCCGGAAATGCCGAGTTTGTCCATCTGAATGCCCTGGCCAAAAAATTTGGCTTGCATTTTAATGAGGTAAGATGCAGCCACGTAGAAGGCAGGAAGTGGGATATGGGGGCTATTACCGACCTGGCCTCAACCCCCTTTTCTTCGTTGCAAAAGATCTATATGAAGGATGCTGCTTCTTTGACTTTATCCGGCAAGGCTAAACCGCTTTTGAAAAAAAATGGATGTATCTTAATGGCCGTCAGCGCCAAAGGGAAGGGATATGTTGTAGCTGTTACCGATCCCTGGATATATAATGAATACATTGGGCACAAGATTTTGCCCGGCGATTTTCAGAATGATAAAGCGGCGGCGTTATTTACCGATTATTTATTGAAGCTTGCCGGTCGGTAAGGACGTATTACACACATTTGACGTATATTGCCGGGGCGTGAAAAAAGAATATATTATCGGCGGCTGCACTCCGGTTTCTGTTCATTTGAAACCGAAGATAGTCTGTATATATAATGACGAGGGCCTTCGTTGCCTGTTAAAGGACAATATTCATCGCCGGCTTACACAACTTGTTCGGCATATCCGGACCGATTATGAAAGGTCGTTTCATACGCCATTGCTCATCACCGATAATTCGTTAATCACAGAGATCTGGGCGCATGTTTATGCGGAAAGACTTGCCTTGGCCATCGCCCGATTTATCAACTGGCGGCTGCTCTGGAAGGGATATAAATTTGTAAAAAGCCGTTGCGACGTGATCGATTGTGGAGAAGCTACCTTGGATAATAACCGTTGGGCGTGGGACATGCTGAGTAAACTAAAGAAGCTGTGGCTTAGTTTGTTTAAAAGACTGCCATAAAGCGTTTTTTTTCTTTTCGTGAAATAATAGGATAGAGGTTGTACTTTTAGGGCAACAAAATCCGTTATACGATGAGAAAGTCACTGATCTTTGTATTTCTTCTTTGTTCCCTGTGTGCACTTTCGGCGACGGCGAACATCAAGTTGCCGGCCGTTATTTCAGACGGGATGGTATTACAACGCCATGCAACAGTCCCTATATGGGGAGAAGCCGATCCCCATACCCGGATTTCTGTCCAGGGAAGCTGGATGAGCAAAGCCGTGGGCGTACGTTCTGATGAACAGGGCAACTGGCAGGTAAAAGTTAAAACACCCGGGGCGGGGGGGCCTTTTTCTATTGTGATTCGAGGGCGGGAGACGGTTACCGTGCAAAACGTTTGGATAGGGGAGGTATGGGTTTGCTCGGGACAATCCAATATGGAAATGCCGGTACAGGGGTGGCCGGGAGCGCCTATCCGGCATTCGGAAGAAGCAATTCAGGCGGCTCATTTCCCTAATATTCATTTTTTTACCGTGCAAAAGAAGATAGCCGTACAGCCGCAAGCGGATTGTAAAGGCGCCTGGGAGGCCTGTTCTCCGGAAACCGTCAAGGCTTTTAGTGCGACGGCTTATTTTTTTGGAAAAGCGTTGTATCAAAAATTAAAGGTGCCCATTGGGCTTATTCACAGTAGTTGGGGCGGGACCGTAGCGGAAGCCTGGACCAGCAGGGATGGGTTGCGTCCTCTGGGCGGCTTTGATGATGAACTGCAAAGGCTTACGTCAATGGCACCGCGAATCGCAGCGATCAAGGCAGAAGATAAACGAAATCAGCAGCTTTGGAAAAAACAAATGCAGGACGTGAATACCGCCTTTGCCGGAAAAGATTTTAATGATGGAGATTGGGAAAAAATGACATTACCTGCCAACTGGGAAGCGGCCGGCCACCCTGGCCTGGATGGCATTGTATGGTTCAGAAAGGAAGTCGATATACCGGCCGGCTGGGCGGGGAAAGACCTGCGAATTGATCTCGGTCCTATTGATGATGAAGATATTACCTGGTTTAACGGGGTAAAAGTCGGCGGAATACAGCGGGAGGGGTTTTGGTCTAAAGCCCGCTCTTACGTAGTGCCGGGCAGACTGGTCAATTCTGGCAGCAACGTCATTGCCGTACGGGTAACCGATTTACGAGGCGGCGGGGGGATATACGGAGAGGAGAAACTGATGAGGTTATACCCGGTAGGGCGTCAGGCGGAAAGAGGCATTAGCCTTTCCGGTAAGTGGAAATATAAAGTAGCGGTTGTCAAACCTAAATCGCTGCTCAGCAACAACCCCAATACTCCTACTGTATTGTATAACGGAATGATTGCGCCGATTGTACCATATGGCATTCGCGGGGTTATCTGGTATCAGGGGGAAGCTAATGTTGGCAGAGCAGCGCAGTACGCAC
Organism: uncultured Chitinophagaceae bacterium; assembly: GCA_964424665.1. Taxonomy (GTDB): domain Bacteria; phylum Bacteroidota; class Bacteroidia; order Chitinophagales; family Chitinophagaceae; genus FW021-bin31. Next base: position 36,133 of record CAYRJM010000005.1, read on the forward strand.
AGCTTTTTCCGGCGATGATCAAAGACTGGAGAAACCATTGGAAGGAAGGAGACTTTCCGTTCTTTTATGTACAAATCGCCCCTTACCCATATGGTGGCGACGGTACAAAATCGGCCGCTTTGCGGGAAGCACAGCGCTTGTCGCTGCAGGTCCCCCGCACAGGTATGGTGGTAACGCTGGATATAGGGGATACGACGAACATTCATCCGGCTAATAAAGCCGAAGTAGGCAGGCGGCTTTCCCTTTGGGCATTGGCGAAAGTCTATGAAAAAGAAAACATTTCTTTTTCGGGGCCGTTATATAAGCGTATGGAGGTAAAAGGCAACAAGGTTATCGTTTCTTTTAGGCATGCCGATAAGGGGTTAGAGGCTAAAGGAGGCGAACTGACTTACTTTGAAGTGGCGGGAGCAGACGGCCGGTTCTTGCCTGCCGAAGCGGCTATCCGGGGCAATAAAGTGGTGGTTTATTCCGATAAAATCGCCCATCCCAAAGCAGTTCGTTATGCGTGGAAGGACACTGCGGTCCCGCATTTGTTTAATAAAGCCGGATTGCCGGCCTCCACCTTTACATCTGTTGCATTAAAATAAGCTAAAAGACCGTGTTAGACGGAAGGCGCCACGAATTCAATATTATACGATCGCTCCTCCGGCGGAGCTGTCGCCCTTTGTGCGTTTCTTCTGGGTGCTGGAAGGGGAAAAGATCTCCGGTGAGCCTTATATCTACCGTTCAATGGCGGATATGGTTGCGTTGAATTGCTTTTTCATTAAACTGACGTTTAAAGTCAAACTTTTCGGGGCATCTGTAAACAGGCCTGAAAAATCGACTATGTATTGCGCTTTGCATTCGTTGTCAGGTTTAAAGCCCGTCCCATCGCTTTAGCGTGGGTGGGTAGTTTACGATTTTAAAATGTTTTCCGGCTATTCTCCTGAAAGTTATTTTAGCGGAGAAGCGGAGGGGGGCGAGTGGAGAAGCAGCTAAAAAGATGTCGTATTTTTTCAATTTTTGTTGAAACGACAGGTTTACTTTTGTAGATAGTGGGCCGTTAACCGCTAAAGAACAGCTGGTTTAGCCAGGCAGGCTCACCGAATGGTTTCAAAGAACTTATGGCAGGTGAACGAAAATGCTATTAAAATATACGTATAACAAGGAGCTCCTTAAATTTCAGTCACGTTTCCGGGGCCGGGTTTAATGCTCCGCTAAAACAAAAACAACTATTATGGATACGACAAAAACTTCCCAGGGGTATCAAACTGTAATGCCTTATCTGATCGTCAATGATGCCGCGGGGCTTTTTCAATTTATGCAAGAAGTATTTGATGCTAAAGAAAAATATAAAACGATGCGGGAAGAGGCGCCGCAGGTCATCAGGCATGGCGAGGTAACGATCGGTGGAAGCGTTATCATGTTTGCCGAAGCTACTGACCAATGGAAGGCGGAGCCCGCAGGCATGTTTATCTGCGTAGCGGATGCGGATGAAACCTACAAAAAAGCTTTGGCTGCCGGCGCCGCTTCTGTTATGGCGCCATCCGACCAGTCCTATGGCAGGAGCTGTGGTGTGAAAGATCCTTTTGGTAACACCTGGTGGATCACCACGGTAAAATAAGGTCAGGCTGATCCGGCGTTAAGTAGTATCTTTGTGACATGGACGTAACGCTTTTGGCTATTGAATCTTCCTGTGATGAAACAAGTGCTGCCATATTGCAGGATGGCGTTATTTTATCTAATTTCATAGCCGGTCAAAAGGTGCACGAGCAATACGGTGGGGTAGTACCTGAACTGGCATCCCGGGCACATCAGCAAAATATTATTCCGGTCGTGGACGCGGCCTTAAAACAGGCCGGAGTACATAAATCGGCGTTGCGCGCAGTCGCATTTACGCAAGCTCCGGGCCTTATAGGCTCGTTGTTGGTGGGCACTTGTTTTGCTAAATCCCTGGCATTAGGCCTGGGTATACCCCTTATAGCAGTTCATCATCTGCAGGCTCACGTACTGGCGAATTGTATTGCGGAGCCGCGGCCTGCCTTTCCTTTTCTATGTCTGACCGTTTCGGGCGGACACACCCAAATCGTACTAGTGGAAGACTATCTCAACATGAAGGTGATCGGTCAGACACTGGATGATGCGGCGGGGGAGGCCTTTGATAAAACGGCTAAGATACTGGGGTTGCCCTATCCCGGTGGTCCGGTAGTGGATAAACTGGCCCGTAGCGGTGATCCTCGACGATTCTCCTTCCCGGAGCCGCAAATCAAAGGACTTGATTTTAGTTTTAGCGGACTGAAGACCGCAATTCTCTATTTTGTACAGGAGCAAATGGAAAACGACGTAAATTTTGTTCAAGATAACCTGGCCGACATCTGTGCTTCCGTACAGCATCGCATTGTGAGCATTCTTATGAGGAAGTTGAAAAAAGCCACCGAAGAAACAGGAATTAAAGAAGTATGTATTGCCGGGGGGGTGAGTGCCAATTCAGGGCTCAGAAAGGCATTAGCCGAATACGGCGAAAAAAACAACTGGCGGTACTATATCCCCGATTTTCAATACTGTACCGATAATGCGGGGATGATCGCCTACACGGCCTGGCAAAAGTACCAGAAAGGAGAATTTTCGGATTTATCGGTAAGCCCGGCGGCCAGAGCCCCTTTCGCGCAAAGGACGGCATAATTAAAAAAAATTCCGGCTGCTTCTTTTAAACAGACGAAATTGCATGAACATGGATAAAACACGAACATTTATTGAGTTAATTAAAAAAAGATTCCTTACCTATAAAGAGTTGGGGGACAAGACGATCCAGCAGTTGGAGGAGGAACATATTCATTTTACCAAAGGAACGGGAGACAACAGCATATATGTTATCGTCCGGCATATGCACGGCAATATGTTGTCGCGGTTTACTGAATTCCTCGAAGCCGACGGAGAAAAACCCTGGCGCAGCAGGGATAAGGAGTTTCAGGAAGAACCGGGTGTAGGCAAAGTACAATTGTTCAGTTTGTGGCAGCAAGGGTGGGAATGTCTATGGAACGCGTTGGATGCTTTAAATGACGATGACCTGCAAAGAGAGGTGCGGATCCGCGGAGAAGTTCATCTGGTCATGGATGCATTATTGCGGCAAGTGGCCCATTATGCCTATCATGTCGGGCAACTGGTATATATTGCTAAAAGTTTAAAAGGCGAGGCCTGGCAGTCATTATCCATTCCTCCGGGTTCATCTGATCAGTACAATCAAAAAATGAAGGCGAAATATGGCTCTGGTTAAAAGCGGTTCTTTTGGTTTTGTTGTTGCCTTTTTAATGGTCGTTGGTTTTTTGAGTTCCTGCGGGCTGAAGAAGACGGAAGAATTGTTGATGAATAAACGCTGGAAGGTATATGATGTTACTCCACCTCCGGGACGGTTTAATATAGAGCAAAGCAATCGGGCAAAAGAATTGAAAAACGGATTTTACAGAGATGCCTGGTTTGAATTTTTACCTGATAGTGTGTTTGTGGCTTCTTTCAGTGGAAAAGCAGATACGGCAAAATATGTCATTCGTTCAGGCGGAGACGCCATCTCCTTATATCCTCGCTATGGAAACAAAATTTATGAACAGATTGAAATAGTGCAGCTTACTGAAGATACACTTAAATTTAAAACAGCTAGTTTTAATATGACATTGCATTTAAAAACCCTGCCTTTAAAATAACTTTATATGACGGAGCATAAAACCCATTGGTCGCTTCGCAACGGGATATAAGTGACCATTTGCCTTGGAATAACTATTTGACGATCTGCTGAAGCCTCACCAATGAAGCAAATGAAATAACCATCTCACCAAAAGACGCGCTCTTTTCAAAAAATGCTTGAAAAGAAAAGACCGATGAGATGAATACCAGATGTGATAGGCGGATTGTTGCTTTGACTTGCGAAGGGTAGAAGTAATTGAAAATGTGGAATAAAGCGTATTAAAAAATGAATGGCCCATATCTGATTCAAACACTTCAAGATCTGAATTAGAAGTGATGTTGAAGAGAATTAGAACGCGTATCATCTTTTAGTTGACCAACAAGAAGTTTTTTGCGGTATTTACAAATAAAAATGAGATGGCGCTTTAAGTAGTGCTTTGAACGATCTGTTGAAATGTACCGCGATTTTTTAGACCTGGCGGAGAATTTTTGCGAAAGTTTTTTACCCTAATACGGAAAATTCTACGAAAAATTTGTAACTTGGTATAATTTGGGCTTTTACGAATAAGGTGAAAACAATACATAGGGCATATCGCTTTGAATTAAGACCAACACAAGCGCAAAAAGTGTTGCTGGATAAGCATTTTGGTTGTGTCCGATATATTTACAATTACTTTCTAAATGAGCGTAAAGAACAGTATCCGGCGAATAAGAAGTCAGATAATTATTATGCGCAGGCCAAAAGTTTAACGGAATTAAAAAAGCAAGCGGATACTATTTGGCTTAAAGAGGTGAATAGCCAAACGCTTCAATTCGCTTCACGTTCTTTAGATGCCGCATATCTCAACTTCTTTAGAGGTAATGCTAAGTTTCCAAGGTTTAAGTCTAAGAAAAGCATAAACAGCCTTACCGTTCCGCAACACACGAAACGTATGGATGGTAAGATTCACGTCCCCCAATTCAAAGAAGGGATTAAGTGTATTGTTCATAGGGGAGTAAAAGGTCAGTTCACCGATGTCTTTAGCGTGTAGGACTTAAGTCTTAATCTATAAATTTGATCCATGATTTATGTAGAAGGTTTACCGGGAAGAACGACGGAAGTAGAGGGTAATTCTTATCTTTTTTTTTCCGGGTTTGCCTATCTTGGCATGCCTGCGCTTGCGGAATTCAATCAACTTCTCCGCGAGGGAATGCATAAATACGGAGCGGTTTTCCCCTCTTCAAGAGTAAGCAATACGCGCTATGGATTATTTGATGATTTTGAACAGGCCATCTCCGAGTTTATCGGCTTGCCGGCCACGGCGAGTTTTTCTTCCGGCTATCTTGCTGCCCGGGCGGCTGTACAATTCGTATCGCGCAAAGGGCTTGTTTTGAGCCTGGATCATGTTCATCCTTCTTTGCAATCAGGTTCGGGAAACAGCCGCTCCGGTTCCTCCGCCTTCATTATCGAACAAGTCAATCAAGCTGAAAGGCCGTGCAGTATTGTTTTGGAATCGGTCAATCCGCTTTCCGGCCAGGTGGCTGACTTAAACTGGCTGTTGCAACTTAACAGGCCTGTCCGAATAGTCATAGACGATTCTCACGGCATAGGGATTCTCGGAGATCGCGGACAGGGGATAGTTCATGCCTTGCCGCAAGCCGATCATTTGCGTTATTTGATCTGTTATTCCTTATCAAAAGCCTTCAGTTGTGAAGGGGGCGGGGTGTCCGGAGATGTGGAGGACATCAATACGATAAAGGCAATGGCACCTTTTACTGCGGCTACGCCCATGTCTCCGGCTTTTGTATATGCCTGGATGAACAGCCACCTGCTTTTTGAAAGACAATTACAGGCGTTGCGACAAAATATCGGATACTTTGCGACAAAGACAGCGGATATACCGTCAATAGCGTTTGATAGCCGGTTACCGGTCTGTCATCTTCCCGGTGAATCGATTTATGAAGAAGCCCTGAAGTATCATATCCTGCTGTCCGCCTTCCGGTATCCGACCGAAAAAGATCCGCTTACCACCCGTATGGTGTTAAACGCGCTACATACCTCCGGTGATATTGACCGCCTGATCTATTGTATTGATCACGCCGGCAGGTCCTAGGGACGGAATTTCCAGTGAATTATCCGTATGTATCAGGCAGGTACCTGATAAGGACTGCCAAATAAGCCGTTTAACAAAAAACCAATGACCAGGTTGAGCAGAAAAAGGATGACAATCGCAACAATCAAATAAACGATCCGTTTACTTTCGGGGACATGTTTCATTGGTGCTAATCCCCAATATAGCAGGGGAATACCATACAATCCAATGAGGGAACCAAGCAGCGACAGCGGGGGATAAATATTTAAGAAAGCGCCTACCATCACCGGGGTGTAAGCGTAAGCCACCAGTTGCATGGATTTTTCCAGGTTTTTTTCCGCATCAAAAGAAGGAGCCAGGGAATCTATTATATAGGCACCGAGGACAACGGTCACAATATCTATTATCAAGCTATTGATCCCCAGTATCAACCCGGTGTCGAATCCGCTTACTTTTGCAATACCTGCATTTATGCCAAAAATCCAAAACCCTAAAAAAGTGGCTGCTGCGGCAATACCGGCCAGTGGCAGTACGTATCGCATGAGCAACTCACGGGGGGAACTGTACTCATATTGAATGATGTCCCATTCCACTTTGGGCTGCAGTAGTATATTTTTTGTACGGTCAACGATCTTTTCCATAGTGCTTTGGTTGTAAATAAGGTGGCAAATAAGGTGGCAAATTCGGCCAAAACGATATAGTGACCAAAAATTATTCCACCTCCCTTATAGTATTTTAACCATATTGATGTAATTTGCAAGAAAAAGAAGCAATATAATGAAGCCCGTATTGAGTAAGGTGCAGGGACAGGTAGAAGGACAGGTTTCTGTTATAGAACGTTCAGAGCCTTATTTTACGAACGTCTTTCATTTTCATGAGGAGTGTGAATTGGTGTATGTGATAGAAAGCAAAGGAAAACGGATCATTGGCGATCACGTGGCGCCATTTGAGTCGGGTGACCTGGTTTTCCTGGGTGCTAACCTGCCCCACGTATGGCATAACGATCCGCCTTACTTTGAAGAGGATAGCCGGCTTCATGCGCGCTCAATAGTGATCTATTTCCGGCAGGACATTTTTGGCCCGTCTTTTTTTCAGTTGGCGGAGACCCGTAAACTGGCAGAGTTTTTCAACAAAGCCAAGCGTGGAGTAACGCTTTATGGAAAGACAAAAGTGAAAGTGGAAGAAGCGATGAAAGCGCTTCCCGGGAAAAAAGGGCTCGATCGCATCATCGGACTTCTTGAAATATTGCAATTGTTTTCTGAAACAAAGGAATTGCGCTATCTGGCGGGCATGGGCTATTCCAACACCTACCAGTCTAAAGACAACTACAAAATCGATAATGTTTTTCGCTTTATGCTGGATAATTACCATCGCAACATTTCGCTCAGGGAAGCGGCAGACGTGGCCAAATTAACACCGCAGTCGTTTTGCCGTTTTTTTAAAAACAGAACGCAGAAATCATTCGTCCATTTTCTAAACGAGATCCGGGTTTCGCAGGTATGCAAGCGACTTACGGAAGAAGATCGCAGCATTTCTGAAGTGGCTTATTCCTGCGGTTTTTCCAATTTATCGAATTTTAACCGCTTTTTTAAACTTTACACCGGTAAGACGCCAAGCGTTTATGCACAGGAAATCAGGCTGGCAAATCAGCGGATTTAAATGACCCGAAAATTATTATTATGAATGTTGAACAGGCTTACCAGGTGCGGTTAACGGAACTGCATGAGCAATTGTCTTCACATAACAAAAAACGGAAAAGACTTGGGTTGGTCCGACTATTCAGTTTTCTGGCTGCTGTGTTATTATTTTTTATCTTACTTACCTTTAACGGTATCATGGCAACAATTGTTGCGATTGTACTTTTAACTATTTTTTTAGTTGTAACACTAAAGGATATCAGCAACTTAAAAAAAATTCAATTTCTTGAGCGACTCATTCTGATCAATGAAGAAGAACAAAATGCTTTGGAGGGCAACTTTTCGGCCTTTGGAGAAGGCCGGGAGTTTGAGGATTCCAAACATCCTTATACTTCTGATCTGGATATTTTTGGAAAACACAGTCTTTTTCAAATGCTCAACAGGACCACTACTTTTCGATCGGCACAATTGCTGGCAGATTGGCTAAAGGAACCGGCCTCAAAAGAAAGTATAGCTAATCGGCAGCGGGCTGTAGAAGCACTTGCCCCTGAACTACGGTGGCGCCAGCGTCTGCAGGCTGCCGGCCGGCATAAAAATATTCATCAGTCAGACTTTGAACAAATGCTCACGTGGGCAGAACAGACGCCTGATAAAGATGACCTGAGCCGATGGAATACCATTACCCTTATGGTTCTTTCTATGACCGGTCTTTTTATTGTGCTGGCAGCACTCCATGTCATTCCGTGGCAGGCATTGTGGATTTCGCTTATTGCTCATCTGTATGTGATCTGGAGAACGGGTAAGATTATCAAACCGCATTACAACCTTTTGTCACAAACCATGGCTTCGATGGAGGCTTTGGAACAACGCCTTTTCTTGATTTCAACGAAAGAATTCGGAGATCAGCAGTTACAGCATCTGCAGGCCGAGTTAATACGGGACAACCGTAAAGCATACCAATCAATCAGGGCATTAAAAAAAATAATGGAAAAGTTGGAAATCCGTTTTAATCCTTTAGTCCATTTTCCGCTGAACCTGATCCTTTTCTGGGACTGGCACCAATACAAAGCGCTCGTCCGCTGGCAGGGGGAAATAGGCGCTGACCTTCCGGACTGGATTGCGGTTTTCGTAGAAATAGAGGCGCTGTGCTCCCTGGCTAATTTAGCGTATAATCAACCGGGATGGTGTTTTCCCCAGATCGCTGATTCGCACTTTACATTGTACGCCGACCAGCTGGGCCACCCGCTTATTATAAAAGAAAAGCGGGTTTGCAACCATGTGGAATTGGCGGGTGTGGGGAAACTGATGTTGGTTACGGGTTCTAATATGGCCGGTAAGAGCACCTTTTTAAGAACAGTTGGCGTGAATATTGTTCTTGGTTTGGCAGGGGGGCCGGTCTGCGCCAAGCGAATGGTCGTTTCTCCCGTCAAGGTGATCAGCAGCATGCGGATAGCGGATAATCTTGAAGAGAATACTTCTACTTTTTATGCCGAGCTCAAGAAACTGGAGTTTATTATTGAGGAAACCAAAAAGAAAGAGAAGTGTTTGTTGCTTATGGATGAGATATTGCGGGGTACCAATTCCAATGACCGGCATGCCGGCTCGCGCGCCCTGATCGAACAGCTTTTAAAAGTGGATGCAGTTGGTATCTTAGCTACGCATGACCTGGCGCTGACTGACATGGAGGTGGTGAACCCGGGCCGGGTGCTGAACTACCATTTTGACGTTCAGGTACACCAGGAAGAGTTGTTTTTTGACTACCAGTTAAAAGAAGGAATATGTCAGAGTATGAATGCCTCACTGCTCATGAGAAAGATAGGAATAGAGCTTTAAATATTTGTTAAAACGGCGCCTTTTATCCCGGCGTTTTCCGCATGCCATCATTTAAGTTTATTTTTGCCGGATAGTTTTTCCTATATTGCCGTCCATGTGGCCCATTTTTGGCAGGAATTTGAAAAAAAGTTAGAATGAAATTAAAATTTGTTATACCATCCTTGTTGGTCGTTATTGCTGCCGGTATTCTTGCCTTTAATGCCTTCAGCAAAGGGCGCATTGTCTCCGATTCTACTTCCAAGAAAGAATTGATAGCAGACATTGTGGCCCAGGTACTGGAGAAATTCCATTATTCTCCTAAAAAAATAGATGACAGCTTTTCTGAAAAAACCTTTCACCAATATCTGACTTTGCTTGACGGGGAAAAAAAATTCTTTTTCCAGTCGGATATTGATTATTTGAAAAAGTACCGGCATTCTCTGGATGAGGAAATAAAGGGACAACAGCCCCTTAGGTTTTATAAAGAAGCCGATTCTATATTGACGGTCCGGATGGCCGCCGCACAAAAATTATATCCAGAGATATTATCGGCCCCCTTTGATTTTAACACAGGGGACAGTATTCAACTGGACCGTTCGAAGCTGGATTTCCCTAAAGATAAGGCGGAACGTAAACAGGTCTGGGAAAAAATGCTGAAATTCCGGACGATGAACAAATTATTGGATTTGAAGGAATCCAGGTCACGGGCGGTGGACACGGCTTCTATTAAATCCAAAACGGATGTAGAACTCGAGGCGGAAGCGCGTAAAGCTATTGAAAAAAGTTATGATCTGTACTTTGAAAGGATCTATTCTCATTACAACGGGGACGAAAGATTTAGTGATTTTATGAATGTCGTTGCCGGGTTGATGGACCCCCACACCAATTACTTTTCTCCTGAAGATCGTCAATATTTTGACGAACAAATGTCGGGGACTTTTTACGGAATCGGCGCCCTGCTGACCCAGTCGGACTATTATGTGAAGATACAGAGCATTGTTACCGGAGGACCTGCCTGGAAACAGGGAGACCTAAAAGCGGGGGATCTGATTCTGAAGGTGGCCCAGGGGGATGACAAGCCCGTAGATATGACGGGATATACCACCCAAGACGCTGTTAAGATTATTCGGGGTAAGAAAGGAACTGTTGTAAAATTGACGGTTAAGCACCTGGATGGCACCATTGAGACCATTGCCATTGAACGGGGGGAAGTTAAAATAGAGGCCACCTTCGCGCGTTCTTATGTGATCAATGTGGGGAAAAATAAAATTGGTTTTCTTGTTCTACCGGAATTTTATTTCAATCCGGAAGGAAGAACGGGCCCGGGAAGCAGCGCCTACGACGTAAAACAGGAACTCCTGAAGCTCAAAGCCCTGAACGTAGATGGTATTATTTTGGACCTGCGCTTCAACGGTGGGGGGTCTTTAGGTGACGCTATTGATATGGCCGGATTATTTGTTCCCAAAGGCCCCGTCGTACAGGTCCGGACCGGCAGTGGCGATAAAAGAGTGCTGAAAGACCATGACTCGAACGTCGTTTTTTCCGGTCCGCTGGCCATTTTAGTCAATGAATACAGCGCTTCCGCTTCTGAAATTCTTTCCGCAGCTATGCAGGACTACAAAAGAGCGATCATTATTGGGAGTAAAACTACTTTTGGTAAAGGTACCGTTCAGCGGATGATCGATCTTTCAGCCCTGTTGTCTCCTGACCAAAGAGAGGCTTTTGGGCCGTTGGGGGCGCTCAAGTTAACGATTCAAAAATTCTATCGCATCAGCGGAGGCTCCACCCAGCTGAAAGGCGTTTCTTCTGATATCGTTTTACCAGACCCCTATTATGATATTTCCGAAGGGGCCAGTGAAAATGCGCTCCCGTGGGACCGGATCAAACCGGCTTCCTATGACTTATGGAAAGACCCGGTGGATGTAGCTTATCTCAAACAATTGAGTAACCAACGCCTGTCTCATTCCAAGGTTTTCTCCCTGATCGATAAAAACATTGATATCATGAAGCGGATCGATGAGGAGAAAAAAGTTCCGCTGGGCATTGTCGCATACAAGGCTATCCAGGATTCTAATTCACGGGCGCTGAAGAAGGTCAATGAACTCGATAGTATGGAAGCACCGCTTAATATTGCTAACCTGGAATCCGACCTTACCAATATCAACAGGGATTCAGTACTTGCTGAACGCAACAAAGAGATGCTGAAAGCCTATAAGACGGATCCGTATTTGCATGAAGCCGTAAATGTGATGAATGACATGATTGCAAAACCTGGCTTGGAGGGGCATAAACTTACCCGGTCAGAAGGAAAATAATCCTGCTATCGCCACCGGAAAAACGGCAGGGGAGGAGGCCGTAACAAACGCGTTGCTGCACCGATCAAAATGAGGGGACTGTGGGAAGCGCAGGCGTACGCGTGGAAAACCTCATCCTGTTTTCGTGGGCGAGTATGGTCCATAGCCACCGGATTAGTTTTGACGATACAAAATTTGGTTACCCCGGAGAGTATTTCCTTGTATCGCGGTATATTTCGGAAGTTTTTCCGCCCTAATCATATAAATTTGTGTAAATTTACGTTACTATTAGTGTAATTAATCCTTTTTCAGTGAGACGAATTTTTATCATCATAATTATTACCTGCTTATCACCGGCCCTGTTTGCGCAAAATGTGACTCAGAAAGAAATTAAACAAGTTAAGCGTTCACAGGTGCATCTGTTCAATATGCAGAATACCAACGCCTACCAAAGTGAATTTAATGTGGGAGGCCGGCTGAATACCGATGGGTGGAACGTTTATCTGGAACTGGAGAAGCGCCACAATGAAAAAGTAAGTAATCTCTTTCAGTTTGAAGTCGGAGAAACCAAGCATCCAAAAGAAAATAAGACGGCAAGAGGACAGTTAATCGGTTACCCCGGGGGATTTGCGCACTATGCCTCTGCAAGACCTTTTGTATATGGCAAGCGCAACGTATTCTACCAGGTGAGGCTGGGCTATGGACAACGCCGGACGGTTGGTGCAAAAGGCAATAAAAATGGCGTGGAGGTTTCGGCTATCTATATGGCCGGGGTTTCCGTAGGGCTGGTAAAACCCTATTACCTGGAATTGGCGGACACCCTGGGCTCGGGATCTTATTTTGCAAAATTTACTCCGGAAAACGAAATTGAATTTTTAAACCCGCAAAATATTATCGCCGGTGGCGGATTTAAGCGGGGCTGGGATGAAGTGGAGGTCAATCCCGGCGTGTACGCGCGGTTGGGCATGCGTTTCGACTGGGCGGAATTCAATGAGTATGTAAGTGCCATAGAAGTGGGCGTGACAGGCTCCTATTATTCAAAAGAAGTGCAGATCATGGTTAATAATGATGGCGACAAGTTCTTTTATGGCGCCTATGTGAGCTTATTATTTGGTAAACGATGGTAACTGGCGGACTTCTTTGGAACTGCGTATATATTGCACTACTTTTGTAAAAAACTAGCATCATGAGTTGCACCGTTACTGTTGAAGGAGAATCTGCAAATACACTCGAAGAACAGTCCATAAAGCCTGCAAAAAAACCTTCCTGGCTGCGGGTACGCCTCCCGACCGGAGAAAAGTATAAGCACGTCCGCAACCTAGTGGACACCTACAAGCTGCATACCATCTGCCAAAGCGGCAATTGTCCGAATATGGGGGAATGTTGGGGCGCTGGAACAGCGACCTTTATGATCCTTGGAAATACTTGTACGCGTAGTTGCGGTTTTTGCGCCGTAGCTACCGGGCGTCCTGATCCGGTAGACTGGGATGAGCCGCAACGTGTGGCAGAGGCTATCCACCTCATGAAGGTAAAGCATGCTGTGCTTACCTCCGTAGACCGCGATGAATTGAAAGACGGGGGATCCATCATATGGGCTAATACGGTACGTGCAGTGCGTGCGCTGAATCCGGACACGACCCTGGAAACCCTGATTCCCGATTTTAAGGGGATAAAAGAGAATATTCAAAGGGTGGTTGACGTAGCACCCGAAGTGGTATCTCATAACCTGGAAACCGTGGAACGGCTTACCCGCCAGGTACGTATTCAGGCGAAGTACCACAGGAGTCTCGAAGTTATCCGTTATCTTAAAGAAAAAGGAATGCGTACAAAGAGCGGTATCATGCTTGGTCTGGGCGAAAAGAAGGACGAAGTAGTTCAGGCGATGCAAAACCTCTATGATAATGGGTGCGACGTTGTGACGCTGGGACAATACTTACAGCCCACCTCCCGTCATTTGCGGGTGGAACGATTTGTGACACCGGCCGAATTTGAAGCATACAAGGCGATCGGTTATGAAATGGGGTTCGACTTCGTCGAAAGCGGCCCTCTGGTCCGGTCTTCCTACCATGCGGAAAGGCATATCCACAGTGGCCGTGAAGCCTACGCAAAGAGCCGCAAACCCGTTTATTGATTTGGTTCGGTAAGATAATTGCCGTATATTTAAAGAACAAAGATCAGTCGCCATTACGTTGGCGAGATCGAAGTCTTTCGATAACGCAATTGATCTGACATGGGTAAGGATAAAAGAGCCAAGCCTCGTGATGCCGTCATCGGCACCGACTACCGTTCTCGCGGTGGGTTAGAACAAAGACGCGCTGATTTTACCACGACATCGGCTGTATTCAGGCTGATTCCGCTTACTATTATTGTTGGAGCAGTAGGGGCCTTTATCGCCCTGGGACTCGTGATGCTGATCGGGTTCCTTACCAATATCCTTTATTACCAGGATGTCGATTTTCAGCTCCGTTCTCCCAAAGACAATACCCTGGGATGGCTGAGTGTGCTGATTCCCATTGTCGGAGGGGCCATCGTCGGGTTGATGGCCCGCTATGGGTCCGAGCGGATTCGTGGTCACGGTATTCCGGAAGCGATGGAAACCATTCTGGTCGGGGGCAGTAAAGTAGAGCCTAAGCTGACTATTTTAAAACCCTTGTCCAGTGCGGCCAGCATTGGAACAGGTGGCCCGTTTGGTGCAGAAGGGCCTATCATTCTTACCGGAGGTGCATTCGGGTCTCTGATCGCCCAATTTCTTAAGTTAAGTTCAATTGAACGACGGAGTCTTTTAGTAGCGGGCGCTGTTGCCGGCATGAGTGCTGTTTTCGGGACCCCCATTGCAGCTGTATTATTGGGGGTAGAACTGCTGGTTTTTGAGTGGAAGCCCAGAACGATGGTGTTGTTGGGAATCGCCAGCGCGGTAGCAGATATCATCCGGCATTGGTTTGTCGGGGAAGGCTGGATGCGGGCGGAACCGCTTTTCCCGGTAGGGCTGAGCCCGATGGGAGGGTCGGCCGGTTTGTTGGATGCCGTTATCCTGGGAGTGGTCTGTGGTGGTTTAGCCTGGGTAGCCACAAAAGCGGTTTATGGTGCGGAGGACGCGTTCAGAAAATTACCTCTTCATTGGGCCTGGTGGCCGGCCATCGGGGGATTGATCATTGGCCTGGGCGGTATGATCGCCCCCAGGGCGCTCGGAGTGGGTTACGATACCATTGCCGATGAACTGGCGGGTTCGCTGACGATATATACGCTGTTAACCCTGTTTGTGGTTAAGCTGGTTATCTGGGCGGTGGGGTTAGGATCGGGCACCAGCGGCGGCATATTGGCCCCATTGCTTATCATGGGAGCGGCCTCCGGTGGGTTGTTGGGAAGCGTGTTGCCGGGAGGTACTCCTGCCGATTGGGCGCTTTTGGGAATGGCCGGCCTACTGGCGGGGGTAACCCGTTCGCCGTTTACGGCCATTGTCTTTGCTTTGGAGCTGACCCATGATACGGACTTGTTTCTCCCGCTATTGATTACGGCGACGCTTGCGCACTTTATTAGTGTATTAATCCTGAAAAGGTCTATTCTTACGGAGAAAGTAGCTCGGCGGGGTTTTCATGTTTTGCGGGAATACGAAGTCAACCCGATGGACGTACTATTCGTCCGGGAAGTAATGATCACTGACGTCCTTACCATTAATTCCGGGCGTTCACTGGCAGAGGTAGTACCCGTATTGCATCATTATGCCGCCAAAAGATACCAAAGGATTATCCCTGTGATGGAAGAAGATCGCATGCTCGGGCTTATACCTTGGCAGAATGTGATAGAACTGGCTTTAGATAAGAAAATAGAAGGCAAAACCGTCGATGACATTATGATCACGGAACTAACGGTGGCCTATCCTGATGAATCCCTGCGGGAGGCGGCCGATAGAATGAGTTTATTTAATGTCGGCGTTATGCCGGTTGTAAAAAGAACAGACCCGCAAAAATTACGGGGCCTCATCACGCAATATAACCTTTTGGAAGCCCGCAGCAGAACGCTGGAGGAAGAGCGCCACCGAGAACAGGTGCTTCATCTTTCCTGGCTTCCACGTTTTATGCCCCATTTGTTTCACACCTACGCCGGGAAGAAAGAAGAGAAGGAAAACGAAGATACGCATTCAGGTCCGCCTGAGCGCTGATTGTATTTCGGGGCCATGGCGCACTTACCAGCCAAACATTTGCCGTCCTTTAATAATCATGCGCATACCACGGTGCTTGAGCGAAAGGGTTTGTTTATACAGTTCCTCATCATCTTTTCTTTTATGATAAATAGCGAAGACGGAGGCGCGTGATATCATACCCAGTACTTTCCCCGGATCTTCCCGGCTGACTACAGGCAATGTGTCTATATTGACCTTATCCATTAAATCTACCGCCAGGCTGAGCTGGTTATTAGGATAGATATAGGCTATATTATCCTTTTTTATGAGAGAGGCAATGGGCGCGTTATCAGCAAATTCCTTACTAAATATATCCAGGCGTTGCACCAATCCCATGAATTTTTTGTTCTCATCGACTACGATGAAAGTACCGAATTGTTCTTGCACTGCATTGGCTTTAATCCATTCCCGCGTTTCTTTTACGGTATTGTCTGAAGAGATTAAGGAAACATTTTTACTGTATACCTGCTTGATAAGCAACTGTTCCAATATGTCCGGCTCGTAGGTTCCCGGCGGCGTAATGCCATGCCGTTCCATTTTTTCCGTCATGATACTCCCTTTCATGATGAAAAAAGACACGAGGTATGCCGCTGTACAGCCGCCTACCAAGGGGAGCAGCCCATGCATCTGACCGGTTGTCTCTAATAAAAACACAATAGAAGTAAGTACCGCCCGTGAAGCTCCGGCAAACATTGCGGCCATCCCCACCATAGCCGCGGTAGCGATATTGATACCGGATCCGGGAAAGATGGCCACGGTAGCCAAGGCGAGTAAAGCGCCCAGCCCTCCGCCGATCGTGAACAACGGGGCCAGCGTACCCCCTGAAGTACCGCTAGCCAGTGCGATAACCCAGGAAATACACTTCAGTATGCAAAGGGAAAGCAGCATTTGTAAGGAAAGATTTCCGGTTAATAGCCCTCTGATATTGTTATAACCCACACCCATGGTTTCCGGTGCAAAATAACCGATGATCCCAACGGCCAGCGCACCGATTGCCGGCCACCACATCCAGTGCGTCGGAAGCTTCTTGAATAGGTCTTCCATCTTATAGACACTCTTGGATACATAGCTGGCTACAACGCCGATAATTGCGCCGAGTATAGTATAGGTAATAATATCCATGCTGGTAGGTATGGGAATATCGGGCATGGTAAAAATCGGCTGTGTGCCGAAAAGCAGAAAGTGCATGGCCGCCCCGGTAGCGCAAGACAGGGCTACAGGTATAATAGAGCGTGGCGAAAATTCAAAAAGCAGGAGTTCTATCGCCATCAGAATCCCTGCTACCGGGCACCCGAAAACGGCGGCCATACCGGCGCAGGCCCCTGCGGAAAGAATTATCTTTCGTTCCGTGGCATTGATGCGCATGATCTGTCCGGCTACAGACCCGAGAGCGCCCCCTGTAGAGATAATAGGCCCTTCCGCTCCAAACGGACCGCCTGTTCCGATAGCGATGGCCGAAGAAATTGGTTTTAAGAAAGTAATGATTGGCCTGATCTTGCTCTCATTCATTAATATGCGTTCCATGGCTTCCGGAATACCGTGACCGCGGATGCCTTCTGCGCCATACCGCGCCATAACGCCGACAATCAGCCCGCCGATGACAGGAATGAAAATGACGGCCCACCCCAGCATACTGATTCCCGGCGGATTATATTCCAGAGAGAACTTTCCATAAAAGGCAAGGTTGGTGATCAGGTCGATCAATACGATCAATACCTTGGCGATAAAGCCAATAATAATCGCATTAAAAATCGCCTGTAAACTCAGGTAAAAAATACGACGATAGACGTAAGTAGTGCTGGGAGGTTTGCTTATGACTTCCGGATAACCGGGATATTTGAGGGAAACCGATATGGGAATGATATCGGAGTTTTCTTTACGGGACTTTGGTTTTTTCTCTTTTGGTTTTTGTTTTTTTCCCATTTATTTCCCTATTACGTTTTTGAATGATCAATCACTTGCGTCGGCTGTATCCGGGCGTGCTTCTTTCATCTTTAAGATCTGATAATGCGATTCCATTCTGTCTACGCTTACATATCCTTTAAATATGGCGTAGAACAAGGCGATAAATACAACACAGATCATGATAATGATCAATTCCGAATGTGTGACGATCGCTCTTCGCTTCGGTCCCATAATGAAAAAGAATAAAGCGATGGGCATACTGAAAATCAAGCCTTTAGGCAGGTTTTTCTTTAACATGTAAGTCCATTTTTTTTGTTTATTCCCTTCTGATTCCCAAAAATGTATGAAATCTTTCTCTTCTTCCGTCAACGTATACCTCATTTTTCACTATTGTAGATTCCCAAAATTACGAAATTTTACTAGATGTCCGTCTGATTTTTCTTCGACAGGTCCCATTGAATAGGTTGTAGTCCACGATCTTTAAGGATTTGGTTGGTCTTTGAGAAGTGGCGGCAGCCAAAAAAGCCATTGTTTGCGGAAAACGGGGAAGGGTGTGCCGCTTCCAGTACAAAATGTTTCCGGGCATCGATGAGCGCCTTTTTGTTTCTTGCAAAGCGTCCCCACAGGAGAAAAACAACCCCTTCTTTTTGTTCGGATATTTTTTGGATCACGGCGTCTGTAAAACGTTCCCATCCGATTTTGCTGTAGGATGCCGGTTGGTGGGCAATGACCGTAAGAATGGCGTTGAGCATCAGTACGCCCTGCGTGGCCCAGGCGGTGAGGTCGCCGGCAGGCGGCGGCAGGGGCATTCCAATATCGGCGTGTAGCTCTTTGAAAATATTTTTTAAAGAAGGGGGAAAAGGGATGCCTTTATTGACCGAAAAACAGAGCCCATTGGCTTGTCCTTGCCCGTGATAGGGGTCCTGTCCCAGGATGACGGACTTTACCTGGTCAAAAGGCGTTTGGTTAAAGGCATTGAAAATAAGTTTTCCCGGTGGATAGATTGTTTTACCATTTTTTACGTCTTTTTTTATGATCTGTGTAATGGTTTCAAAGTAAGGTTGTTCGAATTCATGCTGAAGCACTTCCTTCCAGCTTTCATTAATTTGGACATTCATTGGAAAAGTTCCGGTTTTTGGCTCTAATTTAGGATAATATATTTTACTTTTGCATTCTGTACAGAAAATGGTCCGGTAGCTCAGCTGGATAGAGCAACAGCCTTCTAAGCTGTGGGTCATGCGTTCGAATCGCATCCGGATCACTTTTTGTCTTTCCAGTTCCACCATTTGAGCTTTTCCTGTTCTTGCTCTTCTTTGGGCGTCTCTGCAAAGTAAACGGCACATCTAAAAGTGTATAGCAGGCAACGATCTTGTGTACAGCCGGCTATTTTGTTGGATTGTTGAAAAAGTATGTCGGGATTTTTTCCTTTCAGGTCTTCTACCTGATGAATACCAACTTGAAGCAGGTCTTTAGCAATCGATTTTCCTATTCCTGGAATAGTCATCAGGTTTTTTATATCCCGGATATCAGATTTGGACCCTGTATTGTGCATATTGATTGGCCGTTTAACAAATTAATTGGAAAGATATCGCCCTAAAATAGTGAAAAACATCATATTTCTGGCTAATATTGTTATTTTAGAAGATTAATTTCAACATGAAGTTTCGCTATTGCCTGTGGCTGATCTCCTTAACCTGGATGTCCTGTGGTACATTGTTTCACGGGGCGGGGAATGGCGGAATAATTTCTGCACCTGATTCGCCGCCTGCGAAGCTACTGACGATATTCCCTTTTCAACAATTAACGGGTGGCGTGGTGCTGGTTCACGCTTTGGTAAATGATTTTCCCGACACCCTCAACTTTATTCTGGATACGGGTAGTGGCGGCATTTCCCTGGATTCAACTACCTGTAGCCGCCTGGGTTTAAAGCGGAAACTATCCAATGTTTATATGCGCGGAATTGGCGGAGTGAAAAGACTTTATTTCGCCTATGACAACACATTGGTATTTCCCGGCTTGGAAATGGACAGCATGGATTTTCATATAAACGACTACTCCTTTATTAGCGCAGTTTATGGGTTGCATGTGGATGGGATCATCGGATATAGTTTTTTAAAAGAATATATTGTAAAAATAGATTATGACTTAAAAAAAATATTTGTATACGCGCCCGGACGCTATAGCTATCCTGAAGGTGGCTGGCTTTTACGACCCCATTTGCAGCATATTCCGGTTGTCAAGGCCACTATTCGAAATAAGGAACAACCGATATACAGCCGTTATTATTTCGATATGGGTGCGGGTCTTTGCCTTATGCTCTCTAATCGTTTCGTCATCGATAGTAGCCTGTTTGATTCGCCCAGGCAAAGGAGGCATAAATTTGTGGAAACAGAAATTCAGGGTTTTGCCGGTCCGATGATTATGACCCAGACCGTTCTGGAAAAAATGAAACTCGGGCCATTTCGGTTCCGCAACATCCCGGTTTATCTTTTTGATGATGTAAGCAATGTGACAGCTTACCCCTTTTTAGGCGGACTTATAGGCAACGACTTGTTGCGGCGCTTTAATACGACCCTTAATTATCCACAGCGGGAGATTTATCTGGCTCCCAATACCCATTTTAAAGAGCCTTTCGATTATTCCTATACGGGCCTGACGCTATATTTTTTGGACGGAAAAGTTGTCGTGACCCGTATCCTGAGTGATTCTCCGGCTGAAAAGGCCGGATTTGAAGAGGGAGATGTCATTTTGGCGGTTAATGGTAACTTCAGCAATGATATTCATGTGTATCATGAATTACTAAAGGGCGCCGGTAAAGTAGTACGCGTACTCATTCTCAGAAATGGCGCTCCTCAACTGATAAAGTTGAAGGTGAAAAGCATTTTATAATATTTTTAGCTGTCCAAAAGTCTGTAACTTGCAACCTTAAAAATAAAAGAAAAATTCATGGTTCATTTTGACCGGTTTCGGTTATCCAATGGTTTAAAGGTAATCGTACATGAAGACCACACGACTCCCCTTGCCGTGGTTAATGTTTTATATGATGTAGGCGCGCGGGATGAAAGCCCGGAGCAGACTGGGTTTGCGCACCTTTTTGAACACTTGATGTTTGGTGGATCTGTCAATATTCCCATGTACGATGAGCCTTTACAACGTGCTGGTGGAGACAACAATGCCTATACCACCAATGACTTGACCAATTATTATATTCAACTTCCTGCGGAAAATATTGAAACGGCTTTCTGGCTTGAAAGCGATCGGATGTTGTCGCTGGCTTTCAGCGAGAAGAGCCTGGAGGTCCAACGCAAAGTCGTTTGTGAAGAATTTAAGGAACATTACATTAATAAGCCGTATGGCGATGTGGGAAGGTTATTGCGCGAGCTTACTTTCAAGAAACATCCGTATCGTTGGATGACGATCGGACGGCAGCTTTCGCATATTGAGAATGCGCGTTTAGAGGATGTTAAGAATTTTTTTGCCCTGCATTATAATCCTTCCAACGCCATACTTGTTGTTGGGGGAAACGTTACAACAGAGCAGGTGAAAACACTTGCTGAAAAATGGTTCGGTTCAGTTCCCGAAGGGAAAAAATATGAACACAAGGTGGAACCGGAACCTGAACAGTCGGAGGCCCGTCATCAGGAAGTGACCGCCGATGTCCCACTCGACGCCTTTTATCGTTGTTATCCTATATACGCCCGCCTGGACAAGCGCTATTATGTGGTCGATATTATAACCGATATATTGGCCGGAGGAAGATCATCCCGTTTGTATCAGTCCCTGGTGAAAGAAAAAAAGATTTTCAGCGAAGTCAATTGTTATCATTATGGAAGCCTGGACGCGGGTATGCTGACCATCGAAGGCAAGCTAGTGAAAGGCGTGAAAATGCGGGAAGCTGAAATGGCGGTAGAAAAACAATTGCAACGGATGAGGGAAGAAGAAGTGCCTGCGTCCGAATTGCAAAAGGTTAAAAACCGCATTGAGAGCCTCATTGCATTCGAGGATACTGCGCTTTTAAGCCGTTGTAATAACCTGGCTTTTTATGAACTGCTGGGCGATGCAGCTATGATGAATGAAGAATCCCAACGGTATGAGGCCGTAACAGCAACGGACGTTTTATCCGTTTCCAAAGCTATTTTTAACCCCAGTCACAGTAATACATTATACTATTTTGCCAAGCAAAACTAACCTTTTTCTAAAGGAGAAAAGTTTTAAATAATGAATAGAAAACGATCACCCATTATAAAGGACGCTACCGATTTTAAGGTTCATTTGCCGAAGTACGAAACTTTTAGTTTGGATAATAAAATTCCCGTTTACATAGTCCCTTCCAAAGAACAGGAGACGCTGGAATTACAATGGGTTTTTGATGCCGGCAATTGGTATGAATCTTCCTCGATGACTGCAATCACCGCAAACTCGCTGCTAAAAAGTGGCACGGCCGATAAATCGGCTTTACAGATAGATGAGACGATCGAATATTACGGGGCGTTTCTGAATATGCGTTGCTATCATGAAGTAGCTACCTTGACTTTATACTGCCTGGAAAAGCAATTGGATAATCTCTTGCCTGTTATTCGTGAGCTACTGACCGGCTGTAATTACCCGGAGGATGAACTGGCTATTTATAAACAAAATAAGAAGCAACAGCTTTCTGTTCAGTTGGAAAAAAGTGATTTTGTAGCCAATCAATTGATAGATACCTATCTTTTTGGAGACTACCATCCTTATGGTCGCCACAGTACATTGACTGCATATGATTCATTACAAAGAGAAGATTTGCTTGCCTTCTTTAAACAATATTATAATTTTAATCATTGCAAAATATTTGCGGCTGGAAAACTTACCACGCAGTTCGAGGAGAAATTAAATCTTTTTTTTGGTGACCAGTGGAGCCAAGCGCATAAGCTGCTGCAAAATGATTTTCCTATACAGCCGGTGATAGAAAAGACGCATCGTGTTCAAAGCGGTGGAGCTGAAGCGGTGCAGGGCGCAGTGCGTATTGCTCGCGCTTTCCCCAACCGGTATCATCCCGATGTCCCAAAGATGCAAGTACTGAATACGATTTTAGGGGGATACTTTGGTTCGCGGTTGATGCGAAATATCCGCGAGGATAAGGGCTATACGTACGGCATCTTCAGCAGCCTGCCATTGTTTTTAAAGGGCGGTTCTTTAATGATTCAAACAGAGGCCGGAAAAGAGGTTTGTGAAGCTGTTGTATCTGAAGTATTTAAAGAAATGCAAAGGTTGTGTGAGGAACCGGTACCGGAAGATGAGTTGCATCTTGTTCGTAATTACCTGATCGGTAACCTGCTCGGGGATCTGGATGGGTGCTTTAAGGTGATCCGCTACTGGAAAAACCTTATTTTGGCGGGGCTGGATGAATCTCATTTTAACGTTACCATAGAAACCATTAAACAAGTCCAGCCCGGGGAGTTACAGGCTCTGGCACAGAAATATTTTCAGCCGGAGGCTTTTTATAATCTCATCGTGACCTGAGACCTTCAGCGATTTGCAGTAATTTTGCAGTATGAATGAAGACAAACTAGCTGAAGCGGTTTCTGTTGCCGACTGGGGAACAGTTGGTTATCAAAAAGCCTGGGATCGGCAGGAGGCCATTTTGCGGGAAAATGTGGCGTTGAAGCAATCGGGAAAGCCGGCCGAAACAAGGAGCCATCTGATTTTTTGTGAGCACCCGCCTGTTTTTACCCTGGGAAAGAGTGGGCACATGACCAATCTGTTGGTCAGCAGCTCTATGTTAAAGGAAAAAGGGATAGAATTTGTGAAAACCAACAGGGGAGGCGACATCACCTTTCATGGTCCGGAACAGGTGGTCGGTTATCCTATTTTGGATCTGGAGAAATTTTTTACTGATATCGCCAGGTATCTAAGAAGCTTGGAGGAGGTCATTATTTTGACTATTGGCGAGTATGGGATCGAAGGAGGCCGGTCAAAAGGAGAAACAGGGGTATGGGTGGATCCGGACGATCGCTTCAAAGCCAGAAAAATATGTGCCATGGGCGTACGCTGTAGCCGCTGGGTTACCATGCATGGTTTTGCGCTGAATGTCAATACCGATTTAAGCTATTTTGACCTGATCGTTCCTTGTGGCATTAAAGATAAGCAGGTTACTTCCATAGAAAAAGAAATAGGACACCGGGTGCCGATCGAAGAAGTTAAACAAAAATTGGCTGATAATTTTGAGAAAGTATTTAAGGCAAGAATAATCAAGGACGATCTCCCGCTATAAAGAACTTCCACTTTTCGAAAATTTTCCCATTTTTATAAAGTTCGTAATGAAACCAACCGGAGTGTAAGAAATTGGCTTTATCAACGATCAATAGCGGCTTTTTTATATCATTTACTTCAAACAGAAACCTGTCTGCCGCATCATAGAAGCGGATGGTATAGTTGTTTTTTTCTGCATCGGCAATACTTATGTTGACGTTGTCATCGGCATTGGTGTAAACAAAAATAGAAGGCTGGAAAGAAACAGGATGCCTGCCTGAATTAGACAGGGTAGCCGGAAGTAAAATGATCTTCGTCGGCCGGGAAAAGGCATAGGATCCATCCTTAAACAGGATAAACAACCGGTAAAAGTTGCTTCCCGCTACCGGGCTGCCATCAACGTAATGATTTTGATTTCTGGTAGGCGCAGCCGCCTGACCAATGGTAGCGTAATACGTTGCGCTATCCTGTGATCGCTGGATACCGATGCTTTTTACCGATTGGTTATAGCTTTCATTAAAAACCCAGTTTACTTGATTCTCCCCGCCTTTGTTTATAACGGTAAGGCTGCTCAAGAGGTCTTGCCCACAGGCGAGCGATACGGCTGAGAAAAGGAAAAATAGCGTGAAGACGGCTGCTGAAAAATATGTTCGGGGCATGCGGATACAAATAAAGTTAGTTTAAGAAATGTTGTTGATATACTTGCCGGATACCTTCGCTTAGCCCGATTTTGTGGTGCCAGCCGGTTTGGTGCAGTTTACTGACATCAAGTAATTTTCTGGGCGTTCCGTCAGGCTTGGAGTGGTC
This sequence comes from uncultured Chitinophagaceae bacterium, assembly GCA_964424665.1. Lineage (GTDB taxonomy): Bacteria > Bacteroidota > Bacteroidia > Chitinophagales > Chitinophagaceae > FW021-bin31. The sequence goes on from CAYRJM010000005.1 coordinate 60,725, forward strand.
ATATACTATTTCTCCCTTATAGCCGGTAATTTCACGAATGAGGCCGGCAAGGTCAGCGATGGAAATATCTTTTCCGGTGCCTATATTAACAAAACCGGGTTCATCATAATGTTCCATTAAATGAAAACAGGCGTCGGCCATGTCATCAGCATGCAGGAATTCCCGCATCGGCTTACCCGTTCCCCAGACGCTCACTTGCGGCCATCCTTTGGCTTTGGCCTCGTGGAATTTAGCCAGCAGCGCCGGGAGCACATGGGAAGTATTCAGGTCATAGTTATCGTTGGGTCCGTAAAGATTCGTGGGCATGACGGAAATAAATGAACAACCATACTGGCTTCTGAAGGCATCACAGAGCTTGATCCCCGCGATTTTCGCGATGGCGTACGGTTCGTTGGTGGATTCCAGCGGACCTGTGAGCAAATCGGTTTCTTTGATCGGCTGCGGGGCCAGTTTTGGATAGATACAGGAAGAACCCAGGAAAAGCAGCTTTTTTACCCCTGTTTTCCAGGCATTATGGATCACATTATTCTGGATTTGGAGGTTGTCATAAAGAAAATCCGCACGATAGGTGTCGTTGGCCATTATCCCGCCTACCTTTGCCGCTGCAAGAAAGACGTATTCGGGCTTTTCATTTTTGAAAAATTCAGCGGTCGCTGCCTGGTTGCGCAGGTCCAGCTCCGAGGAAGTCCGTAATAAGAAATTCTGGAATCCGGTACTTTTAAGTTTTCTTAATATTGCGCTGCCAACCATCCCGCGATGTCCGGCTACGTATATTTTAGCCTCTTTGTTCATCATGATCTCCCTTCTTCAAATAGAATAACGTCTCTATTTACCATTTCGCGTATCATTTCTTTCAGATTGTATTCGGGCTGCCATCCCAACAGTTTTTTGGCTTTGGAAGCATCTCCGATCAGTTGTTCAACTTCCGTAGGACGGAAATACCGTGGATCCACGGATACAACCTCTTTCCCTTCCGGTAATTGAAAGCGTGGATCGCTGCAGCTTTTAACATAGCCTTTTTCCTCCGTCCCTTTTCCTTTAAAGCTTATTTCAATGCCGACTACCTCAAAAGCCATTTTAACAAAGTCCCTGACAGAAGTCGTTTTACCTGTTGCGATCACAAAGTCTTCGGGCTTTTGTTGTTGCAGCATTAGCCACATCGCACGGACGTAATCCTTGGCATGCCCCCAGTCGCGTTGCGCGTCCAGGTTGCCCAGGTAGATTTTATCTTCCTGATTTTGAATTATTTGCGCTACCGCCCGGGTAATCTTACGGGTAACAAAAGTTTCTCCTCTTAAGGGGCTTTCATGATTGAATAAAATACCATTCACGGCAAAAATATGGTATGCCTCCCTGTAATTGACGGTGATCCAATAGGCGTACAATTTGGCAGCGGCATAGGGAGAACGGGGGTAAAACGGCGTTTTTTCCGTCTGCGGAGTTTGCTGTACTTTCCCGTATAATTCAGAAGTGGAAGCCTGATAAAAACGGGTTTTTTTCGAGAGGCCCAGCAGCCGGATGGCTTCGAGTAACCGCAAAGTGCCCAGGGCATCAGCGTTGGCTGTATATTCCGGTGTTTCAAAACTGACCTTGACGTGGCTTTGGGCCGCCAGGTTATAAATCTCGTCTGGCTGGGTTTCCTGGATAATACGGATCAGGTTAGTCGCATCTGTCAAGTCACCATAGTGTAGAATGAAGTTCGGGTGATTCACATGCGGATCCTCGTACAGGTGGTCGATCCTTTGTGTATTGATAAGCGAACTACGCCTTTTGATGCCATGGACTAAATATCCTTTTGCCAGAAGCAGTTCGGCAAGATAGGCGCCATCTTGTCCGGTAATTCCCGTGATTAGTGCTGTTTTCATCATCTCAGAACGCAAATGTAATTAATAGTGGAATAATTTACCCAAAATGGATCGTGTCAATTTGTGTTGCAGGCTGACATTTGTACAGGAAAAGCTACCGATTACGCCTATAGGCGCCTGACAGGAATGCAGATTAAGCAGAAAAGCGCATAGTCCAACAGGGACGCCTGTGCCCTTTCGTGCCGGTCATCCTTTTCTATCCTGCCACAGTACAGGCTTTCAGCTCCTTGGTTTTCTTTCGGAGTCCGCTTAAAAAGGGCCCTGGTATGCTTTTTTCGTATAGGCCGAAGCTATACCGTTTTAGGCGCCTTACCGCTCGTGGGTATTTAACAAAAACTTAATGTTCTTTATTTGGATATCCGCATGGTTTTTGTTTAATTTTGTAGAGAAGCAAAAAACTAAAAATAATGTCAAATATAGAATTTAACCGGCTGTTGACTAACAACTCCGAATTTTTAAAACCATTTGCTATCACCCTGACCCACGATAGCGAAGCCGCCAAGGATTTATTCCAGGAAACCATGTATCGCGCCCTTGCCAACCAGGAAAAGTACAATGTTGGTACCAATATCAAGGCGTGGCTCTATACGATTATGCGGAACATTTTTATTAATAATTACCGCAGAAAGGTAAAACAAAACACTATTTTTGATTTTACGCCGAATGATTATCTGCTGGATTACAACCAGACTGCCGTCGTCAACAGAGCAGAATCTAATCTACGGGTGAAAGAGATTCAGCAATCTATTGACAGGCTTCCCGATATCTTTAAGAGACCTTTCGCGATGTACTTTGAAGGATATAAGTACCATGAAATAGCTGAGCAGTTAAAGGAACCGTTGGGAACCATAAAAAGCCGCATTCATTTCGCACGTAAAATGCTAAAAAAGCAAATTGCCCGATATTGATGGCTGATAATGGCGAAATGTGTAATTTGCACCCCAATGAATCACAACGACCATTATCCCAAAGCACCGGATTTTTCCTATTTAACCATTGCGGAAAATAAGATAAAGAAACCTCTGCACTGTAGTGGCCCGCAAAAACGGCCATTGGCAGGTGCGGGGGTTTTCTGTTTTATTATCAATTCTTAACACTTAAAAATAGCTCTATGAATCCAAAACCATTATTTAGGTGGATGCTGTTAGGTTTGGCCTGCCTGCTCATGGGAACAGCCTATGGACAGGTACAGGATACAGCAACTAACCAGTCGACTTACGATTCTCATGCCTTGTGGAATCCGTTTTTTTATCCCCACTATGGCAATCAGTACAGAAGCGCCAACGGGACGCCTGGTCCGTTATATTGGCAAAATGCGGTAGATTACAACATTGAAGCCACGCTGGACACCACCGACAAAAAGGTCAATGCAACGGTAGAAATGAAGTATACGAACAACAGTCCCGATGCGCTGGATTTTCTTTGGTTGCAGCTGGACCAGAACATTTACCGGCAAGATTCGCGGGGCACGGCAACGCAAAAAGTAACAGGTGGACGTTTTGCCAACCGGAAATTTACCGAGGGTTACGCGTTAAAATCGGTAACTGTCAACGGGCAAAAAGCCGATTATTTTGTAAACGACACCCGCATGCAGATCCGCTTGGACGAACCATTGGAAGCCAAAGGCGGAGTCGTTAAAATAAAAATCGAATACGCCTTTAAAGTTCCCCAGTACGGCACTGACCGCATGGGCCGGTTATTAACTGAAAACGGATGGATTTACGAGATCGCGCAATGGTACCCCCGCATGTGTGTGTACGACGATATCAAGGGCTGGAATACGCTGCCGTACAAAGGAGCAGGAGAGTTTTACCTGGAATATGGTAACATCGACTATACCATCACAGCCCCGGCCAATATGGTAGTGGTAGGCGCAGGTGTTTTGCAAAATCCCAAGGATGTCTTGACGGATACGGAACGGAAAAGGTTGGCGAAAGCCGCTAAAAGTGATGCGACAGTCTTTATACGTACCGCCGCAGAAGTAAATGACCCTGCTTCACGTCCGCAGAAAGGAATGCTTACCTGGCATTTTCACATGACCAACACCCGGGACGTGGCCTGGGCCGCTTCCAAGGCTTTTATCTGGGATGCTGCGAAGATTAACCTCTCTGACGGGAAAACCGCGCTAGCACAGTCCGTGTATCCGGTAGAAAGTGCGGGGGACAGCGCATGGGGACGTTCGACGGAATTTACGAAAGCCAGTATAGAATTTTATTCCAAGCATTTTTATCCTTATCCTTATCAGGTAGCCACCAATGTAGCGGGTATCGTCGGAGGAATGGAGTACCCGGGCTTTGTGTTCTGCAGCTACAAAAGTTCAGGCGAAAGCCTTTGGGGAGTGACTACGCATGAATTCGGGCATACGTGGTATCCGATGATCGTGGGTAGCAATGAGCGTAAATACGCTTGGATGGATGAGGGATTTAACACGTTCATCAATGACTTATGTACCGAGTGGTTCAATGATGGCGAGTTTTATCACAAGCCAAACAACCACCGGATGGCCCGGCGGATATTTAACCCCACGATGGATCCTATTTTAACCGTTCCCGAAGTCATCCAATCCTTCAATCTGGGAGTCGCCGCCTATTATAAGCCTGCTATGGGATTACATATCCTTCGAAACGTGGTTTTAGGCGAAAAACGTTTTGATTATGCATTTGAAAAATATACCCATACCTGGGCCTTTAAGCATCCTAATCCGTGGGATTTCTTCCACGCTATAGACAATGCGGCGGGAGAGGAATTGGATTGGTTCTGGAGAGCATGGTTTTTCACGAATGACCGGCTGGATCAGGGCATTGCGTCTGTAAAATATAAAGACGGTAATGCTGAAAATGGCGCTTTGATCACGCTTCAGAACTTGGGTAAGATGGCGCTGCCGGTAATTGTCCAGGTGCGGGAAACCAATGGTAAAGACAGCACTTTTACCCTGCCGGTAGACATCTGGCAAAGAGGAGGAGAGTGGACGTTCCTGTATCCTTCTACCAGCGAACTCCAATCCGTATCGCTTGATCCGGAAAAATTATTGCCGGACGTAAATGATGGGAACAATGAATGGAAGCAGGTCGAAAAAAAACCGGTGCCGGAAGGCGTAACCGCTGCTTCCGTGATCAAGAATTATCTGCAGGCTATTGGCGGAATGGATCAGATCAACAAGATCAAAGATATGACGATGATTGCTTCAGGGAATATTCAGGGGCAGGAAGTGCGATTTACACGGTCCTATCTTTTGCCGGATGCCTTTAAGATGGAAGTTACCCTGCCCGGCATGGGGGATCGTGTTGTTTCTAAAATCGTTGTTAACGGAGACTCAATCAGCGTTCAGCAAATGGGTCAAAATATCCCGCTGGATGATCAGATGAAAAAAGATTTGCAGGAAAGCACCCAGATATTTCCCGAGGAAGAATATTTAAGCGACCAATACCAGCTTGAATTAAACAACATCGTGCCGCTGGATAGCGGGGATGCCTATGAAGTAAAGATTACTGATCCCAAGGGAAATGTAACTACCGCTTTTTACAATGTAAACACGGGGTTGAAAGTAAAAGAAGTAGGGGAACGTGAAACGGCTCGGGGAGGAACGACCAAGAGTGTAGCGACCTACAGCAACTATCAGGAAGTTAACGGTGTTAAATTTCCTTTTACCGTTGGCAGCGATGCTGGCGGGATGATGATGGAGATGCAGGTACAAAGCCTCAAAGTAAATACCGGCCTGACTGGAAGTGATTTTTAGATCAGCTTTTTTTGTTAAAATGCCCCTGCACAACTCAGGGGCATTTTAATTTGATTTTTTGGCCCGAAGCAGTAAATTTGAAAACTATGCTGAAACAATCCCGAAAACCACTGATAAGAATTGTCGTTATCTTTTTGATACTTTTAGTGGTGGCTGGTGCTTTTATAGGATGGGTTATTTTTGGACCAAATACGAAGAACATTACAGGAGAAACTTTTTTTTATGTACCTACAGGAGCCACTTATGGCAGGGTAATCGATAGTTTTAAAGCGCGTGGTTTGCTGCGACATCCGAAAAATTTTGATGAAGTAGCCCGTTTCCTGGATTATCCCAACCGGGTCAGGGCAGGAAAATACCGGTTGCGGGAAGGAATGAGCAGCTTTAATATAATACGGTTGTTAAGATCCGGAAAGCAGACGCCTGTAAAACTTGTTATCAATAAAGAACGAACCAAGGCGGATATGGCACAGCTGCTGGCTGAAAATTTGGAGCCCGATTCAGCCCGGTTTATGGCCCTTTTTACGGATTCTGTTTTTTTGGCCAAATACGGCTTTACGACCTTTACGGCTATGTGCGCGATCGTTCCGAACACCTATCAATTCTTTTGGGACACCAATGCAAAGGCAACTTTTGAAAGACTGGCGGAGGAGCGGGATAAATTCTGGACACAACAGCGTCGTGCAGCAGCGGATTCCTTAGGACTAACGCCCGATGAGGTGTATATACTGGCTTCTATTGTGGAAGAAGAAACTAATAAACTGAAAGATAAACCCCTTATAGCAAGTGTTTATCTCAATCGGCTTAACAGAGGAATCAGGCTTCAGGCCGACCCGACGATAAGGTTTGCGCTAAAAAACTTTGCCCTTAAGCGTGTCTCGGGGGAGGATCTGACTGTACAGTCTCCTTACAACACCTACCTGTATGCCGGACTTCCGCCCGGGCCTATTTGTACACCTTCTATAAAGACCATTGACGCGGTTTTGCGAGCGCCTCAATCTGCTTATCTCTATTTTTGTGCCAAGCCTGATTTTTCAGGATTCCATAGTTTTGCGGAAACCTATTCGGAACATTTGCGAAATGCGCGGGCTTATCACAGGGCTTTAGATAAGCTGGGAATTCATTAGTTCAATCATACCGACTCTTTATATACATGAGCAAGCTAGGGGATTATTTGATGGGTACGAAACCGGTACAGGCTGTTATAGGATGGTCCAAAAGGGTAGTGTTGCCGGGGTTTAAAGGTTTTCCCCTTTACGATGTTATGCGCGTGTTTTTCAAGAATGTCAAGGAGGCAGAATTAAATGACCGGGCGGGTTCTATTTCCTTTTTCTTTCTGTTGGCGCTGCCGCCTACCTGTATCTTTTTATTTACGCTGCTGCCCTACATTCCATTAGCTAATCTTGAGAATACGATTTATCTTTTTGTCCGGGATATTACCCCAAATCAAAATACTTACCGCATTGTGCATGGTATAGTTTATGACTTCCTGCATACCCAACGAACGGGTTTGTTGTCTTTTTCTTTTTTGCTGGCCGTACTTTATTCCTCTACAGCCGTTACCGGCATACTGCGATCTTTTAACCGCGATCACCCGGGCTTTCTTAAAAGAAACGTGATCAAGTTGCGATGGATGGCCATAAAGATCAACTGCCTGCTTATTTTACTGTTGGTGGTGTCTGTGATACTGATGGTGGCGCAAAGCTCCTTGTTTACGGAACTGCTTACGGCCCTCGGCGTTACTAATGATACGGTAAAGTTTTTTATTGATGTAGTCCGATGGCTGATTATTGTGTTGCTTTTTTTTACGGTTATTTCGCTTATCTATACCTATGGCCCTGCCAAGGAAACAAGATGGAAATTTATCACTGCTGGCTCCACGCTAGCTACCGGGTTAACAATTCTCAGTACATTAGGTTTTTCCTATTATGTCAATAGTTTTGGCAATTATAACCAGATCTATGGTTCTATCGGATCCATTATCATCTTAATGATCTGGATCTTCATCAACTCCCTTGTACTCTTAATTGGATTTGAATTAAATACGAGCATCGACATCCTGCAAAGGCAGGCCGAGGCTGATAAAGCGGAGAGGGATAAAAATGAAGATGAATTACAGGGGCTGGCTTAACCTGCACCATACATGTTCCAATTTTTTTTGAGCGTATTCAGCGTCTTTTCTGCTAGCCTGGGCTGGTTGTAATGGCCGGCAAGTTTTTTTTGCCGATAGGCTTCATACAGTGTTACCGCACAAGCGACGGAGATATTCAGGGAGCTGATCATGCCGACCTGCGGAATTATAAAGTTTCCATCAGCAAGTTGACAGGCTTCCGCACTTACGCCATGCTTCTCATTGCCGAAAACCAATGCCAGGGAACCGGTAAAATTCATATCATACAGATCAGCGGACTGCTGTTCAAGCCGGGTAGTGAAAATTTTGTCGTAATATTTTCTGATGGCCTCAAAACACTTTTGGGTGTCTTCAAAGGAGTGAACCGTCAGCCATTTATTAGCGCTGGAGGAAGTCCGGGTTCCCCATTTTTTGTGGGCGGGAAGCTGAGTGTGGATGATATAAATATCCTGGATACCAATGGCATCGCAACTGCGCATTACAGCGGCAATGTTATGCGGATCATGCACGTTTTCCATTACAACGGTTATATCCGGCTGTCTTTTGTTTAAAACAGCTGTAAGCTTGTTTCTTCTTTCTGGTGTCATATTATTTTCGGTATGAAATACGAACCCGGACGACGCCGTCCCGTAACATGTGTAACCTCTTTGCTGCCTTTTTGGAAAGGTCGATAATGCGTCCTTTAACGAAAGGACCGCGGTCGTTGATCCGCACCTTTACTTTTTTACCGTTTGTAAGATTGACTACTTTTACTTTAGTTCCAAAAGGAATCGTGCGACTCGCGGCTGTTCGTTTCCCCTTCCTGTATTTATCGCCGCTCGCAGTCGTCCGTCCCTGAAATTTGTCCGCATAATAGGAAGCCATTCCGGTCTGGATGATTTTCGGCGCACAAGAGGAAAAAGCACTCCCGAGGAAGAGAAAGAGCAATAGGCTTTGTAACTTGTTGTATTTTGCAGGCATCGGCCGTTTCCCGTTTGTTTAAAAAGTCAAATGTAAGCGAAAATCAGTTTTTACCTAAATCAAAATTGTTGTACCTTTAAGAAAATAGTTTTTTAAATTACTTACCATGCCATTAAAGCGTCTTGTAGATCTGCTTATGTTAGCTTCATTGATACTTGTTTCCTGTAGCAACACTTCCCACGATAAGTCAGATAGGGAGGAAAGCTCAATCGACTCGTTGAATTTCGAGCCGTCTGACGCGGGACTGCAATTGCCTGATGGCTTCCAGGTGGTTTTAGTTGCCCGCGATATCGGCGCGGCAAGGCACATCGCGGTGCGTGATAACGGAGATATTTATATTGCGCTGAACGCCGTTCACGATGGTCATTGTATTGTCGCTCTCCGCGATACTACAGATGACGGTCGGGCCGACATAGTCCGGTATTTCGGCGAGCTTATTCAGGGTACGGGAATAGGTATTTTTAACGGATACCTTTATTACGGAAGCGATACAGCAGTAGTACGCTATAAACTTCAGGAAGGGGAACTGCTACCGGAATTAAAGCCGGAACTGGTTGTTTCTCTGCCTGTTCAACACCAGCATGAAGCCCGCTCACTGGCTTTTGATAACAAGGGGCATATGTTTGTCAATGTGGGCGCGCCATCCAATGCCTGCCAAGTGGAGGACCGTACCAAGGGTTCTCCCGGACAAAGGCCCTGTCCTTTACTGGAAAAACATGCCGCAGTGTGGATGTTTGATGCCGATAAGTTGCATCAGTCCGAAGAAAATGGCGGTGAGCGTTACATCACCGGTATCAGAAATTGTGTGGCGCTCGACTGGAATCCAAACAGTGGAAAGTTATATGCCTTGATGCATGGACGGGATCAACTTCATCAACTCTATCCGCAGTATTATTCAGCGGAAGAAGGCGCGGCTTTGCCCGCGGAGGAGTTTTTATTGCTAAAGCAGGGAGCGGATTACGGCTGGCCGTACGTCTATTGGGACCAGTTCAAAAAGCAGTTTATGGTTGCGCCGGAATACGGTGGTGATGGGAAACAGGCTGCTCCCGAAGGAAAATACGAACCACCCATCCTTGCGTTTCCGGGCCATTGGGCGCCTAACGGCCTGCTTTTTTACACCGGAAAACAATTTCCGGGAAAATACCGGAATGGGGCGTTTGTCGCATTTCATGGCTCGTGGAACCGGGCTCCGGAACCCCAAAAAGGCTACAAGGTCGTTTATGTCCCCTTTGATGGCGACGTACCGGCCGGTGACTATGAGGTTTTCGCTGACGGATTTGCTCAGACTTCCGGTTCGATTCAGTCCCCGGGGGATGCTAAATACCGACCCTGTGGTCTGGCGCAAGGTCCGGATGGATCGTTGTATATCACCGATGATGCCGCGGGAACCGTTTTTAGGGTTATTTATACCGGAAAATAAGGCAGGTTTTGTAATTTTGTCGATATGCAACAATATCTTCAGCTTCTTCAGCATATCCTGGAAAAGGGCGTAGACAAGCCTGACCGTACCGGCACCGGCACTTTCAGTTGTTTTGGCTATCAGATGCGTTTTAATCTGCAAGAAGGGTTTCCTCTGGTAACCACAAAAAAATTGCATTTGCGGTCAATTATACATGAGCTTTTGTGGTTTTTGCAAGGCGATACCAACATCGGCTACCTGAAAGAGCACGGGGTTCGTATATGGGATGAATGGGCGGATGAAAACGGAGACCTCGGCCCGGTATATGGGAAACAGTGGCGCAGCTGGCCGTCGGATTCTGGAGGGAGCATAGACCAGATCAGTGAGTTGGTCCGTCTATTGGAGGCCGATCCAAATTCCCGCAGGCTGGTAGTCAGTGCCTGGAATGTGGGAGACCTCCCGGAAATGGCGTTAAGTCCTTGTCACTGTCTTTTTCAATTTTACACGCAGCCTCCCGATGAAGAAAAAGGGGAATCAAAACGCAGGCTCAGTTGCCAGCTTTATCAGCGGAGCGCTGATGTATTCTTAGGCGTCCCTTTTAATATAGCTTCCTACGCCTTGCTGACCTTGATGATCGCACAAGTGACCGATATGGTACCGCACGAATTCGTACATACTTTCGGGGATGTTCATTTGTATAAAAATCACGTAGCACAGGCCAAACTGCAATTGACCAGAACCCCATTTCCCTTGCCGGTTATGAAAATTAATCCTTCGGTCAAGGATGTTTTTGACTTTAAATATGATGATTTTACGCTTGAAAATTATCAATACCATCCCGGAATAAAAGCAAAAGTATCGGTCTGAAGGAAGCCGGAGCTATCTTGTCAACGAAGTGATTGCAGCTAGGCTTTTTTATCGCGGGAGTAGTGGCTGTGCCAAAGCCGAAACGGACTTCAATCTTTCTATATCGTCACAGCTCGTGCCCATAAATAATAAAAGGTGAGGAGAGCCGGTTAGCTAAAAAGATATTTAAAAAGCCGGATGAGAAGTATAATAATGCAGACAAAAAACAAGAGTATAGATATCCGGTTCATCCCATGCATCATCTTTACATAGGTGGTTTTAGGGGCATCAGGGTCTTTCTTTTTCAGAAAAAAATAGCGTAATATCTGGTCCCAGATCTCTTTCATCCCCACAAAGTTACTAATAATGTTGGAAGCAACTGGGAGCAGAAATCAGCAATTCAGTCGCTTTCCCTGAAAGGGTAAATATTTAAGGTCGCTACGCTACTTCTCTGCCCCCGACGGAGTCCAGAGCGCTTTTAAGGCGGTTCGGGTTCCTCTATGGAAGCTCAATGCAATATATTAAGCCGGATGTACAGACATCCTTTTCTTGTTCTTGGCGCTTAATTTTCCTATTGCGAAAAATAAATCACTCCGTCAACGCCGCGGCAGCTGCAGGGCAAAATATATACCTGTTCCCAGGATTGCAAGAATAGTAACGTGATAGATCACATCCGGCACCGTGGCAGGTCCGATGCCGATAATGATTGTAGCAATGCCGACAACGGTTCCCAAGAAGGCAAATCCCTGAACTGCCAGTCCGAGTGTACGTGTCCAGTCAGGCTGCAACCGTGTGAGAAGGAGTCCGGTAATTAATACGCCAGCGATTACACTTTCTGCTATGCCCGCGACATAATGGGCATAACCTTGCACTAAGATTCCTTTGTGAATAAGTGCTGCAAGAAGAAAGGCTAGCGCTTCAAAGAGGATAAAGTAGCCAAGCTTCTTTTTACTGCGCTTTAGTACACTATTTTTCCTTGCTTTAAGCATAGTCACGGCGTTATTTTAATCAGGCTGCTTTTCATTTGTCCGGGATTTGGGGAGCATAAAACCTGCAATAATGAGCCATAGAAAACCGAAGAACCTTGTTACCGGAATAAAATAAAGTAAATCGGGGAAAATCAAGCTGAACCAACTCAACTCTCCACAGAGGGCAAGTAGTAAACCAAATATAACCAGCCATCTGGGCAAGATTTTTGCGAAACCTGTCGTCACAGATACGCCGGCAAAAAATATTCCCAGAGGAACCGAAAAGCCGACTCCTCCTACAGCAAATGCCACATAATACAGGGCCCCGATAACGGGAACGTCCGCTGCTATGCCGGGATACGCCATTACCCAATTTATTAGGGCAGACAATGCCAGGGTAAATACGGTCATCAACCCGCCAAAAAGTGCGATATAGGTTCCTGCCGCTTTAATCCCCAGAAATCGTAGCCGGCTGACGGCCGTGACCACGTATATACCTAAAGGCACAGCGGAACCAAACTGAAAAAAAGCGCACATTAACACCTCACGCGGATGATCCTGGAAATAAGCGGCAATGGCCGGCGCCAGTGCTGATGGATGAGGATAATGAGCGGCAGCAGAAGAAAAAGAAATAACAAAAGACAGTCCTACATTAAAAAGCAGCGCAAAGATGACGGCCAGGATACCAAGAGGCGGTCCCTTGTGTTTATTTGTTATTATTGCGTCCATCATAATTAGTTTAACTGCAAATATAGGGCGCTCTTAGGCCAGGCAAAGCCAGAATAGCCGAAACGGAAGTATGAAACGACCAACAGCTTGTTTGTGTGGATTTTAAAGAGAAAGCAACTTCTTCACCTTTTCCTTGTATTTATCGCTCAAAGGCAGTTCGGTGTCGCCTATGGTGATGAGATCGCGCTTCACAGCTTTTATTTTATCCGCCGCAATAATGTAGGACTTGTGTATCCGTACAAATCGGCGGGTATGCAGTTTCTCTTCCAATGCCTTTAAAGTCATCCTGGTAATCAGTGGTTTTGGGGAAGAAGTAAGAAATATTTTTACATAGTCTTTCATGCCTTCGATGTAGATAATATCCGGAATGGAAACTTTTACCTGTTCATAGGCTACATATACAAAAAAGTAGTCGGGAAGGTCCTTTTTGGCGGTTGCATACTGCAAGTTGTATAGTTCATAGGCCTTGATGCAGGCCTGTAAAAAACGTTCAAAGCTTACCGGCTTCATTAAATAATCCACCACGTTCAGGTTGAAAGCTTCTAATGCGTATTTTTCATAAGCAGTTACAAGAATGGTCATCGGTGGATGAGGAAGGGAACGCAGAAAAGACAAACCATCCAACCCTGGCATCTGAATATCGAGAAACAGGAGGTCAATTTGTTCGTCTTGAAGTATTTCGGCGGCCTCCATTGCATTTTTGCAACCTTTTCGAAACTCTAAAAAAGGAACCCGCCCGATGTTGTCCTCGAGCAATTCCAACACCAGCTTTTCATCGTCTATAGCTAGGCATCTCATAATTGTAAAATTAGTTTTGTCTTAAAAATATTGTTTTCGTTTTGGATAAGCAGTTGATGCTTACCAGGGTATAAAAGTTGTACCCGTGATTTTAAGTTGGCAAGTCCGATGCCGGAGTCAGGGTCCTTGTATTCCTGGTCCGCTATATTGAACTTGTTCTCTACGCTGAACGAAACAAGATGATCTCTTGCAGAAAGGCTGATGTCTATCTTAGGATCATTGATCCATCCTACGCCGTGCTTGAACGCGTTTTCGACAAAAGGAATCAGCAACATCGGTTCAATTTCATATTCACCCGCTTGAGATTGCAGCTCAAAATTTGTTTCTATGGTTATAGCCTCTCCAAAACGCAATTGTTGCAAGGCAATATAATTTTTCAAGTATTGCAGTTCTTGCGCTAACGCTACTTTTTTTACGTCGGAATCATAAAGCATATAGCGCATCAGATCTGAAAGCATAATTAATGCAGGTTCCAAGCGGTCAGATTTTTTACGTGCAAGTGACACCAGGTTTGTAAGAACATTGAATAAAAAATGGGGACTGATTTGAGAGCGGAGGAATTTGAGTTCTGATGCGAGTTGTTCAGCTTCTTTCTCGCGTCTGATTCTGTCGTTTTTTGCCTGATCTGCAATGTACCGGTAAATCGTGCCGGCAACGAGGGCAAAGAAAGTGGGCGCGAATATGAAAGGCGCATTGGCGCCAAAAATACTTATACCCGGAAACCAATGCGTCAAGATGATGATCTTTAGCTGTTGAGCAAGTGAAAAAATAAAAAGGAGTGCAAAAAGGTAACCCCACCACCATCTTTTGTTACAAAGCCTAGGGTAAAGAAACAAAGCATTACCGTAAAAAAGGAGCAAACATATCAGCACAGAGATCAGGTAAAAGGGCAGAGGTAGGCCACCTACGACGGAGAAGGGTCTGCCGGGAACACTGAAAAAAAACGGAAATAACAGCAATAGGCTCCAAAAGACCACATGCAGGACAATGACTATGCTTCTCGAAGACAACTGATAATGCTTCATATTAATGCTAAAAGTAGATTTATGACGGGTACTTCCATCCCTTGTATAGATCAAATGGGGGTATCCATAGATAACCGGTGGTTTGCAAGAGAACAAATTATACAATAAAAGCCAAGTGTCAAACATTAAAACTATTTTCCCTGTAGCTGGTTGCTATTCGAACTGAAAGAAGCGTGACGTGATTAAAGGAAATAAGACCTGAATTTCAGGCACACACTGTGAATCCCGAAGCCTCACCCATCGGCTATGGCGTAGGTGGGTAGCACAAGTGAATTAAGCCGGCTATACGCTTGAAGAGCGGTTGAGATGCGCATTAAGTTATTTTGTTATTACCAAAAAAAGAGTATTTTTGCACTCTTTGCCGAACGGCAAACTGCAAAAAGGGGGTTTAGCTCAGTTGGCTAGAGCGTTACGCTGGCAGCGTAAAGGTCACCGGTTCGAGCCCGGTAACCTCCACTAAAACACCCGTTTTATTGCTTTTTTAACCTAAAGGGAATTCCCATGAAGATATTTTGTGTTGGCCGAAATTATGCAGCGCATGTAAAAGAGCTTAACAATAAACTTCCATCGGAACCAGTAATTTTCATGAAGCCTAAAAATGCGTTGCTTCAGCACAACGAGCCTTTTTATTATCCGGACTTTACAGTAGATCTTCAATACGAATGCGAGTTGGTGGTGCAGATGTGTAAAAACGGGAAGTCGATCTATAAGAAATACGCTTCCCGCTATTACGATAAAGTGGGGTTGGGCATAGATTTTACTGCCAGGGATATTCAAAAAAAACTGAAGGAAGCCGGGCATCCCTGGGAAAAAGCCAAAGCGTTTGACGACTCCGCCGTCCTCGGTAAATTACTCCCTGTTTCTGAAGTAGGAAAGATGTCCGAAATACGCTTCTCCCTTTTAAAAAACGAAGAAAAGGTGCAAACCGGAGATACAAGCGATATGCTTTTTTCTGTGGATGAACTTGTTGCATATATTTCCAGATTCTTCACCCTCAATATTGGTGATCTGATCTATACCGGTACTCCGGCGGGCGTAGGCCGCGTGCAGATCGGAGACCGGTTGCAGGGATTTTTGGCTGATGAAAAAATGTTTGATTTTGAGATCCGATAATTTTTCACAGATCAACGACTACGCCCAATAGAAAATTAATTCCGGCTTGTGGGAAATAGACATTGGAAGTCTGTAACTCCTCATCCTGAAAAAAGGCATAGGTATACCCATTCGTTTCGTAGGCTACGTCGAAAAGATTGTTGACCATCAGGTGTATGTTGATGGATTTTATCGCCTTTGGCCGTACGGCATAGTGCAATTGTAAGCCATTGGTCAGATAGGGGTCGATGCTGCGTTTACTGCTGCCTGTATTATCCATATATCTGCGACCAACATATTTTCCGGTAAATGTGACATCAAATGCTTTAAAAGGCCGAAGGGTGAAAGACGCGCCTCCGACAACAGGGGGCGAGAACGATATAGGCGTCTCATCATAATGTATGGCCTTTTGTCCGCCATGGTCGTTGTCGTCAAAATAAGTCGTAAAATCTTTAATCCTGTTGCGGCTAAAAGCGGCGTTGGCGTTTAGAGTTAATGCTTTCGTCAACTGTACCGAACCGTTTAGCTCTATGCCGGCGCGATAACTTTTCGGGGCGTTTGTCCGCGTGTAGGAACCCACGTCATTGATTTTCCCGGTCAACACCAGTTGATTATGATAATCCATATAATAGACGTTGGCATGCAATTTATAGCCTGTTCCTTGGTGGTCAAAGCCTACCTCCATATCTCCCATTTTTTCCGGTTTGGGCGGGTTTTCTATTTTAGCCTTAAAATCATTCCTGTTAGGTTCTTTATGCGCAATGGCATAAGAAGCATAGAGCTTGTTGTTATTGTTTATATGGTAACTGAGCCCGGCTTTTGGGTTAAAAAAATTATAGATATTCCGGGGATGAATATCAGGATGATCCTCAAACCCGTTAATATCATAAAGAATATGCCTGTATTGTAAGTCCAAAAACGCCATAAGGCGTGAAGAAAGTTGTAGACTGCCTTTCCAGTAGATATTAAAATCGTTCTTATAAGCCTTGTTGAAATAATATTGATATCCCTTATCAATGGCGTGTTCAGCCCATATTATATTGCCGTAATGCTTGCCGTCATACCGGTTCCAGCCCCCGCCCAACGTTGAGCTAAAATTATCCTTTTTATAATTGAGTGAGAATATGGTACCATAGTAATAATTGTCGAGCCAGAGATCTTGTATCAAATCGGTGGTGGTCAGCGTGTCATACCCGATTATCGGATCATCGAGCCCGTAGTCGCCATAAGGTTCGTCCATTTCATATTCTTCATAGTATCCCTTACCGCGGGTCAGAAACGCTGCCACATTAAAGTTCCATTGACTGTTTATTTCCTGATTCCAGAATAACTGGTAGTACGTTTGGGTGTAATTGTCCGTCTGGTTATCGTAATATGCTCCGTTGGGCATCAGGCCTAAGCCGTTGTATGTCCTGTTGCCGGCCTTTAAGGAATCTTCCGGCACGCCGTTCCACGCCTGGTAGGTTTTTTCTTTTCCTGAAAACACATTGAACCGGATTGAGGTGTTTTTGCTGAAATAGGCACCGGATAAATAATATGATTTTAAATCGGAGGAAGCTCTGTCAATAAAGCCATCTGACGTAATGGAAGAAAGGCGCGCATCTATCGTAAAATGGTCGCTCAAGAGGCCACTCCCGGCTTCTACACTGTATTTTTGCGTGTTAAAAGAACCGTAGCTTGCGGCTATTTTTCCATAGGCTGCCGGATGAAAGCTGTTGGTGCTCAAATTGACGGTAGCCCCGAAAGCACCTGCGCCATTAGTGGAGGTGCCCACTCCTCGCTGTATCTGTATGCTATTAACGGATGAAGCAATGTCCGGAATATCCACAAAGAAGGCGCCGGCGGATTCCGCATCATTTACCGGAATCCCGTTGAAGGTAACGTTAATCCGCGTAATATCGCTGCCCCGGATCCAGATATTGGTATAGCCGATGCCCGCTCCGGCATCTGACGTAGTTACCACCGAAGGCTGTTGTTTTAATAAATAAGGAAGGTCCTGTCCGAGGTTGGTTTTTCTCAGCGCGTCGCCCGAAATATTGGTCTTGGTGAAAGGTGCGTTATCCCCCGCCCTGGTGCCAGTGATCTCTACCGGTTCAATAAACAGTCCGATTTCTTTTAGCGAGACCCGAATGTTTGACAGGTCCCTGTCCACAAAGATCTCCTTTGTGACGGGATGATAACCGAGGTAACTCACCCGGAGGGTATAGCTTCCCCGGGGAAGCCGTTCGACTTCAAAATGGCCGTTGGCATCGGAATAGGCGCCGGAACGCGCTGGTCCGCTGATCGAGATACTGGCCGCAGCGATCGGCTTCTCGGTCGTGGAATCTACTACTTTTCCGGAAATTGAAAACTGGGCAACCGCGGAACGCGTGGCGATGGCGGATAAACAAAAAACAAGCCCAA
The DNA here is from genome assembly GCA_964424665.1 of uncultured Chitinophagaceae bacterium. Classification (GTDB taxonomy): domain Bacteria; phylum Bacteroidota; class Bacteroidia; order Chitinophagales; family Chitinophagaceae; genus FW021-bin31. The sequence goes on from CAYRJM010000005.1 coordinate 78,674, forward strand.
AGAGAAAGCTTCTTTTAAACATAGTGCTTACTGCTTTTGAATGTAAAAAATGCGTTCAAGACCAGACATAGTTGCTCTGGCTTTGAGACGTTTAAAACAAAAACAGGTAAGTGAAATTCCCTGGGTGTCGACAGACAGGGTCCTTACCTTTCCTAACCGGCATTACCCGGTCCAGGTTCAACGGGTTTGATCTCAGC
>CAYRJM010000006.1:0-77215 GCA_964424665.1 uncultured Chitinophagaceae bacterium
GAGATGGCTAATGAAATTGAAACAAAAATCCGGGAAAAAATAAAGGAGGAAGAGAACGGTATTTAAAAAAGTCATAACTTGTGGATGCAAAGTGGTAAAACCTCTTTTCTAAATATATTAGCAAATGAGATAAATCTACTTGAGTATGCCTCAGTTATACATAGTGACAGATGCTGTTTTATTGGAGAATATCCGTCAGGGAGATGCCAACTCCTTTAACGAACTGTATAAAAAATACTGGAAAGAAATATACAACAATGCTTTTAAGCGACTAGGGGATCGCAGCAAGGCGGAAGATATTACGCAAGATATTTTTTGTAAGATCTGGCTGAACAGAGCCACCCTTTCCATCGATAACTTACCGGCTTATTTTTATGCAGCGGTTAGAAACCGGGTGCTTAATCTTTTTGAAAAGGAAAAGACATTTGTATCCGTAAAGCGGCTTTTAGCAAAAAAGTATACGGCTGAGCAGGCAGATTTTCTGGCCTTGCAAAATGAATTCCTGGCAGCCTATAAGGCATTGGTAGATAGTCTTCCCGATAAAAGAAAAGCCATTTTTCATCAGTATTATGAATTGGGAAAATCCACGGAAGAAATCGCAAAAAACCTTTCGCTTTCTCAAAAAACCGTTCAAAACCAGCTTGGCAGGGCAACCAGCTTTTTAAAAGCCGGGTTATCACACTTGTTTCTGTTGTATATCCTCTTTTTCTTATAACCCCACATCCCCGGTTCCTTCTTCTCCTTTTCCAGCGTTCGAACGCGCTCGTAAAACTTCTATTGCCAATCTGAAGCAGATTATTTCCTTTTGGTTTGGGAGTTTCACTTTTTCAACTGTCATTAAAGCGTACACGCTTTATTCAGAAGAGTGATGACCAGGAAAGAATTTCTAAAGACGATAAAAAAATACCGTAAGGGTACGGCTTCTGCAGAGGAGAAAAGGTTTATAGAAGCCTATTACGATCTTTTAGGCATGCAGGAAGGGGTAGACGAAAAAGAAATGGATGAGCGGCAGGAAAGAATGCTGTTGTATAAGGTATGGACGCAAATAGGAGATAAAGAAAGAAAGTCAACTGCCGAAATAAAACCTTTTGTCAACTTTAGGAATGTGGCCGTGGCTGTAATCTTCTTCGTAGCAGCGGGGACAATTTTTTATCTTTTGAATAACAAGCAACAAGCTACTCACGACAACCGGGTGGCCGTATCCAAGCGGACTGCCGATATTACCCCGGCCGGACAAAAGGCGGTACTTACACTTGGAAACGGGCAAAAAGTCTTACTGGGAAATAAAACGAGCAAATCCTTACCGGCAATTGCGAAGCAGGATAGTGGAGAACTAATCTACCAAAATAAACCAGAAAGCAGCTCAGGGCAGGTAAACTACAACACCTTAACTACGCCCAGAGGGGGAGAATTTAAAATAGTATTATCCGATGGCACGAGGGTGTGGCTGAACGCAGGAAGTTCCTTGCATTATCCGGTAACGTTTAATGGGGAAGAAAGAGCCGTACAGTTGGAAGGGGAAGCGTATTTTGAAGTGGTACAACAGGAAGACCATCCTTTTGTGGTTAAAGTGGGCAAGAGTGAGATTCAGGTATTGGGAACGAAGTTTAACGTAAAGGCCTACCGGGAGAGTTCTGCAATAAAAACCACGCTTGCGGAAGGTAAAGTTCGCGTGGTGATAGAAGATAAGAGCAGGCTGCTGCGGCCCGGCGAGCAAGCTACTATAGATCGTGGCATGCCGGGAATAACTGTGAAGAAGGTAAATGTAGACGCCGCACTCGCCTGGACGAACGACCTGTTTTACTTCGACGCCACCAATATAAAAGAAATTATGCATGAGTTGTCGCGGTGGTATGATGTAAATGTAGCGTATAGTTCAGAGGACTTAAAGAAATTGAATTTCAGCGGCGTGATGTCCCGGTACTCCGATTTCCAGGCTGTATTAAAAAGATTATCTCTTACGGGAACCGTTCGTTTTGACGTCCAGGGAAGAAAGGTCATAGTGACGAAATGAGAAAATAGTAAAAAACGGTCACAAAAAATCAGCGCCCGTCTGGTGAATGCTGGTTCTGGAAAAGGGTCACCGATAAAAAACCGGAAGCACTGGTACTGCCTCCGGCGATGTTTGGGCAAACCCTAAAATGAAATGAAGGATTATATAAACGCTTAGTCAAAACCCAAACCCGTTCCGGGGTAACCGGAACTACACAAAGTTATGAAAATAATTTTTACTGACCTCCCCATGCCACTGGCAAAGGGGTTCTCTTCTAAAGCACTTTTGGCTATGAAGTTAACAGTTTTGTTGTTACTGGTGGCATGTTTACAAGTAAGTGCGAATGCCGATGCGCAGCAGATTACTTACGCTAAAAATAATGTGTCCCTTGAAAAGGTGTTTAAAGAGATTCGAAAACAGACTAATTATGAGTTTTTGTACAATACATCAATGCTCGATAACGCCCGGAACGCAGATTTTAACTTTCGTAATACACCGCTTGAAGAAGCGCTGAAAGCAATATTCAGGAACAGGCCGCTAACATATACCGTTATCGGCAAGACAATTGTGGTTCGCGAGAAAACGACAACGCCAGACCGCGCCGATGAGCAACCGGCATTCGTAGAAATACGGGGAACGGTAGTAGACTCTGTAACGGGAGCGCCACTCGTCGGGGTAACGATAAAAGTAAAAGGGAGCACGATAGGCACCACTTCAGACGCAAACGGGCATTTTAGTCTGAATGTTCCGGATGGAGCGGTGTTGGAGATAAGTTCCTTAGGCTACAATAAAACAGAAATCAGCGTTGGCGCGGACCATACGATCCGCATTGCATTAGCGCCTATGTCAACCGGACTGGAGCCGGTGGTTGTAACCGGATACCAAACGGTAAAAAAGAGACTTTTCAGCGGTTCCAGTACGACACTGTCCGCAGACGATGTAGAGCGCCCCGGCATGTCGAACATCTCTCAAATGCTGGAAGGACAGTTTGCCGGCGTTTCGGTACAGAATGTCTCCGGTACATTTGGGGCGGCCCCCAAGCTTCGAATCCGTGGCGCTTCCTCTCTTTCAGGTGATAACAAGCCCCTATGGGTGATTGACGGAATTGTGATGGAGGACGTCGTTAATATTTCCAATGAAGCGTTGTCAACCGGGGACATGAATACGCTGCTTGGCTCGTCCGTTGCCGGAATTAACCCAAGTGACATACAGGATATTACCATATTGCGGGATGCCGCCGCGACGGCCCTCTACGGCGCCCGGGCCATGAATGGCGTGGTCGTTATCACCACAAAAAAAGGAAAAGCTACTTCCGGCAAGGCAAGAATCAATTATACAATGAATCTTACCCGCTATATCAAACCTTCTTACGCGGACTTTGACATCCTTAACTCCGCGGACCAGATGGCAGTGATGGTTGAGCTTTTGAATAAAGGCTATTATCAGATGCCGGGAATAGTCAATGGCAGGGATGGTGGTGTGTTTTACAAAATGTATAAACAAATCGGAACCTATGACCGGGAAACAAAAAGCTACGAACTGCGGAACGACCGGGCCAGTAAAAACGCCTTTTTGTCGCGATATGCAAATGCGAATACGGACTGGTTTGATCTCATTTTTAAAAATTCACTTAAACAATCGCATTCACTGAGCATTACTTCGGGAACCGAGCACTTCCAAACCTATGCATCCTTGTCCTACCTGCACGATGCCGGCCAAACCATAGGCAACAATGTCGAAAGGTATACCGGCAATGTTCGGGTGAACTTCGACGTAGCCTCAAAATTTACCGGCGAACTGATCACCAGAGGAGCGATAAGAAATCAACGGGCGCCTGGCACACAAAACAGGCGATCTGAGCCTGTATACGGCACTTATCTGCGCGGGTTCGACATCAACCCCTATAATTACGCGTTGAATACCAGCCGGATGATCACGGCTTATGATGAAGCAGGTAACCTGGAATATTTCAGAAAGAACTACGCGCCTTTCAATATTATCAATGAGCTGAATACCAACTATATGAAGATGAACAAGGTTGATTTCAGCGTGCAGGGAAAGATTGGCTTCCAGGTAATTCCCCAATTAAAATATTCGGTTTTAGGATCTTACCGTTTTGTTAAAGCGGAAAACCAGACCTATATCTTGGAAAATTCCAACATGGTGCAGTCGTATAAGGCTGCTGCGGACCCCACTACGATAGGATCCAATGACCAGCTGTACGACAATCCTGATAATGCTTACGCCTATCCCATGGTGGTGTTGCCCAGCGGTGGTTTCTATAACGTCAACATGAATAACCTGAAGTATCTGTATATACGCCACGAGCTTAATTTTAGCCAGACGTTTAATGACCTGCACACCGTAACGGCTTACGCCGCTATGGAAGCCCGAAGCACCGACCGCCAAAATGAGTTTTTTGACGGGGTGGGATACCAATTTGAAAACGGTGGCCTGGTGAATCCGTATTACATGTATTTTAAGCAGGCGGGCGAAGAAGGAAAGCCATACTTTGGCATGCAGCCCGGTAAAGACCGCTTTCTGGCCTATATGATCCAAGGCACCTATGCTTACAGTGATAAATACGTCCTGACTCCTTCGCTGCGTTTTGACGGGTCTAATAAAATGGGAGAAAGCAAGGTCGCCAGATGGCTGCCATCCTGGAATATTTCCGCCAGATGGAATATTTTCAGGGAAGACTTCTGGCCGAAAAATAGCGTATTGACGTCAGCGTTGATCCGGGGTTCTTACGGCCTGACGGGAAATATCGGAAATGCTACGAATTCAGCCGCCGTATTTTATAACATGATCTCCCGCCGGCCTTACCTGAACGACCAGGAAACACTGACCGGAATTTCCAGCCTCGCCAATTCGGAATTGACCTGGGAGAAGTCAAAAGACATGGACCTAGGGGTGGAACTGGGATTTATGCGGGACCGGTTTCATTTTATGTTTGATTACTACAACAGGAACATCTATGATTTAATCGGCCCGATTAAGACTTCCGGTATCGGCGGTCAGTACGAAAAGACCGGTAATTATGCTTCGATGCATGGAACGGGACTGGAGTTCACCTTATCGGGACGAGTAATTGACAGTAGGGATTTTGTTTGGAATGCGCGTTTTAACCTGGCTTATAACAAAAACAAGATTACCCGCTTAGATGTGGACCCGAATATCTGGCGGTCCGTTTCTCCTAACGGCGCCCCGATAAAAGGCCATCCGCAAAGGGGACTCTTTGCCGTTGAGTTCGTAGGGCTGGATCATTATTTCGGCTACCCAAAGTATATTGGCATATCGGAGAACATAGACGGAAAAACCGGTGGCGAAGACAGGCCGGTGACGACCTATGTATATTTGCAAAGCGACGAGATCGGTAACCTGGTTTATATGGGCCCTATCGACCCGATCACTACGGGCGGTTTTTACAATCGTTTCCGGTATAAAAATTTTACGCTGTCCGGCCTGCTGAAATTTTCCTATGGGAACGTCCTGCGTCTGCCGCCTAATATCGCAGCTACTTATTCTGATCTGCAGGCAATGACCAAGGATGTCCTTAACCGGTGGATAATGCCGGGGGACGAAAAGAAAACCTCTGTGCCTGCGCTCATGGATAAGGTCAGTCAGCAACAGATCGTCGATAATACAGGCGGACAGGTGAGCGCGGTTTATCCCTATAACCTATACAACTATTCCGATGAAAGGGTGGTGAGTGGCGATTATATTAAGTTGTCCAGCCTTTCACTTTCCTACAGCCTTCCCCGGGAGGTATATACAAGATGGGGCTTAACAAATGTTGCTGTCGTATTAACGGCGAATAACATCTGGACGTTGTATGCAGATGAAAGGCTAAACGGGCAGGATCCCGAGTTTATGGCCGTGGGAGGCGTAGCCCTTCCCATGGCAAAACAGGTTACTTTTTCTCTTCAAGTTGGTCTATAAAATAAAACTTATGAAGTATAATAAAACCATCATACTGCTGGTTGTCGCTTCCCTGGCGATGGGTTCTTGCAAAAAGGGATACTTGGATGTAGCACCCGATAACCGGACTAAGATTGATAACATCAGTAAACTGGGGCAATTGACCGGAACGGCTTATCCCAGTTATGATTATCTGACATTCACCGAGGCGGCTTCTGATAATTCCGAGGATAAAGGGCCGGGTGTAGGAGAAGTGAACGACAAAATAACGACCTATTATACCTGGCAGGATTATGACGGCAGTACGACAAATACGGCAGGGAACTACTGGAACGGCTGTTATGAAGCTATTGCTGCGGCCAATCAGGCGCTGGAGGTGATTCGGGAAGGCGATCTTGGCGATGAGGCGTTGCCTTACAAAGGCGAAGCGTTAGTGGCCAGGGCGTACGCTGAACACATGCTGGCAGTCTTCTTCGCTAAGGCTTATGAGATCAATGGAGACAACAGCTCACCGGGTGTGCCATACGTTACTGAACCGGAGACGGTCTTACTGGCCGAATATAGCAGGGGAACGGTACAATCGACTTATGATCAGATTGAAAAAGATTTGGAAGAAGGCATTCGGCTAATTGATGACTCAAAGTACAAAGTACCGAAATATCATTTTACAAAAGCGGCGGCCCATGCCTTTGCTTCCCGGTTTTACTTATTTAAAGGTGACTGGAAAAAGGTCATTGAACATGCCAGCGCTGTGGTACCTTCCGGCGACTGGAAAAGCCAGCTCAGGCCGGTAGCCGGTAAATGGAAGGAGGAAGGATCTACTCAATACCATATCGATTTTAGTAAAACGGATGTTAATGCTACGCTGTTGATCGCCAGTAATTATTCTACTTATCAACGCATATATTCGAAGCCGCGTTACGGTTACGGTGAAAAGCTCGTAGCGATGTTCAGCGAGCCCAATGTAACGGGAAAAGAGCTGGGTAACTTTATACTGAGCTATGGCGCTCCGCACTATACCACCTATAAGTGGCGGGAATACTTCTTTTATACGACTCCTTCCACCGGTTTTCCTTACCTGCCGGTCATCCTCCTGTCCGTTGATGAGACCTTAATGAACAGGGCCGAAGCCTATGCCGAACTGGGGCAATTTGATAAGGCGCTGCAGGACATCAATACTTTTTACAGCGTACGAATTGAACATTATAATCCGCAAACGGACGCAGTTACCCTGGCGAAGATCAAAGCATTTTATGCTATAGACGATCCGAAGGAAGGAATCATAAGAACGATTCTGGATGCAAAAAAGGCCGCCTTTCTCCAGGAGGGCATTCGCTGGCTGGACCTGGTACGCCGGCACATGACCGTACGTCACAATATATACAGTCCTTCCGGACAAGAAAGCTTTGTTGAACTAAAACCGGACGATCCCAGGCGGGTTTTTCAGATACCGCATGAAGCGGAGAAAGCCGGCCTGGAATTGAATCCCCGTTAAATGAACTGCACAATCTTTATTATGAAACATGAATTTATTCGCATTCTAACCTGCTGCTTCCTGGCCGGCATTTTTCTGCAGGCCTGTAAGAAGGAGACCTTCACGCCAATAGATCTTTCGGAGCTGAATCCTGATGAGCCTACCGCACATACGGAACTGGATGACTGGCTGGAAAAGAACTTCCTGGATCCTTATAATTCGAAGGTCATTTACCACTATCATCGCTATTATCATGAGGACGACCGCAATGTGTCGCCTCCTGATATACAATATGTAAAGCCGACTATGCAAATGGTATTGGATGGCTATGTTGATCCGTATTTAGAAGTGGCCGGAGAGGTATTTGTGAAGGAAAATCTTCCCAGAGAGTGGGTGCTTTATGGCTCCACTTCCTACGACGCTTCTGACATAGGTTATGCGGGTACAGCCTCCGGAGGCGTGCGCATCAACCTATTCGGGGTAAACCGGTTTTCGCTAACCCCCGATTACGTAAAAAGCCGTCTGCAGGTGATCCATCACGAGTTTACCCATATCCTGAACCAGCGGTTTATTATGCCGCCGGATTTTCAGGAGATCACCAAGTCCACCTATAACGGCAACTGGAAGGATGTGGAAGAAGATTCCGCCCATGCCTGGGGCTATGTCTCTGCATACGCCAGTCAAAACCCTACAGAGGACTTTGCGGAAACAACTTCCGATCTGCTGGTCAAAGGCCAGTCCTGGTTTGATGCCTGGGTAATGACCTCCAGCTCCACAGGCAAGCTGGCATTGCGGGCGAAAGAACAGAGCATAGTGGAATATTTTAATTCCGCCCTGAATATAGACTTCCGCGCATTGCAGAAAAATATACAAATGTATGTAACGAATGTATTGAAGGACCCGACGACGTCCTATGCCTATTGGCTGAGTGGCGGGCCCGATTGGCTGGATGAAGTGTTGTATAAAACCATGCGTATTCATCCGGGAGATGCTTTATATGAGGAGCATCCCCTTTCGCAGGAATTTATGGACGGGTTTAACGCCATGAAGCAGGCCATTTCTGATTTTAATCCCATCTATACCTTGAATTATATAGCGTTTCGTTTTGAAACGATTCCCTCTTTAGTGGTCAGAGCGCAGTTTACAAACACGGATGGTGACAGCTATAATGCAGATTACAGCTTCTCTTATGAACTGGATCGCAATACCGGAGAGATACATTTTACAAAAGTAGAACAAGCGGAAGGAGGCTCTTTTAATAATGGCAATCTGTTTATAGACACGTTTGAGAATACGCTTCAAAAATACTTGGAAGAAAATACGTTTGTAGCCAGCTGGCTGCCCATGGACGCTCCTGCATCTCTTTATACCCGAACAGGCGGGTTCCATGTAAAGGGTGATCCTGCCGACGTTATCTTTGGCATGTTAGGAGAAAGTTTATAGCGATTAAAACAGAAACTATGAAGAAGTTAATATACCTATTGCCCGTGGCGCTGATCACAGTTGCTTTTTGGGGCTGTAAAAAAGAGTCTTATGTGGCAAAATTTGATAAACTGCCACAGGAAAGGATGGCCGAGCAGATCCAGTTGGTGCAATCGACGCTCACCGGCGCTGAAAATGGCTGGATCGGCACCCTGACGACCCTGTCAGGTGGCGGCTACGGGTTTTATATGCAATTTGATGAGGAGGGGTTTGTGAATATGTATGCGGACCTGACGCAACAAACCGCGTCGGAGAATAAAAAGTCGGAATACCGGATCCGGCAGGATATGGGGGCGGCGCTTACCTTTGGTACGTATACCTACCTCTCCGTATTAAATAACCCGGAACCCTCCGCCTTCGGTTCTCCCGATGTAGGGGATGGTTTTAAAAGTGATATTGATTTTATCTATGACCACTCAACAGCAGACAGTATTGTTTTTATCGGTAAACGGTACCGCCAGTATTTTTCCCTCGTGAAAGCCACGGCTGCGCAGCAAGCAAAATATACCGAAGGCGATTATGAAACGGAGATCAACCGGTTTAAACAGTTTTTTGTGGATAATCCCAACCTGTACTATCAAGACGGTGACTTAAAAGTAGCGGTTGAATCCAACGCCACCAATAGCATGAATGCGGGCAAACGGATCACCTTCACCGCTTTGTATCCGGGCGATTCGGTTGCTACTGAAACACAGAAGTTCGCCTTTACCATTGATCAGATGGTTATTCTGAACGAAGGCCTGGTATTCGGCAAAGATACTTTCGTCCGTATCCGGTGGAAGGATGACAACACCCTGTCGCTTTTTGATAAGGCAGGCAATGAGAAAGTGCTTCAAAATAATCCCGCACCATTGCTGCCGCTATATTTGCTTTGGGGTACTAAATACAATGGAATGCTTTCGGACTACAAACAAATCTATCCGGGTACATCGGATAAGGGAGCGGAAATATTGAACTTTTATCATAATAACTTATGTGGAACCGGCGTATTGGATTATTGTTTTGATAAAGGTTATCTGAAACTTGTCTGGGATATCGTTAACCACCGGTTGTCCCTGCAAGGTGTTCATTTTCAAACCTGGAATAATAATGCCAGCTGGACCACAACCGTCAGGTATAATTACACGATGGAAGCAGACGGCGTTTATTCCTTCGAGTTAAGGGATAATTATAGTGGAGGATACGCCGGTAAAGCCATGGAACCCTTAAACGCTTTCCTGTTGGATAATAAAGTAAAATTTGACTATTATGTCGATAATGGCGATGTCTACGCGGAAATGACAAGTGTCGATGATCCTTCTGTTGTGATGACGTTTGTTTTACAGTAGCCCGGCCAGCGAAACAAGGCCGCTGTCTTCGACCCGCTACGTCTGCCCGGCTTTTCTAATGGTAAACCCGATGCGGCTACCCGTGGCGACAACCGACGATGTAAGCAATATCGGGTGGGCCAAAGAGCGGCAGAGGAAATGTAGACAAATTTCAAAAAAACACGAACATAATTATAAAAATCTAATAAACATGGGTATAAATTTAATGTTGTATAAATATTTTATGTTTTTGTTAGAATTTAAATAATTTTTATCTACCTTGCACCATGTTTCATTAAAACCCTCATGCTATGTGTGGAATCATCGGTGCTTTTGACCTCAAAACCACTTCCAAAGCGCTGCGGCCGGAAATCTTAAAAATGGCCCAAAAGGTTCGTCACCGCGGGCCGGACTGGTCCGGCATTTTCAGTTGCGACCAGGCTATTTTGGCCCATGAACGGCTGGCGATCGTGGATCCCCGGTCGGGTAAACAACCGCTAAAGAGCAAAGAAGGAGACCTTGTCTTAGCGGTCAACGGAGAAATTTACAACCATCAGCTTTTGCGGAAAGAATGCCCGGATTATGAATTTCAGACCCAATCCGACTGTGAAGTTATCTTGGCGTTATACCGGAAAAAAGGCGCCGCCTTTCTGGAAGATTTAAATGGAATCTTTGCCTTTGTCCTATACGATGCGGAAAAGAGCGCGTATTTAATCGCCCGCGATCATATCGGCATTATTCCCCTTTACATCGGTTGGGATAAAGCAGGCTGTTTGTATGCGGCTTCGGAATTAAAGGCTTTGGAGGGCGTATGTGAAAAGTATGAGGAGTTTATGCCCGGTCATTACCTGTACAGCCAGGAAGGTCCGGCGCCCAAGCCGTGGTACCGAAGGGATTGGGAGAATTACAGTACGGTGAAAGACAACACCACCGACATAGCCTTATTACGCAAAGGTCTTGAAGACGCCGTACATCGCCAGCTGATGTCGGACGTGCCCTACGGGGTATTGCTTTCCGGCGGGCTGGATTCTTCTATTATTGCTGCCATTACCAAGAAGTATGCGTCCAGACGGGTAGAATCGGGCGATCGGGAACAAGCCTGGTACCCCCAATTGCATTCCTTCGCGATCGGGCTGAAGGGATCTCCTGATTTAGCCGCTGCACAAAAGGCAGCTGATCACATCGGCACCATACATCATGAGGTCTACTATACGATACAGGAGGGGCTGGATGCCCTGCGGGACGTGATCTATCATCTGGAAACCTATGACGTAACTACGATCAGGGCGTCGACGCCCATGTACTTAATGGCGCGGGTGATTAAGTCAATGGGGATAAAGATGGTATTGTCCGGGGAGGGATCTGATGAATTATTCGGCGGCTACTTATACTTCCATAAAGCGCCCACACCGGAAGCTTTTCATGAAGAAACCGTAAGAAAGATACGCAAGCTGCATCTCTATGATTGCTTGCGGGCCAATAAGTCCCTGGCATCCTGGGGAGTGGAAGGACGCGTACCGTTTTTAGATAAAGCGTTTATTGACATCGCTATGCGCCTGAATCCCGCTGATAAAATGGCAAAGGACGGCCGGATCGAAAAGTGGATCCTGCGCAAAGCCTTTGAAGATTATTTACCGGAAGATATTGTCTGGCGGCAAAAAGAACAATTTTCCGACGGCGTGGGTTATGGCTGGATAGACACCTTAAAAGCTTTGGCGTCCGCGCAGGTGACCGACGAGCAGTTGGCGGAAGCCGCGCTTCGGTTTCCCATTAATCCCCCACGGTCCAAGGAGGAATACCATTATCGGACGATATTTTCGAGTCTTTTTCCCTCTGACGCTGCGGCCAGCTGCGTGCCTTCCGTCCCATCGGTCGCCTGCAGTACCGCCGAGGCGTTGGCCTGGGACCAGGCGTTTCAAAAAATGAACGAACCGTCCGGCCGCGCGGTGTCCCAGGTGCATAAAGAAAGTTATGACCAGCTCGTGGAGTGAAGCTGATCCCGAACGGCATTAATCTTTTTCATATTTAAAGTAAATCGGGTCGTTACTTCCTTTCACACTCGCCCGGGTGGGATAACCAGACTCATCATACTGGTAGGAATAGGTGATGTCCAGTTCGAACTTGTCTCCTCCCACTAGCGTGGTAACAACATGCGCCTTTAAAGGGTTATTTTTGGAAACATTGCGTAGCTCCATTCCCGGAAGAAGAACGCTGGTCTGCTTAAAAAGCATATACCACGGATTGGGGTGATGATCATATTTTAAAAAGGTGGTGGTTACAACCGTGGGTTGGGTAGTTGGCGGTAAAGGGGAAGTTTTATAGGCGTGGTAGACGGTTTGCTTGCTGATGTTTCCATCGGCATTATATTGGCATAATACCTTGCTTATTTGGTCTTCACCTGGCGTTTTGAGGATAAGAATGGAATCCAGTTTTTTCCCCGAATAGGAATATACCCCTGCGGGACAACCAGTGAGTTCATCAATGAAAGCCGGTGATCCGTTCAGCTCAGACTTTTGAAAGAACGTATCCAGAACAGCTCTTCTGATTAACCCATTTTCCCGGAAATAAGAATACCGGAGACGCGAGAATAACACCAGGGTATCGGTCTGGTCGGAGAATTTATTTAGGGTGGTATCACGGGTTACCCTGCGTAAGCCCGTAAGCTCCGGCCCCTCGTATAACAAGTCGTAATCGCCATAGGTTTCCAACCGCCCGTTGTTATAGGTCAGGTCGCCGACGTTAGAAACATACGTAAGCGTTCTTGAGGGGGAATCCACATGGGCATTATGCTTTTCGCATCCAGACATAAGGGCGATACTCAAGATCGCGAGGATTGCAATAGCGGTAAGTCGATACAAAATACAATAGTTTAGGTTTCAGGCAGGTTTTCCGGGTTGACAGCACGCATACAAAGGTACAAAAAATGAAAAAGGGGAAAAGAATTTTCACAAAAAGCCTCTTTTTTTTGTACCTTGACTCGAAAATATACCGCATCATGGACCACAAACCTTCCGCTATTTCGCGCAAACAGGCGCTGAAAAGGTTGGGTGGATTAGCACTCGGATTGCCCCTGGGTGCTCCGCTGGCCGCCTCGGCCGCCTCAAAACCTTTCTCCCAGGAGTCGCGCTTTCCCCACATCATTACCAGGAAAAGACCAGATAAGCCCAACATCCTCTGGATTACTACGGAAGGGGTTCCGCTGAGCGTATTGAGTTGTTACGGTAGCCGGATAAGCAACACGCCGAACATCGATCGCATCGCCAAAGAAGGCATGCTTTTTAACAACTCCTTTTGCAACAATGCCTTGTGTGCCCCCAGCCGGGCGACCTTGCTGACCGGCAAGTACAACCATTTATGTGGCATGGCTTCCAATGGATACAATGCGGACCCCGACAAACCGTATGCTTTCTTTGATCCCGCGCAGCAAACCTTTCCGAAATTGTTAAAAGAGGCCGGCTATAAAACCGGCGTAGTCGGCAAATGGCATCTGCAGTCTTCGCCCGGCAAACCGGTAAATCCGGCAGAGGCAGGCTTTGACTACTTTGTATTTAAGCGGGGAGCCGGCGGACCCTATTATAATCCAAAAGGATTTATCCGCAATACTTCGCTGGGCGGCAAAGACATGGTGCATAAAGAGTACCCGGGTTATATAACGGATACTTTTACCGATCTGGCGATAGAGGGAATGAAACAACTGAAAGAACCCTTTTGTATGGCCATGCAATTCTTTAACGACCATCGGCCCTTTGACCCGCCACATAAATATGAACACCTCTATGATGACGTTCGTTTTCCGGAGCCCGGCACCTTCTGGGATGACTACAGCTACAGGTCTTCAGTAGCCAAAGGCGCCAATATGCGCATCGCGGATATGAAAGACTTTGATCCGCCTAAAGACTATAGCTATCGGCAGCTTCAACAATGGAACTACCAGGTGCTTATGCGACACTTTCTGGGAACACTCAAGTCCCAGGATGACAATGTAGGCCGGTTGCTGGATTACCTGGATGAGGCCGGCCTGGCAGAAAATACGATTGTCGTATTTACCGGCGATCACGGTTTTTTCCTTGGCGAGCACGGCTGGTTTGATAAGCGATTTATGTATGAAGAAGCCTTGCGCATTCCGTGGTTGATCCGTTATCCCGGCCTGGTAAAACCCGGCAGTACGACCGACGCCTGGGTACAGAGTATTGACAACGCGCCCACGATTATGGATATGGTGGGGCTGCCTATCCCGGGGGACATGCAAGGAAAAAGCCTGATGCCTGTATTTGAAAACAATCCCCCTCAGGACTGGGCCAGGTCCATGTATTATCATTACTATGAGGAGGGGCCGCCCCATTGGGTGTTGCCCAACTATGGCGTTCGAACGGAAAAATACAAGCTGATCAGCTATTATACCGTCAATGAATGGGAGTTTTTTGATCTGGAGCGAGACCCCGACGAGATGGAAAGCCTGCTGTATGAAGATGGCGTAAGTATCAGGCCGGGTTATGAGGATGCCTTCAAAGCGACCTTAGAAGAATTGAAATCCTTGCGGCGGCATTACAAGGATGATACGGGAAAACCGGTGAAGTTCTGGCCAAGAAGCGCCTATAACTGAGCGATACAGCCGACGCAGCGCAAAACCGCCCTTTCGGGCTGTCCGGTCCCGATAGCCGGATTGTTTTATCTTTAAGACAGGCGGAAATAATCTGGTTCCCGGTGTCTGGGGATGCGGGAGCGGATGAACTTGTAAAGCGCAAGGTAGCGTTAGCGGCTATACGCTAAGATGTCGCCGCCCTTTCAGGGAGTGTTCGGCCTTGCGTGAAAAGCTTTGAATTACCTCCCGGCTTTTTTACCTTTGATTCGCGTGAAAAGCGCGCTTCTTAGAACCAAGACTATTTGAAAAACAATGAAAATTAATTTATCCGTCTTTCTTCTGTTCTTTCTTGTACCGCTTCTGTATGGTTGCGAGGACCAACAAACCCAACAACAAAGCTCGCAACGTCCCAACATCATCATCCTGCTGGCGGATGATATGGGCTATGGCGACCTGCAATGTTATGGTAACCCGACGATTAAAACGCCCCATATAGATTCGCTTGCAGCGCAGGGGATGCGTTTCACCGCTTATGAGGCAGCGCCCTGGTGTGTGCCCTCCCGGGCGGAATTGATGACCGGTTGCTATAAGCTGCGTATTAATTTTAAGGGCTATACCGGGGCTGGCGGACATGGCGGCATTCCTGATACCACGCTCACCCTGGCCGGCGGGCTTAAAAAAGCAGGCTATGCTACCGGCATGGCCGGGAAGTGGCACCTGGGGTATGATCCCAAAAGATTTCTGCCTACCAACAGGGGGTTTGATAGTTGGTTAGGTCTTCCTTATTCCAATGACTATAAAAAGCCGTATGTTCAAACGGATGTGCCGCTTGTGATGTACAGAGACACTACCGTTGTGGAATATCCCGTAAACCAGGATTCCCTTACCGTGAAATATACGGCGGAAGCCATCCGGTTTATCCGGCGGCACGGCGACGGTGAGCAGCCCTTTTTCTTTTATCTGGCCTATAATATGCCGCATTTGCCCCTTCATACGACCAAAGCGTTCTTTGGGAAATCCGATGCCGGCCTGTATGGCGATGTGGTAGAAACCATTGACTGGAGTGTCGGCCAGGTGCTGAAAACTTTGCAAGAGGAAGGGCTTTCCGACAACACCATCGTGTTTTTTGCTTCGGATAACGGGCCCTGGCAAAATGCGCCGGACCGCATGTTTGAAAAACCCCAAAAGCCGGAAGGCAGCAACTGGAAAGAGCGCTGGCGGGTACACGGCGCCGGGAACAGGCCGTGGGATGTGGGCTCCGCCGGACCGCTGCGGGGCTATAAGGCTACCACCTACGAAGGCGGCACGCGGGTACCGGCAATGATTCGCTGGCCGGGACATATCAAGCCGGGGCAGGTATCGGACGACATAGTGACCAACCTGGATATGTTCACCACTTTTCTGCTGGCCGGCGGGGGACAACTGCCCGGCTATAAAGTGGACGGGCTGGACATGATGCCCTTTTTTACCGGAGCAGAAGATCATTCTCCCAGAAAGGCATACGGCTATTTTATCAATAAGTGTGAAGGCATACGTGTGGGAGCGTGGAAATTGAGGGCGGTGGGCGGAGAGACCCAGCTGTTCAACCTGCAGTATGATCCGGGGGAAAAGTACAATCAGGCAGAAGAGCATCCTGAAATCGTTAACCGGCTGCGCGAAAAAATGGTCGAACTGGCCGCGTATGTAGGCGTCGGCTTGTCCGGCAATAAAGGGAAGTAGACAAAGCGGACCTCTTTTTTTCAAAAGCCAGAGAGAAAATCGGGAAACACAGGAAAAACACCGTTTTGTTGGCTCGGCCATTTGGTCAGGGCGATAATAAACGCCTCGGGGATTCGTTATATAACATGTGAAAGCTCGATGGACAAAAATAGGTATTCTGGCGTCGGTGGTGCTGTTTACCGCTGGCTGCAGTCCGAAGATATACCGTCCGCCCGCGCTGGGGGCGGAGTATCAGTTTGATCGAGGCTTGCCTCCCGCTAAAAAGCCTTCCCACCTGTTTGATCCGAAAGCCGAAAAGGACCTGATCGAAAAAGGAATGTTGCCGGGAGCGCGCTCGGCCGACCGGCCACGCAAAGCGGCCGTGGCCGCCCCAAAAACCACTGCCACCCCCGATAGCGCGTCAAAAGCCGCTCCACCACAAAAGGCGGCAGAAAATACCACCCTTACTCCTCCAAAGAAGCAAGAATAGCCAGATAGCTGTCAAACCGCAAGGGATCAATGACGCCTTCGGCCACCGCTTGCTTGACCGCACAGCCAGGTTCGTTGACATGCAGGCAGTTATTGAATTTGCAGTCATTGAGCAGGGGTTGCATATCCAGGAAATATTGCGACAACTCCGTTTGGTCAATATCGACAAGTCCCCACTCCCGGATGCCCGGCGTGTCGATCACCCTCCCCCCGGAAGGGAGGTCAAACATTGCGGCAAAAGTGGTCGTATGCAGGCCCTTGCCCGACCATTTGCTTACCGGACGGGTTTTTAGATTTTGATCCGGAATCAGCTGATTGATGAGCGTACTTTTACCGGATCCCGAATGCCCGGCCAAAAGGGTCGTGCTATTGGGCAACAGCCTAAGCAGCTCAGGGGGAAGCTTTCCGGAAATGGCAGAAGCAGGAAGGATAAGATAGTCCATAGCGCTATAGGTCTGCTGTATGGCGCGCAGTAGCCGTTGTTCTTTTTCCTGATAAAGATCCGTCTTATTGAAAAGGAGGGTGGCGGGGATGTGATAGGCCGCGGCAGTCACTAAAAACCGGTCTATAAAACCGCGCGAGGTAACCGGATCACGCAGGGTGACGACCAGCACGGCCCGATCGACATTGGCGGCGAGTACCTGCCGCCGGACCTGCTGATGGGGAGAGGCCCGCACAATGTAATTTTCCCGGTCCAGTATTTCTGTAATGACCGCCGTTTCCTGCTGATCTTCCTGTAGCAGGCGGACGATATCTCCTACAGCCACGGGATTGGAAGAGCTGATCGCTTCGTCCAGCTTCAACTTCCCTGCCAGCCGGCATTTTCTATAGCGGCCATCGGCGCAACGGGCTACATACCAGCTTCCTGTAGATTTATATATCGTTCCTTTCAAACAAAAAGAGTTAAGAATTCCACGGGTAAAATTACCTGCTTTAGCCGAACAAACCCTATGTTTGCATAAATTTTATCCAGAAAAAGATGGCAAAGGCAAATAAGAAAAACACCAGGCCGGGACAGGGCTCAAAAATCTTCCCTGTTTTGCTCTTGCTATTATTGCTTGGCCTGTTGCTTCCCCGTTGTGCACAGATCGTGGCTCCCACCGGCGGCCCTAAAGATACGCTGCCTCCTGTGTTACTGAGTGCCACCCCCCCCGATTCTACGCTGCATTTTAATGCCGAAACCATTACTTTTAACTTCAACGAATTTATACAGCTGCAGGACCTCCAGCAGCAGATGATCATCGCCCCCAACCCCGACCGGCGGCCGGAAATACTGGCTAAGCTACGCACCCTCACGATCACCTGGCCGGAAAATGATACGTTGAAACCCAATACGACCTACATCATTAATATGGGGAACGCGATACAGGATATCAATGAGGGCAATCCGATAAAAGGATTCCGTTACGTGTTTTCTACCGGCAGTTACCTCGACTCACTGGAAATCCGGGGAAAAGTTATCCAGGCGCGTACCGGCCTTCCGGACAGTACCGCCCTGGTCATGCTCTATACCGATCAGTTTGATTCGGTAGTGACCAAACAGAAGCCGGTTTATTACACGCGCTGCAAGGGCGATGGCTCTTTTCGTTTTCAAAATCTGCCCCACGATACCTTTAAGGTTTTTGCCCTTATAGATGGCAACGGGGACCTGCAATACGGCGACAGCACCGAAGCGATCGCCTTCTTAAAAAATCCGTTGGTACTCAACAGCGTCCAGTCCGGGCTGGTCCTGTCGTTGTTTAAAGAAAAAGAAACCGTTGAGCAGGCATCTGCCACAGGATCTGCCCCCGCTCCTACCGGTAAAAAGGAAAAGGAAAAAAAGAAAGAGCTTACTTTTCGCACTTCCCTGAGCGGTGGGCAACAAGACCTGATGCAGCCGCTCGAGCTTGTGTTTAACGCGCCGCTGCAGTCTCTGGACACCGCTGCCATCGTTTTGCAGGAGGATACCACTTTTAGTCCTGTCGCCTTCCGATTTGGCCATAAGGATACGTTGACCTCCACCGTTAACCTGCTTTATAACTGGAAAGAAAACACCCCCTACCGGATACTGATAGACAGCGCCTTCGCCGTCGATACCGCCGGTACGGCTTATGCGAAAAAGGATACTTTGCGGTTTACCTCCAAAAGCAAATCGGATTATGGTACACTGATTCTTCACTTTGATTTGAACAGCCTCAAAAATGCGGACAGTACGGGTGCGGTAGACCGCCTTCAGGCGGATACATCCGCCCTAAAAACCACAGATTCGATGGCTGTGGATTCCGGTCGCCTGGCCGGGGACAGCCTTCCGCCTGTGGACTCGGCGGCTGCTTGGGCCGGCCATCTTCAGGCGGATACGACCGCCCTAAAAACCACAGATTCGATGGCTGTGGATGCCGGCCGCCTGGCCGGGGACAGTCTTCCGCCTGTGGACTCGGCGGCTGCTTGGGCCGACAGTTCCGGGAAGCCGCTTCCGGGGCGCAGCCTTTCCGGCGATACCACCGGTTATCAACTGGTCGTTGAGCTTTATAAAGGGGAAGAGATGATCTACAGTGCGCCGCTAAAGGGAGATACCTGGACAAAAGCCTATTTAAATCCCGGAGATTACAAAGTGCGTGTGGTAAAAGACCGGAATCTGAACGGAAAATGGGATCGTGGTTGTTATTATTGTGAAGAACAAAGACAACCAGAGCCGGTCTACTCCATGCCTGAAGATTTTACCATCCGTGCCAATTGGAAAAATGATTTCCCGGCCAGGGAAGTAAAGTTCGAGGAGAGTGCCGAAAAAGAATAAAGGTAAAACAGGTCCGGCTTAATAAGGCTGATTCTCGTGTATTTCCGTAATGTTTTTGAAAAATACGTATTTAGACAGTAAGAAGGATGCCAGGATCAACAGGCCGATAATGCCCAGTGCAATGCCGAGATGAAGCCATACTTCCGTTACCTGCAGGTGTGTCATGCCATTTGGGTGCATAATTCAGTCATTTTTCAGTTATAACAGTACAAAAGTAAGAAAGAAATTGCAATTTCCCCCTACCTTTGTAATATGGTTTTTTCTTCTGTACTTATTGAGCAGGCCGTCCATGAATTGGCGAGCCTGCCGGGCATTGGCAAAAAGACGGCGCTGCGTCTGGTTCTACACCTCCTGCGCCAGGAAGAGCGCGCGGTACAACAGTTCAGTGAAACAATCTATAAAATGCGCAAAGAAATCCGGTTTTGCCTTACCTGTGGCAATGTTTCCGACGGTCCTGTCTGCAGTATTTGCGCCAACCCGGCCCGGAAAAAGGATATCGTTTGTGTAGTAGAAAACATCCGGGATGTCATGGCCATTGAGAGTACCCAGCAATACAACGGCGTATACCATGTGCTGGGCGGGGTTATTTCCCCGCTCGACGGCGTGGGGCCGGACGACCTGAATATTGAAGGGCTGGCCGACAGGGTCAAGGCCGGTAATATTTCCGAATTAATTATGGCCATCAGCCCTACCATCGAAGGGGACACCACCATTTTTTATTTATCGAAGAAAATTAAAAGCTACCCGGTTAAAATCACCACCATTGCCCGGGGCATTGCCTTTGGCGGAGAGTTGGAATATGCGGACGAAATGACGCTGGCCCGATCGCTTACCAACCGCCTGCCTCTGAGTCAATATGTACAGGGCGAGTGAAAAGTGTTACTTTTACCGCCATGATCCGACAAATTACGCTATTGTCCTTCTTTATGACGGCGGCCCTCTCCCCTTGTTTTGCACAAAGCAAGCCAGGCAAAAGCCAGCTGTCCATATCCATCGGTCCCTCCATTCCCGTTGGCGACTTTGCCAGCACCGGCCTGCAAAATAAGGACGCGGGTTTTGCCCTTACCGGGGAGGAGGTGAACCTCTCTTATACTTACCTGTTGAGCCAAAAGTTTGGTCTTACGGCAACGCTCTTCGGCCAGCGAAATGGCTTGAATAGAACAAGCATGAAACAGCAGTGGTCGAAAGTGGACTTTTTAAATTTGACCGGGGGCAGCTGGGGCGGCAGTGTGCCGCCATCACAACCGCCGCCGGTGTATTACTCTAATTGGCATTTTGAGAAGCACGATTGGTTATCCGCCGGTCTGCTGCTGGGAGGAGAAGGGGTCTTTTCTGCCGGAAGCGGAAGTCAGTTGTCCTATGTTATCAAAGGAATGGCCGGATTGATCTACGTTGCATCGCCCGAGCTCGATGGAAAAAGTGTAATCGATACAGCGCGGGCGACCACGCGGCAAACCAGTGCGTCGGCATGGGGATTTTCCTACCGGGCCTACGGCGGACTGCAGTATAAGATCAGCCCGCATATGAATTTGCTGTTCGGCGTAAATTATCTGGGCACCGCACGCATGACGTTTTCAGACATCACCGCCCGTGTTGGGCAGATGGTGCAATCCAGGCCGGGCGACTTAACCACCCCCGGCTTTGTCGCTTCCTCTGAAGCCACGGTGATCGTTTCCCAAAAACAAGTGCTGCAAACTATAGGAGTCGTTTTAGGCGCGGCCTTGGAATTATAGCCCGGAGGTATGGCCAATGGCTTCCTGTTATTCGGAGACGAACGTTCTTACCCCGGCTGTTTTTCTTCACAAATTAATTAGGAGGTTCCGTAAAATCCCTACCTTTGCGCTGTTTACGTACCCAATTTACTTTTTGAAATGAAAAAAAACAGGCAAAAAGGCAATCTTCACGGCGTGAAAGAAATTGCCAGACGGGCGGAGGTTTCCATTGCTACTGTGGACCGGGTTTTACACAACCGGCCTGGCGTTTCCCCATCCACCAAAAGAAGAATTGAACGTATTATCAAGGAGATAGACTACAAGCCTAATATCATCGCCAGCCGGCTGGCCTCCCGAAAAGTTTATGAAATCGCTGTGCTTATTCCCGCCATTTCCGAGGAGACGGACTTCTGGCAGGCGCCGCTCAATGGCATAAAACGCGCTGAAAACCGGGTGAAGGAGTATGGCGTAAAGATATCCCTGTACTTTTTTGACCTGAACAACCGAAAATCTTTTACTGAGCAAACCGAAAAACTGCTGGACAATAAAGTAGACGGTGTGCTGCTGGCGCCGTCATTTATTGATGAAGCGCGCCACTTTACCAAGACCTGTAAGGAAAAGAAAATTCCTTATGTATTGATAGACTCTAATATCCCTCATCAGGAAGGGCTTTGTTATATCGGTCCCCACCTGTTCCGGAGCGGATATTTAAGCGGACAGCTGATGAATTTCACCCTGAACGCGGACAGCGAGATCCTTGTGGTGAATATCGCCAGGGAGGTCGATGATCACAATTACCTGATGGAGATTGAAGAAGGGTTCCGGGCTTACTTCAGATATCATAATTTGTATCACAACATCGTCAAAGTAGACGTTACCACTACCGATTATCATTCGGTCGTGCGTGAGCTGAATTATGTTTTTGAGAAAAACCGCCGTTTAAATTCTATTTTTGTAACTAATTCAAGAGTATCGGCGGTAGCCCGTTATTTTGAAGAAACAAAAAGGGCGAAAAACTTTCTGATTGGCTATGACTTTACCGAAGAGAATATTGAATACCTTAAAAAGGAAGTCATCGATGTTTTGATTTGCCACAAATCAGAAGAACAGGGGTATAAAGGAATTATGACCCTCTATCGACATCTTGTACTCATCGAATCTATTGAGAATGTTCATTTTATGCCCATCGATATCATTACAAAAGAAAATTATGAATTCTATCATAACTGAGGAGAAAGGGAGCAATAATGAAGCAGATAAAACAGCGTTTTCAGGTAACCTACCAATATCCGGTAGCTTTCACCCATCATATATTTCAAAACGAGAATAACCTATTTAGCGACTTTTTAAACCAATCGGCTACCCCGGGAGAGGAAAAGCGGATGTTGTTCGTTCTCGATGAAGGGATGCTTGAACATCATCCGGGACTGAAGGACGAGATAACCGCGTACATCCGGAGCAAGACAGCTGTAAAGCTCGTGCCTTTTAGTCTTGTGCCCGGCGGGGAAGCGGTTAAGAACGATAAGCGCTATGTGGCGGAGATTATGACGGCCATCAATGAATACGGGATCGACCGGCATTCCTATGTGGTCGCTGTCGGAGGGGGGGCGGTGCTGGACCTGGCGGGCTATGCCGCCGCTATTGCCCACCGGGGCGTCCGGCACATCCGTATCCCCACCACGGTGCTGTCTCAGAATGATTCGGGCGTGGGGGTAAAGAACGGCATAAATGATTTCGGTAAAAAGAATTTTGTCGGAACTTTTGCTCCCCCCTTTGCCGTGTTTAATGACTTTCGTTTTTTAACGACGCTGGATGATCGGAGCTGGCGAAGCGGAATAGCAGAAGCGGTTAAGGTGGCATTGATAAAAGACAGGGCGTTTTTTGACTGGCTGGAAGAAAATGCCGGCAAGCTCTCTAGTCGCAATGCCCAGGCGATGGAACAACTGGTGTATCGTTGTGCCGAACTGCATCTTGCGCATATAGCTTCCGGCGATCCTTTTGAAAAAGGCTCCTCCCGCCCGCTGGACTTTGGGCATTGGAGCGCGCACAAGCTGGAACAGCTTACGGATTTTACCCTGTCCCATGGAGAAGCGGTGGCCATAGGCATCGCGTTGGACGTGATCTATTCGGAAGCTTCGGGCTGGCTGGAGGCAGCACAGAAGAATCGTATCCTGCAGGTAATGTCCCGGCTGGGCTTTACGCTGTTTCATCCGGAGCTGGAAACGGAGGAACTGCTAAGGGGGCTCTCGGAATTCAGGGAACATCTGGGGGGACGGCTGACCGTCATGATGCTCAGGGCAATCGGACAGGGAGCGGATATTCATACCATTGACCAGGAAAACATGCGGAAGAGCATCCGGTTATTAAAAGAATATAACGCGGTTTTAATCCATTGAAAAAATAACCTCCAGTGAAGACCCCTTTAGGCTATCTGACCTTTTGTACCAATATTTTTCCGGGCGCGTCCTGGGCGTCGCATTTTGCGTACCTGAAAGCCGAAGTTCCTGTTATTAAACAGGCGTTGGCCCCTGCGGAGCGGTTGGGTATCGGCTTAAGGATCTCAGGGGAAGCCTCCGTGGAATTAATGGACCCAAAACAGCTGACGGCGTTCCAGCATTGGCTTCAGCAAAACGGTTGTTTTGTCTTTACGGTGAACGGTTTCCCCTATGGGAACTTTCACCGCAGCCGCGTGAAAGACCAGGTTCACGCCCCCGATTGGACCACAACCGAACGGCGGGAATACACCTTCAGGCTCGCGCGGCTGTTAACAGTCCTGCTGCCGGAAAATATGGACGGCAGTATTTCCACTTCACCGCTATCGTATAAATATTGGTTTACCGGCAGGCCGGAAGCCATGCAACAGGCTTTTGAAAGCAGCACCGAACACCTTGTTCAGGTTGCCTGGGAACTGCATAAACTCCGGCGGGACAGCGGCAAAACCATCCATATTGACATTGAACCCGAGGCTGACGGACTCATAGAATCCGGCGCGGAATTTATTGATTGGTATGAAAACCAATTATTGCCGGCAGCCAGAAGGGCGTGGAAAGACCGGTACTCGATTTCCGCAGCGGAGGCAACAGCGATTGTTCAAACGCACGTTCAGCTGTGTTATGACGTCTGCCATTTCGCCATAGGCTTCGAGAAGGCAGCGGAGGTTGTAGCGGCGCTGACTCAAGCCGGAATCCGCATTGGCAAATGGCAATTAAGTGCCGCCCTGAAAATAGACCTGCGCACCAACCAGGAAAGCAGGCTACAAGCCCTGAAGGCCTTCGACGAACCTGTTTATCTGCATCAGGTGGTGGCGCAAAAAGCCGACGGCAGCCTGCTTCGTTACCGCGACTTACCGGATGCCTTCGCAGACCCGGAAGCGATGGAGGCCGCACAGTGGCGTTCTCATTTTCACGTGCCGCTGTTTATCAAAGATTACGGCCAGCTGCAGTCGACGCAGGAAGAAATTATTCAGGTATTGCGCCTGCAAAAGGAAAGACGGCTGTCCCCTTACCTGGAAGTGGAAACCTATACCTGGGACGTACTGCCGGAAGATTTAAAATTGCCGCTTTCGGAATCTATTATCCGGGAATTGAAATGGGTGACGGATCATATGGCGGGCACAGCGCCCTGATTGTGGCTGGGGGATAGTTCAAAAAATCGTGCGCCCGGGAATGCCGGACGCGCCATTGAAAAAAGCGGTTATTTACCGCTTTGGGCAAGTACATACCCCACCGTTTTGGCTACAAGCGCCTCTTGCCGGGCATTGTCGATATTATTAAAACCATGATCTGCTTTATCGACTACGATCAGTTCGTTTTGAACGCCCCGCGCATCCAATAAGCGGTGCAGTTTCCTGGATTGTTTAAGCGGAACTACATGGTCTTTTGTGCCATGAAATAAGAAAGTGGGCACCGCATTAGCGACGTATTGCACCGGCGAATACCGCCGCAATACTTCCCTGGCTTTTCGTTGGTGGCTGTCCACAGCATAGCCGGTGAGCGCGAAGATCAGTTTTTTTCTGATGGACAGTATCTTTTTCCCCAGGACAAGACGCGCGACGAACAAACGAAGCGTACCGGCCTTCGTTCTCAGCAGCCTGTTTAAGTCAGTAGGACCGAAAAAATCGATCACATATTTTACCGCCGCCGGAGGGGGATCCCAAACGGGCGTATCCGCCGGTATGTCGTTCATGTAGGCGGTTAAAAGGGCGAGATGGCCGCCGGCGGAACCACCCCATAAACCGATATTTGCCGGATCAAAACCATAAGTGGCCGCCTGCGCCCTTACCCACCTTACGGCGTCTTTACAATCGGTTACGGGTGTCGGCAAATGCGTGGACTTGCTGACCAGTGTATAGTCAATGCTCACGACGGCGACGCCATGGTGATTTAACTGATCCCGCAGCTTCCGCATAAAGGCATTTGTTGCCAGGTTGCGGTCTCCTTCCACCCATCCGCCGCCATGAATAATAATTACCACCGGCGACAGGTCCGGCGTTGTTGCCGCTTCCGGTAGAAAAATATCCAGCCGGAGGGAATCTCCTTGGGATACTTTGTAGACAATATCTCTGAATACTCCTGCGTGCTGGGCGTTAACCGTTGCCGCCGAAAACAAACAACAACAAAACAATAAAGAAAAAAATACGATCAACGTCTTTTTCACGGTTGGAAACGTTTTTCCAAAAATACGAAAGCTTTCGGTCAGTGGAAAGTTACCCCCGGGTGTATTGGCGTGGCGCTGCTTCCCGGGCACCCGAAGGCCTTTTTTTGTTTTTCGCTCCCCGCCGTCCGGTTTTTCCTTCAAGAAAGAAATAAGCTAACTTTACCCCTCATGAATAAAACCGTTGTAATCGATATTGTCGGTCTCTCATCGAATCTGATAGGGGCGCATACGCCTTTTCTGAAAGAATGGGCCAGTAAAAATCAACTCACCACCATCCGTCCCATGTTGCCGGCCGTGACCACCGCCGTGCAATCCACCTATCTTACGGGCGTAACGCCCGAAGAACATGGTATTGTGGCTAACGGCTGGTATGACCGTACGGACGGAGAGATCAAATTTTGGAAACAGTCCAACCGGCTCGTGCAGGCGGAAAAGATATGGGAGCGGGCGAAGAAACAGGAGCCTTCCTTCACCTGTGCCAACCTGTGCTGGTGGTATAACATGAATTCCACGGTGGATTATTTGCTTACACCCAGACCGAATTATTTGTCTGACGGCCGGAAGATTCCCGACTGTTATACGTATCCGGCAGACCTGCGGGATCACCTGCAGGAAGAACTGGGACCTTTCCCGTTGTTTCATTACTGGGGACCGGGAGCAGATATTCGCTCCAGTCGTTGGATCGCAGAGGCCGCCATGATCACGGAGGAAAAATACCACCCTACGCTTACCCTCCTTTACCTGCCGCACCTGGATTATTGCTTGCAAAAATTCGGGCGGGACGACACAAAGATCGCCGGGGAGCTGCGGCAGATCGACGCCCTGGTGAAGACCCTGGTAGGGTTTTATAAAAACGCGGGGGCGTCCGTGGTGTTGCTTTCCGAATATGGCATCACGCCGGCAGATCACCCCGTTCACCTCAACAGGCTCTTTCGCCGAAAAGGCTGGCTGAAGGTGCGTACGGAAAGGGGGCGGGAATTGCTTGATCCGCAGGTAAGCCGGGTCTTCGCCGTGGCCGACCACCAGGTAGCGCATGTGTATGTCAACGACCGGTCTTTAATGGATAAAGTCAACGCCTTGTTAAAGGAAACCGACGGGGTAGCGGAAGTATTGGACGAAACGGGGAAAAGGCAGGCGAAGATAGCCCATGAACGAAGTGGCGAGCTGATCGCCGTGGCGGATGAAAAAAGTTGGTTTACCTATTATTATTGGTTGGAGGACCAGAAGGCGCCGGACTTTGCCCGGCTGGTCGCCATCCACAACAAGCCCGGCTACGATCCCGCAGAGATGTTTATGACCTCCAAGCTGCGGGCGGCCTACAAGGTACTGCGCAAAAAGCTCGGTTTCCGTTACCTGATGGACGTCATTCCGCTGGACGCTACGCTGGTAAAAGGCGCGCATGGCCGGACGAAAACAGCTGCGGCGGATCATCCGGTGCTTATCACCGAAGCGCCGGTGTCCGGCAGGCCACTCGCGGCCACGGAGGTATACCAGGTCATCTGGGATGCCCTCACGCGGTAAGCGGATAACATCGCTTGTGGCGCCCTTTTCCAAAATCCCTCTACGGGCTTGGTCACCGGGGAGCAAACCGGGACGCGTTTTCAGGCCGCCCTTCACTTGGCCCGGCCGGGCTGCTTCCATGCATCGTCGGTGGTCCGCCCGGCAGCGGATCGGCGGTTAGGCAAAAAATCTAATTTTTAGACAGTTTCTTAGTATTTTCGCAGCTTTCCAAAACGGCAAAACGGTTTTTAATGGCTCAAAAACTTCAATTGAAGGATCCCAATGTGGATATTTTACCGGATGATTTCCTGGTAAAGCTGGCGGCAGAATATGGCACGCCCTTGTATGTGTACCACGCGGAAAAAATAAAAAAACAATACCTCAAGCTTCGCAACGCGTTTAATAAGAAGAATACCCGCTTCTTTTACGCCTGCAAAGCCCTGACCAATATCAATATATTAAAGCTGATCAATGGACTGGGAGCGGGATTGGATACCGTATCCCTGCAGGAAGTGCAGCTTGGCCTGAAAGCCGGTTTCGCCCCGCAGGATATTATCTTCACGCCCAATTGTGTGGACCTGGAAGAAATCATCGCCGCGAAGGAGCTGGGCGTCCATATTAATATCGACAATATTTCCATATTGGAACAATTCGGCAATCGCTTTGGCGGCAGCTATCCCGTCTGCATCCGTCTGAACCCGCATATTATGGCGGGAGGAAATTATAAAACCTCCACCGGACACGTCGATAGCAAGTTTGGCATTTCCATTCACCAGATCCGCCATATTGAACGTATTGTAAAAAGTACCGGGCTGCATGTCAATGGCCTGCATATGCACACCGGATCGGAGATAAAAGATGTAGAGGTTTTTTTGCGCGGAGTGGAAATCCTCTTTGAAATGACGGAACATTTTCCGGACCTGGATTTTATTGACCTGGGCAGCGGTTTTAAAGTGGCCTACCGGGAAGGGGACCCGGAGACCGATGTCGCTAAACTCGGCAAGAAGGTATCGGCTTCTTTTGACGCGTTTTGCCAAACCTATTCCAATACAGCGCTGAAACTGTTCTTTGAACCGGGAAAATTCCTGGTCAGCCAGGCCGGTTATTTCCTGGTCAAGGCCAATGTGATCAAAACAACGCCGGCCACCGTCTTCGTAGGCGTTAATTCCGGCTTCAACCATCTTATTCGCCCGATGTTTTATGAGGCGTTTCATTACATCCGCAATATTACCAACCCGAAAGGAATAGAACGAATATATACCGTGGTGGGTAATATATGTGAAACGGATACTTTCGGATGGGATCGTAAGCTCCGGGAGGTAAGGGAAGGGGATTTTCTGGCGTTCTATAACGCGGGGGCCTACGGCTTTGAAATGTCTTCTAATTTTAATTCTCGCTTAAAACCCGCTGAAGTGTTGGTGAAAGACGGCTACCCGCAGCTGATCCGCAGCCGCCATACGCTCGATGACCTTTTGCTGCATCAGATAGAGGTATTGTAGGCGGGATACGCGGCCGGCCCTCAAAAAGAAACCCCGTCCGGGCGTAATGGAAAAAACCGCCGCGGACAAATCCTGGCAAGGGCGGCTCATCACAGGAGTAATCGCTACCTTTGTCGTATGCAACTCTATACCATTCATACCGGCTTTTTTAAACTCGACGGGGGCGCCATGTTCGGCGTGGTCCCTAAGCCCCTGTGGAACAAGCTGCAACCGGCGGACGAAAAGAACCGCTGCACCTGGGCCATGCGGTCTCTTTTAATTGAAGACCGACAGCGCCTTATCTTAGTGGATACCGGGCTGGGCAACAAGCAAAGCGATAAGTTTTTCAGTCATTACGCGCCCCATGGCCCGGAGCTGGGTACCTCCTTAAAGGAAAGGGGGGTTAGCCCGGATGACATCACCGACGTATTTTTGACGCATTTGCACTTTGATCACTGCGGGGGATGCATCGCAAGAAAATCCGATCAGCTGGTTCCCGTTTTTAAAAACGCTACCTACTGGAGCAATGAAGCGCACTGGCAATGGGCGGTTTATCCCAATGCGCGGGAGAAAGCCTCTTTTTTAAAGGAAAACATCTTACCGATCGAAGAAAGCGGGCGGCTGAAATTTATCGCCCAAAAGGAAGGAGTGGCCTTCAGCGATGATATTTCGGTTCGTTTCTGCCACGGGCATACGAAGGCGATGATGCTGCCGCAGCTCTCCTACAAAGGAAAAACCATTGTCTTTATGGCCGATCTCTTGCCTTCGGTGCACCATATTCCCCTGCCCTGGGTGATGGCCTATGATATGTTTCCGCTTACGTCGCTGGCTGAAAAAGAAGCCTTTTTGAAAGAAGCGCTTGATGGAAATTATGTCTTATACTTTGAGCATGATCCCGAGGTGGAATGCTGTACCCTGAAAGCCACGGAAAAAGGGATTCGCGTCGCCGAAACATTTACTTTGGCGGACTTGTAAAGAACACTTAAATTTGTTGACCTTAAAAATCAAAAGTGGCTGAAAACGAAACATATACGATTTCCCTCCCTCAATTTGAAGGGCCGTTCGACCTGCTCCTTTTCTTTATTGAAAGGGACGAGCTGGATATTTATGACATTCCGATCAGCAAGCTGATTGAAGATTTTACGAATTTTATTCACCGCATGGAGTCCCTGAATATTGAGCTGGCCAGCGAATTTATTTTGTTTGTGGCCATTCTCATGCGGATTAAAGCCAAGATGCTGCTCCCCCGAAAAGAAATAGACGAAGAAGGCAACGAAGTAGATCCCCGGCAGGAACTGGTGGCCAAACTGCTGGAATATAAAAAATACAAACAGGCGGCGGCGGAAATGGCCGAGAAAGAAGCCTTGCGTATCCTGCGTCTCAAACGTGGGAATATTACCGAAGAACTGGCGCAGGTAGGGGAATCCGAAGGCGAAGGAACCGAGATGCAGACGCTCACGCTCTATAAGCTGATGAATGCCTTCGAAAAGGTGATGAAGGAAATGGAAGTGCGCAAGATCAAGCCGGAGCATGTCGTTTATCGCTACAATTATACGATGGAAGAATCCAGGGAGTATATGATCGATATGATTCGCATCGAGCGGTCGGTTTCTTTTGAACGGGTGTTCAGCACTTGCAAGGACCGGCTCCACGCGATCTTCCTGTTCCTCTCCATACTGGAACTGGTGCAACAGAATTATATGCGGATCATGATCGGGGACGGACGCAATAATTTCCTTTTGGAGTATCGTGAACCGGAGGAAGAAGAGGTCGCCTAAAATGGCTGGCACCCGCAGGCGGGTTAGGGGTCACGCTAAAGCATAAAATACCTGTAATTTCCGCCGGCTGGTTTCACTCCCGTTATATTATTCCTACTTTTGCTGCTCAAGGTTATTTCATGTCTTTATTAGGAACTTTATTTAACAACACAGCCGCTAAAACAGATTTTTCATTTCTGGGAACAGACATGCACTCTCATCTTATTCCCGGCGTAGATGACGGTTCGCCGGATATGGCTACTTCCTTAGCGTTGATAAAAAAGCTGCAGGCTTTGGGCTATAGTAAACTCATCACGACGCCGCATGTTTTCCAGGATTTTTATCCCAATAATGCGGAGGTGCTTCATGCGGGATATGCTAAAGTAAAAAAAGCGTTAAAAGACAACAACATTAACGTGGAGTTAAAGGTGGCGGCGGAGTATTACCTGGACACGCATGTGATAGATCTGCTGGAGGAGAATGTGCCGCTTTTAACCCTTTCGGGTAACAAGGTATTGGTCGAATTTTCTATGGTTACCGCACCGCTGCACAGAGATGAACTTTTATTTCAACTGCGGGTAAAAGGGTATGAGCCGGTTATCGCGCATGCGGAAAGATACGCGTATTATCATCAGCAATTTGAGGCGTATCAGTTTTTACACGACAAAGGGTTTGCCCTGCAGCTGAACTTATTATCCTTTACCGGGCAGTACGGCAGTAAAATAAAAAAAACGGCCCATCAGTTGTTGGACAAAGGGCTGGTCAAATACCTGGGAACGGATTTGCATCACGCCCGCCATCTGGCGGGCCTGCAACATCTTCAACGGAACAACAAGCTCATGCAAAGACTAAAGGCCTATCCCTGGGAAAATGCGAATCTGTAGTTGGGAGACTAATCGGTTTTTAACTTTTTGACTTCGGCTACAAATTCTTTCGAAGGTTTAAAAGCGGGAATATAATGTTCCGGGATGTGAACGGCGACGTTTTTCTTAATATTACGGCCTATCTTTGCGGCTCGTTTTTTGGTGATAAAGCTCCCAAATCCCCGAATATAAATATGTTCTCCCTGACTCAGGTTGTCTTTTACTTCTTTAAAAAAGGCCTCCAGGGTGACCAAAACGTCTACTTTAGGAATGCCGGTACTTTCAGAAATACTGTTTATTAAGTCTGCTTTTCTCATGGCAAGGGAAAGTTTTGGACATCAAAAATACTATAAAAAATTAGAAACCAACCAATTATTTATAAAAAAATTATTTATCGCTTCTAAGAAACATAAAAGTAATGCATTCGTCGGTCAAATCCAAGAAATCTCTTTCTTCCCCCGGCGGGAAGAAGTATTTTCAGCAAGCACTTTTGAAATGGTATGCAGCCCACGTCCGTTCTTATCCGTGGGTGGGCATAAAAGATCCCTACCGGGTGTGGCTGTCGGAGATCATCCTTCAGCAAACCAGGGTGGAGCAGGGGCTGCCGTATTACGAAAAAATACTGGCACAGTTTCCCACCATCAGCGCGCTGGCCGCGGCAGAGGATCAAAAGGTTTTCCGGCTTTGGCAGGGCCTGGGATATTATAACCGGTGTAAAAATATGCTGGCCGCGGCCCGGAGGATCTGTACGGCCTATAACGGCGTTTTCCCGGCCACCTATGAAACCATCCTTCAATTGCCCGGCGTCGGCCCTTATACCGCTGCCGCCATAGCCTCTTTCGCTTTCGACCTGCCGCATGCCGTCGTCGATGGAAATGTCGAGCGGCTGCTCGCCAGGTATTTCGGATTGGAGGTGGCGGTAAATACAACGCCGGGAAAAAAAGCCTTCCATGCCCTTGCCGCCGAACTGCTGGACAGGGAATTTCCGGCCCGGTATAATCAGGCGATTATGGATTTCGGCGCTACGGTATGTTTGCCCCGGCAGCCCAGGTGTTCCCTTTGTCCCCTCCGGAGCAATTGTGTAGCCTACCGGCAGGGAATAACCAACAAGCTACCCGTAAAGACCCCTAAAAGACCCGTAAAAAACCGCTACCTGCATTACCTCTTGCTGCAACACGGCAACCATATTTTCATCCGTAAGCGACCGGCGACCGGTATCTGGCAAAACCTCCATGACTTTTTACTTATCGAACATGACCGGCCCCTGTCCCTGGAACGACTATCCGGAGAAAACCTGTACAGCGCCGCAGTAGAAAAAAACGTCGTGCTGCAACGGTCCTATTCGGACGTGTTTATTCACCAGCTGACCCACCAAAAGCTTCATATCCGGTTTTGTCATCTCCTTTTAAAGCATCCGCCGCAGGTGCCGGCGGCCTATTTTCCGGTAGACATCCCTCAAATTGATCTGTTCGCCTTTCCCCGTCCCCTGGTAAAATATATGGCGCTGCTGAAAGATTTCTGATTGCTGTATTTTTGACGTTTTAAAAAAAATGGCCTACTTTTCCATTACAAAAGACTATTTCATTCATCTAACCTTAGCGTAACATGAGAGGCGTGAACAAAGTTATTTTAGTAGGCAACCTGGGGCGCGACCCGGAAATTC
This sequence comes from uncultured Chitinophagaceae bacterium, assembly GCA_964424665.1. GTDB lineage: Bacteria > Bacteroidota > Bacteroidia > Chitinophagales > Chitinophagaceae > FW021-bin31. Next base: position 33,349 of record CAYRJM010000006.1, read on the forward strand.
AGTACTTACCGGGCAATATAGCCGTCGCCAAATTTTCTTTAGCTACTACGGAGAATTTCAAGGATAAGTCGGGCAAGCAGGTGGCGCAAACGGAATGGCATACGGTGGTATTATGGCGCGGGCTGGCGGAGCTGGCGGCAAAGTATTTGCACAAAGGCAGCCTGGTTTACATAGAGGGGCGGTTACATACGCGCAGCTGGGAAGATAAAGACCTGCATCGCAAGCACGCCACGGAGATAATAGGGGATAACCTGATCATGCTCGATAAGCGGAGCGATCAGCAGGAAACCCCTCCGGAGGGAGGGGCGTTGTAGCAGCTTGGCACAGAGCTTGTTTAAAAGGAGTGATACTGATTTCTAATACAAATTGAAGCTGATTTTTGAATTACACATCTGTCTTATTGCAAACGATTGGGAAAATTGAGGCGGGACCCTCGGAAGTGATTGTTTTGATCTTTTTCTGCCTTTTGTTTTTCTTCATTTCTGCCGTGAGCTGTGGTGGAGAGCAGGCCTTTTCTTACCTCAATGAAAAGGATATCAATATGCTGAAGGCAAGAAGCAATAATAACTCCAAACGGGTGTCCATTATCCTGGAGCGGCCGCGGGTATTATTGACGACCTTGCTTTTGACCCGGCTGATCAGCAATGTGCTTCTGATCTTTATTTTAAATGCGCTGTTGGAATTTTTAGTGAGTGCGGCGCGTTTTCCGGCCCTGTCTGTTTTTGTCAAGGTGGTGGTCATCTTTTTTCTGCTGGCGCTTTTTTGTGAAGCCTTACCCCGCGCATACGCCCGCCAGAAAAAACTGCGCATGGCCTTTTTCGCGGCGCCGCTGGTCAGTAGTCTTATCAGTATTCTTGAACCGTTGGCCAGTACGTTAATTGACGTATCGGACTGGCTAAGCAGGCGGGTGTTTAAGAAAAGACAGGAGGTGCTTAGCATCAAAGACATTGACGAGGCCTTTACCGTCTCCCTTAATCGCAGGGCCGGCACAGAGGAAAAAAATATTCTGCGCAGCCTCATACAGTTTGAAGACATCGCCGTTCATCAGATCATGAAAGCCCGGATGGACATCAGTGGCATTCCGGAGCAGACCACTTTCCCCGAACTCATCGCCCTCATTCACCGGCTCCACTACTCCCGCTTGCCGGTTTATGGCAAGGACCTGGATGATATCGTGGGCATGATCAATGCGAAGGACCTCGTCCGGTACCTGGATGAAGAGGAGTTTGACTGGCATACGCTTATGAAGCAACCGGTGTTTGTGCATGAACAGAAGCTGGTCAAAGACCTGCTGAAAGAATTTCAAGACAACCACATCCAGTTTGCCGTAGTGGTCGATGAATTCGGCGGCACCAGTGGAATTGTTACCATGGAGGATATTATGGAAGAAATTATTGGCGATATCCGGGACGAGTTCGATACCGAAGCGCAGTCCTATACGCAGGTTAGTGAGAACGAATTTATTTTTGAAGGGAAGACCATGCTGAACGAGGTAGGCCGGATACTGGAGCTGCCTACGGACTTCTTTGACGCCGCCAAGGGGGAGAGCGATTCGTTAGGGGGGCTGATCTTAGAGATCTACGGCAGCTTTCCCGAGGTCGACCAGGTGATTCCGTTCCGGGGGCTGGAGCTTGTACCGCTCGACATCCAAAAAATGCGCATTACCAAAGTAAAGATTATTGACCTCATGGTCAAATAGCCGCTATCATGATGACATCAACCACGCACCGGCTTTTGCTGCTGTCGACCCTCTTGTTTTTTACAGCTGCCTGCCAGCCCGCCTTTACCCCTAAACCCCGGGGTTATTTCCGGATCGTATTTCCGGAGAAGAAATACAAAACATTTAATGCGCCCGGCTATCCTTACTCCTTCGAATATCCCGCATACGCCGAGATCGAAAAGGACACTTCCTTTTTTGGGCAGAAACCGGAGAACCCCTGGTGGATAAACGTCGTATTCCCGGACTTCAACGGAAAAATTTATCTGAGCTATAAAAAGATCGGAAACAAGTATTCGTTGAACCGGCTGATAAACGATGCTTATGAGATGACCTACCAGAATGCGCTGAAAGCGGAATCTATCGTGCCGGAGGCTTTTCATACGTCCCATAACGTGAGTGGTTTGTTTTATAATGTGTCGGGGAACGCGGCTACCGCCAAACAGTTTTTTGCCACCGACAGCGTCCGCCATTTTCTGCGGGGAGCCTTGTATTTTTATGCGCCCCCCAACGCGGATTCTTTGCAGCCGGTAGTGCAGTTTATTGAAAAAGACATGTGGCATTTACTTGAAACGCTGCAGTGGGAAACTCCCGCCGATTAAGTGGTTTTTTCCCTTTTATTAGTGTACCTTTGCAGCGCATTTCAGACTGCATGGCGGATTTGTTTATTGTTCGGCCTGAATTGCATTAAAAACGGAACTAATAAACATGAATATTCTTAAATGTTTACAGGATCGCATCCTGGTACTCGATGGCGCGATGGGGACAATGATACAGCGCTACAAACTCACCGAAGAAGACTTTAGAGACCAACGCTTCAAGGATCATTCCAGTGACCTGAAAGGGAACAATGACTTGCTGAGCATCACCCGTCCGGATATCATCCGGGCTATTCACCAAGCATATCTTGAGGCGGGCAGCGACATCATAGAAACCAATACGTTTAGTTCCACCTCTATCGCGCAGGCGGATTATAAGCTGGAGTCGCTCGCCTATGAGTTAAACAAAAAGGGCGCGGAGCTGGCCCGGGCAGCGGCGGAGGAATGTACCGCTAAAGATCCGGGCAAGCCACGGTTTGTAGCAGGGGCCATCGGCCCGACCAACAAAACGCTGTCGCTGTCGCCGGATGTCACCAACCCGGGCTTCAGGGCCGTGACTTTTGATGAAGTAGCCGCAGCCTACTATGAGCAGGTGCGCGGGCTGTCGGAGGGCGGCGCGGATCTGTTGCTGATAGAAACGATCTTTGATACGTTAAATGCCAAGGCGGCCATTTACGCGATTAAACAATATTTCCGGGACGTCAATCAACCGGAGCTGCCTATTATGATCTCCGGGACCATTACCGACGCGTCGGGGAGAACCCTCAGCGGACAGACCCTGTCGGCTTTTTATACTTCCGTCAGCCATGCGAAGCCGTTGAGCGTAGGCCTTAACTGCGCGCTCGGCGGCCAGCAAATGCGCCCGTACATCGAAGAGTTGTCCGGCGTGGCGGATTGTTATGTGAGTTGCTATCCCAACGCGGGACTGCCTAACGCGATGGCCGAGTACGATGAGTTGCCCGAAGACACGGCGGGTGTATTAAGAGAATTCGCCGAAGCCGGCTTCGTCAATATGGTAGGCGGCTGCTGCGGTACTACGCCCGAGCATATACGTGCCATCGCAGAAAGTGTTCAAGATCTTGCCCCCCGTAAGCTACCCGAAGCGGTGCTGTCGTGAGCTGCACTACAGCCGCGTGTTTTTCTTTCCCGTTGATTCAAACAGGTTATTATGCATAGTTCAGATAAAAATACATCAGCTACCCTCAGGCTTTCCGGATTGGAAGCCGTTTCCATCGGTCCGGGGTCCTTGTTTGTCAATGTAGGCGAACGGACCAATGTTACCGGTTCCAAGAAATTTGCCCGCCTTATCCGGGAAGGGCAATTTGAGGAAGCCCTCGCTATTGCCCGCCAGCAGGTGGAAAACGGCGCGCAGGTCATTGACGTGAACATGGATGACGCCTTGCTGGACGGAGAAAAAGCGATGGTTACTTTCCTCAACCTGATGCAGGCCGAACCCGATATTGCCCGCATCCCGGTCATGATAGACTCCAGCAAATTTTCGATCATAGAAGCCGGGTTGAAATGTGTGCAGGGCAAGTGTATCGTTAACTCCATTTCCTTAAAGGAAGGGGAAGAAAAATTTTTAGCCGAAGCGCGGACCTGCCTGGACTTTGGCGCGTCGGTTGTCGTAATGGCTTTTGATGAAACCGGCCAGGCCGATAATACGGAAAGACGCGTAGCCATTGCCGAACGAGCCTTTCGTATTTTAACGGAGAAAATTCATTTCCCGCCGCAGGACATTATCTTCGATCTGAATATTTTTCCCGTAGCTACCGGTATTGAAGCGCATAACATCAACGCGGTCTCTTTTATCGAAGCCACCGCGCTGGTAAAAGAAAGGCTGCCGCAGGTGAAGGTCAGCGGCGGCGTGAGCAACCTGTCCTTTTCTTTCAGAGGAAACAACGCGGTGCGGGAAGCGATGCATGCGGTGTTCCTGTATCACGCGATCAAAGCAGGCCTGGACATGGGAATTGTCAACGCGGGGCAATTGGTGGTCTACGATGATATTGAACCCCGCCTCCGGGCGTTGTGCGAAGCCGTTATCCTCAACCGCAATCCCGAAGCGACGGAAAACCTGCTGGCCTTCGCGGAAACGGTGAAATCAAAAGGCAAGAAAGTCGAAAAGGATATGAGCTGGCGGCAGGGTACGGTGGAAGAACGGCTGAGTCATTCGCTGGTGCACGGGATCACTGATTTTATTGAAGAAGATACCGAAGAGGCGCGGCTGAAATACGATAAGCCGCTGGAGGTAATCGAAGGCCCGCTGATGGATGGAATGAATGTGGTGGGCGACCTGTTTGGCTCCGGAAAGATGTTTCTGCCGCAGGTGGTGAAGAGCGCCCGGGTGATGAAAAAATCCGTTGCCGTGCTTAACCCCTATATGGAAGAGGAGAAAAAGCAGTTGATCGAAGAAAAAGGTCCGGACGCGCTCAACAACGGGCGTGTCGTGATGGCCACGGTGAAGGGCGATGTACACGACATCGGCAAAAATATCGTAGGGGTGGTCCTGGGCTGCAACGGCTATGAAGTGATCGATCTCGGGGTGATGGTGCCGGCGGAAAAATTGCTGCAGGCGGCCAAGGAAAAAAAGGCGGATATCGTAGGGGTAAGCGGTTTGATTACACCCAGCCTCGATGAGATGGTGCACGTAGCGCAGGAGATGAAACGCCAGCATTTTGAGTTGCCCCTGCTTATCGGCGGAGCCACCACCTCCAGAACCCATACGGCCGTTAAAATAGAACCGGAGTATGATAAAGGCGTGATCCATGTTTTGGATGCCTCCCGCTCGGTCACCGTTGTGAGCAACCTCATGAACAAAGAAAGGCGGCGGCAGTTACTGCAGCAAACCAAAGACGAATACGCCAGCGTGCGGGAGCGCTTTCAGAATAAAAAAACGACCAAGCAATACCTTTCTTTAGCGGAAGCCCGAAAGAACAAACAACAGCTGGATTGGGACGCCTACGTGCCGCCCAGGCCCCACTTTTTAGGGATAAAGTCTTTTCCGGATTATGATCTGGCAGAGATCGCCCGGTATATAGACTGGGGTCCCTTTTTCATCGCGTGGGAGTTACATGGCAAGTTTCCGGGAATACTGAAAGATAAGGTGGTGGGGGAAGCGGCGTCTAAATTGTATGGCGAAGCACAGGAGTTGTTGCAGCAGATCATTGCAGAAAAGTGGCTTACCGCCAAGGCGGCCATCGGCATTTTTCCCGCGGTAAGCAACGGCGCTGAGACGGTCTATCTTTCTCCGGACGAAGGGGCCGGAGAGCGGGTGCCACTGGAGTTCCTGCGTCAGCAGATCAAAAAAGCCGCGGGTAAACCCAATATCTGCCTGGCGGACTTTATCGCCCCGGAAGATTCCGGTAAGCAGGATTATATCGGCGCTTTCGCCGTTACTACCGGTCTGGGTATCGAGGAGCACTTAAAACGCTTTGAGGCAGAGCATGATGATTATAACCGGATCATGCTCAAGGCGCTGGCCGACCGGCTGGCCGAATCCTTTGCCGAATTAATGCACGAAAAGGTGCGTAAGGAAGTGTGGGGGTATGCCGCAGGAGAAAGCCTGCAAAACGAACAGCTCATCCGGGAAGAATACAAAGGCATTCGTCCGGCGCCCGGCTATCCCGCCTGTCCGGAACACACCGAAAAAAGAAAGTTATTTAAACTGATCCAGGCCACGCCGAACGCCGGCATCGTCCTCACCGAACACCTGGCGATGTATCCGGCCAGCAGCGTGAGCGGATGGTATTTTTCTCACCCGGAAAGTAAATATTTCGGGATAGGGAAGATCAAGGAGGATCAGGTGGAAGACTACGCCCGCCGGAAAGGATGGACGGTGGAGGAGGCCCGGCAGTGGCTACGTCCGCAGTTGGATGATTGACGGATATTAACGCTTTACCCGCTGGTTCTTATTTCCCACGCCCACGACAGGGCGGCGGCGGTTCCTGTCGTGGGGACGGGGGATCAAAAGCCCAGCGAAATGCCTATGGAAAACGGATATTGTTCGAGCCCGTATTTATGGATGGGGGTAAAGCTGTAGGCGCCGTAGAAGTTGACCGGACCGTAGCCTATTTCTCCCCGTAATCCGACGCGGAATTTTTCCAGGTTAAAGGGATCATTGTTTTTTACTTTCTTTTTTTCATCGCTTTTTTGCTTCGTGCGTGATTTGACCAGCAGCCCGAAAGTAGGGCCGGCTGACAGATGAAACGCCCGTGAATCCCGGTACGGGTTACTGTTGAGATGCAAAAGAACGGGAATGGTGAGGTATTCCGTGAAAAGCTTATTTTTTTCCAGGTCGATGTCGGAGAGTTTAATATAGGTTTCATCAAGCGTGTTGACATAGGTGATGTTTTTGGTATAGCGGTAGTTGTTCATCACGATGCCTATTCCCGTTTTTAGGTTGAGCACGTGTTTCACCAGGTTTACCTTTACAAGGATCGGCCAAATGTTGACATTGACCGATTTAATGGTACGCAGGGAGAACAGCTCTTCGGTGGCTTTGGGATTGCCTTCTCCCAGGCGGACAAAGTTGTTCACCTCCGGGGACCCATAATTGCTTTTATCGATATAGTTGTTGATGCCCAGGTCAAACACCGCCCAACTGATGTCGACGTTGCCGGGTGTCTTTTCGTCCTCCTCGTCGTAGGAGCCAAAATGAACGGTGGTCGTATTTGCGGTGTTATTGTCGTCCTCCGAGCAGTTGTCGCACTGGATAATCGTGATACTTCCGATTTTTACCGTATCGGCATGGCGGTGCGTTGGGCTGGGGTTTATAATCGTATCCCGGGTGATCACTTTGTCTTGGTTGTCGCCATTCATAATCTTAATGGTGGTGTTTTTCTGCGACCAGGCTGTTTGGAAAAGGGTTACAGCGAGGATGGTCAATACGATCTTACTTTTCATGGGTCAATTTATTTTTTGTTAAATACAAAAGAAACGCGGCCGATTTTTATTTTTTGAATGTTGAGCAGCTTAATAGGATGGGCTATTTTTTCATGCAGGGCAAAAAGCTTGTCGGTAAAAGAACTGTCGAGTGAATTTTTCTGATCGCTTAGTTTCTGCAGGGCGCCGGTTATGGTGGTCGTACCCCCTCCGCTGTTATGGGCGGCTATCCTTGTCGGCTCTTCCGCCGCAACGACCTGTGCGGTCCCGGATAGGTCAGGCTGTGCCGGTCGCGGGAGGGGTGCCTGGTTTTCCTCCCCTTCATCGGGGGCTACGGGCGGTATGTCAATTTTCGCCAGAGCGGCGGCTGGCGGTTCCGGCGCGGGTGCCGGCGGGTTGTCGTTTGGCGCTGCGGCAGCGTTTTCCTGCGGCCGCGGATCCGGTTTTTGGCTTTCGCCTGCCTGTTCGGCCAGCAAACCGCGGGGGGTGCTGTGGTCTTCCGCTTTGGGGGCGGGTTCTTCCGTCGCCGATGCCGGGGGCTGGTCTTTTTGACCGGGGCGCTGCGTTTCCCCGGACGGAGCCGTCTGCGGCGCGCTGGTCCCCGTCAGCTTTTGGGGGACGGGAAGCCGCGGGGTTTCCGGGTGTTGGTATATGCGGAAAACCAGGAACAAACAAGCCGCTGCCGCCAGGGCGACAGCCACCTTTTTCCATGGGACGATAAGCGCTTTTTTCTGCGCTTTTTCAGAACGGTACAGCAGGGCTTTGCCGGGGAAAACGACCTCCTCCGCTTCCGGTTTGGTTTTCTGCAGCCACTGCAGCTCTTCCGCCATCTCCGGGTGGGCGGCCAGGTAAGCCAAAAGCTGCTCTTGTTCCGTTTCCGACAGTTCGCCGTCGACGTAGTCAAGCAGGTAACGCGTTAAATTATGTTCGTTGATCATCATATCACATTTTCCATTTTTACCAGGTATTCTTTCATCTTCAGCCGGGCGCGATGTAAATATACTTTCACCTGGGAGGTATTTAGCCCGGTTATTTGGCCGATTTCCTCATAGCTGTAACCTTCATAATCTTTAAGCAGCAGCAGGGTTTTTTGTGTGTCATTCAGCCGCTGCATCCCTTGTTCTAAGATACTTTTTAAATCCGTTTGGCTGTCGCCGGTTGTCTCCTCCGCCTCGGGCACCTCTTCTACCCAACTGATTTTCTTTTGCTTGCGGATCTGGTCGATCATATTCCGGTAGCCGGTCGTAAACAACCAGGCGCGCGCTTTTACAAAAGGGATTTCGCGGTATTGTTTCCATAGGGCCTCAAAACTGTTTTGGACGATGTCCTGCGCTTCGTCTTCCCGGCGGATATTCTTAATAATAAACCGGTATAATCGATCAGCGAACAGATCCACACAACTATTGTATTCTTTTTCTGTCATGGAAGCGACGGTTTCCTGTCAACCGCTTTTATAGCAGTCTTCAAAAGTAGCTTTGTTTTTTGGTTTTTCTCTGGTCAAGTGCTGAACAGCCGGAAATCACCGCCTCCCGTAACAATCTATCGCGCCTCCCAAAAGTGTTTTCCCTTACGCACAATTTGACAGTAAGACGGGGCAAGGGGGCGAAAGGTTACATTTTTCCCGTAAGTTTGTTGCTTCAAACTAAAAAAGACGAAAAAAACATGAACGCATCATTTATCGGCCGGTTGAACAATGAGCTAAAAGAAATAAAGGACTCCGGCTTGTACAAAACAGAAAGAATAATCGAATCGCCTCAGGGAGCGGAAATTCAGGTCGGCGGGCGCACGGTGATTAATTTTTGTGCGAATAATTACCTCGGGCTTTCGGCGCACCCCAAGGTATTGGAAGCGGCGAAAAAGACCGTAGACGACCGCGGCTACGGCCTGAGCAGCGTACGCTTTATCTGCGGCACCCAGGACATACATCGCGAGCTTGAGCAGAAAATCTCGACTTTCCTCGGCACCGAAGACACCATTTTATATGCGGCCTGTTTTGACGCCAACGGCGGCGTATTTGAGCCTTTGCTGAACAAGGAAGACGCCCTGATCTCCGACGAGCTGAACCACGCTTCTATTATTGACGGGGTCAGGCTGTGCAAGGCGCAGCGCTATCGCTTTAAGCACGACGACATGGCCGATCTGGAAAAACAACTGCAGGACGCCCGGTCTGCCCGCACCCGGATGATTGTTACGGACGGCACTTTTAGCATGGATGGCACGATCGCTCAGCTCGACAAGATCGTGGCGCTGGCGGAGAAATATGATGCCGTTGTCCTGGTAGATGATTCTCACAGCACGGGATTTATCGGCAAGACGGGCCGGGGCACGCATGAGTACCGGGATGTGATGGGTAAAATCGATGTTATTACAGGCACCCTGGGCAAGGCGCTTGGTGGCGCCTCGGGAGGCTTTACCAGTGGCAGCAGGGAGATAATCGAGATGCTGCGGCAACGTTCGCGCCCTTACCTTTTTTCCAATACGCTGGCCCCCAGCGTGGTAGGCGCTTCTATTGCCGTACTGGACCTGTTGAGCGAAACCACGCAGCTGCGGGATAAGCTGGCGGACAACACGAAATATTTCAGGCAGCAGATGACGGAAGCCGGTTTTGACATTAAACCCGGGGACCACCCGATCGTACCGGTGATGCTCTACGATGCGGTATTGTCGCAGAAAATGGCTGATCAGCTGCTCGAGGAAGGTATTTATGTTATCGGGTTCTTTTATCCGGTTGTCCCGAAAGGACAGGCCCGCATCCGGGTACAGATCAGCGCGGCACATGAAAAAAGCCACCTGGACAAAGCCATTGCCGCATTTACAAAAATGGGTAAGGACCTCGGCGTGCTGAACGCCTCTTAACCGAAAGACGCCGGAGCTTGGCCCCCGTTTAAGGTTCCGTCGGGGGAGCCGCTTTCTCTTTTGCCCGTAAAAAATCCAAAACGTAGCGGTTGAAGACTTTTGGGTTCGCTTCCGGCAATTGGTGGGTGGCACCGGGAACGATCAGCAGGGTGCTGTTCGCAAGGTGCGCAGCGATGGATTTGGTGTGCCCGGTTTTAATCAGGTCATGTTCGCCTGCCATCACCAGCACCGGGCAGGTGATGCGCTCCAGTTCGGTGAACCGATGTTGGGGGTATTGCAGCAGCAGGCGGGCTAAGCGGCTTTGGTTGCGGGCCCGGTAGGCGGTATCCTTCCGCAGTGCGCGCAACTGTTTTTTGACGAGGTGAAACACCTTTGGGGAAACCACCGAATGGTCGATGAAGACGTTCGCGCCCATGGTGACCAGTTTTTTCACTTTGGCGGGGTAGCGCATGGCCATGATCAGGCCGGTATTGCCCCCGTCGCTCCATCCCACGATGCGGACACTGTCCAGGTCCAGGTAGTCCAAAAAGGCCTTCATGTCTTCGGCAAAAAGGTCATAACTGTAGGGGCGGCCGTCTTCGGTAGATTTGCCCTGTCCGCGGCTGTCCACGGCGATCACCTTAAAATATTGGGAAAATACCGGAATCTGGTGGCTGAAGTTGGCAATAGACCCGCGGTTACCATGCAGCAACAGTAAAGGTGGCCCTTTCCCGTAAGTTTCATAATACAGTCGGATACCATTGACCGGCGCATAATGTCCGGCGCTGGCGTTTTGTCCGTAGCGGTGCAAGGGGGGCAGGGCTGATCCGGTGATTTGCAGGTAATGGCGGCCCCGGTAGGGCTGTTGTCGTGCGATCGTACGGGAGAAAGCCGGCGGTTTGTGAAAAAAACGCCAACCCACAATCGAATCGCCGGTTTGTTCAAATCCGGCATTGACCAGGGGGACGGTTTCCCAACTTCCGTTTTTCTTTTTGAGTTCCAGTTGGAAGTGATCAAAAAGGAAGCGGCCGTTTCTGAAAAAGAGGCCGCCGATATTCAGCCATCGGGCTTTTTTGTCGATGGGCCCGGTAATGGTGTACTCCTTCCATTCGCTGTCCCGGATCGGATGGTCCATCATGTTGTAGAAGAAACCCTGCCTGCCGTTCTTTTTATCCACTCGGGCCCACAATGCGCCGCAGCCGGTATGGTCGCCGGTCAACTGCACCTTTACCGCCGCCCGTAATCGGAAGGCGCCCTTTTGATAGTCGGTTACATTGATTTTCTGTACAAAGGCGTCCCAGTCGCCTGAAGCTTGTGCCTGTGCGGAGAAGAACGGTATAGACAGCAGCAGAAAAAACCCAAGGACCCCGCTTACCGCCCTCCTTGCCAGGAGGCTAACCGGTTCATTCCGCTTCGGCATCTACTTCCTTGACTTCGGGGATCATGCGTTTCATCATGGCCTCAATACCGGCCTTCAGCGTAATCATGGAGGAAGGACAGCCTGAACAGGCGCCCTGGAGCGTCAGAAGGAGCTTGCCGTTCGCGTATCTTTTAAACCGAATGGCGCCTCCGTCCATTTCTACCGCCGGCTTCACGTAGTTTTCCAACAGTTCTTTAATGCGTTTCACCACATCGCTGTCGTCGGCCTGAACGGTTTGGTGCGCGGCTTCTACTTCCGCAAGCGCTTCTTCATCGATGACCTGCCGGCCTTCTTCCAGATATTCTTTCAGGAAAACTTTCAGGCTGGGAATAACATCCTGCCAGTCGGTTTCCGCGGATTTAGTCAGCGTAACGAAGTTGCTGGCTATAAAAACGCCACGGATAAAAGGGAAAGTAAATAATTCGGCAGCCAGTGGCGAAGCGGCCGCTTCTGCCTGATCGGGGAAATCAGCACTTTTTCCAGGATACAGCAACTTGTTCACCACAAATTTCATGGTTTCCGGATTCGGAGTCATTTCAGTATAGATGCTGATAACTGGATTTCCTGTCTTAATCATGGTCCAAAATATTTGTACTGCAAAGGTAAACATTTTACCTTGTACGCCGGAATGTAGGAAAAATAATTTCTTTTCTGAAAAATGTTTTTCCGCTTGTGTAACTTGCAGCAGTTTTAACCCCTAACAAAGAACCAAAAGATGCTCGAAGAAAGAACACTAAAGCTTAAGAAGCGCATTGCACTGATTGCGCACGACAACAAAAAGCCGGAATTGATCACCTGGGTAAAACACAACAAGGAAATTTTGAGCCAGCATGAGCTCTACGGCACCGGCACCACCGGGCGGATGGTAGAGGAAATGACCGGCCTCACGGTCAATAAACTGAGAAGCGGTCCGATGGGCGGCGATCTTCAGATCGGCTCGCTTATCGCCGATGGCAAAATAGGGATGGTGATCTTCTTCTGGGATCCGATGGAAGCGCAGCCCCATGATCCCGATGTCCGTGCGCTGCTGCGTATTTGTGTGGTATGGAATATTCCTGTCGCCTGCGATCGGTCGACGGCGGATTTTATCATTACCTCTCCCCTTTTCCAGGAAGAATATGAGTTGAAAATGACGGACTACAGCAAATACATGAGCCGTAAGATTCCCGGATAGGACGCTGCTGTTATCGGCCCGGCTTTTTGCAGAGCGCGGCGACTTACTTATATTTGTGCCTGTTCAGGCGGCATTTCTATCATTATTCAGCCATTTTGTGCAGGGGTACTTTTTGTCCAGATTGGCACAATTTTAGGGGACTAATAGCGAATCCTGTAAAAAAGAAAATCATGACATCTGTTTTACATACCATCAAGGGAGGCAAGATGCTGTTAATGGCGGGAATCCTTATGTCTTTTACCGCCCTGGCCAATCCTTTTGATAATGTAGTTGCCGCTTTGCAAAAAGGCAATGCCGAGGCCCTCTCGCATTATTTTGATAAGATGGTGGAGATATCCCTGGACGGACAGGCCAACTCCTACAGTAAGTCCCAGGCTTCTGTGATCTTAAAGGACTTTTTCGCCAGCCACAAAGTGGAGCAATTTAAGGTCATTCATAAGGGAAAGTCCGGCAAAGGGTCCAGCTTTGGCATTGGCAACCTGACAACCAGTAAGGGAACTTACCGGGTTACCTTTTTTTTCCGCCAGAAGGGGGACGAAGTAGTTTTGCAGGAACTGCGCTTTAAGAAGAGCCAGTGACACCAGCGGTAAAGGCGGGGGTGGCAGGCGCAACGTTTTTACGGTCTTTATTGTCTTCTTTACTATTTTACTATGAAACTGCTGCTAATTTCTTTGATCGGCTTGCTTACAAGCCCTGTTTTCTTGCAGTCCGGTTGCCGTAAAACAAAGCCGGACGGCAGTGTTTCCCCTTGCCTCCGCGACATGATCAAAAAGATCCGGGCTGAGCCGGTACGGAATCCGCCCGCGCAGGTTTGGAAATGGGAAGCCGATGGAAAGACCTATTATTATGTGACCGCCGACTGTTGCGATCAATTCAATTACCTCTACGACGAGAACTGCCGTATCGTGTGTGCGCCCAGTGGCGGGTTTACCGGCAGAGGCGATGGCAAATGCCCCGATTTCAAAGGGGAGATAAAGAAGACACTGATCTGGCGGGACACGAGAAAGTAGCGCCGGAACCCTATGAAAATAGGCGGGAACAGGAAAATTTGCAGGCAATGAGCGAATCACACAACGCACTTAAAAGCGACGACCTTCAGTGGGGGCAGGCTTTTTGGAACAGCCATTGGGAAAACGATGACACCGGCTGGGATATCGGCTATGCTTCGCCGCCCATCACGACCTACCTGGCGCAATATCCGGACAAACAGGCGGCTGTTTTGATTCCCGGCTGTGGCCATGCCTATGAGGCGGAATTTTTAGTGCAGGACGGGTTTACAAATATCACGTTGTTGGATATCGCGCCAAGAGCCGTAGCGCGGCTGAAAAACAAATTCGCCGGAAACCCGCAGGTCACCGTTTTGTGCGAAGACTTTTTTACACACGTCGGCATTTACGACCTGATGGTGGAACAGACCTTTTTTTGCGCCATCCCGCCGGCAAACCGGCAAGCCTATGTAAAGAAAGCAGCCTCGCTGCTTCCCAAAAACGGGAAGTTGATCGGCCTGCTCTTCAATAAGCACTTCGAGAAAGCGGGGCCGCCCTTCGGCGGCTGTGTGGAAGAATACAAGCGGCTTTTTGCACCTTATTTCACGATCAGGACAATGGCGGAAAGCTACAACAGCATCCCGCCGAGGGCCGGCGCGGAGCTCTTTGTTCATCTGATGAAAAGGTGACTAAAGATCTGTGGGTTTTACGCCCCGTTTTATAAAGATTCCAGTCCCTGCACGCTGTTTTCCGATTGTCCGTTTGCCCGGTTTAAAAAAAATACGCGCTGGTTATCAATGGCTTACGCGGCTCCTTTTGTGGCTTGACCGCACTAACTGTCCAAAATTGCGTCCGTCGGCCTGGTAAAGGCCAGGGAGGAAACCGTTGGGGTTCACAGGGCCCGGTCCGAAATACAAACCCTGCCCGTCCGGCCGGAAACTTCGAATTACAGCCACAATGGTCTCCCGGGGATGGCAGACACAGATGCGCCGCCGCTTAGAGCTTTTCCAGGATATCCATGAAATGCCTGCTCCAGTACTCCACATCGTAGTGAGAAACAATGTCATTGAGTCGCTTCATGCGGAGGGCGCTTTCATTCTCATCCATGGTGAGGGCGTGGAGGAGGCCTTCCTTCAGGTCCTTTTTATCGTAGGGATTGCAAAGGATGGCGTAGGGCAATTCGACGGAAACACCGGCAAATTCAGATACGATCAGCCGGCCGTTGGCGTTTTCTTTTAAGCCCTGTACGGCCACATATTCTTTGGCTACCAGGTTGAGGCCATCGCGCAGTGGCGTGATCCAGCAGACGTCGGCTACGGCGTAATAGTGGATGACCTCTTCAAAAGGTACGGAGCGGAAAAAGAAGCGGATAGGGGTCCAGTCGAGGTTGGAATATTTTCCGTTTATCCGGCCTACCACCTGCTCCAGTTCCCGTTGAATGCGTTCGTATATTTTCATGCCTTTAGCCGGCGGGGTGCAGATGTTGATAAGCTCCACCCTGCCGTGAAACTCCGGATAATCATTCAGAAACTGTTCAAAGGCCAATAATTTCTCCAGCGGACCTTTTACATAATCCAGTCTTTCGATGGAAAGGATGATGTTTTTATCCCCGGTTTGTTTTTTAAGCTCCGCTATAGCTTCCCTGGTAGCGGGTTTTTCATAGATCTCCCGGATATAGGGAACATTGACCCCCACGGGGTTGGCCCCCAGCTTAACATTCCCTGAGGCCGTTTCTATTTCCGTACTCATTTCATCGACGCCCAGGGCGCAGCTGTAGGTAAGGTAGCGGCCGGCGCAGTTTTCATGCGACAATACCTTGACGGGCGTATGGCTCCGGACCACGTCAACAAAGTTCTCGACATAGCGGGGGATATGGAAGCCCACGTAATCGCATTGCAGCAGGCTGCCGATGATCTCCCGCCGCCAGGGAATGACATTGAAGATATCCGCGGGGGGAAAGGAGGTATGATGGAAAAAGCCGATTTTCACATCGGGCCGGATCTGCCGAAGGTAGGCCGGCACCATCCACAGGTTATATTCATGAATCCAAACGATGGCGCCCTGATCCGCTTCGTCGGCGGCTTTTTCCGCGAAAGCCCGGTTTACCTTGCAATATTGCTCCCAGTGGTTGTGGTTGAAAGTGGCTTTGTTGATAAAGGAAAACAGGACCGGCCAGAAGGCTTCCTTGGAAAATACTTTGTAAAAAACCTCCACTTCTCTTTTGGTGAGGCCGACACGGCTGGCAACCAGGTTGGGGTATTGCTTTTCGTCTATATAAACGTCCTTCAGGTTGCGGTTCTTTTTGTTGGCTACTTCTTCCCAGGCGATCCATGCGCCGGAACGTCCGGTATTAAAGAAGCCGAGTAGCGTAGGGATGATGCCGTTGGGGCTTTTCGGGGGAACGCGTTCTTTGCGGCCATTGATTTCGCGGACTTCATAGGGAAGCCGGTGATAAAGCATGACCATTTGCGGCGCGCCCGCGTGGGGATGCACTTCCACGGTCCGGCGGTGGGCGTAGATTTCCTTGAATTCATGAAAATGCCCCATCGCTTCCAGTATGCCGCCCGCCCCGCGTTTTTTCGCCTGATAGACGTGCGCAATTTCGGCGGTGGCCTCACTGAGGGCTTTTTCGGCGGCGCCCACTACTACGCCTTTGTAGCCGGTATGGTAAAGAGAAAGGTCGTTGAGGGTATCCCCCGCTACCAGCACTTGTTCTTCGTCCATCTCCATTATCTTCACCAGTTGCTTCAAGGTATAGCCTTTATTGATGCCTCCCGGTAAAATGTCCAGGTACTGGTCTGCCGAGAGCAGGACATCACAGCCATAGGGCGCTACCAGCGATTTGATTTTTTCGATGTCCGTGTTTTTATCAAAATAGTAAGAGCAGCGCCGCTGTTGAGGAACTTTTTGGTATTTCAGCCCCTTCACTCTTTGCAACTTCTTGCGTATAGCCAGCATCCCGGGCCATTTCTTTTCAATCTGTGACTGCAGCGGCTGTATTAATTCCAGCGTCCGGCCGTTTAAAATGGTGGCGCCGACATCGCAGATGATGTAATCAGGGTTAGGGATAATAGAGTCGTTCAACAGCGGCAGAACGGACTCCATCCCCCGGCCGGTGACAAAAGCCAGCCGCATGTCCTGTTGTTCTCTGATAAGGCGATAAAGTTTTAATTTATCAAGATTTTTCCCTCCCAGGAAGGTGCCGTCTAAATCCGTAGCTAATAACATCATAGTTGTAAATCTTTTTTAAATCAATACCTGTTCGAGCAACTTAAATTCCACGTAAGGAGAGATTTTGTTGTATAATATGCGATAAACCATCGATACAATGGGCATCTCCTGGTTTAGTTTACGGGCCATTTTGTAGATCCCTTCGACCGCGAAATAGCCCTCGGCGACCATTTTCATTTCCGTTTGTGCGAGGTCGACCGTGTATCCCCGGCCGATCATCTGGCCAAAGGTGCGGTTTCGGCTGAATTCCGAATAGGCGGTGACCAGCAAGTCGCCAAAATAGCCCGAATAGCTGAGATCCCTTTGCCGTCCGTCCATGGCCAGGAGAAACTCCCGTACCTCCCGCAGGGCGTTGGATACCAGTACGGCCTGGAAGTTGTCGCCGTAATTGAGGCCGCGGGCAATGCCGCAGGCGATGCCTATCACATTTTTCATAATGGCCGACAGCTCTACGCCTGTCGGGTCGTTGTTGGCGATGGCCCTTACATAATCCAACTGGATGGAGCGGGTCAGCGCCGCTACTTTTTCCGGGGCTTCCCCGGCGATGGTCATGAAGGTCTTTCGTTCCATCGCCACCTCTTCGGCATGGCAGGGGCCGCCGATAATGAACTGCCGTTCATGCGGCACGTCAAACCGCCTGCTGATGAATTCCGAGGGAATCATGCTTCCGCCCAAAACCATCCCTTTGACCGATATAATCACGTCTTTGCCGGCAAAGCTGTCGGGAGAGACGCCGGATAAGGTTGTTTCAAGGAAGGCGGAAGGAATGGCAAGTAAAACGTGGTCGCTGCGCTGGATTACTTTTTCAACATCACTTTCAGGGCTTATCCGGTCGGTGTTAAGCGGTAAAAAAGTTAAGTAGTTGGGATTGCGCCCCTCTTTTTTTATGTGCGCTACCGAGTCGGGCGACCGGAGGAACCAACTTACGTGGACACCACTCTCAGAAAATATTTTTACCAGTGCCGTTGCCCAACTCCCACCTCCAATAACGGATAATTGGCTGAGTGTGCTCAAAGCGGTTATATTTTTAAAAAGTTTAATTCAAATTCACTTACAAAGGTACGAAAAGAACAGGAAGGATAAAAACAGCTTGACCTTACAGCGAGGCTTCCTCGTCCACCAGGAAAACATACACTTCCGCGGGGCCGTGGACCCCGATTACGGAGGTTTTTTCTATGTCGGAAGTACGGCTGGGACCGCTTTGGAAAGAGACCATAGAGGGCATTTCTGCGCCATATTTTTGTTGCAGCAGCTTTATCGCGTCCCCGATATCGTAAACCAGTTGATTGAGGTAGGCGACAACAAGATGAACCGGAGGAAAGATGCTCACCGTTCTGCCGGAGGGTTGTCCCGCGCTGATTACCACACTGCCGCTGCGGGCCACCAGCGCTTCGCAGGTTGTCAGCCCGGCGTCGGCTTGGGCGATATCGGCGTCTGCGTTGAGAAACGGAAGGTCAAAAGCTTCCAGTTGATGCAACAAGGAAAGATCCCTGCAGTAGCAGTTCTGCCAGTGTTCGTTGGCCGCCAGGGAGGCCAGGTTTCCGGCAAGTTCGCCGTGATCGCTGCAAAACACAAAGCGTCCTTTCAGCGCAGCGAAAGCTTCCGCAAAGGCGATCTCTAAGTTGTCGTTTTTCGCGGCGAAGACGGGTTGATTGCCCTCAGCCCGTGGAAAAGGCAGCGCAACGGACTGGCTTAAGGCGTTTCTTACCCGCTTGAGCATGTTTTCCTTGGCCGGGGAGACATTCATTGCTCGTCTTCTTTAGGGTTGAAGGCCGGACGCGGTTTGATGATCTCTTCCGGGGGAACATTGTCGTCGGAAGGCGCTACTACGACGGGCGACTCTGTGCTGTGGTCCTCAAAAGGCCGGGGGCCGAGCAGGCGCAGCAGGTCTGCCTGGTAAAGGACTTCTTTTTTAAGCAGTTCACTGGCTAACAGCTTCAGCTGTTCCAGCTTTTCAGACAACAGCTCTTTGGTACGCTGGTAGGCCTCATCGATCAGTTTACGCACTTCCTCGTCAATCATACGCGCCGTTTCATCAGAATAAGGCTTGTTGAAGGAATAGTCGCTTTGTTCTTCATAGAAGGAAACGTTTCCGACCTTTTTATTCATCCCGTAGACGGACACCATCGCATAGGCCATCTTCGTAATCACCTGCAGGTCGTTTTGCGCGCCGGTGGAAATTTTTCCAAAAATTAATTCTTCGGCGGCCCTTCCTCCGAGGGTCATGCACATGTCGTCCATGAGCTGCTCGGTATTGTAGAGGTATTGCTCTTTAGGCAGGTATTGCGCATAGCCGAGGGCGGCCACGCCGCGCGGAACGATGGTTACCTTTACCAGGGGATTGGCATGTTCGAGGTACCACCCACAGATCGCGTGACCGGATTCGTGGTGGGCGATAATGGCCTTTTCTTCCGGTGAGATAAGTTTATTTTTCTTTTCAAGGCCGCCAATGACCCGGTCTACGGCGTCATTGAAGTCTTCCATTTCTACCATCTTCTTCCCTTTCCGGGCTGCCGTAAGGGCGGCCTCGTTACAGATGTTGGCGATGTCGGCTCCGGCAAACCCGGGCGTCATGGCGCCCAGCTTTTTAATATCCAGGTTGGGCGACACCTTGATGGGCTTTAAGTGGACTTCGAAGATCTTCTCGCGGCCGGCCAGATCCGGTTTTTCAATAGATATCTGCCGGTCAAAGCGCCCGGGCCGCAGCAGGGCTTTATCCAGTACATCGGGACGGTTGGTAGCCGCCAGCATAATGATGCCGCTGTCGGTGCCGAAGCCATCCATTTCCACGAGCAGCTGGTTGAGGGTGTTTTCCCTTTCATCATTGCTCATCATCATGTTCTTGCCCCGCGCCCGTCCGATGGCGTCAATCTCATCAATGAAGATCACACAAGGCGCTTTTTCCCGCGCCTGCTTAAAGAGGTCTCTCACGCGGCTTGCGCCCACGCCCACGAACATTTCTACGAAGTCCGAACCGGAGATGGAGAAAAAAGGCACCTGCGCTTCGCCGGCCATCGCTTTGGCCAACAAGGTCTTACCCGTTCCCGGAGGGCCGATAAGCAGGCAGCCTTTGGGGATCTTCCCCCCCAGGGCGGTATATTTTTGCGGGTTTTTCAGGAAATCCACGACCTCCATCACTTCTTCCTTGGCTTCGTCCAGCCCCGCGACGTCGTTAAAGGTTACCGACACGTGCGTACCTTTTTCGAAGAGTTGGGCGCGGGACTTGCCGATATTAAAAATACCTCCCGGGCCGCCGCTTTTAGCGCCGCCCCCCATTTTACGCATCAGCAGTACCCAGATGGCGATTAAAACCAGTATGGGCAGAATGAATTGCAGGATTCCGCTAAACCAGTCTGTCCTTTGCTTGTACAATACATTGATGCTTTCTCCTTTGGCATACCCGGCGGCTTTTTCCGCTTCTTCGAGTTTTTCGTTAAAAGAGTCCACGCTACCGATGGTAAACCGGTAGTGAGGGCCCGGATTGGGGGTATTAAAGCTGCCCTGGGCCACCTCTTTGTATTTAGGCTCACTCAACCGGTCCTGTTTAATGTAGACTTCTACATCTTTTTGGTTGGTGATCACTACCAGCTTGGCCACATCATGGGATTCAAGGATCTTATTCTTGAATTCCTGATAGGAGATCTCCTTGGGCGAGCTGGAAAAATTAAAAAATTGCATGGATATCAGGATAATCCCGATAATCGCATAAATCCAATAAATATTAAAGCGGGGGTTTTTCCGCGGATTTTTATCGTTATTGCCGGGCGTGCCACTGTCCTTTTGCTGCATTCCGTTATTCCTAGTATTCATGTCAGAATTTACCGTATTAAGTAAAAAATTGCGTTGTTTTTTTCCGCTTAATTGATCGCGGTATTGCTTTATTCCTTTTAACAATATAAAGGCGGTATTGGTTTCCTGTGCCTAAGATTCGTGTTTTTCCTGTAAAGTATCATTCCACATTTCTTCCAGATTATAAAAATGCCTGGTTTTAGGCTGGAAAATGTGCACTACTATATTTATATAGTCTATGATCACCCACTGCAAGGTAGAAAGACCTTCTTTGTCGTACGGTTTTTCCTTTAATGCTTTAAAAACCTCGGTTTCTATATGTTCTGCAATAGCCTTAACCTGTGGAGGAGATCCCGCTTCACATACGATGAAATAATCTGCTACAGCTTCCGGGATTTTGCGAAGGTCTATAGAAACGATATTTTCTCCTTTTTTTTCCTGTATGGCACGGATAATGGTTTTGAATATCCTGCTTCTCTTATTAAGCTTTTTTATCGCTTTGTTTCGTTCGTTAATTGTGATTGATGAGGTCAATAAGTTGTATTTTTGTTTTGCATTAAAAAACTATGATACAAAGGTACTAATTCTTACTGAACAAGCGCTTTTGCCGCTTTTAATGCGCAATTAAAATTAGTTAAAACATTATTAAAAATAAAAAGTTCAAACGCCCGTGAATAGCCCGTCTGTCGGAACCCCTTTTATTTGTCTTGATGAGGTGGACAGTACCAACAACTATGCCATGCGACAGATCGCCGAAGGCGGCATAAAAGAAGGCACGGCATGGCACGCCAATTTTCAGCGCCAGGGCCGCGGACAGCGGGGCAAACGCTGGCAGGCGGCGGCCGGCGATAACATCAACCTTTCCGTTGTGCTTCAACCCGTTATGCTGCCCCCCTCGCAGTCGTTCGTATTAAACGCGGTGGTTGCCCTGGCGGCCTGCGACTTTTTCACGCGCTACGCCGGCGGGGAAAGCAGCATAAAATGGAGCAATGATGTTTACTGGCGTGACAAAAAGGCAGGAGGCATATTGATAGAAAATGTCATCCGGGGCTCCAGGTGGACGCATGCCGTCATCGGCATGGGCGTAAACCTGAACCAGGAAAGGTTTCCCGCCTCCCTGCCCAATCCGGTATCCTTACGGCAGATCACCGGGCGCTCCTGGAACCCGGTAGCGCTGGCCGGGGAGCTGTGCAAGCACCTGGAGGCGCGTTATCATGCGCTGGACCCGGCGAAGGTTACGGCCGTTATCGAGGAATATGAACACCGGATGTTCCGCTTGCGGGAGCCGGCCTTGTTTGTCATGAAAGAAGAAACGTTTGAAGGATGTATTCTCGGGGTCGAAAAAGACGGTCGGTTGATCCTGCGGCGGGGGAAGCAGCTGTTGCGGGTCGCCTTTGGCGAGGTCCGGTTCGTGGTCTAATCGCCCTCCTCCAGGTTCAGCTTTTCCAGGGTCGCCTGGGCGGCGATTTGTCCGGCGTCTTTTTTTGAATAGGCCTGTCCGCTGCCCATTTTTTTGCCATCGATAACCGTAATAATGGTGAACAGACGCCTTCCGCCTTCCGGGTGTTCGTCCTGTAATTCGAATTCGAGTTGGTGGCCGTTTTTATTGGCCCAGGAGTAGAGCTTGTTTTTATGGTTGAGCTCTTCTTGTTCCAGAGAGGGGATGTCTACGAAAGGATGAAGGATGCGGTGGAGAATAAAAGCGCGGGTTTTTTTATACCCTTTATCGAGATAGACGGCGCCGATAAGGGCTTCTAACGTATTGCCAAAGATACCGCTTATCTTGAGGTGATTGGAGTTTTTGTCGTAGTAGGTAAGTTGCCGGAGTCCCATTTTAATCGCGATATTATTCAGGGAGTGGCGGTTTACGATCTTAGAGCGCATTTCCGTCAGGTACCCTTCGGGTTGTGTAGGATACTTTTTGTACAAGTAATCGCCGATAATAGCGCCCAGGACGGCGTCGCCCAGGTATTCCAGGCGTTCGTTATTTTCATCGGAGGGATCGGTGGTGGAGCGGTGACTGAGCGCTACCTGGTAAATAGCTACTTTCCCCGGCCGGAAACCAAGCAGATTTTTAAGTTTTTTGCGGAGCAGACGGTTGTCGCTTTGCGTCTGTATGGAGCTATCCGGAGTATTTTCTTTATTTAATATGTCTTCTTTACTTCCCTTCACAAAGTTTAGGAAACGTATTTTTTGAAAATGATAGTCGCGTTATGTCCGCCGAATCCGAAGGTATTACTCAATGCCGCGTCGACGGTCCTTTTTTGGGCGGTATTAAAAGTAAAGTTTATTTTCGGGTCCAGTTGCGGATCTTCGGTGGAATGGTTAATGGTAGGGGGAACGATGCCGTCCCGGATGGCCAGGATACTTGCGATACCTTCTACTGCGCCCGCCGCCCCGAGAAGGTGCCCGATCATGGACTTCGTAGAGCTGATGTTCAGCTTGTAGATCGAGTCGCCAAAAACTTCCCGTATGGCTTTTACCTCCGCTACATCGCCCAGCGGTGTAGAGGTGCCGTGAACATTGATGTAATCAATTTCGTCGGGTTGCATGCCTGCGTTTTCCAGCGCGCGTTTCATGGCCAGTTCGGCGCCAAGGCCTTCGGGATGAGGAGCGGTGATATGGTGGGCGTCTGCCGACGCGCCTCCCCCTGCCAGTTCGGCATAGATCGTCGCGCCCCGCGCAAGGGCGTGCTCCAGCTCTTCCAGTACGATAGTTCCCGAGCCTTCACCGATGACAAAGCCATCGCGGTCCAGATCAAATGGACGGGAGGCCGTTTGTGGCGCGTCATTGCGTTCCGAAAGGGCCTTCATGGCGTTAAATCCGCCTACCCCTGCTTCATTGATTACGCTTTCGGATCCGCCGGCTACCATCACATCGGCTTTTCCCATACGGATATAGTTAAGCCCTTCAATAATGGCGTTTGTGGAGGACGCACAGGCCGATACCGCCGCGAAGTTGGGACCCCTGAAATTGTAGCGCATGGCGATGTGCCCGGCTGCGATATCAATGATCATTTTAGGCACAAAAAAGGGGCTGAACCTGGGCGTACCGTCACCGGTATAAAAGTTTTTCAATTCCTCACAAAGGGAGTTAAGCCCGCCGATGCCGGAAGAATGGATTACGCCGACCCGCTCGGTATCCACATCGGAATTTTCAATACCCGCGTCCGCTATCGCCTCCTGGGCGGAGATCAGAGCGGTTTGTGTAAACCGGTCCAGCCTGCGTATTTCTTTGCGATCCAGGTAATCTCCCGGGTCAAAGTTTTTGAGTTCGCAGGCAAACCGTGTTTTAAACTTAGAAGCATCAAACAATTGAATGAAATCGGCCCCGGATACGCCGGAAGTAAGTCCTGCCCACGATTCGGCTACAGAATTTCCTACTGGAGTGACTGCTCCAAGGCCTGTTATGACTACTCGTCTAAATTTCATTAATAGTTTGGTAAATTAAAAGAGGTGTTATTTTGCATGCTCTTCCAGGTAGGCTACCGCCTGCCCCACCGTCGTAATGGTTTCGGCTTGCTCGTCGGGGATGGAAATGTTGAATTCTTTTTCAAATTCCATGATTAATTCTACAGTGTCAAGGGAATCCGCTCCCAGGTCGTTGGTGAAGCTGGCTTCCTGAGTGACTTCGGCTTCGTCCACTCCCAATTTGTCGATAATGATCTTTTTTACACGTGATGCAATGTCTGACATAACAGTAGTTTTTAAATTTTAATTGGGTGCAAAAATATGCTTTTTATTGAAACAAGCATGTTTTTATGAAATATGTTGTGATTAACACATTTCAATTCAGGCTTCTAAGGTAAAATTTTTATGTTAATTTTAAAATTATTTTTCTCCCGCAGACTACCACTCATTGAAGGGTACAGCCATTTAAGTAAAAAACAAAAAAATCAACGCCGGCCGGTATAACTTTGGGGGCTCCTGTTTTTAACAAAGAAAATAATTTCTCCATGAGTAAATGGGTTACCCGGATTGTCGTACTCCTTGTAATCGCCGGGGTAATTGGCTTACTGGCCTACAATAAAATTGCAAAAGACAAGGCCAGGCAGGCCAAGGCTGCAAATGTCCATGCCGACAAGGCCGGCGCGTTAATGGTGGATGGGTTTGTGGCGACGCCTTCCGACATGCCTAATGAAGTGATAACCACCGGTACCCTTTTAAGCAATGAGCTTACGGAAATAAGACCGGAGGTCAGCGGTCGCATCACCGGTATCTATTTTAACGAAGGCAGCTATGTACCGAAAGGCACTTTGCTCGTTAAGTTGTTTGACGGCGACTTACAGGCGGAGGTAGCGAAACTGAAAATTCAAAAGGCCCTGGCCGATACGACCCTTGCCCGCCAGGAACAGTTGTTACAAATTAACGGCATCAGCCGCCAGACCGTAGACGCTACCCGCAATCAGGTAGCTACTTTTCAGGCGCAACTGGATTTCTATAAAGCGGAAATAAGCAAGACGGCGATCCGGGCGCCTTTTAGCGGGATGCTTGGTTTGAGACAGGTAAGCGAAGGCGCTATCGTTTCTCCCACTACTTTGATCACAAAGATCTACCAGAATAATCCGCTCAAGCTGGAGTTTTCCATCCCGGAAGAATACGCCAATCAGGTAAAAAAAGGCGATAAGGTTTCCTTCACTACTTCCGCTTACCGTACCGATACCTTTAACGGGACGGTTTACGCGATAAACCCCGGCGTGGATCCCGAAAGCCATACCCTGGCGTTGCGCGCCCGGGTGCCGAACAAAAGCAACCGGCTCACCCCCGGCGCCTTTGCTTCCGTACACATCGACCTCCGCGAGATAAAAGACGCCATAATGGTGCCTACGCAGTCCCTTCTTCCGACGACTAAATCCGATCAGGTGGTGATCTGTGAAAACGGTAAAGCAAAATTCGTTGCTGTGGAGACCGGTCTGAGGACCAAAGATAAAGTACAGATCATTTCCGGCGTGCAGGCGGGGGACACGATATTAACCACGGGCATATTGCAGGTGCAGCCGGGCATGGAAGTGCAGTTTTTAAGTATAACGGACTGATCTTTTTCTTGAACAAAAAAATGATTTTATAGAGACAGGCTATCATGAGTTTACCTTCTGTATCCCTTAAGCGCCCGGTACTGGCCATCGTTATGAGTATCCTTATTGTGATATTCGGTATCGTTGGCTTCACCTTTCTTGGTGTACGCGATTACCCGGCTATTGACCCGCCGATTATCAGCGTGCGGACATCCTATACCGGCGCCAATGCGGACATTATGGAATCTCAGGTAACGGAACCTTTGGAAAAGGCGATTAACGGGGTGCCGGGCATCCGTACGATCACCTCTACCAGCTCACAGGGCTCCAGCAGCATCAACGTGGAATTCAATCTGGGCGTTGACCTGGAAACCGCCGCTAACGATGTGCGGGATAAAGTATCGCGCGCCTTACGATCGCTGCCGCAGGACCTCGATGCGCCGCCGGTGGTGAGTAAAGCGGATGCCAATGCGTCTCCTATTTTAGCCATGACGCTGCAGAGCAATAAGCGAAGCCAGCTGCAGTTGTCGGACTATGCCTCCAATGTGTTGATGGAGAGGCTGCAGACCATCCCTGGCGTGAGCGCTGTACAGGTATGGGGAGAAAAGACCTACGCGATGCGGTTGTGGCTGAACCCGTTGAGAATGGCCGCTTACGACATTACTCCCATGGACGTGCAGCAGGCCCTGGCGGCCCAGAATGTGGAATTGCCGTCCGGGAAGTTAAGCGGGCAGGCGACAGAGCTGACGATCAGAACCTTTGGCCGCCTGTATACACCAAAACAATTCAGCCGGTTAATCGTCAAAAACATTGACGGTCACATCATCCGGTTTACGGACATCGGGCATGTGGAGCTGGGAGCGGCGGATGAAGAAACGGTCTTGAAATCCAAGAGCGTGCCCATGGTCGGGCTGGCGATCGTACCCTTGCCGGGGTCCAACTATGTGGCTATAGCCGATGAGTTTTACCAGCGCATGGAACGGATCAAAAAAGACATGCCGGAAGACTTCAAAACGGATATCATGTTTGATGACAGCCGGTACATCAAAAATTCCATCCATGAAGTTGAAGAGACCCTCATCATCGCTATCGTACTGGTGATCCTCATTATTTATTTCTTTTTCCGGGACTGGGTTATTGCCCTGCGGCCCCTTTTTGACATACCGGTTTCGCTGATCGGCGCTTTTTTCATTATGTATGTGCTGGGGTTTTCCATCAACATCCTCACTTTGCTGGCTATTGTGCTGGCCACGGGGCTGGTGGTGGACGACGGTATTGTCGTCACGGAGAACATCTTTAAAAAGCTCGAAGCGGGGTTGCCTAAGATGAAGGCGTGCAGGGAAGGGTCCGAGGAAATATTTTTCGCCGTTATCGCCACCTCTATTACACTGGCCTTTGTGTTTCTGCCCATTGTGTTTTTACAGGGTTTCGTGGGAAGGCTCTTTCGCGAGTTCGGGATAGTGGTAGCCGGAGCGGTACTGATCTCTGCTTTTGTCTCCCTCACGCTCACTCCTGTTTTGAATTATAAAATGGGGGGAAGCAATTATTCGCAGTCCTGGTTCTACCGAAAGACGGAACCCTTTTTCCGCTGGATGGAAGGCGGATATAAAAACGCGTTGATTGATTTTATGAAGGTGCGCTGGGTAGGCTTTTTGTTGATCCTGGGGTGTGTTGCCATGATCTTTTTTATCGGCTCCCACCTGAAATCGGAGCTCGCCCCGCTGGAAGACCGGGGTAAGTTCAGGGTGTCGCTAACGGCGCCGGAAGGGACTTCTTTTGAAGCTATGGATGACTATGTGGATGCCGAAACCCGCTTTATACAGGATTCGATTCCCGAAGCCACTAAAGTGATGACTGTGACGGCCCCTTCCTGGGGAAGCAATGGGGGCAGCAATACAGGCTTTGGGTTCATCACCCTGACGTCTCCTGATGAAAGAGCACGCAGCCAGGCGGAAATTGTCAACTACTTCAACGCCCATCAACGCTTTTTTCCGCAGGGCAGGGCCTACGCCATGCAGACCCCGACAATACAGGTAGGGCATGGACACGGCCTGCCGGTGCAGTTCGTCATTCAAAACATCAACTTCGACTCTATTGCCACCGCTTTGCCGGCCTTCATGAACAAGGTGACGGCCGACCCTACTTTTCAGGTGGTGGATGTAGACCTCAAATTCAATAAGCCGGAACTGAAAGTAAATATCAACCGGGATAAGGCCAACCAGCTCGGGGTGTCCATTTCCGATATCGCCCAGACGCTGCAGCTTGCGTTTTCCAATGTGCGCTATGGTTATTTTAACATGAACGGGAAACAGTACGAGGTAATCGGGGAGATGGATTGGAACTACCGCAACGCGCCGGGCGACCTGAAGAACCTGTATGTCAAGAATAACCAGGGACAATCCATTTCGCTGGACAACCTCGTTACCATGGAAATGAGTACCAGCCCCCCGAAAATATATCACTACAACCGCTATAAATCAGCTACTATTTCCGCCAGCCTGGCCGCCGGGAAGACCCAGGCTGAAGGGATAGAACGGATGCAGCAAATAGCGGATGCCACCCTGGGCCCCACTTTTACTACGGCACTGGCCGGCTCTTCAAGAGACTTTGCCGAGAGCGCCTCGAATACTTATTTTGCTTTTGTGCTGGCATTGGTATTGATCTACCTGGTACTGGCCGCGCAGTTTGAAAGCTGGGTGGATCCCTTCGTCATTATGCTTACGGTGCCGCTGGCTATTGCCGGCGCCGTGCTCTGCCTGTGGCTTTTTGACCAGACCATCAATATCTTCTCGCAGATCGGGATGATCATGCTTATCGGGCTGGTGACAAAAAACGGCATATTGATCGTAGAATTTGCGAATAAAAAGCGCGACAGCGGCATGACGAAGATAGCGGCGGTCATAGAAGCTTCTTCATTACGCCTCCGCCCGATATTGATGACCAGCATGGCGATGTCCCTGGGCGCCCTGCCGATCGCCCTTTCCCTGGGCTCGGCCTCTACCAGCCGCATTCCCCTGGGAATCGTGATTGTGGGGGGAATCATCTTCTCCCTCATCCTGACCCTCTTTGTCATCCCGGCCATGTATTCTTTTTTGTCCCGGAGAAAACCCATCAAGCAATTGGAAGAAGAAGCCATGCTCATGCAACGAGAAACCGTTACGGACCATGCCTCGTGAATGCAGCGCACCAAAATATATACCTATGAAGCTGATCGTATCTACTGTTTTATGTTTGTTTGCCTTTTCTTTTTGCCACGGGCAAGAGTTGCTTACGCTTGAAGACGCCCTCCGCATCGGCTTAAAGAACAACTACGACATATTAATGGCCAGAAACAGAGCCGAAGCGGCCGACTTGAACTATCAATACGCCTACGGCGCTTTTTTGCCGACGATTACCGGATCGGCTTCCCGTACCTGGTCTACCGTACATGTTAACCAAAAATATTCGACGGGCAGCCAGGTGGAGCGCAAAAACTCCAGGTCGAACAATACCGCGCTTTCCGCTGATTTAGACTGGACCTTGTTTGACGGGCTCCGGGTGTTTGCCACCAAAGACAAACTGCGGGCGATCCGGGAGCTGGGTACCCTTCAGGTAAAGGAACAGGTGGTCAATACGGTGGCCGAAATGATCGACGCCTACTACACCATTATCCTGCAAAAGCAGGAGCTGAGAACGATTACCGAACAAATGTCCATTTCGAAGGAAAGAGTGAAGATCGCTTTTAATAAATTGCAGAGCGGCCTGGGGTCTAAAATTGACTATCTGCAGGCAAAAGTTGATTTGAACGCCCAAAAAGCGGACTCCCTGCTGCAACAAACGATGATCACGGAAAGTAAAACGCTGCTCAACCGGCTGATTCAATTGCCGGAACAGCAAAACTACCGGGTAACAGATTCCATCCCGGTGAACATGGCGTTGCAGCTGGGAGACATTAGTCAGACGGCCCTCGCGCAAAACTACAGCTTGTTGTCGGGCAAGAAAAACATGGAGATCGCCGAGCTTGCGCTCAAAGAGATCAAACGCAGCCGGTTTCCGGTTATTTCTTTCACCTCCAGCTATTCTTTTAGTAAACAAAACTCCCAGGCCGGTTTTTTTCTTTTTAACCAGAGCAATGGGTTGAATTACGGACTGAAGGCGTCTGTTCCGATCTTCGAAGGTTTCAACATCACCCGCCAGGCCAAACAGGCGAAGCTGGACATCGCCTATCAGAAACTGGACCTTCAGGACAACCGGCTGGCTGTTAGCACCGCGGTGCGGAACGCTTTTACGGACTACAGCTATTATAAAGAGGCCATGAGCCTGGAGCTGGAGAATATGGATGTTGCTGAGGAGAATGTCAAGGTGACCTTGGCGGCATTCCGGCTTGGGCAGGTCAGTTCCATCGAAGTCAAGGAAGCCCAGCAGAGCCTCGCGGACGCACGGATGCGCCTGATCACCGCCCGCTACAACGCCAAACTCGCTGAAACAAAACTCCTTCGCCTCCAGGGACGTTTGCTGCGATAAGGAGAAACGCCCGCCGGAGGACCACGGACACGGCTGAAAATTTCCCCGGAGAAAAAGAAAAAAAGTTGATTATAAATTATACTTTTGTTTTATACCAAAGCGAAGGGGGGACGCATGCATTCAAAACCGATTTTTAACCGACGAGGGCTCGCGGGGGTAAGCCTTTTATTCGTCCTTCTTTCCGTCCAGTTCATGGGGTGCCGAAAGAGGCAGTCTGACCTTCAACCGCCCGGGCAGCCAATATTTGATTCCGTACCTACAGCGCATCCGCTCGTCCCGTTGGTAGGCGAGATTTCAGGTATCGCGGACAGCAGGGTAAACCCCGGTTTTCTCTGGGGAGAGCAAGACAGCGATAAGCCACCGCTGCTGTTTTTAATCAATCACGACGGGAAAGTAAAGAAGCACCTCTATATAAAAGGGGTAACCAACGAAGACTGGGAGGATATGACCCTGTCGGGAGATCAGCTTTTCCTTGGCGATATAGGGGACAACGCGTTGAAACGGGAAAGCTATGATTTCTATTATTTTCAAGAGCCCGATGCTGACGTCGATACCGTGTACCAGGCGAAGCGGCTCCGGTTTAAGTATCCTGACGGGCCGCATAATGCGGAAGCCTTTCTGGTGGATGCCGCCGCCGAAGCGATTTTCATTATCACCAAAAACGACCAGCCTTCCCAGATATATAAGGTATCGCTTCCGTCAGAAGATAACGACGAAGTGCTTATGGCCCAACCAGCCGGAGCACTGCGCTATTCCGGCGTGGTGTCGGCCTGCCAGTCCGCCGATGGAAAAGAAATTATTGTAAAAACCTATCTTGGCTTACAATACTACCAGCGGCAACCGAACCAACCGCTGCCGGCCGCCCTTGCCGGAAAATATACGCAACTGTCTTATACCCTGGAGCCTCAGGGCGAAGCGGTCTGCTTCGCCCGGGACGATTCCGGTTTTTATACTTTAAGCGAAAAAGGGTTTACCGATTTCGCGAGGGTTTATTTTTACAAGCGGAATTGAGCAGATAAGGCCTCCCCTTTGTTTTCCCGCCCGCCGGAGAAGGAAGCCCGCTTCAATACATTATAAAATAATTAAATTTAATCTTTTTTCAGGAAAAATCGCATTTTCTGGACAATCTGATCCAAATATATTGAATTAGAAAATTTATATATTTTATTAAATTTTGGAACGTAGAATTAGTAATGATCCATTATCATGCTATTTTATTAATAAATATCTAAATATTTTACTTTTTAATGAATATTATTTATAAATTCCTACCTTTGCTTTGAAAGTATTTTATGAATTATAAATAATATTATATGAAAAAATTATCACTTTTAGGTTGGATTTCCTTCCTTTTATTGGCCATATTGGCCCTGGCCGGAGCGATTGTTTCCCCGGACCAACTGATTTCCCCGGAAGGATTGGTACCGGCGGATATCGCCTGGGTGGTGGTAGCGGGAACCCTGGTTTTCTTAATGACCCCGGGATTGTCTTTCTTTTATGGCGGCATGGTTAACAGCAAAAATATTATTTCTACCATGTTGCAAAGTTTCATAGCCACCGGTCTGATCAGCATTTTGTGGGTGGTCGTGGGCTTTAGCCTGGCTTTTGGCGATTCTTTTCACGGATTAATTGGCAACCCGACGCAGTTTTTCTTTTTCAACAATGTGCTGGACGGAGATCCCTGGCCGCTGGCGCCCACCATTCCGCTGCTGTTGTTTGCCTTATTTCAAATGAAATTTGCCATTATCGCGCCGGCCCTGGTCGTAGGCGCAGTGGCCGAACGCATACAGTTCAGGGCTTACCTGCTATTTATGGTCCTCTTCAGCTTGCTTATCTACGCGCCGATTGCGCACTGGGCCTGGAATCCGGACGGCATCCTGGCGCAAATGGGCGTACTGGACTTTGCCGGAGGGACGGTGGTCCATATCTCTGCCGGCTGTGCAGCCCTTGCCGGCGCACTGGTACTCAAGCGCCGGAAGGCACATATCCAACAAAAGGGCAGCCAGCCGGCTAATATCCCCTTCGTATTGCTGGGGACGGGCCTGTTGTGGTTTGGCTGGTTTGGGTTTAATGCCGGCTCCGCCCTGGGTGCAAACACCCTGGCTGTTTCTGCTTTTGCCACAACCAATACGGCTACGGCGGCCGCAGGGCTGAGCTGGATCTTCTTTGACAGCATCCGGGGCAGGAAGCCGTCGGCGATGGGGTTTTGTATGGGGGCCGTGGTCGGCATGGTAGCGATTACCCCGGCATCCGGGTATGTAGGTATCCCCCAAAGCCTCTGTATCGGTTTTGTCGCCGCCCTCATTTCCAATATGGTGGTTCACTGGAAGAGCAAATCGGTAATAGACGATACGTTGGATGTCTTTCCCTGTCACGGCGTCGGCGGCATGGTAGGCATGCTGCTCACCGGCGTGTTCGCCTCCACCGCTATCAACACGGTAGCCGTTGACGGCTGGATGTATGGCAACCTCTCGCTTTTTATTGACCAGCTTTTAGGGATGTTGTTGGTGGTAGCCTATAGTTTTGGTATGGGGCTGCTGATTTTTAAGGTAGTCAACCTGATCTATCCGGTCCGGGTAAGTGAAACGGAAGAAGAAGTCGGACTGGACATCAGCCAGCATGACGAAAGATACCACGCCAATGATCCGGTACCTCCTATTTATACCTTCGAATACGTTTAACCCCGTTGATAACCCTTTAACAATAAAGTGATGAAAAAACTATGTTTTGCACTGCTGGCCCTCTGCACGGGAACCACGCTTCTCGCTCAGGATACCGACACGACCGCCGAGAAAAAGTGGACGATATCCGGCTACGGCGGCCTGTATTATACCCACAATTTCAACAAAAACGCTACAGACCATAAAACCAGTTTCACCAACTCGGACCGTTCCTTTGAGGTGGGGATGCTTTCGGTAAAAATCCAGCATTCCCTGGGCAAGGTGCGTTTTACCGGCGACCTGGGATGGGGCAAGCGCGCCGACGCTTTTTCCTACAATGACACCAAATCATCTGTCCTGCTTAAACAACTCTACATGGACTACACACCGGTGCCCTGGCTGCAGTTCACCGCGGGAAGTTTTGCCACTTATGTGGGCTATGAGCTGGTGGATGCAAATTTAAACCGCAATTACAGCATGTCCTATATGTTCTCCTACGGACCGTTTTTCCATACCGGCGTCAAAGCCGCGGTTACCGTAGGCGACCACACGTTCATGGCCGGGGTTTTTAATCCGACCGATTATAAATACGCGCCGCCGGACAGCAAAAAGTATATCGGCGGGCAATGGGCTTTTCGCCCCCGGGAGACTTCTTTTTCCGCTTACCTGAATTACATCGGCGGGGAAGATACCAGCGGGATCCGCAATGACCAGCTTGACCTGGTTTTAAGCTACAGCTTCAACCCGCGGTTCAGCATAGCCTACAATGGAACTTACAGCTATTACAGGGGAGAAGGACCGGGCGCTGCCTGGTGGGGCAGTGCGCTTTATCTGAACCTGGATTGCAGTGAGGCCTTAGGATTTACCATGCGAACGGAATATTTTAACGATAAAGACAACCTGAAGGTCTTTACGGACAAAACCGCCTTTGCCAACGGCGGCGCCATATGGGCCTTTACGTTTTCGGCTGACTATCGGCTCGGGCCGCTACGGCTTATTCCGGAATTCCGGTTTGACCGGGCGACAGCTTCCTTATTTACCAAAAACGGCCAGGGAACAAAAGGTTCCCCCCGTATGCTGGTGGCCGCCGTGTACAGCTTTTAATCATTGCGGTTAAAAAAGTTTCCAGGAAAAGTCAACCGGCCTTCCTTCATCCGCACAAACCTGCCTTTTTGTACCCTGCCGGACAGGCGGCGTATTTATAACGCTGCCCGAAGGCGGCGGGTTTGTGTTTGTCTGTTGCCACTATTCCCTGTAAATTTGTAAGATGATGTTCCACCTTGATGCCCCCTACCGGCCCTCCGGAGACCAGCCGGAAGCCATCCGTCAACTCACGGAAGGGCTGAAAAACGGCGATCCCTTTCAGGCGCTGCTCGGGGTTACCGGTTCCGGAAAGACGTTTACCATAGCCAACGTTATCCAAAATGTACAGCGGCCTACGCTGGTATTGACGCACAATAAGACGTTGGTGGCGCAGCTGTACGGGGAGTTCAGGCGGTTTTTCCCGGAGAATGCGGTAGAATATTTTGTTTCTTATTATGATTACTACCAGCCGGAAGCCTACATGCCGGTTGCCGATATTTATATTGAAAAGGACCTGGCGATCAACGATGAGCTGGACAAGCTTCGGCTGCGGGCGACCTCTAACCTGCTTTCCGGGCGACGCGATGTGATTGTGGTGGCCAGCGTGAGCTGCATATACGGCATCGGCAACCCGAGGGAATACGCCAACAGCATCATTCGGATTCATGAGGGCCAAACGCTGAACCGGAATCAACTTCTGAGGGAGCTGGTGGGTGCGCTTTACAGCCGAACCACCCTGGAATTTGAAAGAGGACAATTTCGGGTGAAGGGAGATACCATTGACATCAACTTGCCTTACGTGGACTACGCCTACCGGATCTCGTTTTTTGGCGATGAAATTGAAGAGATCGAACAGTTCGACCCCGAAACAGGAAGACGCATGAGCCGGATGCAGGACGCCGCGATTTTTCCCGCTAACCTTTATCTGGCGCCTAAAGACATGATGCAGCAGATCCTTTTTGAAATTCAGGATGAGCTCGCCGCCCAGGTGGCCTACTTTAAAAAGATGAACCGGCCTGAGGAGGCGAAGCGTATAGAAGAAAAGGTAAATTATGACCTGGAAATGATCCGGGAACTGGGCTACTGCAATGGTATTGAAAACTATTCGCGCTTTTTTGACCGCCGGCTTCCAGGCGACAGGCCTTTCTGCCTGTTTGATTATTTTCCGGAAGATTTCCTGACCGTGATTGATGAGAGCCACGTAACCATTCCGCAGGTCAGCGGTATGTTCGGAGGGGACCGTTCCCGAAAGCTCAATTTGGTCGAGTATGGTTTTCGGCTGCCCTCCGCCCTGGACAACCGGCCGCTGAATTTTCCGGAATTTGAGGGCCTGCTGGGACAAACGATTTTTATGAGCGCGACGCCGGGCAAATACGAACTCAATAAAACGGAAGGGCTGGTGGTCGAGCAGGTGGTTCGTCCGACCGGACTATTGGATCCGCCTATTGAAGTTCGTCCGAGCAGCGATCAGATAGATGATTTGCTCGAAGAAATAGACGAACGGGTAAATCGGGGCCACCGGGTGCTGGTGACTACCCTGACCAAGCGGATGGCCGAAGAGCTGGACAAATATCTGAAGCGCATTAACATCAATTCCAGGTATATTCACAGTGAAGTAGATACCCTGGAGCGGGTGGAGATCCTCAGGCAACTGCGCTTGGGGGAAGTGGACGTCTTGGTAGGGGTTAACCTGCTGAGGGAAGGACTTGATCTGCCGGAAGTTTCCCTGGTGGCTATTTTAGATGCAGACAAGGAAGGGTTTTTAAGGAATGAAACCTCCCTGACACAGACTGCCGGCCGCGCGGCAAGGAATGTAGACGGGCTGGTGATCTTCTACGCCGACCGGATGACCGACAGCATGCAACGAACCATCGACGAGACGAACCGAAGAAGAGAAAAGCAGCTGAAGTACAACGCCGAACATGGCATAACGCCGGTAACTGTCCTGAAGTCAAAAGAAAATATCTTCGAACAAACAGCTGTTTTGGAAATTAAAAACTACGATGAGAAATCGGAGTTGGCCATAGATGATCATGCGCCTAAAGTAGCCGAAGAAGTGGTGTATGAAACAAAGGACCAGTTGCAGAAAGCCGTAAAACAGGCTAAAAAACAAATGAATAAAGCGGCCAAGGAGCTTGATTTTCTGGAGGCAGCCCGGTTAAGAGACAAAATGTTTGCGTTGGAGAAACAATTGAAAGAAAAAGAGCAGAAACAATAATCCCTGGGTCTCCCGGGCCGCGGCTGCGTATTGTAACAGGATGAGCCGCGACCCCAACAGTAATGAACTAAGTAATTAGTACTGAAACTTGTTTTTTAAAAATAACGGTTGTATAACCGTATGGTAGCGCCTCTTCTTTTTTTCTGAATGCTTTTCAGTTCGGCGAGGCTAAATGTTCCCTTGTTGTTGTTGGGAACCAAATGGGTAGCCAGTGTTTCCTTTACGATAAATCCATCTAAAGGAACATCTGTGGTTACGCGCTTTTGTTGATTTAACATTTCCTGATTCATGATCTCAAATTTTAAAAATAAATAGGGCGTTAACTTGCCTTGCGGCCAAGAACAATAATCAAAAAAACAACTGCGCAGTGTTTAATTTTCGGGCCGTTTTTTGCTGTTTTACGCCCCGTAAATCGGGCGCAAAGGTACGCCGGGTTTTTAAACTAAAAAAATTTTTTTGTTAAAAATAATATAATTAAAAAATTATTTGGTGTAAATTATTTATTTTCAGCAAGTAATAAAGGGAATTATTTTTTTTAATTCACTTAAAAATATTTTTAAAATAACTGTTTTTTAATGATTTTTGCTCCTTTTTGCCGGAAAATGCTTCATCGGAAGGCCGCTAATGATTAAAAAAGGACAACGGGATGCCTGAATTTTGCGCCGGATTTTTTTTGCCGGACCGGCGGGCATTTTTTTTGAATAAAAAAACATAACAATAAAAATTATTTTTATATTTGAGACAAAAACCGCTATGGATACCTCACACACCGTCACGACCATTAAAGATAATACCGGCAACCCGGCTGTACTCGGCCTTTTCTGTTTTGGCATAACGACTGTTTTGCTCAATATTCATAATTCCGGCTTTATCGGGATGAATTCCATGATCCTGGGCATGGGAATCTTCACCGGGGGACTCGCCCAGGTGATCGCTGGTATTCAGGAGTGGAAAAAGAACAATACGTTCGGAGCCACTGCGTTTACGGCCTACGGTATGTTCTGGATTACGCTGGTAGCCATCTTGTTGATCCCCAAGACTTCCTTTGGCGCGGCCTTCGCCCCTGATGCCACTTCTATGGGGGTGTTTCTTTTTATGTGGGGGGTGTTTACCTTATACATGTTTTTCGGCACCTTGAAAATGAACCGCATGTTGCAGGTCGTTTTCTTTACCTTAACGGTGTTGTTTTTCCTGCTGGCGGTTACGGAATTTACCGGCAATGAAGCGCTGGGAAAATTCGCCGGTTACGAAGGCATTGTTTGTGGACTTTCGGCCTGCTACGGGAGTGCTGCCCTTGTGCTAAACGAAGTCTATGGTAAAACCGTATTGCCGGTGGGGGCGAAAAGCGCCTCCATGGTTTTAGTGGAAGAAGATGCGCCGGCGGTAGCCTGATAACACGCCATGTTCTACCCTATGCCGTTACCCGGAACCTAAAACAAGGCAAACAAAGCATAAGCCTTTTCCGGCTGGAAGGTCTTCCATCGGGGCTTTTCCTCCGGCTATTTCCCTTGGGTAAATCCAGACAGTTTCAAATGATGCTCAACCAGTGAGTAAGAAGGGAGATATTTTACGTAATTTGTGGGCTTCTAAAAAACCCAATGAAAATGAAACGACTCTTCACTTCTATTTTGTTCATCGCCCCTTTATTGTTTTTTATTCCCGTATACAGCCAGCAAACAACGCTGACCGATGCCCTGGGGAAGGGCCAGCCGTTTAAAGAACTGCAAGATCCAACGGCAGATACCTTGACAGACTGGAGCGGGGTAGCGGAAAACCTACAGGCTTCTTTCGCGTCTATTGATCAGCGGTTTGCCAAACACAGGATTCCAACGGTTGACCTTCAAACGGAGGCGAAGCTGGCCGGATGGCGTGGAGAGCGCGTTTCGGCGCAGGTACTGCTGTGGGGAGGCCGGGACTATGAAGATATATCGGTCACGATATCGCCCTTCCAAGGGGAGGGGGGTACGCTGCCGCAAGACGCGGCTTTCGCCCGTTTTGTGCGGTATGTCATGACCGACGAGTTTGGGCCGGGTTGCGGGCACAGAAAACCGGAAGATTTCGCGGCTTCGCTTTCTCCCGATATGCTGGACGACCTGGATTATTTTGATTACGAGAGAAATACGGTGCGGCCGGTTTGGATTACCGTAAATATCCCCCGGGGCGCAGCGCCCGGCAATTATCAGGCGCTCGTGCGTATAAAAGCACACGACAATGTGCTCAAAAAGCTCGTATTAAACTTAAACGTGCTTCCCCATACGTTACCAGAACCCGCACAATGGACCTATCATTTAGACTTTTGGCAGCACCCCTCGGCCGTGGCCCGCGTCAATAAGCTGGAACTGTGGAGTGACGCCCATTTTAAAAGAATGCGGCCGGTAATGAAGCGCCTGGCCGATGCCGGACAAAAGGTGATTACGGCCACCTTGAATAAAGATCCGTGGAATGTACAGACCTACGATCCCTATGCGGACATGATCATCTGGACCAAGAAAGCGGATGGTTCCTGGGCGTATGATTATACGGTCTTTGACCGCTGGGTAAGCTTTATGATGTCGCTGGGAATTAATAAAATGATTAACGCCTATTCCATCATTCCGTGGAATAATGAAATACATTATAAGGACGCTGCAACCGGACAGTTTGTCGACGTCAAGGCCGTACCCGGAACAAGCGCCTTTATAGAACTATGGACGCCCTTTTTAAAGGACTTCTCCAAACATTTAAAGACAAAAGGCTGGTTGGAGATCACCAATATTGCTATGGATGAGCGCTCCCCCAAGCAAATGGGTGCCGCCTTTGACTTGTTAAAAAAGGTGGCTCCGGAACTCGGTATTTCTTACGCCGACAACCACAAAACGTATAAAAAATATCCCCATAGCGCGGACATCAGCATTTCCATCGGGCATCCTTTCTCAAGCACAGATTTAGCGCGGAGACGAGGGCGCGGACTAAACAGTACTTTTTATACTTGTTGCAGTGATGCGTTCCCCAATCAGTTTACTTTTTCCGATCCGGCGGAATCCGTTTATGTAGCCTGGTTTGCCCTGGCGAACGGCTTTGACGGCATGTTGAGATGGGCTTACAATTCCTGGGTCAGGAATCCTTTGCAGGATTCCCGGTTCCGGACCTGGCCTGCCGGCGATACTTATATCGTTTATCCGCAAAACAGAAGTTCCATCAGGTTTGAGCGGCTCCGGGAAGGTATTCAGGACTACGAAAAAGCACAAATAATCCTAAAGAGCCTGAGAGAAAAAAAGGATACCGAAGGTCTTCAACGTTTAAACCAGGCCATTCAAAAGTTGTCGAGCCCGCACCGTACTCCAGACTGGAATAAAAACCTGAACGCAGCCAAGGACTTGCTTAATTCTTTTTAGTTTTATGAATGTGTGCCGTAAGGCCAATTTCTCACGAAGTGAGAACCGGGTGCAAGGCTGACGAATTAACTTGGCAGGAGGTTAATTTAACGCGATGCTTTGCGCGATGCGTCACCGTTTAAAAAAACAAAAAATGCTCACCACAACGTTTGATCTGGTGCGCCCGCTACTTTTTAGCGGTTGGCGCGGTTCACAGGCTCTCGCTTTTAAAGAATCGCAATCCTTGTAACAACGACTAATAGCTAATGCTTCACCGGTGCATACCGCTTTTTACAGGCTAGCAGGCGCAAGCCGGTATCGGTTTGGCGCAGCATGACGCGGGTGTCTGTTTCTTCCTGTCGGAAAAGAAAGAGGGCTGTCGGGCTGCTGCTGTTTTTGATTAACGGTTGCATAATGCCGCTGATCCCTGCTGTTACCGCTGAGTGCTTTTGCTGCGCTATTTTCCGGATTGCATCTTATTGGTTTTTCATGCAAGCGCACGAGGCACCTATCCTCCGTCTACTCCGGTATGCCGCCGTTAAAGGAACCTTTTAGGGTATAAGTTGTTCCTCCCTCTTTCACAGTCGCGGTAAAACTGCCTATTGCTACTCTTCCTGCTGCCGGGATTGGTTCACCGCCGATTTTGCTAATAACCACTGTGCAACTTCCATCTTCTGGTTCTGCGATGGTGTAGCCAATCATACTTGACATGCCACCGGAGGCATCCGAGTAAACGAATAATCCGCCTTTTTCTATCAGGTTGTACGTTCCGGGTTCGGTTATACCGGGAATTGAAAAATTTAAGGTTTTTATTTTGGCCGAAGCCTGATCGATAATGACGGAAGCCCCCACAATCAAAGTGTTTTTGGCAATCGTCTGTCCAGATCCGGTTATATCGCGGCTGGTTATCCTCGCGCTTATGAGAGCGCTTTGATCTAATGGGCTGTCTGCAGTGGCGTTCAATGCAGGACTTCCGTTTATATTCAGGTTTACGTATACCGGCCCGTATTTTTTAGGGCTGCTGTCATGGTCCTGCCCGCAGGCGACAGGGAGCAACAAAAGCGCACTCAGGCAATTTAATAATAATTTTTTCATCCGTTTTTTTATATTTTTTATGGCCGGAGGGAACTCCGCCTGTGATCATTTCCAAGTGTGATAGTGATTTATTATGCTACGTTTCATCTTTAAGTTTTTTAAGGATAAATCAGCATTAGTACTGGAAAAATTCCATTGGCCGACAGGCAATTCCCGGGGCCTAGGGCCCGGTTCCGTTTTATCTTTTTTGCAGGCAGCCAGGTTAAAGAATACCAGCGTCGCTATGGGTTGGTAAAGTAGTTTGGATACTTTCATAAGAATAATTTCTATTTATTTTAGAACAATTGATTGATATCTGCACCGCTTCTTTCCAGGCTGTTGTTTTCACTGTTTTTATCGTCATTGGTCCGTTTCCCGTCTATATAAATATCCGGACCGTAGACAATACTAAGGATATATTTTGGCGGAAATTCGGCGGAAACGTTCCAAGCTCTGGCATACTTTACTTCCAGTGTGCCACCGGCTTCCAGGTTTGTAAATTCTTTTTTTGCGACCTCCGTTTTTTGTCCACCGGGATGTTGTTCATATAGGTAAACTACCTGTTGGTTTGCACCGGAGGTATAATCGGCGCCCAGGTTTTTTACCGTTCCTCTGATAAAGGCAGTGCCTTCAAAATCGCTTGTTTTATCAATCGTAAATTCAATCGACTGTGCTGCCAGATCGATGGTCGGCGCAGCGGATTCATCATTGTCGCAACCGGTGATGAAGCCGGACATAAGTAGGGTTAAGAAAATTAGCGTTTTCATTTGTTGGTATTTGCAGGGTTAAAAATGATGCTGTTCGCTCAACTCAGGTTAAAAACAAGAAAGACGGCAAAAATAAGAAAGAGAGGCGGCGTTGTATAGTAAAAAAGCGTCAATTTTTCGGTTCAGTTACCGGACCCAGGCTAAAATATTCTCTAAGGTAATTGTCGTCAAAGTTTACTCGGTAGCGATGAGATAAAGCGTCGTACAGTTGTTCAACACCTTGCGGGAAAAAAGTTCTAAAGCCTTCTGGAAAAGATACTGTCTTCCCTGCTATGATCTGGCTGATTATTTCATTAGGCATATAGGATGGGCTTCCGATCCTTCGTGTAGTGTCAAATGTAATTCGCTTTTGTACGACTTCAAAACAAAACCCTCTCCCGTTTCCAACAGAAAAGCCTGGAGGTGATTGATGATTGCTTCTTCTAAGTCGCTTTCAGAATACGAGAGC
Organism: uncultured Chitinophagaceae bacterium; assembly: GCA_964424665.1. Lineage (GTDB taxonomy): Bacteria > Bacteroidota > Bacteroidia > Chitinophagales > Chitinophagaceae > FW021-bin31. Next base: position 75,101 of record CAYRJM010000006.1, read on the forward strand.
CTTCCATCCCTAAAACAGTTCTTTTTGTTTCTGCTGAGTCCGGGGATACGACCTATAACATATGGATGCACCTTCAGGTTCATGGAATATGGTGCTCCGCATAATGTTTCCAGCGGTGACAGGCTGTATTTTGGGAATGATTACATTCCGCTTATTGTCTGATATCATATATAAGAATAGTATCGTTTTTTCTGATAGGATCTTCTTTTTTTCCTATCTATAGTTTATCTTATCATGTAGTATAAACCTTGTTTTGTTTTCGTATCTGCCCATGGGTTGGCGGTAAGTATTTATGAAAAACAGCCATTCATGCATTTGACACATCTCCGCGGCAATTCGGGACATACGACCTGTAACGTTTGGATGCGAGAGAATCTCTTTAGTAACCTGAATTATTGGGAGATAATAAGCAGAATACGATAGAAAAATAGCCGCGTGAGCTGACATTTTCTTAAAAATACCATTTTTTTTCCTGTATGCCCGTTGTTTGAAACCGGCATACCAAAGACCTTTGCTATACGGCAAGAAAATCTTATGGTAAAGGCCTATTTAGAGATAACCTTAACGATCGACAATATAGACAGGGCGAGTGCAACTGCGGTTTATATTCTTTATAAAGAACCATTCTTAAAAACCATTAAGGGTGCATTATCCAAAGAGTTTCTGGTGCACGTAGAAGATATACAAGTATTACATGGGTTTGACAGCGTGGAGAATGCGCAGGAGTACCTGATGAGCGATTTTTTCAATAAAAACGTTGTACCCTCGCTGAAACCGTACTTAAAACGTTTGTGCAACATCAAAATTTACAGTGTGGTGTAAACGATGTTTAAAAACAGAACATAAGAATGATACAAACAAAAGGATATGCTGCCCAAAGCAGCACTTTTTCCTTTGAGCGTAAGGAGACCCAAAACTGCCTGTTCGCTTATTGACTTCGTGCCGAAGGAAAATTACAGGTTCATTTATAGGAGGCATTAAATAAACACAGGAAATGCTGGATTATTGTGCAGAACAAGGCGTTACTTCGGTGGTGAAAGTTATACCGCCGGATTATATTAACACCGCTTATGAAAGAATGCTTAAAAGCGATGTGAAATACCGCTTTGTAATTGACATGAGCGCATTGTAAGTAAACACTATTAAGCAAACAAATGAATTATACTGCATATAAAGAACTGTTTGAAAACATATTGGAGAATCTGGATTTGCAACATCCTTATGATGACGCCTTGTATCTGGATTACACCAGGCTAAACAGGTCCAGAATGAAACGGTGGGACAAGCAGTTGATACTGGATGAAAACCTCGTTTCCCAAATAGCGCACGTGACCTCGCCACAGCATTGGATTATCATTACAGAGCCGTGGTGCGGTGATGCGGCACATATTATTCCCTTTCTGATAAAGCTCGCGGCCAGAAATAAGCTAATAAGTTACGATATTCAACTGCGAGACACCAAACCATTTCTTATTGAAAGCTACCTTACTAATGGTAATAAGGGTATTCCCAAGTTTATTGTGAGGGATGAAAGCGGGAATGACTTGTTTGATTGGGGGCCACGACCAAAAGAAGCACAGGAATTACTGGATAAATTGAAAGCGGACAATGCAGATTTTGAAACCACCAAAATCGCTTTGCAGAACTGGTACAACCACGACAAAGGCGTATCGTTATGCAAAGAGCTTAAGGCACTTTTTTAATATTCGGAACATGAAATGCAAACAATAAAAATAATTAAATCAAAGCATTATGGAGCAGATAAAACAGCCATCCTATCACTATCACCAATAAGCACCGAATCTTTAATAAATTAACAATAAGAAAGGAATAACATGAGAATGAATTTTTTAGTTCTTGTTCTTATATTAGTTGGACCGGTAACGTTCTCAACAGTACATGCAAGACAAATCACCGCAGCAAATAGAAAATTCGATTAAGAAAATGGCAAACATGGCTTTTTAGTTCGAAATTCAAGACACTGTATAGCAGCAGTGGAAACAGGGGAAAGGGTTAAAGCAAAAAGCAGAAAAATAAAATTTGAAGTCGTTTTAGTTGGCCCGGCCGTAAAAGATTTGGCAACAGACAAGAAACTGGAACCTTTTGTGGACAGGG